>CAYLRL010000042.1:0-41297 GCA_964385875.1 uncultured Syntrophales bacterium
ACCGAGCGAGACGTGGAGATCATCATCCAGAGGGCGCATGAGAAATATCCGGAGGCCAAACCGCGGATCATCTCGGACAATGGCCCGCAGTTCATCGCCAAGGATTTCAAGGAGTTCCTGCGTATCTGCGATATGACTCATGTCAGGACTTCCCCGTACTATCCGCAGAGCAACGGCAAGATCGAGTGCCGGCACGGGACGCTCAAGCGTGAGTGCATTCGGCCGGGGACACCCCTTTCGCTGGAGAATGCGCGGCGGTTGGTATCGGGCTCGGCGAAGGGCCTTCACCGGTGAGGACAGCGCGTCCCCGGGTCAGCGCCACGGCTATGACAAACGAGCTGAGCAGGAGCGGCTTTTTCTGCCGGCGGTCGGTTTCGGGGGGGCCGCGCGTTCGACACATGTGGACGCTTCGTGCGTCGAGGCTCAGGAAAGCGTCCGTCATTGCGAGGAGCGGAGCGACGAAGCAATCTCAGAGTTGGTCGTAGGCCCATCGCGATGGGATTGCTTCGCTGCGCCGGACGGGCATTCGGACTTGTAAGTATGGGTGATGAGCGCTCGAGCGGCCTATGAACTGACCGCTCTCAGACCGGTGTTCCGGCCGATTCTCCGACGTCCGGCGAAACGAAACGCAATTCCAATCTGTGCCCCGGGGCGGCCGCGATCTTAGAAGCAATCCCGAGGAAATCTCCTTCGTAATCGGCTTCTTCGACGTCCTCGATGACCGACTCCGCCAATCCGGCCGGCTCGGCCGGCCGCTTCCTGGAAAGACCCGCATGATTCCTGAGCTCGTAGACGGCCTGCGCTATGTTCGCCTTTATCCGCATCTTCCCGTTAAAGGGCCTCTTCCTCGGGATCAGCTGCGATGTATTTGTCGTACGCCCATTGAACGGCGTCGCGGCTCATCTTGGCCTTTTCCATTTTCCGGCTCCCGGCAAGAGTTTATCAATGATTCCGGCTTAAAGGTCAAGAGCGCGGCCGGATCGTTCGGGCGATCGACCAGAGGAAGACTGCGGTTCCCGCGGCGATCAGTATGAGCTTCATCACTTCGGAGATCCAGTTTCGGATGAAGGTCTCGGAGAAGAGGCCGAGTCCGTGGAGCGCATAGACGAAGGTCGCGGCGACGGGCAGCAGGAGGAACGGCCGGAGGTTTCGAGGATCGATCTTACCCTGGAGTTGTTCGAAGACGGTCGGTCCGGCCGCGGTTCGTTTGTATTTCCGAAGCGGCAGGAGGACGATCGTGAGCACGACAGCAAGCTTGATCGGCGCCCACGGCACTGCCGGCAGCCAATTCAGCGAGAAAAGGATGAGCGCCGCTCCGGCTGTAATCACGAGCGCTTTGGACGGCAGGAATTCGGTCGGCCACAGGTATCCGAGGAGGTAATGCGCGCCGGCGAGCCACGCGGTCATGACGAGCGTCCAGAGGGCGTATTTCCAGATGGGCCATTCGTGGCACGCGAGCGCTGATTCCATGACGGCTCGCTTGTCAGGCGAGACCTCGCCGAGGAGCGCCTGAACATCCCCGCCCCGTTCCACGGCCGCTTTGAACCGGTGGGTGAGATCCTCCCCGAGTAATCGAGCGTGTTCATCGCCGATGAAGACGATATCCGGCAGATAATAGATGAGCGACCAGAATCCGAGGAAGGCGCCGAACAGCGCGGACGCAATCGCAACCTTCCGCGTCTCGCCCCGCAGCAGGCATTTCCGAAAGAAGCGCCAGAAGAGTATGAAGCTTAGAAGCCCGTGCCAGGCGATCGATGTCCAGATCACCATGATCGGATCAAGCGGTCCTCCCTCGTACACGATCGGGGTCATGAGCCCTTCCACCAGCACGCCGAACAGCGTTGCGCACAGGAACAGCGGCGCAAACCGGTCGACGCGATACACTTGAATAGCCCACAGTCCGAAGAAGACCGCAGCCGAGTAGTACGCGGCGACCGCGAAGACTCCGAATCCCGAGCAATACCAGTAGCTCTTCTCGGAGCAGATCACGATCGGCACAGCGCTGACGACCACGAACGCGATGAGCAGGATTTGTCGCTTGAGGTTCGTCCACATGGCGCACGCACCGGGTTCCTTCCACAACCGAAGACCTGATCGCTCGAGCCGCAAAGTCGGAAGTTGTTGAGAAAAGGGGATCTCCTCGATTCGACTTCGGCCTTATGTCGCTCGCTTCAGTCTGAAGATGGTTATCTCCTGCCGGGGGAAGCCGCCCCGATTGATGATTCTTGACGATTCCAAGCACTCGAATCCCCGGGAGGTCATCCGCCCGATGAACCGGGAGACAGCGAGGCGCTTACGGTCCGCGAGAACGATCCGCCCGTCGGGTTCGAGCGCGGACTCCATGAGGCTGATGAGCGACCCGTGGAAGTAGTATTCGTAGAGGATTTCCGATCCGACGATCAGGTCGAATCGGGGGAGGGCGCCGGGATCTTCCCAGTCGAGGATGCGGAACTCCGTTCTTCGGGCGGGGACGTCGTTGAGCCGCGCGTTTGCCCGAGCGTGCTCCAAGCTCTCGGGAACATAGTCGGAAAAGACCGCGTGAGCGCCTCCCATCGCGGCGACGATTCCCGCGAGTCCCAGTCCGCACCCGAGTTCGAGGACCCGCGTTCCCGTGAGATCCCCCATGCTTCGGAGATCCTCTGCAAGCGCTGTCGAGGACGACGTCACGCTCCACCAAAAGGATATCCGATCGGTCGGCTCGTCCGCGGAAGTCGGTTCGATGAGACGCACGTTCAAATCGCCGATAGCGAGAGTCAATTCACGAGAAGGACTTTGGTGATTTGTCATAGCATTGCTCGATTATTCTCTGCGATGGGGGGCGGCGCGTGACGATGTCCGCGCTCTTTCCGGTTGACCGTGTCCGGCGAATGGATCACAACTATAGCACAGGCCGCGACCTTGGCTCGAGTCACGGCCGCTCGTGAACTCACGTCGAAAAGGGGAGAAGGTGAGCGCTCGATCGCTTCGAGTCCGATGTCCGGCAAAGGTCAATCTCTTCTTGCGGGTGCTTGGCCGTCGACCGGACGGGTACCACGACATCGAGACGATCTTCCAGGCAATCGGGATATACGACGAATTGCTGATCGCGGAACGCGGTTCGGGCGTCACGCTGTCGGTTCCCGGACGGCCGGGTTTGGAGAACGAAGCGAACCTCGTCGTTCGTGCGGTTCGGAGGCTTGAAGAGAAGACCGGCGGTTCGTTCAACCTGTCGGTTGAGTTGACTAAGCGAATTCCGACGGCGGCCGGCCTGGGCGGCGGAAGCTCGAACGCAGCGGCGGCGCTGGCCGGCGTGAACGCTCTCCTGGATTTGGGGTTGTCGGCGGATGAGTTGGCCGCGGAGGCGGCTCGGCTCGGCGCGGATGTTCCCTTCTTTCTCATAGGCGGGACCGCTATCGGCGAGGGCGTGGGCGAACGGTTGACGTGCGTGCGCGGCCGGCTCGACTATGAGCTCATTCTTATCAATCCGGGTTTTCCCGTCTCCACGAAGGCGGTCTATTCCGAGTTCGGCCGAACCTTGACACGCGAGGCGCGGAGCGGTACAGTGCGAGAAAGATCGGCCGCGTGTTCGGGACCTGCGGAGCTGCTCCACAACGATCTTCAGCCGATCACGGAGCGCCTCTATCCGGAGGTCTCGGAACTGACGCGGGCCCTTGACCGAGTCGGGGTCGGCGCCAACCTTATGAGTGGGAGCGGTCCGACGGTTTTCGGCCTCGTCGAGAGCGGCGGTGAGGGCGGTCGGATGATCGTCGCGCTCGGCCGCCGGTGGGAAACGTTGGTCGCCGGGCCGATTGCCGGAGGCGTGACGATCGACTAGGCCGACCATCGGATCGCAATCAGACCGTGCGACACGGATATGTTGGGGTGTCGTCAAGTGGTAAGACACGGGCCTTTGGAGCCCGCATTCGGAGGTTCGAATCCTCCCACCCCAGCCATCTTCTCCTTTTGGGCGTTCAGCCGATTCTCCCCGCACTTCTTCTTTTCATCGAGAGAAACGGAGGGGCAATCTTCCCGGCCCGACGACCGCGTTTGAAGCGCAAAGGCTTGGAAGCGGAGTGCTTAGAGGCCCGCGTTCGCAGGGAAGAAGGTCTTGACAAGGCGACCGGGATATGTTCTGATGGGGGATCATTTCGGCCGTAACCCGGCGTTTTTCTTGGGCTGTGGCCGACACCGACGCCGGGAATTACGTCTCTAACGAAACGGGAGCGCCAAGAAGATTTCGCGGTGAAGGGCCGCAGCACGGGATGGGTTCGACGAACGGATCTATTCAAAAGCCCGGCCCTTCAATGGACGGGGGAGTACGACCCCGGCGGACGCGTGTGCGGGGCGCTCTCGCTCGAAGAGCCGCGGATGTGCGCGTGAAGGTGAGCGGCCGAGATTGTCAATACCACTTTTGATGAAAGCGGCCGGGCGCCTGTGCGATGCGCCGGCGATAGGCGGTTATGAGCTTACGAGATGTGTTGGAACGCGAACGCAAGGTTATTCTCAAGGACTGGGCCGAGCAGATCATTGAGAGCTATCCTGCCGACTCACAAGGCTTCCTCAAAGACCAATCGAATCCCTTCGGCAATCCGGTCGGGGCGTCGATCCGCGAAGGCACGGCGGGTGTTTTCGACGCGTTGACCGCCGATGCGGACCTGGAATCGGACGACGTGGTCGGGTTTCTCGACCGGGTAATCCGGGTGCGCGCGGTTCAAGAGTTTACGGCTGCGCAAGCGGTGCAATTTGTGTTTCTCCTGAAGTACGCAATCCGGCGCCGGTTGGGTCGAGAGATCTTGGACCGCGGAATGTTTGAAGAACTGTTGACTTTCGAGACGAGAATCGATAAACTGGCCCTTCTATCCTTCAATATCTTTACGCAGTGCAGGGAAAAGATTTACGAAATCAGGGCGACCGAACTCAGGAATCGGACGTCCCGGGTTCTGGAGAGAGCCGCTCAGATCTGGCAGTCGGCAGAAGACGGCGGATCTGATTTGGAGCATAACGATTAGCGTAATCCAAGAACGAGGTGGTGGCAGATGAGCGCAGCGTATTCCGTGTTCGTGGCCTTGCTCCTTGTCACGGGACTGATCTTGATCCCGCTGATAGGAGTCGGGGCGATAGGCTGGAACACATTATTCGGAACGGTCATCCCGTGGATCGCCTTCGCCGTGTTTGTCATTGGATTCACCTACAGGGTGATTCAATGGGCGAGGTCTCCGGTGCCGTTTAAGATTCCTTCGACGGGCGGTCAAGCCAAGTCGCTTCCGTGGCTGAAGCAGGAGAAGCTGGATTCTCCGTTCACGACGACGGAAGTCATCGGCCGTATGCTGCTCGAGGTATTTCTGTTCAGATCGCTCTTTCGGAACATAAAGGCTGAGAATCGGGAAGGGCCTCGGGTGACGTATGCGTCGGCGAAGTGGCTCTGGTTGTTCGGTATTCTGTTCCACTACGCGTTTCTCACCATAGTGTTGCGGCATCTGAGATTTTTCACGGAGCCGGTTCCGAGTTGGGTGCAACTGATCTCATCTCTCGACGGCTTCTTCGAGATCCTGGTTCCCACGCTGTTCCTGACGGATCTCGCGTTTCTGGCCGCGGTCACATACCTCTTCCTGCGAAGGGTATTCATCCCGCAGATACGGTATCTCTCGCTTCCGGCCGATTATTTTGCGCTGTTCCTTATCTTGGCTGTCGGCGTGTCGGGCGTCCTGATGCGACAGGTCATCAAGGTTGATTTGCTCAAGGTCAAGGAAATGACGATGAATATGGCCGGGTTCGGCTTCAAGTCGGTTCCCGAGGGTATCGGGCTCATCTTCTACGTGCACCTGTTCCTCGTCTGCGCCCTGGTGGCATACATCCCCTGGAGCAAAATCATGCACGCCGGCGGGGTGTTTCTGAGCCCGACGAGAAATATGCCGAACAATAATCGAGCAGTGAGACATGTCAATCCCTGGAGTTATCCCGTCAAAGTCCACACCTACGAGGAATACGAGGACGAATTCAGGGAGAAGATGAAAGAAGTCGGACTGCCCGTGGAGAAGGAGTAACAGATGTCATTCGAAGGTCTTCCGAAACCTGAAGATATGAAGATCGACTATACGCCTCCGGAGACTCCATGGATGGAAACGCCCACGGTCTTCCGACCGGGCACCTACAGCTTCCCCGGCGCGGCCAAGAACCTCAAGGCCGTGGACATGCCCAACCCGCGGGAATGGTCGCCCACTGCCGAAGACTGGAAGCTTCCGGAGAACTGGAAAGAAATCATCCTGGAAGGTATCAAGGACCGGCTCGAGAAATTTCGGTCTTTCAGGCTTTTCATGGATATATGCGTTCGATGCGGCGCATGCGCGGATAAATGCCACTTCTTTATCGGAGGCGGCGACCCCAAGAACATGCCGGTGCTGCGGGCGGAACTGATCCGCTCGGTCTATCGCAACGACTTCACGCTGGCCGGCAAAATCCTCGGCAGGATGGTGGGCGCTCGGGAACTTACCTACGACGTAATCAAAGAGTGGTTTTACTACTTCTATCAGTGCACCGAATGCCGTCGCTGTTCGATCTACTGTCCGTACGGGATCGACACAGCGGAAGTGACCATGATCGGCCGAGAGTTGCTCACGTTGTTGGGGCTGACCATCAACTGGGCCCAGGAACCGGTAGCCAACTGTTTCCGTACCGGCAACCATCTGGGCATTCCGCCCCATGGCCTCATGGACATGTGGGAATTCTGCGTGGACGACATCGAGGACATCACCGGCGTTCGGGTCGATCTGCCGGTGAACAAGAAGGGCGCGGAAATTCTGTTCGTGGTTCCGTCCGGCGATTATTTTGCAGACCCCGGCACGTACACCTTCATGGGATACTTGATGCTCTTCCACGAATTGGGGCTCGACTACACGTGGAGCACCTATGCGTCCGAGGGCGGCAACTTCGGCCTCTTCACCTCCCATGAGATGATGAAGCGGCTCAACGCCAAGATCTACGCGGAAGCGAAGCGACTCGGCGTGAAGTGGATCCTCGGCGGGGAATGCGGCCACATGTGGCGCGTCAAGCACCAGTACATGGATACCATGAACGGTCCCGCCGACTTCCTGGAAGAGCCGGTGTCGCCGATCACGGGCACCAAGTTCGAAAACTCCAAATCCACGAAGATGGTCCATATCACCGAGTTCACTTCGGACCTCCTCAAGCACGGCAAACTCAACCTGGATCCCAGCCGCAACGATCATATTCGCTGCACCTTCCACGACTCGTGCAACCCGGCCAGAGCCGCGGGTCTCATCGAGGAGCCGCGCTATGTCCTCAAGCACGTCGTCAAGAACTTCTTCGAGATGCCGGAGAACACCATCCGCGAAGAGACGTACTGCTGCGGAGGCGGCGCCGGTCTCGGTAACGACGAGAATATGGAAATGAGAATGCGAGGGGGCTTCCCCAGGGCCAATGCGGTCATGCACGTGAAGGAAGAGCACGATGTGAATCGTCTCGTCTGTATGTGCGCGATCGACCGGGCCACCCTGTCGGCGTTGATGGAATACTGGGTTCCCGATGTGGAAGTCGGCGGCATTCACGAACTTCTGGCCAACGCTCTCATCATGAAGGAAGAGACGGGACCGAGAAAGGTCGACCTGAGAGGCGAACCGCTGCCGGGCGTGCCGCAGGACGAGGAGGACGAAGATGAGTGACGCAGCAAAGATCATCATCGGGATCGTCGTTTTTGTGGCTCTCTTCTCCTTTCCGCTCTGGTACAACCGCGGCAAGGCGACGCCTCCGCCTAAACTCGAGCTCCCGAAGAAGGAAAAGAAGTGTGTCGAGAAGACGGAATGGATGCGCGCCTATCATATGGATCTTCTCGACACGTGGCGTGATTCGGTGGTTCGAGACGCGCAGAGGATCTACATAGCCACGGACGGCAAGAGCTACACAATGAGTCTCCAGAACACGTGTATGAAGTGCCACGTCACCAAAGAGAAGTTCTGCGACCGATGCCACAACTACACGGACACGGACCCGCGCTGTTGGGAGTGTCATGTGCAGCCCGAGTTCAAAGTCCAGGGGCAGGGAGGAGCGAGTGATGGACAGCACTAGGAGACGATTTCTCAAGATCGCCGGTCTCTCTGCCCTGGGGCTCGGCTTGGGATCAAAGGCGGAAGGCACGACGCTGGGCGCCAAGGGCGAAGTTAAGTCGAACCCCGACGCCATTAGCGGCAAACGCTGGGCAATGGCGGTCGACCTGAAGAAATTCAAGGAAGGCGGCCGTGATCTCATCGATAAGTGCGTCCAAGCGTGCCACTTGACTCATAATGTTCCGTATGTGGGCAACCCGAAGGAAGACGTGAAATGGCTGTGGCCGGAAGCGTTCGGTCACGCGTTTCCCAGTCAGGAATCGGAGACGTTGCACCACTGGGTTGAGAAGGAACTGAACGGCTTGCCGGTCCTCGTGCTTTGCAACCATTGCGACAACCCTCCCTGCGTACGAGTCTGCCCGACAAAGGCGACGTTCCGTCGCGAGGACGGGGTGGTGATGATGGACTATCATCGTTGCATCGGCTGTCGGTATTGCATGGCCGCATGTCCGTACGGCGCGAGGAGCCTGAACTGGCGCGATCCTCGCCCCTTCCTGAAAGAGCTGAATCGGGAATTTCCCACCCGGACCCGAGGTGTTGTGGAGAAGTGCAACTTCTGCGCGGAGCGGCTCGCTGTAGGCAAGAAACCCGCCTGCGTGGAAGCTTCGGGCGGCGCACTGGTCTTCGGCGATATGGACGACCCCCATTCCGAAGTGCGGGACGTGTTGGAAAGGAACTACTCTATTCGCCGCAAACCGCAGCTCGGAACCAGACCTCAGGTCTATTACATACTGTGAGGTAGCCATGTTAGAAAAGGCATTAACCGGAAAGGGATCCTATAAGCTCTGGCTCGTCTTTCTCCTGATCGTCTTCGGTATCGGTTTTCTCAACTACCTCAAGCAGTGGGAAACGGGTCTGGGAATCACGGGCATGAGCAGAGACGTGTCGTGGGGCCTCTATATCGGCCAATTTACCTTCCTGGTCGGTGTGGCCGCGTCCGCGGTGATGCTCGTACTGCCCTATTACCTGCACAACTACAAGGTCTTCGGCAGGATTACCATCCTGGGCGAATTCCTCGCGGTCGCGTCCGTCTCGATGTGCCTCGCGTTCATCATCACGGACCTCGGGCGACCCGACCGAGCCTTCAATGTGCCGCTCTACCCGACGCCCGGTTCCGTGCTCTTCTGGGACATGGTGGTGTTGAGCGGTTACTTGTTCCTCAACATCTTCGTGGGATGGACGCTGCTCGGCTGCGAAAGCAGAGGCGCGCCTCCTCCGGGATGGATCAAGCCGTTCATTTACTTGTCCATCCCCTGGGCGTTCAGCATCCATACCGTGACCGCGTTTCTGTACGCGGGCCTGCCCGGGCGAGGAATGTGGCTGACCGCGATCATGGCGCCTCGATTTTTGGCCTCCGCGTTTGCGAGCGGTCCGGCGCTCCTGATCCTCATCTCCTACATCCTTAAGCGGACCACCGGCTTCGACGCGGGCTGGCAGGCGATCAAGACCCTCTCGAAGATCGTTGCGTACGCCATGTGCGCAAGCATCTTCTTCGTAGCGTGTGAGCTCTTTACCGTGTACTACAGCCAGATACCGGAGCATATGCATCACTTCACGTATCTTTTCACGGGGCTCCACGGAAAAGGCAATCTGGCGCCGTGGATGTGGGGGGCGGCCATAATGGCCATCGCGGCGACGGTCCTCCTGGTCGTTCCGTCCACCCGCAACAATCCGACGATCTTACCCGTAGCCTGCGTGATGGCTTTCCTCTCCCTGTGGATCGAGAAGGGTCTCTCTCTGGTGGTTGGCGGATTCATTCCTTCGCCGTTCGACACCATCACCCAGTACACGCCGACTCTCCCCGAGATCCTGATTACCATCGGCATCTGGGCCATGGGTCTCTTTATCCTGAGCGTCCTTTACAAGGTGGCGATCAAGGTGCGGGAGGAGGAAGAGCAGGGAAACGTCTCGCTCATCGCCGGCAAGGAAGAAGCCCCTGTCTGGGGCGCCGATGAACCCCTTGCTCTGGGCGTCGGCAGCGGTCACAGCGCGGAGAAATGATCGTTTCCTGAATCATTCGTCCCACTGAGACAAACCACGACGGTCGGTTTCCCGATAGGAGACCGGCCGTCGTATTATGCGGTGTCGGAAGGTGCGACCCTTCGGTCGCGGATTGATTCGATCCTCCGACCCGGCGATATGCGGTCGGACGTTTGGAGGATAAGGGAAAGATCGCCAGCGCCTCCGGGCGCCGAAGTCGCTGAAGGTTCGGCTTGAATATGCCCGGAGATTGAGAGCTGAACCGGCGCTTCAGTGAAAAACCCCTCGTACGGCTGCGCCGCCCGTATGACGTCGGGCCCACCCGGGGAATACACGGTAAAACATCAGTGAACGTAAACCCTTAGCCCCTCTCCGCCAAGCACACCTCTTGTCCCCTCCCAGGGTGTCAATCCTGAGTCCCGTGAAAGAGTTCGCTCCCCGCGCCGGGATGGATCTTCCGGTCTTCGTGCGGGATCGGTCGAGCGGGTGTGGGCCACGCGTCGGTATTCGGCTCCGCGCCTTCTCGGGTGATGTCGGACGGTTCCGAGTCGGCCATAATGGGCCGGGCTCGAATTCGATCGCCGTGGGTGCTGAAACTGAACTCGACGGGTATTTCGTTCGGGTCGAAGGTGTAAATGGATACGATGAATCCGTGGTCGACGGCTTCCGAGACCCAGAAATCCGCGGCTTCGAGCTTCGCTTTGAGTTCCCAAAGATCTTCCATAGTCTCGACGCCGATCGAGACGTGGTCGAACCCGAACCGCCCTTTCACCGGAGCGCCGTGATCTTTCGGTTCGAGGGGTTCGACGCCGGGCCATTCGAAGAACGCGATCGTGTCCCGATCGGATATCTCGAAGAAATAATGCCGATAGCCGGGACTCCCCAATCCGGCGATCAGCCTCATTCCCAGAAGGTCTCGCCAGAACCTGATTGTCGTATCCATGTCGCCGGTGGCCATGGCCAAGTGGTTCACTCCATTGTAGCGTGTCATATTCGATCCTCTTTCAAGGGCGTATCAGTCTGTTCTTCGGTGACTTCGATTCGGACTTTCCTTTTCAGGCCGACGCCGGCACAGTGAGACCGACGACGGATCCCCACGCGTCGCGGTCGTTCGGAAACGACCGTACCGGAATCCGCCCCTGCATAGATATATGGACGCCGGCCTGTTGGGGCAAATCTTGACGAGGGAGAAATCGTGCCTGAGCGTGGGCGGCGGCCGCTATCCCGACTTCCGGCCGCTCGGCGCTGCGGGCTTAGGGAGGAGTTAACCGACATGAAAGAAGAGCGGATTCAACGGTCTCTCTTGATTCTGCCGGTACATGTTCCCCGCTTCGTGGAAAAGGCCCACCTGCGGGGTGCGGACGCAGTGCTGCTCGACCTTGAGGATGCGGTTCCGCCGGCCGAAAAGGACCGTGCGCGCGAACTGGTTCGGGACGCCGCGCTGCTTGCGGGACGGGGCGGCGCGGATGTCCTCGTGCGGGTAAACAACGATCCCCGCCTGTTGGAGGCGGATCTGGAATCGGCAATCCACCCGGGTCTCCATGGGGTTTTCATGCCGAAGGTGGAAACGGCCCGACAGGTGAAGGAACTGGAGACGCTCGTCGCCGAGTTGGAAACGACTCGAGCGTTGGCGCCGGGGTCGGTGACGCTTTCTCTCCATGTGGAGAGTCCCCTCGGCGTCCTCAATTTGCACGAAATCGCGGCTGCGAGTCCACGAACGGAATCGATGAGCATGGGTGTCGACGACTACTGCCTGGAACTTGGCGTGCGCCCCTCCGAAGAGGGAACCGAGCTCTTCTTTGCCTATTCGATGTTGGTCAACGCGTGCCGGGCCTACGGCGTACTGCCCATGGGGGTGCTCGGCAGCGTGGCGGACTTCAGCGACCTGGACGGTTTCGGCAGGGCGGCCGAGCGTGCCCGGAAGCTGGGCTTCACCGGCGGGTATTGTGTTCATCCCGGCCAGGTTGCGGTTCTCAACAGGGTATTCTGTCCCACGACGGAGGAGACCGAGCAGGCGCGGCGGATCAAGGACGCGTTCGAGAAAGGACTGGAAGACGGCTTGGCAGCCGTGAACCTGGACGGCCGGATGGTCGACACACCGATCTACAAGCAGGCGATGCGCATTGTTCGTCGCGCTGAGGCCGTCGAGCAAAAGGAGGCGAAGAAATCCGAAGCGTTAGCTCGACTCGAGGAAACGTGAACCGGTCTCGGGGTGAATCGGGCAGACGTCGTCTTGGCCCGGGTGACAATCAGATCTATGCTAAGATATGACATTGTGGATGAAGTGATGGTAGATCGGAGTTCCCGCTCGTGGTTTTTCGAAGCATAGTCCGGTCGTGGCGACTGCTCACAATCAAGGTTCCTCTCTATATCCTCTGCTTGGCTGTCTTTATCGCCTCGGGTTACACCCTCGTCAGCCTCAGCGAACTTCGACTCATCTCGGAGTTTCAGGCGTTGACGCAGGTCAATCCTTTGCCCAAAGCTCGGGAGTTGGCTGAAGCCGGCGAGTATTGCGAGGCCCTCGAGTACTTGGACTACTTCCGGGAATACGAATATGCCCGCACGAACCCCGAGGTAACCAAGCTGTACAACGAGATCAAGGCCGAACGGGAGTCCTTGGAGTTTCGGGCACAGGACGTATGGAGCGGCATATGGGAAGGGAAGGGCGCATGCGCGGAATCGCTCGTCTCCGCGACGGTATCGGATTTCCTGGTCATCGGCGATCTTCGAGACCTCATACGAGGAGCAGTGGGTAAATACTACGGCGCGGAATCGGATGATTTCACCATGGCCCTGGCAGGCGTCGGGGTGCTGCTCACGGGAGTGACCGTAGGCGCGACGATTTCGTCGGGAGGCGCGGCCGCTCCTGCCGCGGTTCCGACAAGGGTCTCCCTGTCGATGATCAAATTGGCCAAAAAGATGGGCAAGCTGCCGGCGGCGCTGCAAAAATCGCTGACCCGTCTCATGCGCAAGGCCAAGGCGACGGGAAGTTTGAAGCCGTTGAAGCCGGTAACGAGTTCCGTCTATTCGATTGCCACGGTTCCGGGTCTCAAGGTCCGGGACTTCCTCACGATCATCTCGCGCGCGGAAAAGGTCGAAGATCTCAAACTCCTCGAGAAAGCGGCGACCACGTACGGCAAACAGACCGGAAAGTTCCTCAAGCTCGCCGGTTCCGCGCCCCTTGAGGTCCTCCGAAGATTCGGCAAGAGCAGGAATCTCGACGAAGCGGTGAACACGTCGATCAAGTACGGTCCCCGAGGAAGCCGCTTACTGGCGAAGACCGGGCCGGACAAGTTCCTCAAGTACGTGACGATCGCCAAGTTCACGACCCGCGCGACGCGCAGCGTATGGAAGAATCGACTGAACGTCCTCCTGGCCGGGATCCTCAAGCGGTTGCCCCTCCCGGTGCTCTACGGTTTGTTCGCAGGTTCGGGGCTGGTTGTTGTCGCTGCGCCGGGATTTGCCGTCAGGCGCTTCATTCGCCGCCGACGTTCGGTAAGGGCGGCTTTGAGGGCTGAAGATCGAGAAGAGAAGAGCACGGAGGACCAAGCCTCGGAACCAGTGTGAGGGCCTCGGGCTCGTTGGTTCTCGACACGGTTGAGCGCTTCGATCTGGAAGCGGGGCAAAAAGAATAGTACCCTTGGGCTACTACGAATGCGCCGGGCCGCGCGATACCGGAGCGGTCCCCGAGGTAACGGATGACAAAGGAAACGGAATTCGTTACACGACGATTCCGCGGCGACACGTCTCAGAAAAAGCTTAACGACGCTCTCTTATTCGCTGCGGCGCGCGGCCGAACCGAGGCCCTGAAGGGGCTGCTCAAGTCGGGAGCGGATGTGAACGCTCGAAACCGCTTGGGTAACACCCCGTTGATTGAAGCCGCGTTCGGCGGTCACACGGATACGCTCAAGGCGCTGCTCGATCACGGAGGAGATCCAAAGACCCGCAACCGCAACGGCGACACGGCGTTCACGGAGGCCGCCCGGGCCGGTCATGCGGAGGCGGTCACCGCGCTCCTTGAAAGCGCCGACACTCTCAGATCTCAAGACGACCGGTTGACGCTTTACACTGCGCTCATGGAAGCTTCGATGTTCGGGCGTAAAGACGTGGTCGAACTGCTTCGGAACGAGCTCCAGTCCCACGGCGTCGAGATGGAGATTGAACCGACCCGGATTCTATCCGATTCATCGACGGGCCGTATCGACCCTGAAGGGGAAGCGATCGAGGAACTCAAAGCCGAAATCGAACTTCGGGGGAATCGAATTCATGAAGACGGCTTCGGGGCCGCGAAGCTCTTGGAGGCGGCTCGTTTCGGCCGATTGGAAGCGGTGCGACTCCTTCTCGATGCGGGGGTGGATCCCAATTCCTCGGACGGTATTCTCGGCGGCGCCGCCTTGATTGAGGCGTCGAAGGCCGGCCACACCGAAATCGTGAAACTCCTCGAGGATCGAGGGGCGAATGTGGACGGCGCGGACCATCAGGGAGTGACGGGATTGATGGAGGCGGCTCGGGCGGGTCACGTGAGCGTTGCGAGATTCCTGCTCGATTCGGGTGCGGATGTGAACGCTCAGGAGAACATTTTCGGCGGCACGGCCCTTTTGGAAGCCGTGCGAGCCGGGCATGAACGGATGGTGCGGCTTTTGCTCGATCGTGACGCGGACGTAAACGCTCCGGACAAAACCGGCTTGAACGCGCTGAGTGAGGCCACTCTTCGGGGGCGGACGCAGATCGTCCGGCTCCTTCGGGCGTACGGAGCCAAATGAAGTTCGCTCCTTGACGAACCGGTTCGATTTCGTGAACAACGCGCCGCAGTAGTAAGCCTCGAGCATTCCGTAGCTTGAAAATCGGTCCCGTCGTTCGAACCGACCGGCAAAAAATGCTGGCCTCGGCCTCAGCCTCTGTGGTTTAATCAAGCGAATCAGCCGCTGAGTCAGGAGACATTCCACCTAGCGCCATGGCCGCTCCAAAGATCCTGCTTGTCGAAGATCATCCCACCAGTCGCAAGCTTCTGGCGGCAATGCTCAAGAAGAGCTATACGGTTCTCCCTGCTGCTTCGGGAGCGGAAGCGGTCGAGATCGCCAAGCGGGAAAAGCCTGATCTGGTGCTTCTCGACATTGAAATGCCGGGTCTCGACGGCTTTCAAACACTCGAGAAGCTTCGTTCGGAGGCCATCGAAGGCGCGGTGCCCATTATCTTCATTACCGCCCTGGGGGACTCGGACACTCGCGAGAAGGGACTGGAAGCCGGCGCGGTCGATTATCTCACCAAGCCGTTCGACCGGCCGGAACTCTCGATAAAGGTGAAGAATCATCTGGCGCTTTATCAGGCGCGAAAGGAGATCGAACGAACCAACCTAGTCATGGCGCAGGAAATGGAGATGGCCTCCCAACTCCAACGGTTTCTCCTGCCCCAATCGTTTCCGCGCCATGAGCGCCTCGAGTTCTCGGTCCTGTATAAGCCTTCCTTCCAGGCAAGCGGCGACTTCTATGACCTTATCGAGATGGGCGGGATGATCGGGTTCACTCAAGTCGACGTCTCCGGACACGGTCTTCGGTCGGCGATGATCGGAGCCATGTTCAAAATGGCGTTTCAATCGCACGCCAAGGAAAGCCTCAGCCCGGCGACGCTCGTTTCGGCCATTAATGACGAGATGGTGCGAGTGACGCCCGATTCGGACTTCCTGACACTTTTCTGCGGCATGCTCAATCCGGAGACGTGCGAACTGGTCTATACCAACGCGGGTCACCCACGCCCCTTTCTCTATCGAGCCGGTACTGGTGAAGTGGTCGAGTTAGGGGCGGGCGGCATCATCGTTGGAGCGTTTCCCGAGATGGCGTACGAAGAAGGGCGGGAGAGCCTGCGGCCCGGTGATTGCGTGCTCCTCTACACCGACGGCGTAACGGAAGCCGGCGACCTGCAGGGCGAGAACGGCATGTACGGCGAACAACGGCTGCGGGATATCTTTCTTCAGAACGTCGCGCGGGACCCTGACGATCTTCTCAGGACCATCCTCGAGGACGTCGAAACCTTTCAGGGCGACGGCGCGCTCAGTGACGATATCAGCCTCCTCCTCGTTTCCGTTCGATAGGCGCCGGCAGATCGCGCTTTTTCGACCGATCTTTGATCGGCGCGGCGGACTTTGAGCGGACAGTGGCCGGGGCCCGGTTCGGCGCAGAAAAGACTCGCCGACTCGATCGCAAATGATGTATTGTGCGAGATTACGGCTTGGCGAAAAGACTCGGGCCGAACCGCCGGGAACCACGTCGGAAAGCGCCGTCCGGCGATGACGCGCCCACCGACGCTCAAGAAGGGCCGATCGCTCTTCGGGGCGAACGAGCACAAGGGGCCGGGTGCCGCACGAGCCCCTCGATCTGCGACGATGCCGGATAGTTACGCCGAGAACGAGGAAATCAGCCGGCGGTTAGGGAGCCGTGACGTGGGGTTGGAGATAGCACAGATCGATCGCCCGCACGAATTGAAGGCGTTCATTGATTTTCCCTGGAGCGTCTACGCCGGCGATCCCAACTGGGTCCCGCCGCTGAAAAGCAGCGTGCGCTTTCTGCTGGACCGCGATCGTCATCCATTCTGGGGGTTTTCGGATCGCGTCCTTTTCCTGGCGATGCGCGACGGCAGACCGGTAGGAAGAATCGCCGGCATTGTCGACCGGAACCACAACCGCTACCACCAAGAAGGGATGGGGTCCTGGGGTTTCTTCGAGTGCTTCAACGATAAGGAAGTCGCACACGCACTCTTCAACCGGGTCGAAGAGTGGGTGCGGGAGCAGGGCATGACATTTCTGCGCGGCCCGCTCAATCCCAGCATGAATTACGAGGTGGGACTGCTCACGGAAGGTTTCGAGCATCGGGCCACCTTCATGATGCCGTACAATTATCCGTACTACTGCGATCTGGTGGAGTCGGCGGGCTTCCGAAAGGAGAAGGATCTCTTGTCCTTTCTCGTCGACAATAAATGGCGCCCTCCCGAATGGATCGAACGGCTCATTCGGCGACTCAAGAGCAACGGCGCCGCTTACGTGCGCCGAGGCGATCGCAGGCGACTCAATGAAGACCTCCGGCTGATCAAAAAGATCTACGATGAATGCTGGGCGGGAAACTGGGGGTTCGTCCCGATGACGGAAAAAGAGTTCGGCTTCATGTGCGACGAACTCAAACGAATCGCGGACGACGATCTCATCTTTTTCGTCTATGTGGGTGATCGACCCGTCGGCGCGGCGGTGATCGTGCCCGACATCAATCCCTTACTCAAGCGGCTCAACGGCAAGATCGGCCTCAGCGGCCTCATCAAGGTCTTGCTGTACAAACGTGAAATCAGAGGCACACGCGGACTGCTCTTCGGAATCAAAGAAGGGTATCGCCAAACAGGTCTGCCGTTTGTCGCGCTCGATTATCTCTTCGACACCATGAGGAAAAAGGGGAACTACGATTACCTGGAGCTCGGTTGGAACCTCGAGGACAACGAGGATATCAATCAGCTCGAGAGCGAAGGCGGAGCGCGTCTTTTCAAGCGCTATCGAATCTACCGGAAGGACTTCCCGGACCGCTGGTGAGTGAGGCGCCCAAAGCGTCGATCCTCAATTCCCAAAAGATCTTGACCAAGAAGCTCGCTTACCTCATACTGTACTCGCGTAAATTTCCCCCCAACCGGTTGAGAGATCCCGTGGCTTTTCGCTTCTTTTTCGACCTCACCGTTGACGGACTCAGCACCCTCTTTCTCCTCGAGTTCGAATACGACCGGGAGTGGGACCGGTACGAAATGAATGTCTACTGCGGAGGAGAGCCGGTCGGATACTGTCACGGATACGGAAACAAAGGGTGGAATCCGCAAGTCAACAACATTTGGGTCGTCGAATCACTCCGGCGGAGAGGCGTCGCCACCATCATGCTCTCTAAGGTGGAAGACTACTTCCGCCATTTGCCGTTTCCCGGCACAAAGATCGCCGACAATGAAGCCGCCCGCGCCTTCTGGAAGAGCTACCTTTCAGGGCCCAAGAGCGTCGGCGGCCGGCGCCGGCGTGCGAGATCGGCGTGATCCCGCAGGGACACCGTGTAACCGTGCGTCTACGCCGCCACCAGCTCGGTTCCCAGGTCGAACGCCTTTCTGTTGATGTCGACCTTGCCCGGTGACATGTAATCGGCCACCGCGCGACTCAGGTCGTCTGCGTTGATGGGGAGGAGCTTCGCGCCGGCGAGCGCTCCGATGAGAATGATATTGGCGAGGATGGGCGCGCCCAGCTCCATGGCGTGAGCCGTTGCGTCGAGGAAGTACGAGCGCTTACTGAGCCCCTCGACACGCTCACGCAGCGCGTCGAGGTCCGGGTAGGCGCAATCGCCGCTGATGACGTCCACCGGCTGCACCGGCCGGGTGTTGACCACCGATATGGTCTCGGGATTGCCGTACCGGCCGAGGACCCTGGCGGCTTCGCTCGGTTCGAGGGCGACCACCAGATCCGCTCTGCCGGGTGGAATCAACGGCCCGTACTGTCTCGTCTTCGAGATTCGGACATGACTCATTACCGAGCCGCCCCGTTGGGACGCGCCGTACGTTTCACCGATCGTGACGTTATAGCCGTGCTCCACCAGTATCGCGCCGAGCAGCTGTGAAGCCACCACGTTCCCCTGACCGCCTACTCCCGTAACCACAATGTTGAACGGATCTTTCATCATTCAAGCAGACTCCCTGACGATTGCGCCGCTCGGGCAGATGTCCGCGCATACGCCGCATCCCGTGCAGATCGCTTCATCGATTGTGGATTTGCCCGCCACAGGATCCCAATTGAGGCCGGGACATCGGAAAACCCGTGTGCAGAGACGATTACAGCCGCATTCCTCGCCGATGCACCGGTCCGGATCGATCCGAACCGTATACCGTTTCGCGAACTTCTTGCCGCGCACCAGAGCGCACTCCTGTCTCAGAATGAGAACCTTGGTTCCTCGCTCTTGAAGAAGTCCGTAGATCGCATCGACCGTTCCCTGAAGATCGAATGGGTCGTGAATCATCGGTTCCAGTCCCAGCGACGAACAGAGATCCTCCATGACCACCGGTGGAGCTTCCGCGCCCATCGCGTCGATCGGGCTCCCGGGATGAGGCTGAAATCCGGTCATTGCGGTCGCGCTGTTATCGAGCAGAATGAGCAGGAAGTCCGATCCATGATGGATCGCATTGATCAGCGGTGGGATCGCCGCATGATAGAAGGTGGAATCCCCGCATACCGCGATCGATGGCTGGGTTGATCCAAGACGCTCCAACATGCCGAATCCGCACGCCATTCCCGCTCCCGAGCCCATCGCGTGCAACGTCCGTGATTGCCGAAAACCCGTCGGCAGCACGGAAAGCGCATAGCATCCGATATCACCAAATACGACTCCCTCCCGACCGTCCAACGCAAGGGCCGTTTTGATCGCCCAAAACGACGCTCGGTGCGGACACCCCGGGCAGAATGCCAGCGATCTGGGAGGAGCGAATCCTTCCAGGGCTTCGCGGGCTTTCTCCGCATATTCCGCGGGCAGGCTCGGAACCTGCGTTCCCGTGAGTTCCGCGAGAACACCGATGACGATGCCCGGTTCCAACTCACCCGTTCCCGGGAACGGTCCGCGCTTTCGGCCGAAGAACTCCAGGCTCGGGAGATCGCGGTTATGCTCGGCGTACAGCTCTTTCACGTTATTCTCGAGCACCGGGTCCACTTCCTCAGCGAACAACACTCGTCGGGAACGTCCGAGCTGTTCGAGGACGAACCGTTCCGGCAGAGGCCAGGTGGTTCCGACCTTCACCAGACCCACCCGAGATTGCAGATCGAGAACCTCGATGGCCTCCCCGGCGAAAAGCCGGCACGCGCCGCACGCGAATACGGTGAGTTCGGGGCTGTCGGGGCCCTCGTATTCGTTGTAGCGGGAATCCGCAAGCCGCTTCTCCGCCTCCGCGAATCGCCGATGGGCCGCGGGATGCGTAAGGGACGTGGGCAGGGCCGAGAGCATGGTTGTAGTCTCGAAGCGAGGCGACGGCCGAGACTCGGGGAGCGGGCCGAGCGTCACATTACCCCGGGCGTGGGAGATCCGCGTGACGCTGCGAATCATCACCACCGTTTCGATCGCTCGGGAGAGTTCGAACGCGTCCTTAACCATGTCCTTGGCTTCATCAAAGGTCGAGGGCTCCATAAGCGGCAAATCGGCCAACTTCGCGAATATGCGGGAATCCTCCTCGTTCGTGCTCGATATGCCCGAGGGATCGTCGCAGACGACCAACACAAGCCCGCCTTTGACACCGGTCAGGTTCAAATTGAGGAGGAAGTCCGAAGCCACATTCAAGCCGTTTTGCTTCATCGCGGCCAAGGCGTCCAGCCCGGAAACGGCCGCTGCCGCGGCCACCTCGAGCGCAACCTTTTCGTTGATCGACCATTCCACGTATATTCCGGCCTCATCGGCCACCGACGAGAGAGATCCAATGATCTCGGAGGAGGGATTGCCGGGGTACGCGGCAGCGACGGACACGCCGGCTTCGAGAGCGCCGCGGGCGATCGCCTCATTTCCCATGAGGAGGACTGTCTTGCCGGGCGCGTTCCAGCCTATGATTGACATGATTCGGATTCTCCGTGTGATTGTGACGCGGTGGACGCGCGGCGCCGTTTATTCTCAGCCGCGCGCTCGAGGTGTGCTCTGTTCTCAGCCGGGAATTCCTCCGTCTCCACCATCCCGGCGGATACGGCTTCATCCATGAGGTCGCTCCCAACGGGCGTGCGGACAATGACCGTGTTCCACCCGTCTTTGCCCTCATACATGCCGACCGAGACGTCGGCAAACTCCGAGGTGAGGTCCGGGCATCGGTTGCATGCGGCCTGAATCAGCGGTCGAACGTCCTCCAGATCAATCGAGCGCTGTCCGCGGGAGGTCTCGATCTCCAGCAGGTTCGCCGGAGGGGGCGGTATGTGGAATCGCCGAGCGTCCGTGACGCCGAAACGCTCTTTCAGGAACGCGGAAAAGTCTCGCGCAGAGAAGGCCCAATTGCAGAAAAGACCGATGACGAGCGGAATACGCGATTCGAGGCGCTCGTTCTTGAGATCGTAGAGTTGCATCTTGCGGACCGATCGCACCTGACAGGGAAGGCCCACAACCCCAATGCGCTCGAAGCCTCGTTCCAGAGCCTCCCGGAGAGCGGCCAGGGAATGGGAGCCCACATAGCGGGAACCGACAGCGGATTCCACGTCCTCGAGGGATGTCGCGACAAAACCGGCCGGAAACTCGGCCCCGTCCTCGGCTCGTGTCAAAATCGCCGCATCGATCAATCCCCGTTCAAGGGCCCGTTTGATCAAGGCGGTGACGGTTCCTCCTCCCTGGGCTCGTGACGCGATCTCCGAGTCCGCTGCCTTGGCGGCCGGGATCTCCGAGTAAACGCCCAACGGGCCGGACGAGGCCTGTTCGCCGAAAACACGTCGAGCGGCTTCGGCTTCGTCGAAGAAGGTCATGGGGCAGTAGGCGAAACACCGCCCTTCGCCGACCGTGCAGCGTTCGAGCATGACCGTCTTACCGCGAAAGGCCGTCAGGTACGGGCATCCACCCGTACATGCTCCGCACGCCGCGCACAGTCCCTTGTCGATAACACGTTCATAGAGTTGATCCAAACCTTGGATGGCAATCATGTATGCTCCGGTGGCATCTGCAGAGGCGCCTCCGCAGGGGACCTCACGGATGACCGCAGTGAGCGGCCTTCGCACGCGAAGCTCCCGCAGGCGCCTCATCTCGATGCTTCATGGTCTGTACGCTTCGGAGACGGCCGCCAGGGAGGCGAGTCTCAACGGTCCGGACGCGTGAATCGTTTAGCCGCCCTGCCGAGCGGCCACGGCCGCCTCCTGCTCGCCGTCTCGCGCTTCGTACGCGAGGTATTCCTGGATGAACACGTTGATGTCGCCGTCAAGGACCGCGTTCACATTGCCGACTTCCACATTGGTCCGATGATCCTTGACCATCTGGTACGGCTGGAGGACGTAGGATCGGATTTGGGATCCCCACGCGATCTCCTTCTTCTGCTTGTGGACGCGATCCTTTTCTTCGCGCTGCTTTTCCAGTTCCAGGTCGTAGAGTCGCGATCGCAAGATTTTCAGAGCCATCGCCCTGTTCTTGTGCTGGGAGCGCTCGTTCTGGCACTGGACCACAATCCCCGTGGGAAGGTGGGTGATCCTCACTGCGGAATCGGTCTTATTGACGTGTTGACCTCCCGCGCCGGACGCACGATAGGTGTCGACCTTCAAATCCGCTTCATTGATGTCGATGTCCACCGTTTCGTCGGCCGAGGGATAGACGAAGATCGCCGCAAATGACGTATGTCTCCGCGAATTCGCATCAAAGGGGGAAATACGCACCAGTCGGTGGATTCCCATTTCCGCGCGAAGGCGGCCGTACGCGTAGTCGCCGTCGACGGAGAACGCGGCGGATTTGATCCCCGCTTCTTCACCTGGCACGGTATCCAGAATTTCCGTGAAATATCCTTCACGTTCGGTCCACCGAAGGTACATCCGCAGGAGCATCTCCGCCCAATCTTGGGCTTCGGTGCCGCCCGCGCCGGCGTGAACTTCGACAATCGCGCTGCCCGAATCCTCCTGTCGTGAGAAGAGCCGTCGCGTTTCGAGGCCGTCTATGCGTCGCTCGATGTCTTCGATCTTTCGGTCGACCTCGCGGACAACCGAATCGTCCTCCTCTTCGAGGGCCAATTGCAGAAGGACTTCCGCGTCGTCGACATCCTGCTCCAACGTGTAAAACCGATCGACGAGATCGGCGATCTGCTTTTGTTCCTTGAGGACTTTCTTGGCCTCTTCGGGATGGTTCCAGAATTCCGGGTCTTCTTGGCGTTTCTCCAGGATCTTCAAGCGCGAGATCTTTTCATCCAGGTCAAAGATAACCTCTGAGTTCGGATGATCGGCGATTCATTTCGGCAAGCTTTTCTTCACGTTCAGGCATGGTCCTCCTCCTTTTCCTCGGTTGAGGTTCGTGACCCCGCGTAGGGCCGACCTTCAAGCCATTTATTGTACGGCGCGAATCCGTCCGGCCCGGCGGATTCAAGGGATTCGTCAATTATCTTGAGCTTCGAGTCCAGATTATCGATGAAGTGCACGAGAAGCGCTTCTCTGGTCATCGGTCTGACCGGGGCGCCGAATTGGGTCTCTCCATGGTGGGAGAGCAGTATGTGCTCGAGTTCCCGGACCGGCCCTTGATCGGCGATCCCCATTTCGAGGGCGACTTCCCGCACCATGTTCACTCCGAGAATGACGTGGCCGATGAGCCGTCCCTCTCGGGTTCGTCCTCCACCCACGGGCTTAAGTTCCCTGAGTTTTCCTATATCATGCAATATGGCGCCGGCCACGGCAATATCACGATCGATGTTGGGCGTCACATCGAGGACCGCCTCAACCTTTGCGCACACCGATACCGTGTGCTCGATCAGTCCTCCGCGATACGCGTGGTGAATAAGGGCGGCCGCGGGGTAGGCTTTGAGGTCTTCTTCATTGCGATCGAGGATTTCCCCGACGAGTTCGGCGAGTTCACGGGGAGCCAGGCCCTGGGCCAATTCCCGCAGGCGTTGAAACAAAGTCTCGGGATCTTCCTCGGCGGACCGCACCAGGAGGCGGAGGTCCTCGATTTCCGTCGGGAGGACCGTTCGGATTTTGCCGATCACCAGCTGCATCTGATCTCGAAACGTGTCCACACGCCCTTCAATCTTGACGAAATCGCCCGGATTGAAATCCTGTCCCCATTTTCTCAATGCTTCCGACCACATCTTCCCCGGCAGAGCGCCGGTTGCGTCGCCGATGGTGAGATCCACATAATCCGAGCCGGTCTTGGTCTTGCGAAGCTCTTTGCCCCGGACCTCGAAGAGCTGCAGCACGGTGTCTCCGGGCGATAGGTCCCTCACCGGAATATGCACGGATACGGCGTCGTCACGGTTCATGAATCTCCTCGATTTTTCAACGAACGGGCGTACCGGGGCGCCGCGTGGTTCGCGGTCGGCCGCGCGGCCCGAGGTCATGGTCTCCGAGGACGGAATGGGATAGCGGCGGGCGTCGTCTGCACGGAACGGTCGGTGAGCGCGTCAAGGCACTTCTCGACAAAGTCATCAACGTTGACCTGTTTTCCGCCGTGAAGGATCGAGTAGATCTCACCGAGAATCGGCGGATGGAAACCTCGCTGGGACGCCATCCGTTGGGCGAAACGGGACGCCTCGTAGCCTTCGATGGCGATTCTTTTCTTGCGGTACTGTTCCAGAAGCACCCGAGCGGGGAGGGACTTGCCGTGTTTCTCATCCATGCCGGCCAGGTCTCTGCCGAAGCTCGCGGACCGGCCGCCCCGGCACGTGGCCAAGAGATCCGCCATCCACACCTGACTTTCGGAGCCGAATGTCTCGGGGGACGCGCCCAGGAGCATCCCGAACTTCCGTATCTCCGCGGTCACCAAGGTGGAATAGGTGGCGAGGAAATTCTCCGGCGCTTTCTTCGAGCCTTCCAAGATGCCGAACCCGATGGCGTAGACGTTCTTCAGCGCGGCGGCGATCGTAGTGCCGATCACGTCGGTAGAATAAACTACCCGAAACGTTCGCGTTTCGATCATGCTCTTCAGCCGCAGAAACGTGGCGTATTCCTCGCACGCGATCTGCGTGACGCCGGCGCCCCCCTGAACGATCTCGTGGGCCAGATTCGCGCCGGACAAGACGGAGATCTTGATCCTCTTGCCAAGTCGCTCCATCTCGCGTTCCGCGGTCTGGCAGGGCAGCAGGCCCGTCTCGGGGATGAATCCCTTCGTCGCTATGACTAGGTCGCTCCCCTCCGGGGCCAGTTCCAGGATTTTGCCGATCAGCGAATAGAAGTACTTGCTCGGGGTGACGACAAGGATAAGCGACGTGTCGCCGATCGCGGCGCGGAGGTCCGCTTCGGGGCGGACCGACCGCGGCAGCGGTATGTCCTTGAAATGCCACGGGTGCTTACCGTCGACGGTGAGCTTCTCGATGAGGTCTTCCCGTGAGTCGTACAGAACCAGAGAGTGTTCTTCCAGTTCCTCTTTACGGAGCAGGTTCCGGCCGATGTGCAGGGCCAAGGTGTAGCCCCACACCCCTGCATTGATTACCGTAAGCGTATTTCGACCGCTGAGCGGATAGATCCTCCGGTCAGCGTGATAGCCGTAGAATCTGAGCAGCGTCAGATCGCGCGGATAGAAGCGTCGCCGGAAGGTGGACCGACCGAGGGCCTTCCGTTGCGACAATACCTTGATTCCCCGTTGAATCGCTTCGGCGACGTCCGATTCGATCAGGGGGTGAAACGGCGGCTCTTTCCGGTATCTGGAGTAGAAAAACGATCGGGTGTGCTCGATCTCTTTCTCCACCTCGTCCCGCAGGGTCTTCATGTCCGGGTAGTCGAGATCGCGCATTGCCCGCGCGACCAATTGACTGGGATGAATGACCTTGTTCCGCGCGATCTCTTCGATCGCGCGATGAGAGATCCGTTGCTGCGTCAGGGATTCGTTGTCCGCGAGTTCGAACGGCTCTCCAAGATTGAGGCTCACGTCTCCGAAAATGTGCTCGAGGTTCCGGAACATGTTCTTCGGCTTTCGGACGCCGAATGCGAACGGCAGGAAGTACGTCCAGCTCCTCGGGAGGACGGAAAGGGCGGGAAGCAGGGTCGAAGCGGTGAGATAGCGATCTTCCGGAATGGCCGAATAGGAAACCGCCAACGGAACCACAAGCGCCTTGCCGCCGGATTTCACGCTCGCCACGATTCCGTGGGGAACATACGGCTCCCTGAGGATGCCGTCCCGCGCGCGCACCGTATATCGGCTGGTTCGAGCGAACAACACCTGGGTGTCGTATTCGGCCAGAGCCGCGGTGAACCATGCGTACGCCCGATGCTGCACCGGCGTAAGGTGTTTGGGCACCTCGAGGGACCTCAGGCCGAGCAGCCAGTTCGAGAGCCAGCCCGTGCACATGCTTCCGGTCACGTGCATCACCGGCGGCTCCATGCCGAGCCGATAGAGCAATTGCGCGGCCAGGATGTAGTCGAAATAGGAGGTATGCCCCACGAAGAAGAAGACCGTTCCGTCGTACTCGTGGATTCTTTTTCGAATTCTTGCGGGGATGGGTTGGGAGACGTCTCTGAAGAGGGTATTCCCGAGGAATCTCAGCATGGTCGAGACTTGCTCGAACATGCGAAAATCGACCGAGACGCCGAGCTTGGAAAGCGCGTCGTCGAGTTCGCTCCTATCCTTTCCGGGTTCGAATCGCTGAGCCAGTTGGGACGCGCGATCACGGAGGGACGCGGAATCGCGGTAGGGGGGCTTCGGTCCGGAAGCGGCCTCCTTGAATTCAACGAACGCGTCGTAGGCGTTGAAGAGTCTGATCGAGCGGCGAAGTCCCATGTGACGAATACTCCGGCCTGAAATCGGCGCGCGCCGCGTACTACAACACCAGTGGACCCATCCTCCGGTAACGCCGACAAAAACTCGTCTTTACGATAAGTTCGGTGACGCGTCATCAGTTCGGGGGGCGGCCCGCCGAGGAACGTCACCTCTATAAATAGGCCGGATGCGCAAACAAGTCAAGGCACGCGGCGACGGGCCAACCGGAAACCGCGGACGCCGGAAATGACAACAAAAGGCCGAAGCAGGACGTAGTTACTGCACGATGCCCGTTGCAGGGCCGGAGGGCCCTCGGGACGGACCGACAGGCCCGCGCGGCGCTTGAGGCGCCCGGGGGTGTTGTTCTCTCAGGCCCGAATCCTGTTCCGGCGGGGCTTGCCGAGAACTCGGCGCAGAGGGCTGAGGCGCTGCGGACGGCGTCCGGGGCTGAAGCTGACCGGGTTGCGCTGCGGGTTGCTCGTCGGACGGCGCCGGATCGACGGTCTCAGGCGCGCCGGGGCCTCCCGCTGAAGCCTCACCTTGGGATTCCTGCGGAAACTTCACCGAAACAAGCACATCATTATAGTTCTGATGCATCTTTTCCATAACGGAAGAGGGCGCCAAGCAGGAAACACGGAGAAGCGTCTCCTCGTGCTTATAGAAAACGATGACGATATCCAATTTGAGTTTGTTTTCGAGGACTTCCAGGAAAAAGTAGTGGGCGCCGGCAACATCCGCCCTGAAGGGCCCCTCATCGATTATGCGAACATCCTGCTTTTTGCCCGATTTCTTCTGCAAGTCCTTGATGCCGTTGCGCATTTCCTGGAGGAACTCCTCGATGGGGTCCTTCACAGGTTTATGAGCGGCGACATGGATGCGGTTCCTGAAGTTGTCCACCAGATCGGGGGCCTGAAAGACGACGTAGTAATTGCCCTTGGGATTCTCGACCTTCACCCACGTGGCGGGATATTTCATGGTGAAGCCGTACTTATCGCTCTTAAAGCTCTTATATTCCTGGGCGGCGGCGCTCGACGCGATGATGAGCGCTGCGCAGAGTAGCGAGATGCAGGCCGCCGTCAACCGCCCGGTTGTCCGCAGATCCATGAAACCGTCTCCTTTCACTAGGGATTCGGCATACGTAGATGGCAAGCATAGCAGAAAAGCCCAGCAATCGTCAATGGTTTTCTCTTTCGGCAGAGTTGGCGCAGGCTGTCGCCGTTACCTGACCGACGCGCTGCGGTAAGCTCGGCAGGCCGCTCCCAGAGCGGCGCACCTCGATGATCCGTCACTTGTACACCGACCCCCGCCAGTTGATTCCCCCGTGGTTCAATCTCGTCACGAGTGTGCTCACAGCGATCCAGGCGCTCACAAGAATGCCCACGGGGGCGGTCAACGCGTACAGCCGGCTCCCATGGAACGTCCGCGCGAAGACCGCATAGGATCCGATAACCGCCGCGCCGACCAATCCCGAAAGGATAAACAGACCCCATTCGCAGGGCGACGCCCTGCCGGTAAGGATCGACGCCGAGGAGACGACGAAGCAGCAGAGCACAACGACAAGGGCCACGTAGTTGATCGCCAACCTCGCCAGTTTCGGAATGCTTCGCTCGAGCCCGCCGTAGTAGGTGCGCTTCCAGAACCGGCAGAGATCCCGCAGGCTGTCGAAGCTCTTCGTCTTCACCAAGTGGGCGCCCCGGACCGACCTGAGCCTCAAGCCTTCCGATTTGACCGCCTTGGACAATGCGACATCCTCGGTGATTTCTCCTCGGAATCGTTTCCAGGTTCCAACCTTTTCGTACGCGGATCTGGTGATCATGATGAACGAGCCGGATGCGAGGCCCGCGCTCTTGGTCTCATCGTTGATGTCCATAAGTGGATAGAAGTAGAAGAGGCCCAGCGCAAGATGCGGAAAGACGATGTTCTCGCTGAATCGGTATTCGGTGAAGCCGGGAAAGATGCTCATCATGTCCAGATCATTCTCTTGGACGGAAGCGACCGACCGGGACACCGTGTCACATCCGATCACGCTGTCCGCGTCGGAAAAGAGCAGAATATCACCCCGAGCTTCATTCGCGCCGACAAAGAGGGCGTGGGTCTTACCGGTCCAGCCGGGAGGCAGTTCGGTCACGGTCAGCGCCTTCAGTCGAGCATGTTCACCCGCGAGCCGATCCAAGATAAGCGAGGTGCGGTCCTCGCTTCGGTCGTCGACAACGATGAGTTCCAGGTTGGGATAATCCGACGCGAGAATCGACCTGACCGAACTCTCGATGTAGCGCTCCTCGTCCTTCGCCGGCACGACCACCGACACCAGAGGAGCCGCGGATCCTTCGCGGGGAGTGGAGATTCTCTTGAGCGTCGGTTCGTTTTTCAGATTTCGAAAGAGCAGACGGCCGGCGCGGACGACTTCCGCCAAAACAATGATGACGAATGTTATGCCCGCCCACGCGGCCCAGTTCGGTAACATGAGGCTCCTTTGTTTCGCCGGCAGGGTTCAACACTGTCGGCGCCCACGAATGAATCGTCATACCAGTTCCGGGATCAATGGGCAAGCGGCGAAAAGGGGACATCGTCCGGATTACGGCGCATAGGCTGAGTCTGTGCCCGCCGTGGGTCTCACTCGGCGCTTCCTCCGGCGGAGGCGTCGGGCTCAGCGTAGGAACCGGGGAAGACGCGGGCGCCCACAGCCCACATAAGGCTGGTAAAAGAAGGTATGAGAAAGAGCGTGAAGACAGTGGAGAGGATCAACCCTCCCACTACCACACTGCCGATTCCGCGATACATCTCGGAGCCCGCGCCCGGGAAGATGACCAGCGGAAGCATTGCCGTCACCGAGGTGGCGGTCGACATGGTGATCGGACGAACGCGCGTGCGAACCGAATCGATCAACGCTTCACGCCGCGGCATGCCGCGGTCTCGGATATTGTTGAGCGCCTGGTGAACGATGAGAATAGCGTTGTTCACCACCGTCCCCACGAGGATCACGAAGCCCAGCATTGTCAGGACATCGAGCGGCTGATGAGCGACGAAGCGATTGACCATCCACAGCCCGATGAAACCGCCTGCGGTGGCCAGCGGAACGGTGAACATGATGAGAAACGGATACAGGTAATTCTCGAAGAGCGCGGCCATCAAGAGATAGGTGATCAGAAGCGCCAACAGGAAGTTCCCTTGGAACGACTTCCGCGTCCGGGTCAGGTCGTCGGCCGCGCCGGCCATACGGAATCCGATCCGGCCGCCCACCGCGCCTTCCTCACGGAGCGGTTTCTCGATTTGGTTACGCACCCTTTGCATGGCCTCTTCGAGCGGGATCTCGGCCGGGGGTATGGTAACGAGTTCAATGGCCCGCCGACGTTCGATACGGTTGATTTGCGTCGGTCCGGAGACGAGATCGATGTCCGCGATGTCGCCGAGCGTCACCAATTTGCCTTCGGGCGTTTTGATGGGCAAACCGGCGAAATCCTGCGTACGCTCGATGAAGTTGGCGCCTGCGGCCACCTTCAGGTCGATCTTCTCTCCGTCAAGGAGATACTCATCGATCTTGCGCCCTTGGAGCAACGCGTCCACGTACGCGCCGATCTCGGAGGTATTCATGCGAAGCGCGGCCGTGCGTTCACGATCGGGAACGATCCTGATCTCGGGATTGCCCAGATCGAGGCTCGGGATCGGCCGCACCTGAGCCCCCGGCAATATCTCCATGAGTTGGCCGAAGATCCGCCCCCCCAGTTGCACGAGCTGCGCCAGATCGGGGCCGGTCAACTCGATGTCGATGGAACGCCCCCGTCCGATCTCTCGGGAGAAGAGCGACGCCGGCGTAACGATCGAGATCATGCCGGGAATGGAATTGAGAATGCCTTTCAACACGGGGGCCAATTCCCGAACCTTCTCCGGATCCCGGGATTTCACCCCCATGATCACCCGTGAGCGTGTCGCAACGTAGAAATATTGCTGTATCCCTACGCCTTTCAGTTTCTTATCCTGCTCGGAGCCGGGCTTCACCCCCCAGTAGGGCTTGATCCCCTCACCAATATATTCGCCCATCTTCTCGAGCGTCGGCAGATTATAGCCCGGAGGCGGTATGAGAATGGCCAGCATGAAATTGCGGTTGCCTTCGGGGAGATACTCGGTCTTCGGAGAAAGGAAATAAGCCGCGGTGAGCGAAAGGGCGGTCAGCAGGACGACGACGAAGACCTCCCGAAGCCTGTGCCCCAGGACGAATCGCGACACGGCCGTGACGCCGTCCTTGACCTTGCCGAAGGGGGAGAGAAGTCTACGCACGCTGAAACCGCTCTTGGCCGCGCGTTCAGCCGGCGTGTCGACCTTCAGTATTCGCGCGGCCAGGGTGGGGATCAGAGTGATCGACACGATCAGCGAGATGCCGACCGCCGAGGCGATGGCGATCGCGATGTCCCGAAAGAGTTGGCCGGCTTCCTCCTGAACGAATGTCACGGGGATGAAGACCGCCATGGTGGTGAGCGTGCCGGCCAGGACCGCGCCCCAGACCTCCGACGCCCCCCGGTACGCGGCCTCGGGGGCGGATTCTCCCATCTCGCGGTGTCGATAGATATTCTCCAGGACCACGATCGAATTATCAACCACCATACCCGCGGCGAAACTCATGCCGGCCAGTGAGATGACGTTGATGTTTCTGCCCAGGAGCCCCATAACGAGCATGGTTCCAATAATCGAGACCGGGATCGCGGTCGCCACGATGAAGGTGCTTCGGACGCTGCCGAGAAACAGGAGCAGGACGATGATCGCCAAGGTTCCGCCAATCATGATGTTGTCGGTGACCCGTTCGATCGCGCTGTTGATGTAGTCGGTTTCGTCGTAGACTTGGACGATTCGGAGACCCTTGGCGGGGAGAATGTTTTCGTTGATATCCTCGAGCGTCCGTTTGATGCCGTCCATCACTTCGATGACATTGGCCCCCGCCTCTCGGATGGCGTTGAGCACGATCGTCGGCTCGAATTGCGCCAGCACCATCACGTTGGGTTCATCGAAACCGAGTCGCGCGAATCCGATGTCCTTGATCTTGACCGGCGCCCCGTCCACGCTTTTGATTACGACTTCGTCAATGTCTTCCGGGCGCTGGAATTGACCGACCGTACGGGCGATATAGCGGCGCTTGCCTTCGTCGAAATGGCCCGCCGAGATGTTCCGGTTCTCTCTACGCAGAGCGTCGATCACCTCGGTGAAGGTGATCCGGCGGCTGGACATCTTCTCGACGTCGACGACCACTTCCATGATCCTGTCCCATCCGCCGTACACGTTCGATTTCGCGACACCGGGCACTCGTTCGATAAGAGGCCGGATCTTCTCGACGAAGAACCGCCTGTGTTCCTGAATCGCTCCTTCGGCGCCGGGGAGCTTCTCCACGTGCATCCACGCAATCGGAGCGATCTGCTCGCTCGCCGAGATGATAACGGGACGCTCCGCCGTGGGCGGATATTGGGGGACTTGGTCGAGCCGATTGGAAACCTTCAGCAGCCCCGCATTCACGTCCGCGCCGACCGGGAATTCCAATTCGACCCGCCCCTGCGAGTCCATGGATTCGCTCTTCATCCGAGTGAGGCCCTCGACATTCTTGAGGGTGTCCTCTTGTTCGATAACGATTTCCTCTTCGATTTCCCGAGGTGACGCTCCGGGCCACTCGGTCTCGACGGTGATCTTCGGACGATCCACGTCCGGCGTCAGCTGGACGGGGATCGCAAAGAGCGAAAGCAGACCGAAAAGCACCAGAAGGAATATTCCCACGCTTACGGTCACAGGGTATCGTATCGAAGATTGGATTATAGCCATTGCGTCTCGGAGAGAGTTGTCGGGTAAGGATCAGCGCCGGTCGGAACAGCGGTCACGGTGTTCCTTTCCGTTGGGGGATGGTCTTGTCCCGAGCGACGGTCGAGCCGGCGGTCTCGCGTTCTGTTCCCGTCACAATCCGAACGCGTTGCGCCGGGCGAAGCCGTTCATTGCCTACGGTTACCACGAGTTGGCCTTCAGCCAGGTCCGTTCCCTTCACGGTTACGAAGGAATCGTCGGCCGGACCGGTCTCAACGGTAACCGGGAACGCCTTGTCCTCCCGCACGCGATACACTTCCTTTGACTGCGACGGCGTGATGACCACCGCGTCCTTCGGCGCCACAAGCGCTTCTTTGGGCTTGCCGACGCGGAACACCACGTACGCCAGCATGCCCGGCTTCAACTCGTGGTCGGGGTTCGGCAGGAGTATTTTGACGGGGAACGTCCTCGATCCGGTGTCTCCTCGAGACACGATCGCCGAAACTTTGCCCGTAAACGTTTTCGGTTCCAATCCCGCCACACGAACAGTCGCCTCTCCGCCGAGCTTCAAGAGGGGAAGAGCCTTCTGCGGGAAAGGGACCACGACGTAAATAGGGTTGACACGCACCATCTCGACAATCCGACCGCCGGCCTCGACCCACATGCCCTCGTGAACGTGTTCATTGACGATATAGCCGTCGAACGGGGCTCGGATCGTCTTCTTGCTTATGAGGTCCTTCAATCGTGCGATCAGCGCCTCGAGCCTGCGCATCTGAAAGCGCGACTTCTGCGCTTCGGTCATTTCGCGCTCGAATTCGTTCAGCGAAACGCTCTTGGACTCGGAAAGCATTTTGAACCGGTCCAGTTCGCGTTGTTCCTGTTCATAGACGACGCGATACTCCTCCTTCTCCTGTTGGGCGATCTCCAATTCGAGATTCAGCTGCGAGGAGTTCAGTTCGGCCAGAACATCTCCCTGCTTGACGAAATCTCCCTCCTTGACGGGAAAGGACTCGACGAGACCGCGCACCTCCGTATGCACGGCGCCTTCGGTATACGCTTCAATGTCGCCCAAGAGTGTCGTCTCGGGAATCACGGTTCGAGTTTCGATGCGCGCGACCTCGACAGGGGAGGGCGGCGCCTCGGGTTTGCCGTCTCGGCCCGTCACGTCATCAAAGCCGGCCATGACGAGAAGCCCGACGATAATGGCGAAAAACGTCGTACGAACCCGCATGTTGATCGCTCGGCGCACATCTGTTCGGATAGAAGAAAGTGCGCTTGGGTTGAAGTTGCCGCCGTGTCCACGCCGGGGGCTCGACACCGAACGTGAAGGATCCCGCCTGGAACTCGCGCGGCTATTCTTACTTCGACTACGGACGGTTGTCCAGAGGCAGTTTAGCACAAACCCCACAATTCGGGAACGCGGCGGGGACTACCACGGGCCGGCGCCGCGCCGCGATGAAAAACCCGCGCGCCGACACGGGTGAAGCATGTCCGCCGAGGCGTGTGGGAAGTGGAGAACCCGCCGGCGACCGGTCGTTCGATGAAGTCGGTTCCGGTGGAACGGAAGGATCGATCGGGCTTGGGGCCCGAATGCTATTCCGGGACCACGTCCTCCTTGAGCGTGTCCGGATTCTTTTTCGACAGGGGGCGCTTCTTGAGGAGCTCCCGAGCCTTCGCATAGTCTTGTTTGGCAAGACGAGGACGGTTGACCTTCTCATACAACACGGCCCGACTCTGGTACGCGTACGCGGAATGCGGATCGAGCCTGATGGCCGTTTCAAAATAGGTATGAGCGTCCCGAAATCGGCCCTTCTTGAGGAGGTCATGCCCTTGCGAGATGTAGTGGGTCGCGCGTTTCGGGTCGTCGTCGTAAATGAAGACCTCTTCCTCGGATAGTTCGCTCTCGCCGTGCTCGTTCCAGGCCGTGACCGCAAACGAATACAACTGTCCCTGCTCGAATCCGCCCACCTTCATGGAGCAGCCGGAAACATCGAGCAAACCGGCATACTGCTCCCGCTCTTTTCCCCAGAACAAGGTATAGCGCCCCGCGCCGGGAACCGGCGACCACATGAGGTTCAAACCTTCAGGAACGATTCGCACGTGAAGGTCCTTGGGCGGAGGCGGCGGACCGGTCGATTCCGCACGTTTGCCGGAAGGGCCGCAGGACGTCAACACGACCGCCGCGAGTATGCTCGCGCAGAGCGCAAAAATTTTTTTCGTCGCCGTCATCAATTGAAATCTCCCCTCATGGAGCCTGTCGAGCGTCTCAAGCCGCTTTTTCGGGGCCGGCGCCTCGCTCGCGAAGACACCTCCCCTCAACTGTGTCCCGTCAATCTTTTCGGGGCTCCGTCCGCCGGAGGATACACGCCTCGTTGATTCGAGGCCCGTTCCCCCGGACCGGAAATCCGTTCGAATTTTAAGTACGCAATTGCTCGACGCTCCGGGAAAACGGTCCGTTTCCCGCAGCGTCGCCGTTCGATCCGTCAATGGTATGCGGCGACGACAATTCGCCGCTCGATATAACCCCCAAGCTCTCTTGACAGAAAGCCTCTTCTAGAATATCACAGCTTCCCTCACGGTTCAACCGTATCGCGGCAATTCTCCGGTATAGGAGCGGAAGCCCCGAATAGAACGGCCGCTGGGAACCGCCGGTCATCTCTCATCGAGGCCGAGGCGTTTGAGTTTCCGCCACAGGGTGGTCTTGTTGATCCCCAGTTCGCGCGCGGTGGCGAGCCGTCGCCCCCTGTTGCGGGCGAGCGCCTCCCTGATGACCCGCTCTTCGATTTCGGCCAGCGTCGCGCCGGCGGGTATGACGTCGCCTGTGCGCGAGCCGCCGCGGATCGAGTCCGGCAGATGATCGGGCTGAATCAACCCGCCTCTGCACAGTATGAAGGCGTGCTCCAAGGCGTTTTCCAACTCGCGGATATTGCCGGGCCAGTCGTGCTCCATAAACGCGGCCAGCGCTTCCCGAGAGAGACCGGTGATGTCTTTTCCGCGCAGTGAGTTGAGTCGCGTCATAAAATGATCCGCCAGCATCGGAATATCTTCCTTGCGCTCACGAAGCGGAGGAAGCTTCAGTCGAAAGACCTGGATACGATAGAAGAGATCTTCGCGGAACTCGTCCGCTTCGGTCAGGGCCTTCAGGTCCTTGTTGGTTGCGCTCACTACCCGGACGTCCGCCTTCACCGACGTCGTGCCCCCCAACGGCTCGAATGTCCGGTCCTGCAGAACCCGGAGCAGCCGGACTTGCAGCGCGGGCGTGATGTCACCGATTTCATCCAGAAAGATCGTGCCGCCGTCCGCTTGAGCGAATCGGCCGGGTTTGTCGCGTTTAGCGTCGGTGAACGCCCCGGCTTTGTATCCGAACAACTCGGACTCGAGGAGCGTGTCCGGTATGGCGCCGCAATTCACCGTAACGAGCGGGCCGTCCGCGCGGCCGGAAAGATTGTGCAGCGCCTTAGCGAGAAGTTCCTTTCCCGTTCCGCTCTCCCCTTCGATAAGGACCGTCGTGTCGCTCATCGCCACGTCGGGGAGGATGCTGAAGATCTCCCTCATTTGCGGATTGCGGGATATCATATCCTCGAAGGAATACGACTTCTCAACTTCCTTCCTGAGCGTCTCTACGAGCGTGAGATCGCGAAACGTCTCCACACCCCCTTGCAAATTGCCCGAAGAGTCCTTCAGCATCGACGTGCTGACGCTGATCGGAACCCGCATCCCGTCCGCACGAAGGATATAGACCGGACGATTCACCACCGGCCTCCCGTCGCGCACCGTTTCCTTGAGCGCGCACTCCCCTTCGCATATTTCCGCGCGGAAAACCTCGCAGCAGGGTCGACCCAACGCCTCTTCCATGGGAACACCCGTGATCCGTTCCGCCGCGCTGTTAAACGACGTGATCACGAAGTCCTTGTTCACGGTGAACACGCCGTCCGCGACGGAGTCGAGGATCATCCGGACTTCTTCCGGACTGAGGGTCTTTTCGGAGGTAATCACGGTCATGGATATCTCTGTACCATGTGTAATACGTATTGCCGCGGGGCGCAAGATGCAACCCACCAGATCGAATCGAGCGCTTCCGTCCGGGAGGGCCTCCCTGAGGCTCGACCCCCGTGATCGGCGGGCGTTTGACTTGGGGAATTGAGTATGGTATAAGCCTTTGCCAACGCTTGATGAGATTAATCCCCTGTAATACCTTGTGGTTACAAACCATCGAACAAAAAGGAGTGTGCTGTGACGATAAAGGGAGTCTTGGCGAACGGTTTCTGTTTCGCATTGTCTGTCGCGATCATCGCGATCGGTCCCGCGGGCTTGCTCGCCGCCGCTGAATCAAACAAACCCCTGGCCAAGGTGGGGAGCGATACAATTACCGAAAGCGACATGGCGGTCTTGATGAACGCCGTGCCCCAACGATTCCGCAATCTCTATCAGAGCGACGAAGCCAAAAAGCAGACCCTCGATTACATCGTGAACGTTCATGTCCTGGCCAAGGAGGCGCAGAATCAGGGCATGGACAGATCCGACAGCTTCCGGCGACTGATGGATTTCACCAAGAAAGACCTCCTGGCGCGACTCTACCTTGAGCAGCAGGCCAAGGGCCTGCCCCTGCCCACGGAACAGGAAGCCAAGGCCTATTACGACGCCAACATCGATCAGTACAAAGTCCCCGAGACCATTCATCTCCGTCATATTCTGGTGAAGACCGAAAAAGAAGCCGATGATGCGCTGAAGAAGCTCAAGAAGGGGGCCAAATTCGAAGACCTGGCTTCAAAGGGCTCGGTGTGTCCCAGCCGGGTTGACGGAGGCGACTTGGACTGGTTGCCGCGCGGACGGCTGGTTAAGGAAGTGGAAGACGCCGCGTTCGCCATGAAACCGAATGAGATCGCCGGGCCGGTCAAGTCTCGATACGGGTATCACGTCCTGCTGGTGGAAGGAAAACGCCCGGCAAGGCAGCGGGACTTCGCGGACATCAAGGCGTTTATCATCGAGGAGTTGAAGACAAAGAAAAAGCAGGAGGCCTATGAGAAGCTGGCCTCCGACCTGAAAAAGAAAATGAACGTGCAAATACTGCTCGAGGAGTCCGCTCCCCAAGCCAAGCCAGGAGCGGCTGCGATGCCCCCTGCATCCTCGAAGGCGCCCTCCGGCCCGGCACGGTAGGTTCCGGCCCGCGCGGTCCGACACTCCCCTGAAACCTCACGGACCCCCTTCATTCCGAAGGGGGTCCGCACATGCGGCCGACAAGCTCCCGTAAGGTGAATGACTTCGGCGCTATTCCTCGAGCGGAACGAACATCTCTTCCGCTTCCTCGGTGAATTCACTCATGTCGCCCACTTGTTCGTGAATTCTCTCGAACGCGGCTTCCGCAGTTCGGGACTTGAGGTCTTCCTCCCGGACCATCAGCGAAACCAGCTCGGTGAAGTAGCGTTCATCCACCAGAAAAATCCTCGTCAAGATGTCTCGGGCCTCCTCGTCGGATACCTCGAGATCATCGGGTTTGAGTTCCCCACGGTCCAACTTGACGAGGAAGTCCGCGGGAAAGGCCCACTGATCTTCATCGCCGGCGTCGTCTTCGGCGTTGGCCCCGGGCTTCAGTATTTTGTCCTGGAACGCGGACGCGATGACGCGGATGTCCATGTGCTTGAGGAGGTCGGCGAATTTCACATCCTCTTCCTCGAGAAAGCTCACCATCCAGTGGTAAGCCGCTTTTGGGTCGGTGACGCCTTGCGCGGAGAAGAGCTCCTGATCGAGGTCCAGGATGGTTTGAACCCGTTCCGAATTCACCAGCGAAAGCACTCCGATATGGGTGGAGCTTTGGGACTTCATGATCCGGAAGAGCGTGCGGTCTCCCAGATCGTCAACGATTTTTCTGCTTTTCTCGTCCTCCAGTAGGAACAAGAGATCCTGAGCCGCCCTCGGGTCCCGAGACGCCTGGAAGCTCACCAGGGACGCCTGCTCTTCCGCCGGCAATGCGGCGAGGAGTTCCGCGGCCTTGCTCGGATCGGCCTTTGCGAGGTTGAGCACCTTGCGCCCATCCTCAGTTATGGAAACCAGAAAATTTTCCGGATGCATGTCTTTCAAGACTCCTCAGTTTGCAGCCACGTGGGATCCTCAACGGAACGAACCGTTTCATACATGGACTCATCCCCCCCGAAATCTTCGAGATTCCATCCTTCTTCAGGCGGGCGATACGACTCGGCGAGTTGAAGAAGCACCTTACTCCGTTCACGCGCGATGGTCAATAATTGGAGCGCACGGATCATCGTCCTGGATGTTTCCGGGTCTTCGCAATCACGAAAGGAGAATATCGTGTTTCGCAGCGCGGCAGCGTTGGCCTTGTCAAGCTGAATGCCCTTGGTGGCCAGGATATCCTGGACCGTTGGAGGAAGTTCGCTGTCCAGTGATTTCAACAGAAGATCCATGAGGTCGCGCGAAAGGCGTACCACGCGGCGCATGCTGAACGCGAGCGTTACCGAATCCATGGCGAGCGGATTTTGGACGACCATTTCCAAGTACGTCAGTTCACGGCCTGTGTTCTCGGCGCAGAACTCCTCAAATGTTGAATATTCCTCACTTATATCCCGACTTGCCGGGTATTCCCGCCCGTTGGCCATGCTGTTCCCTCCCGGTGACAAACGGTATATGTCGCTACGCCGTGCGAACCGCAGCGTCTTGACATTTCCATCTTATCCATTCCGTCCGGAAATGTGAAGAGCGATCGAAACCGGCTCAAGCCGTTCCGGCGCTCGGTCGGAACCGGCCGGTCTCCGCGCGCGCCTTGCTTTATCCTCAAAAGTACATGAGAAATCGAAAAGAGGCGTTTCCCGGGATGACGTCGCCGGCGCGCTCTCGGAAAAGTGAGGATCATCAACATGGTGACGGTCGGCATAGACTGCGGGGCAAAGAACACCAAGACCGTAATTCTGAAGGATGGAGAGATTGTCGGGAAAGCCGTCACGGCGACGGGTTTCGAACAGAGCGAGGCGGTCGCAAGGTCACTGGCCGAGGCCTTGACGAGCGCGGGCGTCACGCGTGAAGATGTGGATCGCATCGCCGGGACGGGCTCGGGTTCGGGCTCGATCCGGGAAGCGGACATGACGGTCAACGATATCAAGGCCATGGCCTTCGCAGCTCGTTTTTTCTGCAACACCGCCCGAACGGTCGTCGATGTTGGGGCTGAAGAAGGCCGAGCGGTCGCGATCGGCGCCGGCGTCGACGTGGAAGACTTCGCGGTCAACGAAAAGTGCGCGGCGGGCACTGGGGCGTTCATCGACGCGATGGCCCGCGCTCTGCAAACGCCTATCGAAGAGATGGGTCCCCTCGCGCTGCTGTCGAATGAGTCGATCCCGATGAACGCACAGTGCGCGATCTTCGCCGAATCGGAAGTAGTCGGCCTTATTCACGCGAAACGGTCGAAGGAGGACGTCTCCCGAGCCGTCCATGACGCCATGGCCGTGCGGGTGGCCTCGATGGTCCGCCGCGTCGGCGTGCGCCCGGACGTGGTTATGATCGGCGGTGTGGGACGCAACCCCGGCTTTGTTCACTCGCTCAAGCGGGAACTGGAAATCGAGAGGATTTTAGTTCCCGACAATCCGGAGTATGGGCCCGCGATCGGCGCGGCTGCCGCGGCCGCGGACGAACGGACCTGACGTCGAGACCCCGACACGTTCTGAGGAGACGCCGATGCGGGAGGAACAGTTAGTCGAGTACTGGCGCTGGGAAGAGAGCAATTGGGTCAATCCGAAGATCGACCCGCACGCGGCGGAACTGATTACCGCCGGCGTCGACGTGGGCTCGGTGAGTTCCCAGGCCGTGGTCATGTGCGACGGCGAACTCTACTGCTACGGGAACATGCGTACCGGGTCGGACAGCCCCACGAGCGCTCGGGACGCCCTGAACTTCGCGCTCGAAAAAACCGACCTCTCCCCGGAGAGAATCGATTACCTGATCGGCACGGGATACGGCCGCGTGAATGTTCCCATGGCCGATCGCTCGATCACCGAAATCTCCTGCCACGCTCGGGGCGCGCATTTCCTCTACGGCGACCGGATCCGAACGATTCTCGACGTGGGCGGCCAGGATATCAAGGCCATCCGCTGCGACGAAAAGGGCAAGGTCGTGAACTTCCTCATGAACGACAAATGCGCTGCGGGAACCGGCCGAGGCATGGAAGTCTTCGCTGATCTTCTCTCCGTGCCCGTCGGAGAGGTGGGCGAACGCTCGTACATGATCGAATCGGAGCCGGCGCCGGTCTCGAGCGTCTGCGTCGTCTATGCGAAGTCGGAAGCCGGCGCCCTCCTCCGCAAAGGATGGAAAACCAACGAGGTCCTCGCCGCATACTGCGCGGCTATGGCCGAGCGAATCTCTTCCCTGCTCCAACGGGTGGGGGTCGAGCCGGAATTCGCAATCACCGGCGGAATGGCGAAGAACTCGGGCGTGGTCGGTCGGCTGACGAAGAAGCTCGGCGTGGAACCCGCGACCACCGAATGGGACACGCAGATCGCCGGAGCGGTCGGCGCGGCGCTCTTCGGGCATGCGCTCTGTCTGAAAGGGAAGGGTCGTGGGGCCGCCTGAAAAGCCTCCCTTCGCTGCTTCAGCCGTGCAGATTACGCGACTGCTCACCCATAGGAGCTTTCCATGCAGGCCCACTTCGGATACAGCGACGGGTCCGGCGACTATTTCATTACCATCGACACGGACGCGTGCGATGGCTGCGGCGAGTGCGCGACCGCCTGCCCCGCCGACCTGTTCGAAGTGGTGAACGAAGACCCCAACGATCCCTTCCGAGAGCTGCCTCTCGCCATCGTCAAACCCGGCAAGAAGAACACGATCAAACAGGAGTGCGCTCCCTGCAAACCTCCCCGAGAGCGCCCACCGCTTCCCTGCGTCCACGCGTGCCCGCGGGAGTGTATTCGGCACGCTTGGTGAGAACTAGACAGGTCGGCTAGAGGATTGTCGAATTTGATGAAGGAATCTGGTTTCATCAGTCACTTCCCCGAGTCGGTTCGCCTAGGAGTCTGTCGCAAAATGCTTTACTTTTTTGGATGAGGGCGATATGGGG
>CAYLRL010000043.1:0-41136 GCA_964385875.1 uncultured Syntrophales bacterium
TGAGGATGGAGGGGGAGACTCATCTCCCCCTCCAAGCCTCCCCCATCGAGATATGAATGGCTTGTCGCTATCCCGGGGAACGGTTACTGATAACTTCGGTTTGATTCAATGTCGGGAACCGCGATTGCGCAGTGTCCGCACATTCCCTCTCTTCTCATGCTCACTGCGAGCCCCCAATGCGTACAAAATAAAGACCGTCTCCGGTAAGGTATCAAGGGGGGGGAGTCATGATACAAGGGGAAGACGGCCTTTTGAAGTTAATATATCGCTTGGCTCGTACAAAAGTCAAGCCCCGCGGGCGAAAAAAACGCCGCGGACACATAGCGCCCCGGGACTTCGCATCAACCCAGGCGCCGGTCTCTCACTTCCCCTTAGATGCCCATTATCGTCGAAGAGTCAAGCGACGCTGCGCGGGTTGAGGGTCAACATACCGGCCGAGCGAAACCGCCGGATCGTTGAACGGCATTTCGCTTTCGTGTATGATCATTGGCTTGCCTGGAACATCCGCCTTGCTCCGGCTCGGCGACGGGCTCGACAACGCCGCGCGCGCGGCGCACAGTCCCACAAGGAGCAGCTGCCACGTGTCCGATTCATACCGCATCGCAGTCCTCCCCGGAGACGGTTCGGGGCCCGAAGTCGTCAGAGAAGGAAAAAAAGCGCTCGAAACGGCCGCCGATCGTTACGGTTTCAGCCTGACCTTCGAAGAATACGATCTCGGAGGAGATAGATATCTTCGAACCGGCGAAACCCTGCCCGACTCCGTGCTCGACGAGCTTCGACAGGCGGACGCCGTCTATCTCGGCGCGATCGGCCATCCCGATGTGGCGCCCGGCGTCCTCGAACAGGGAATACTGCTCAGACTGCGGTTTGAACTGGATCAGTACGTCAATCTCCGGCCGGTGAAGCTCTACCCAGGCGTGTACACCCCGATCAAGGACAAGACGCCCGAGGATATCGATTTTCTCGTGGTCCGTGAAAACACCGAAGGGCTCTATTGCGGCTCGGGGGGATTCCTCAAGAAAGGATCGCCCGACGAAGTCGCCGTCCAGGAGTCGATCAATACGCGCAAAGGTGTGGAACGCCTGCTCCGATACGCGTTCGAGACGACGAGAGCGCGGGGCGGGTCCAAGAAACTGACGCTTTGCGGCAAAACCAATGTGCTCACCTTCGCGTGGGACCTCTGGATGAGAACCTTCGAGGACCTTGCCGCCGAGTATTCCGACGTGGTCGTTGATTACGCGCACGTGGACGCGATCTGCATGTGGATGGTCAAGAACCCCGAGAATTTCAACGTGATCGCCACCGACAACATGTTCGGCGACATCATCACCGATCTCGGCGCAATGATCCAGGGCGGCATGGGAGTGGCGGCCGGCGGAAACATCAATCCCGAGGGCGTTTCCATGTTCGAGCCGATCGGGGGGTCCGCGCCCAAATACGCCGGTAAAAATCTCATCAATCCCATGGCGTGCATCCTCGCCGGCGCGCTGATGCTGCGGATCCTCGGGCAAACCGACGCGGCCGACGCGGTGGAAAGGGCTGCGGTGACGGTCTTCTCCGAGAAACTGAAGGGCCTCGACGCGGGCCGGATGGGGTATTCCACGTCGGAGGTCGGCGATCTCACGGCCGAGCTTATCGCCTGAGAGAAGGGGTTGAGATCGCAGCCCTCACCGAGGGCGCTCCATGGCCGGCCGGCCCGGAGATGACACGGCAAAACATCAGTGAACGTAAAGTCTTATTCCCTCTCCCGCTGAGGAGGGCTGGGTGAGGGTCGAGGCCGAATCGCGTCGGAAGGCTTGCTTCCCGGGCATCCTACGGATCGGACGTTGCGCGGGCCCTCTCCGGTGATGATCTTACGTACGGAATACGCGGCGCGTGCCGGCGCGTGTACCGACGGGAGCCTCGGATTATTTCTCTGAATAATTCCTCTGAATAATGAGGAGAATCCAGTCTCTTCGTCTTTTCCGGTCGGCGCGTAGGTCGAATCCGGACGACTTCAGGGGCCACCCTGCGTTCGGACGCCGGCTGAGAACGTTAACGCCGCGGCATTCCGGGAGATCCGCAATGGCTGAGAAAACTACGGATTATGGCGCCGGTTCCGACCCCTTCGATGCGGCGTTCAAAATTTGGTCCGCGGGGCTGGACGGAATGAGGGCTTCGATCCTCTATTGGAACGGCGTTGTCGATCGCAGTCTCGATTTCGTCGGTCCGATGCTGAGAGCTTCGGAGTTCTTTTGGTCGGCCGAGCGGGAGGGGCTCTTGTCAGAGCCGATCGAAGACACGCTCCGGGATTACGGTGAATTGGCGCTCCTCAACCTCTCGATGGCATATGAAGCCTGGATGGGCCTCCACGGACGACCCTCGGAATACCACACGGCCGAATTCCGGCGATTCGCGCAGGCCATCCTGCAGACGCTCGCCGGCGCGGACCGCGAGACGATCGACCGCTATCTAAAAAGCAAGGCCGAAGTCCTGGAGACCCTCGTTCTCGACCTGCCCAAGGCCGTCAAGGATATCGGCGCCGAGTACGGCTTCCATTTCGAGACCGACGAATACCGACTTGTCGACCGCACCGACCGGATGGACCTCTATGAAGTCCTCCCCACCGATCCGGACGTCCACACGCGACAGGACGCAAAGCCGGTGATCATCGCTCATCCGTACGTGTTGGGGCACAATATCCTCGCGTTTCTGCCGACGGAACGGAAGAGCTATGTCCACGCGTTCGCAAACCAGGGTATCCCCACGTACGTGCGAATCGTCCGGGACATCTCGGAGCATCCCGCAGTTCAGGTCATGACCGGCGAGGACGACGCGCTCGACACGGCCCGCTTCGCCCGCCTCCTCAAGGAAAAGCACGGCAAACCGGTTACGCTGAGCGGCGTGTGCCAGGGCGGCTTTCTGATCATGGCCGACGCTCTTTCCGGCGAATTGGACGGACTCGTGGACGCGGTCATCACGAACGCGTCGCCGATTGACGGCACGAAGAGCAAGGGCCTGCGCAGCTACCTCGATCGCATCGCGCCGCGGTTCCATTCATTGGCCTACGCGCTCAAGACGCTCCCGAACGGAAACCGCGTTGTTGACGGAGAGGTCATGAGCTGGGTGTACAAGATAAAAAGCCTCGACGAAGAAGCGCCGGTGACCGCGTTTTATCGAGACTTGGCCATGATCGAAAAAAAGAGTCGTTCCGGACGAGATTCCATCGGCAAGACCGCAGCGGCGATCAACCGATGGTTGGTCTACGACCGAACGGACCTGCCGGTCAATATCACCGAGATGAGCAACCTGTCGTACTCTGTTCCCATCTCCCCTGAAGGGGATTTACCCGTGACCCTCTTCGGGCGGACCTTGAACCTCAAACGATTGACGGAACGGGGTATTCGCCTCCTGATTTGCTACGGCGCACAGGACGACCTGGTGGAGCCGGCCTCCGCGCTCGCGCCGCTCGATTTTATCGACGCGGAAACAACGGCGTTTCCCAAGGGGCACGCGGCGATTTTCACGTCCTGGTCACACCCCGAGTCGGAGTATGCGTTGCACAAGCGGTATTCGGATGGTTCCCGCGGACCGGTGCGGTTCCAGCTCGATCTGGATGAAGAGACCTCCGCCGCCTGAGACACCTTCGAGAGCTCGAAACAGAACGTTCCCCCGTTTAAGAGCGATCTTGCCCGGACCGGCCGGATTGCGCCGGATGACGTTTGGCTTGCATTCTCCGGGTAGGTGTGGTCTCCTCCGAGCCGGTTGTTCGACTGATGTGTGAGAAACACACAGCCGTTCGACAGGTGAGGAATTCGCACACGGGAGGCGCTGAGCGGTCGTATGCGGAGGAGGTATCGCTGCGTGTGTGAAAACGGCTCAGCGGGAGGAGAGATTTCCGCACGGTTCATGCCCCTCGGATTTGGCTTCTTCCTTATGTATCGATTATTTTTGTGGATCTGCGGATCGGGGCCTCCGGCACGGTTTTTGCTTTTCCCGACCCGACGGCCTGCGCGATGCGCACTCCGGAACTTCTCACTCATGCGGGACTCGCGAACAACGAGAGGCGGCGACGATGTCCGACACAAATGACTCCACTCACGTGATCAACCCTCTGGAATTGTTGAACGACCTGCCGTACCGGCTGACCAAGGCATCCGTGGACATGGCTCGGAGCGCCGCGCTTCATTTCAACGGACTGACCCGCGCGCATCAGGAGTTCATCGTTCCATACTTGATCGCAAGCAACGCGTTCTGGGAGACGGAAAAAGAAAAATTTCCCCGAACCCCCCTGGATGAGAACTTCGAGGACTACGCCGCGCTCTACCGCTTTAACGGTCAGATCGCCGAAGCGGGCTTGAGAAGTTCGTACAACCAGATGAACGAGTATCACAAGCGCGAATTCCGCCGCTTTCTGACGTCTCTGGTGAATACGTTTTTCGGAGAGGACGGCGAGACGGTCGACGAGTATATGGCGGAAAAGGCCGAGGTCCTCCGGCGGCTCATCGTCGAGTATCCGGACGCGATACGGGACGTGGGCTCGGAGTACGGCTTTCATACGGACGGTTCGGGCTCTCGGCTTGTAGCGGAAACCGACCGTATGGCGCTCTATCAGGTCTTGCCCACCGAACCGGGCGTCGAGACGCGCAACGATCTCAAGCCGATCGTCGCGTGTCATCCGTACGTGCTCGGACCGGGGATCATGTCGTTTCTTCCGGGTGAAAAGAAGAGCTTCGTGCACGCGTTCGCCAACCAAGGGGTTCCCACGTATTTCCGCATCATCAAGGATATCGAGCACAATCCCGCGGTACAGACCATGACCGGAGAAGACGACGCGCGGGACACCGAGTATTTCTGTCGGATCGTCAAGGAAAAGCACAATAAGCTCGTGACTTTGAACGGTTTCTGCCAAGGGGGGTTCATAGTGACTGCGGGGCTGCTCGCAGGAAGATTGGAAGGCCTCGTGGACGCGTTGATCACGTGTGTGGCGCCGATGGACGGTACGCGCAGTAGAGGCCTTGTCGAGTACCTCGAGCACATCAATCCGCGGTTCAGAGACCTGGGCTACGCGACCAAAATGACGCCGAGCGGTCACGAGGTCGTCGACGGCAAAGTCATGAGCTGGGTGTACAAGCTCAAGAGCATCGAGCGGGAGGCGCCGGTATTCACCTACTATCGGGACCTGAACCTCTTCGAGGTCATGGCGCGTAAAGGAATCGTCGGCGTCGGGAAAACCGCGGCCGCTATCAATCATTGGCTCATCTACGACCGGAACGACCTGCCCGTCGATATTACGCAGATGAGTTTCGATTCGTACACGATTCCGATTTCCTCCGAGGGCGACCTTCCATTCAAGCTGTTCGGTAAGAAGCTTAATTTCAAATATATACAGGAAAAAGGCATCAAGTTTCAGATATGCTATGCGGCCAAAGACGATCTGGTGGATCCCCCTTCGGCTTTGGCCCCGTGCGACTTCATCCACGTGGAGACGGCCGAGTTCCCTAAAGGTCACGCGGCCATCGCCACGTCCTGGTCACACCCGGACACGGAATACGCGCTGCACAAGGTCTTCCCGGACGGTCGGCGAGGGCCGGTGCGATTCCATCTGGATCTGGACCGTCAAAAAAAGTGAACACAAGCCTGCTCGACTGAGTTAGCGGAAAAAGAGGAGAAGATTCAATGCAGGAAGCGATTCGGAAATCGACCAAGACAATGGAAGAGATGTGGACCCGCTTCGGCGGCATGGCCCCAAATCCCGACTGGTGGCGGAAAAACGACTGGGCTTCGTTCATGAAAGTGAGCCCGTGGCTGGCGGTCATGCGATCCACGTACGACGTCAACATGCACGCGCTCAAGATCGCGGCCGAATATCATGAAGAGGTCTTCTTCAATATCTTCAAGGAGTCGCCGGTATATAGCGCTTCCATGGAATCCCAACTGCGCGACATCATGGAAGGGATGAAACAATCTCAAGAGGCCCGGGCAGAGGCTGTGAAAAGCCGATTGGAGAAAATGGAGTCTCTGATCAAAGACACTGAAAGATCTCTTGGGTAGCGGAACACGTTGGCTACGCACGGTTTTGGCCGCAATGCGACGACGCGCCGAAACCTTTTTTCTCTCCATTTGACGGAGAATGCCCCTTTCGAGGGGCTTTTTTGTTAGATTATCGTCGCGACGCCGCGGGGACCGCGCAAGACCCCGCGCGCGTACGCGGACGAAACGGCTCCGGGAACGGATCGAGCGCGAATGAACGGTGACGGGAAATCGACGGTGCGGGTCTTGCCCCTCGGGGGGCTCGGCGAAATCGGGATGAATATGATGGCGTTCGCATGCGGCCAAGAAGCCGTGATCGTCGACTCGGGGCTGATGTTCCCCGACGCGACCATGCCGGGCGTCGACAAAATCATCCCGGATCTGGAAGCTCTCACGGGCATGGGATGGCGTTTCCACGGCGTGGTCTTGACCCACGGCCACGAGGATCATATCGGCGCCCTTCCCTACGTGGTCGAACAATTCGGGCTCCCGGTGTACGCGACGCGACTCACCATGGCGCTGGCCGAACCGCGTCTCGAGGAACACGGAGTGCTTGACCGAAGCGTCCGGCATGTGGTCTCCGAGTCGGAACCGATTCGACTCGGTCCGTTCGGTGTCGATTTCTTCGCGATGTGTCATTCGGTGGCCGACGGTGTGGGATTGGCGATTACCACGCCTGCGGGGGTGATTATCCATTCGGGTGACTTCAAACTCGACCCGACGCCCATCGACGGGCGGACCTGCGACCTGGCCAAGCTGGCGCAATACGCCCGGAATCCGGTCCTTGCGCTGTTTTCCGACAGCACGAATGTAGAACGCGAGGAGGCCACGGGGTCTGAGATTTCCGTTCGTCCGGCGCTCGAAGAGATCTTTCGTCAGTCCGCCGGCCGCATTCTGATAGCGACCTTTTCGTCGCAGATCCATCGAGTCCAGCAAATCCTCGAGCTTTCCGAGCAATTCGGCCGCAAGGTGGTCCTTGTGGGCCGGTCGATGGAGAGCAATGCTCGGATCGCCCACGAGCACGGCTATCTTCGTATTCCGCGCGACATCCTTGTTGACATCAAGGACATGGAGGGCCTTGCCGACGACAAGGTCACGATCCTCTCCACAGGCTCGCAGGGCGAACCGATGTCCGCGCTGGCGCTCATGGCGACCGATCGGCACAAGTATCTTCAGGTGAAGCCGGGGGACGTCCTGATTCTCTCGTCGCGGTTCATTCCGGGGAACGAGCGTGCGATCGATTACATAATCAACGAGTTTTTCCGACGAGGAGCGGATGTCAAGTACGAGAAGATCGCGAAGGTGCACGTCTCCGGGCACGCCGGACGTGATGAACTGCGGTCGCTGATCCGTTTGGTGAAGCCGTCATGTTTTGTGCCGATCCACGGTGAATATCGTCATTTGGTGAGCCATGCGGCCCTTGCCGTGGAGGAAGGGATTCCCCCTGATCGAGTCCTGGTAGCGCAAGACGGCGACATTGTGGATATTTCCGAAGACGGCATACACGTGACGGATCGGATCGAACTGCGTCGGATCTTCATTGACGGCAAAGGGGTGGGCGACGTGGGGAACGAGGTCCTCCGAGATCGTCGCATCTTGTCCGAAGTCGGCTTGATAACGGTGGCGCTGGCCGTTTCCAAAGAAACGGGGCGGCTGATGGGCGGGCCGGACGTGATTTCTCGGGGCGTGACGTTCGAGGATTCGGAGTCGGATTTGATGGAGGGGGTGCGCGCGGCGGTGCGGGAACGCCTGAGCGAGATGGCGCCGTCGACTCCTGAGGAATGGGAATTGGCGCGGGAGGAAATCCGCTTGGCTGCGAGGCGGCACGTAAATCGCCTTTTTGGACGCAAGCCGGTGGTGCAGACGGTAGTGGTGGAAATCTGAAGCGAGGGTGTTTTCGAGGCTGTGCGGTAATTTTTTCCTTGCATTTCTTTTCGTTCCGGGGTAACTGAAGTGTTGGCTGCCGAGCGCGTTGTTTCAAGCGGTTGGGGACCTTCCCGGCGTTCCAAATTTGGTTTGGAGCGGTTGTCGCAGAGATTGGAGGACGGCCGGAGGGTGATTTTTCTTGACAGGCGCATGAGAGGCGTGCTACGGTGACGGCAATCTTAGGTAACTAGCTCTGCAATGGAGTATGTTTCTATTAAGGAGGGTTTAGGATGAAGAAGTCGTTCGTGGTGGTTACTGCCCTTTTGGTCACTCTGGCGTTCGCCGGCTCCGTGTTCGCTTTTGGATGCGGCAACTGGGAATACAAGCTCGAAGTGCCTAAGTGCCAGGATCAGGTTCTCTGCTCCGGAAAAGCTTCCGGCTTCATTCCTTCGTGTGTGGGCTGCGGCGGAATCAACTGGGACGCCAAGTGGAAAACGCTGTCCCTGTGCCCCGACAGCAAGCTGCTGAAAAAGAAGTAAGCGTTATCGAATATTTCGATCATTGAGGCGATCCCCCCGGCGGGGCGCGTTGGACGCGCAGCCTTGATGATGTCCGAATCGCGTGTTCAAAGGCCCCTGCCGCCTGAGGAGGGGCCTTTTCTGTTAGCAGGCCCGCGTCTCACCCGATCGATGTCTCGCCTCGCCCCCCCCGCCGACGCGTGGCCGCGCCCGCCGCGCTGCTTTCGCGGAAACAATGCGTTAAGAATTCTTGTTATCCCCGACTCAGTCTGGTAGAGAAGTCTCTCGACGGATGAAGCGCCGGTCTGCCGGGCCTGCGTGAGTTCGAGGACGATCGCACACGAGGGAGTAGGAATGGCAATTGAGCCCGTCGACAAACGATTTGATCCCGGAGGCGGCCGGCGAACCGAGGCGGTTGGGGAGGCCGGCGCGCCGCTTCTCGATCTCGCGCCCATCCACGAGCCCATACTCGATGAGATGGAGGAAGCCGTACTCCGTGTGCTTCGCAGCAACCGGTTTATCGGCGGCCCTGAAGTGGAAGGGTTCGAGGCGGAGTTTTCGGCGTACACTGGATCGGCCCATGCGGTGGGTGTCTCCTCGGGAACGGACGCTCTCCTCGTATCCATGATGGCCGTTGGAGTCGGCGCGGGCGACGAAGTGGTCGTACCCGCGTTCACATTCTTTTCCACCGCGGGCTCGGTTCAGAGACTCGGCGCGACGCCCGTCTTTTGCGACATTGATCCCATCACGTTCAACATGAATCCCCGGCGCCTGGCGGAACTTGTCTCGGAACGGACCAAGGCGGTGATTCCTGTTCATCTGTTCGGTCAATGCGCGGACATGGACGCGATCGACACCGTGTGCCGGCCCCGCGGCATTCCGGTGATCGAGGACGCGGCGCAATCCGTCGGGGCCGACTACTACGGTCGACAGTCCGGCTCGATGGGAGATTTCGGCTGTTTCTCCTTTTTCCCATCGAAGAATCTTGGGGGAATCGGTGACGGCGGAATGGTCTCCACGAACGATCCCGACAGAGCGGCGCGCGTGCGAAGCCTTCGGAATCACGGTGAAGAGCGGCGATACCATCATTCGGTTGTCGGCGGCAATTTCAGGTTGGACGCGATTCAGGCTGCTGCGCTTCGCGTCAAATTGCGCTATCTTGAGCAGTGGCAGGAAATGCGTCGAACGAACGCGGCCGCGTACAAAGAAGCATTTGCGGATGCGGAATCGATGGGGCTCGTCACGGCGCCTGCCGAGTGTGAAGGCCGCAAACACGTGTACAATCAGTTCGTGATCAGAACACGAGACCGCGACGGCTTGCACGAACGTCTCATCGAGCGTAAGATTGGATGCGCAATCTACTACCCGGCCCCGCTTCACCTACAGGCCTGTTTCAGCGGACTGGGCGTGCGAGAAGGCGCGCTTCCCGAGAGTGAACGCGCCGCCAAGGAAGTTATCGCGTTGCCGGTGTTCCCGGGATTGGGCGAACGCAGGCGAAACGCCGTTGTCGATACGGTAATGGAATTTCTCCTCGAACGAAACTGATGCCGCTCGAATCTCAGACCAAAATATTGAAGAATAAGCTGCCGAGAGCCAACCCCGCGTACGCGGCTCCACTGGTGCAGAAGACCATCAAGGTTCTCGACAAGATTCTCAGCGCTGAGGAGAATCCGGGGATCAGCGAAATCGCGTCGGAACTTGCGATCGCCAAGTCAACGACCCACGGAGTGCTGGCCGCGCTCGAAGAATCGGGGTGGGTGCTCAGGGACCCCGTCACCCGCAAGTACAGCTGCGGCCATGTTCTCAAGGATCTCGCCGGTGCGGGACGCATCAGACTGCCGTTCGTGGATCGCGCCCGGCCCTATCTGCGGCAATTAGGGGCCGAGCTGGACGAAGAGGTGTTTTTGGGCATTTACACGCCTCACCACATTCTCATCCTCGACCAGGTCGAGTCGTCCACCAAACTGAAGGTCTCGACCCATCCGGGAACCCGCGTGCCGATCTTCGCAGGCGCAGCGGGGAAGATTTTTCTCGCGTTTCACGACCCGGACGACGTGGCGAGCTTCGTCCGTTCGGGCTCACTTCCCCGATTCACGCCGCAGTCCATCGTCGATCCCAACGAGTATATGGCGGAGTTGGAACGCGTCCGCCGCGAAGGGGTGGCGTTCGACCGGGAGGAATATATACCGGATGTTCGAGCCGTCGCCGTGCCCGTCTTCCTACGGAATCGGAGTCGCGTGAGGATGGTGGCGGGCGTGTGGGTGGTGGGCGTCAGTTCACGCTTCACCGACGAGAAGATGAAGGCCGCCGCCCGTTTGGCGCGTGAAACCGCGGAACTGATGTCGCGCGCGATCAGCGGCCTGACCGATCCCGCCAATGGAAACGATGGGCCGCACAATCACCCAAATTCCACGAATAAACGCTGAACACGTCCATCCGGCCGAAGGGAACGCAATCTTCACCTGGAACCGTCCGAAAACCGGTCGACAGGTTTCAGTCCGGCGATTATAATACTTTCTCGTTTCCGTCATCCGATACCACGAAAAGGGGACGCTCCTTAAGCGCCCCACCGGTCTTCCAATGGATAAGCGCTTCGGTTTCTCGCTGAAGGACGCGCTCAACGCGTTCTTCAGGAAGAGCTTCATATTCAAGGCTTGCGTGGTTATTGCGCCCCTCTCGGTGTTCCTGGTCTCTCTGTGCGTCAAACCCATCTACGAAACCGACGCGGCGATCGCCATCGAGTTGGGCCCGCCGAAGCTGAATCCGACCGCGCCCCCTAGCGAGCGCCCCTCCCTCGGAGAACCGACGCCGGCCGCGCTACTCAGGACGAGGGCGTCGGAAAAGGAGATCCTGCGGAGCGTCGACCTCTGGACCCTGGTTGTTCAAGAGATGGGAACCGCGTATTTCGCCGACAACTGGCGAGGCTCACTCCCCGGTCCAATCGCCCGTTTCATCAGGAGCGATCACGACGCCTCCCGTAAGAGCGTCGGAGCGCGCCCGGCCGAGGTTGACGCGGCCGATCCCGGCTATATCGCCAAGGAACTCTTGAAGGGATTTCGCGTCGGCTCGGGAGACAATTCCCACATCTTGGCCCTCAGGTTTCGCTACCACGACCCGGAGAAAGCCCGGCGCATACTTTCTACGCTTCTTCGCGTTTATTTGTCCTCGCTCGCGGCGCGCGACGAGATGCAGTCGTCTCATGCGTCCCCGCCTCGGCTGAAAAAAGCACCGGCGCCGGCGCCGCCGAACAGGGAACTGGAGACGGCCTACGCGGATCTTCTCGAGCTCCTTGAGGATCCGCAACTGTCGGCGCTCATCGAACGCTCGGAAGCGCTCGAAGAGCGAGGTGATCGAATTCGGGCGGAGGCGGCCGAGGTTGACGCGGCAATAAGCCGCGTTCGCAGCGCTCTTGAATCCGTCGAGCAGGGCGAGCTTCCAACGGGCCTCATGACCTCCGGTTCGGACGCACAGTACACGGACGATACGATCGCCGCGGCTGCGGGACGCTATCGTCGAGCGGTCTCACAGCACGCGGAAATCAGCAGGGAATATGTGGAGACCAGCCGGGAATTCAGGGACTCGACGGCCGAATTGGAAGCGCGCAGGGCTGAGTTAATCAAGAGCCTCGCGGCTCATCTCAGATCGCTGGGAGGAATCAAGTCGACGCTGGAGACCAACCTCGCGTCCATCCGCTCCGCATCGGCGCGAATCGCAGCGAAGCCGGTCGAGCTTGCGCGGCTGCGGGCCCGGATCGAGGCGGCGGCCAAGCGTTCTCCGCGCCCGGCCGTACGGGAAAATATCCCTCGGAAAGCGGCGGCCGAGGCGCCGAAGTCCGAGCGATCGGTGTCGGCGCGGGTCTTGAGCGAGCCCCACACGCCGGCATCGGAGATTTATCCGAAACGGGGATGGTACACGTTGATCGCGTTTTTGCTTTCGATCCCCCTCGGGCTGTGTCTCGTCGCGCTCGCCGATTATTTCGATCATACCTTTGACACGCCACAGGACGTTCGATCGATTACGGGCTATGAGGTTCTCGCCTCACTGAGGCGGACCTCAATGCAGACGCATAGAGGTATTCTACAGAGTTTCCGCGGTTCGTCGGGCCGGAATCGCCGGAAGTCGGCCGATTAAACCGGCGAAACGCGGGCTGCGCTCATACGCAAAGAGAGGGCCGTTGGGCCCTCTCTTGGTTTCCTCATCGCCGAGGCGGATGTCGGTCGCTTTGCCCGCCTCTCTCCTTCCGGGTGACCGGCCGGGGTAGCGTGGGCTTAATCCTTATCGCATTGACAGGGGATCACGCTTAATAAGCGCTCAGAAAGTCGGACATCACGTCGACCGACTTCTTCTCGACACACTTGGTGAAAATCGCGTCTTTGACTTCCTTGGGGAGCAGTTCGATGCTCTTGGTGGTCGCACTGTCGAACTTGGCCGTGGGGAAGACCGTCAGGATCTTGTCCTTCTCGGCGTCGTCCGCGTACACGCGCAGAACTTTGAGGCCGGCGAGCATCTCTTCGCACATGTCGGCGAGTCCGGCGTCTTCCAGCGCCTTGAAGCGGTCTTCATTAATCCAGATGTTGATCGGATATTTGTCTGCCATCGTACATTCTCCTCTTACATAGGCGGAATTTCGAAAACCGGAATACGTCTTTCAAGATATTCGTCGGTAACGAACGGCGACCCAAAGCCGTACTTGTCCGCGCACTCCATCACCAAGTCGAACACCTCGGGCCGGAAGATCAGCCGCGGGGGCTTGACGCCGTCCTGCACGATGCTCCGGATAACGGTTCCGCTGAACTTCTGCCATTCATCCTTGTGGTCGCAGAGTCCTTCGGAGGTAACCTCGCCGCAATGGGGGCAGAAAAGCCAGTTCATGGAATAGACCGGCGTGATCCTCAGACCCTCCTGAACGGAAGCGAGCATGTGGTGGGCGTCGTACGAGCCGTAGTAGGTGCCGACACCGGCGTGATCCCGGCCGTACATATGATGGGTGAGACCGAGGTTGGTTCGCAGAGCCGCGTGGAAGACCGCCTCTCTCGGACCGGCGTAACGCATATCCCAGAAGGTCAGTGACGTCAGGTGGTTGTGGTCGCCGAAGTAACCGGACTTGCGGAGCTCGTCCTGGGTGAGAATGATCGCTTCGTCGATATAGTCACCCTTCCGCTTGGCGCCGATGATGGCGTTGACCAGCACGCCCACGATCGGTTTTTCGATCGAGAGTTCCGCGTAGGTCTGGAACCAGGCGCCCTTCATGAGCCACTCGTGGCCGGTATGGGGCACGTTCCGGGTCTGGTGGGCGACCACGCGCTCCCAACCCTTTTCCTTGAAGCGCTTTCTCATCTCCAGAGGCGGGATGAAATAGGGGTCGTACGGCGGATTGATCTTCGGCTTGTTGACCAGAGTGACTTTGCCGCCGATGAACTTGGGCTTGTACGAATAGGTTCGGGCGCAGCCGGGGTGTTTGTCTTCGTCGGTCCCGTAGACGTCGTTGCACATCGACTGCTTGTCGTACTCGAAGATCTCTTCCACGTCGAGAATCGCCATGGGATTGCCGTTGAAGGTCAAGCAAATCGGATCGCCCACTTCGATTCCCTGCTGGGAAATGGTTTCCTCGTCGATATCGAAAAGGATGGGGATGCTCCAGACCGTGCCGTCGCTGAGTCTCATGTTCTTGCAGACGCTCTCCACGTCGCCTTTCTTCATGAACCCTTCGAGCGGTGAGAAAAATCCGTAGGTAATACCGATCACCTCATTGGCGATCTGGCTGCTGACCGCAATCTTGGCCATTTTTTCGATTTTCGGCTTCGCCTCCGCGGGATCCATGATCCGCTCGACGATTTCCTTTCCGCCGTGTCCTATTTCCGCCATATGTTTTCTCCTTTCTCTTGCCTAAGCGTCACGTACGGACCGTGAGGACAAGTCCAACCGAAGCGCGTCCCGATCCGACCCACCAAGCCGGGACAACTATCCATACGTCACAATGACGTGTGAAGTATTGTTAAAAGGCGCTGAATCCACGGATAAGAATCAAACTGGTCGCCCACCGTCAACCGTGTCGGCGGAGGCCGTTACGTTCGAGAGTTCCCGCAATCCGCCGTCGGGGTTTCGATACGAAACTCCTCTCCTCCTACCGTGCTCGAATGTGTAGCTGCGATTCCGGTTAAGCGGCGCCCATACCGTCTGGAAGATTGTAGACTAAGGAAATCCCTACTTTTTGTCAAGAGCAAATCGATCCCGGAACCGCGTCCGAACCGAAAAATCTCCGCGCTCCACAATCGCGGTTCGCATACGGCGGACACAGTCAAAACCGGCCGAATATCGGGGACGCCCCACCGTCGCGGCGCGACCCCGCTTACACATGCTCGTGAAGAAGTCTCCGGAGATGGTCCACAATGCGATCCATCACCCGCTGCGTATTCTCCGATGAAAGCACGCCTTCCGCTGCCAGGTCGCTCCACACCGTGACCGCCCATGCCTTCAACTGCGGCTCGATGCCCGCGTCGTGCCGCCTCAAAACCGACGCGACCCGAAACCCGAGACGCTCTTCTTCGGGCAAATACGAAATCAGCCGACTCATCTCGTCGGGCCACTCAGCGGGATCCGGCTCCCGCATGAAGATCTGCATATGGTGGTCGGAGATCTCTTCGATGATTTCCCGAGGGATCAGTTCGTCTCCCACGGCGAAGACTCGGCTGGGGATCAACGGCTTGTCGGGCTTTTCAACCACGCTTGGCTCCCGGAATCGAAGGTCTCGGCGGGCCTCACCGCGCCGAGATTCGTACGTGAAGACGCGGCCGGAAGTACCGTCGGATAGGGAATTATAGCAGTGAGCCGTCGGAAAAGGAATTGAAGATCCCCCGCGCCTTCGGCGCTATCGCCGGGCGGCAAGCAATTCCGGGATGCGCCAGTGCGCCCGGACCGGCCCCATGGGCGAGTCGGCGAACCGTTTGGCCACGCGAATGCGCTTCAACTCCGGCGGAGCAATGTGGGGCAGCGGATTATACAGCTGATTCCGCACCCGGACCTCCAGATGCAGATGAGGCCCGGTCGACCGGCCCGTGTTGCCCACCAGGGCGATTTTCTCTCCCTTGTTCACGCGCTGTCCCTTCTTCACGACAATCTTCTTCAAATGGGCATACTGCGTGTACACCCCGTCCCCGTGGTTGAGCAGCACGATCTTGCCGTACGCCCAGAAGCGCTTTCTCGATCCGGTGAACACGACTTCGCCGGGAGCGCACGCGAGGACGGTCGTGCCTTCACGCGCCGCTATGTCCAGCCCTTTGTGGAAGACGCCCCACCGGTATCCGAAGGGTGACGTAAGTTCGCCTCCGGGCACCGGGAACAGCAACCGAGGCACGGACGGATGGCGCTTGCCTCGTATCGCCTTGGCGATGTCGGTGCGGTCGCCGCCTTTGCCGCGCCCCCGCACCTTGGATTTGCCCTTCGACGCGCAGAGCGTCGCGCCCTCATCCTCGTCAATATCGATAAGCGCGTCCGCGGGAAGGAAGATGGTCTCTCCCTCCTCCAAGTGATACGGCTGCTCGAGCTTGTTGATCCGCGCGACCTTTTTCAAATCAAGCCCGTACACCGAACAGATATGTTTCAGGGATTCCTTCTTTCCGACGATATGAAACGCCCCGTCATGCTCGTCGGGATCGACGTCGGTAACGGTAACCTTGGGTTCAACGGCCTGTTCACACGAGGTGGTCAATCTGAGCGTCTCTTTTACCACGCCGATTGTCGATGAGCACGAAACGAGGAGGGGCAGGAGCATCGCGCCCAACAGTACTATTCTGGCCGTCATGGGTTCTCCCGAGTGATAATCGAGTCGAGCTTGGCCAATAGTACACAAAATGCCTTATAAAGTCAATTATTCAGAGATGTAAGACTAAAAAGCTTATGCAATACCGCTGATATGGACTCAGCATCCCGACATTCCAAAATAAACCTATGTATAGTCGGAGTCCCCTCCCCGAACGGACCCTCCCTGCCGGATATAATCCCCCTTCGAACGTCGAAGATCGCGCGCCGCTTGGCCGGTTCACGCCGGAAGGTGACCTAATTGGCCTATTTTCTAGGATGACTGATAAAAAAAAGAACGAATTTTGTCGGTTTCACGAAGCCGGGCGACTTCGCGATCCGCGAGGGGTCGATGCTGCGGAGAGTGGGGCGGGATGAGCGATTACCGAGTCGAAGGGAGCGCGACCTTGCCGCGCTCCCACGACGAGACCGCTCGACTATTCAGTAATCTCGATCAGTTCCACTTCAAAGGTGAGGTCCCTGCCCGCCAGCGGATGATTCGCGTCGAGGGTAATGGCCGCGTCGTTGACATCCGTCACCTGGACTGGAATCGTCTGTCCGTCGGCTCGCGCGAGTTGCAGGTGCTGTCCCACTTCCGGGCTAAGCCCTTCGGGGAGATGCTCACGACCCAGTTCCATGATCATTTCGTCATGGCGCTCGCCGTATGCGTCTTCCGAAGTGATCAACTCGGTCTTGGACTCACCCGGGGCCATTCCTTCGACGATTTTCTGAAAACCGGGTATGATTCCGGGTTCACCGAGCTTGAATTCCAACGGCTGACGTTCTCGGGACGAATCGAAAACGGCGCCGTCTTCCAGCGTTCCCGTGTAGTGAACCTTAACGGTGTCGCCGACTTTTGCTTGAGCCATTGCGTCCTATCCTTTCCGTCTCGTGATGTGAGAGTTCAACGGGCAGCCGACATAGCCTGCCGCTCATGAACACGAGATCCCCACGACAGTCCGCACAACGGCTCTTCCGGCGCTGAAGCCGGCTTCACGGCATCATGCGACTCCCAAGGAAACATCGAGTCAACACTACTCGTGACTCCCTCCGTATAGATATAGTGACGGCGCCGTGGCTTCGTCAAGGCGGCGCCCACGTCGAAGTCGGCCTGCGGCCCCGCGCCGGCGACTCCTTATCCTTCCGACGATCCTTCCAGGAGCGCAGCGGGAAAACGCTCAAACGCGCGGCGGAGCGGAATCTCAGATGCGGGACCGAGGGATTCGCCCGTCAAGAGATTTTGCATACCGCTCGGGACAGGTTCCGGAATGACCGCGCGGGTGTCTGCCCAGACATCTCCCAGGGGAAACTCATTACTGGAAGTGATGGACGCCGTGAATCTCGGAGCGAGCGAGACTATCATGCGGCCCTCCAGTTCCCGCGCGAAGCCGATCGCGTGCGATTTGTACGCGCCGCGGAAATCAAGCGGGATATAGCGACCTTCAGCGAACAGTCTCGCATGGGTTTGTCGCGCACGGAGGCCTCGCCAAATCAGGAAAAGCTTGATGCGGCCGTCCTCGGGAGCGGCCGGCAGATCACGTATCAGGCCGAGAGGATCCGTATTCCACGCGGTTTCGAGCTCGCTCAAGAGCCTCGTCCGAAGATCGAAATCGACGGGACGGCGATTATCCGGGTCAACGAATGAGAGATCCCAGAGTTCGGTCCCCTGATAGAAATCGGGGAATCCCGGCGCGGTAATCTTGAAAAGTGTTTGCGCGAGCGAGTTGATCATTCCCAGGAACGCGACCCGTTCCTGCAGCGGCAGAAATTCGCGGAGGAACGCGTCGCCGCGTCGCCGTGTGATGATCGATTCCGCGAACGAGACAAAGGCTTGTTCGTACTCGGTGTCGGGTTTGAGCCATTCCGTGTGAACCTTGGCCTCCCGAACGCTCTTGACGAGATATTCCTTCAGGCGGTCCGTATAATCACCCATGTTCTCATCGTCAAACGGCCATGACGCGAGGAGCGTCTGATAGAGGAAATACTCGTCGTTACGATCGGGGACTGCAAGATCCCCCACTTTCCGTTTCCTTCGTCGATTGATTCGGTTGAACGCGCGCAACGCGGCATCCCACTGGTGGGGGATTTCCGAAAGCGCGGCCAAGCGCATCCGAGCGTCCTCGCCCCGTTTCGTGTCGTGGGTCGCGGTGGCGTTCATGGTGTGGGGCCATGTCTCGAGCCGCTCAGATGCGAAATCATGCCACTCCCGGTCCGAAAGGCCGAATCGGTCGGGCGCGCCGCCCACTTCGTTCAGGCAGAGGAGTCGATTCATCACGTAGAGCGCGGTGTCCTCGAATCCTTTTGCCATGAGCGGGCCCGTCACCTGCTGAAAGCGCATGGCGAACCGTATCCACTCGGCTTTGTCCTCGTCGGTGAGATGTTCGTGAAACTGCAGGAGGAGGAACCGTTCGAGGAAGTCCAATTCGTGCACGAGTTCGGGGCTCGCCTTTCGAGCGCGGTTCACCGCGGTCGTAATGTAGGTTCGATCCACCATCCGCGAGACGCTCTCGCTCAGGTAGGTCCGGTAGACGGGAAACGCGCACAACACTTCGATAATCGCTTTTTTGAGCGCGCGAAACGTGATGTCGAATCCGCCCCGATCGCGGCTCGAGATCGATTTGACGAATCGCGCGAGGTTGTCCACGTCCCCTTCCATGTGGTGGTCGATGATGAGGCGCTTCTTGTCGCGCACCATCTGCTCGAAGGGCCGGCTGAACCCGCTGTGGCGCGCGTAGATCCGGCTGAACTCCCGTTCCTTGTCCGCTTGCACGAATGTTCCGCAAACCTTGTTCATGAAATCGTACCCGACGGTCCCTTGGATGGGCCAGAAGCTCGGTATGCGTTCATCGAATTCGAGAATCTTCTCAACGAGCACGAACGCGCCGTCGGTCATTCTTCTCAGCCGGATCAGATACTCGGTGGGGTCGTACAGCCCGTCGATATGGTCGATGCGGAGCGCGGTAAATGAGCCGTCCGCGACTTTCTCGGCGATGAGCTTATGTGTCTCCGCTTGAACCCGGTCGTCTTCGATGCGAAGCGATATCAGGTCGTTGATGCTGAAGAATCGTCGGTAGTTGATTTCGTCGGACGCGACCTTCCAAAAGGAGAGCCGGTATCGCTGTTGCGCCAGCAAATCCTCGAGACGCGCGTACGGCGCTTCGCCTTCACCGGCCGCCGGATTATTGATGCGATTGAGGCAGGAATCGATGTACTCGCGAATCGAAGCGCTCGATTCGTATAACTCATTGAGCATTCCTTTGATAAACGAGATCTGGCCGTCCCGCTCGTCGACCGTATCGAGCGCGGACAGGGTCTTGATGTTGTACAGAATACCGAGGAGCTTGATGTAGTCGGGATGATCGCGTCCCAATGCGCTTCGCAAGGACTTCAAATCCTCGGTGAGCGCCTGCGCGTACGAATCGATACTCAGGGGAAATCGGAGTTCGTAATACCGAACGAAGAAGCCGTCCTCGTCGAATCCCGCCGAAATCTCGCCCCTCTCGAGGGTATCACCGAAAAAACCGCCGAGAAAAGGCGCAAGCATCCTCCCCCGGACACTCTCATCCGGGTGATCCCATTCAATGTCGAAGAACGAGAAGTAGCGGGAGTCCGGTCCGTTCTCGAGGACATCCGTGAGAATGGGATTTTCACCGGAGACGGCCATGTGGTTCGGCACGATGTCCTGCATCCATCCGAGACCGGCTCTCTTGCGTTTCGCGGTGAGTTTGGCGAATCCCGATCCGCCTCCCAGTTCCGGGTTCATGACGCGCGGATCGCACACATCGTACCCGTGCATGCTCCCCGAGCGCGCCTTGAAAATGGGAGACGCATAGATGTCCGAAACGCCCAGTCGGACCAAATAGTCCAAAATGCGGCCGCACTCGACGAATCCGAACGTTGGGGTAAATTGGAGTCTGTACGTGGCGCAAGGTATGTCGGTCATGCGAGCTTCACTTTCAGCAAGGCGCCCAACTCCAGGAACGCCTTAAGCCATAGCTTGGCGCTCGTCTTTCCGGCCTCGGCTTGGCCCTTGACCGTGTCCATGCGCCGACGCCCCATTCGAAAATAGATGTTCTGACCGCCCGCTAGGTTGAGATCCACGGGAAGACGCGCCAGGATTCCCACGGCTTCGACGATGCGTTCCAGCAAGGCAAAGTCGTCCGGGTTCGCCTCGAAGTCCGCCATGCGCGCCTCGATCCATTTCGAGGCCCGAAAGCCGATCGCTTCTCGTTCCAAGCGCACCGAGAACTTCTGAGCGTCGTCCATGACCGATTCGACCTTGTTCGTGTCGAGTTCGCTCTCGTTGAACACGTTCAGCAGTTGAGTGTTGACCACATTTTCGACCGCGTCCAGAAGCTGACGGGAGGGGGGAACGTTGAGCCACCGCAGGAAATTCAGGACCGCGTAGTTGGCCTCGAAGATCTGCAGGTACGAGGCCTCCGCTGCTTCGTGCATGGGCTCGAGAATCTCTCCCACGATTTTTCGCTGTTCGTCCCGAAAGAGATGATAGATCGAATAGGTGTTCCGGCCGAAGTTGTTCCCGAGCCGTCGAATACACTCGGTTACGTCTCCGCGTTCGAACGCTTCGGTGACGTCCGTTTCCATTGTGCGATGCTCGTCGGGATCGTGAAAAAGGTCCACGCCACAGCTGACGTTGTGATCGCCGAGATGGAGCGCGGCGTAGCTGATTTCGACCTCTTCCCTGGTTATGACCGACGCGATTCGTGTCCTGCCCGTGACAAGACTCGAACGCCCCGCGGTTTTGCGATTGAGCGCTTCGTTGACCGCTATATAGGCGCCGAAGGTGTATTCTTCGGGATGATCCTCGAACAAGGACGAGATCGCGTAGTGCGATCCCACCCGAAGAAGATCCACCTTGGCCGGTTTTACGTATGACTCGAAGACGTTTGCGCCGTTCTCGAAAACATTGCTCGGCGCTTTCCGCAGCATCTCGACGAACTCCGGCTCGATGGACCGGCCGGTCAGTTCCTCGGCAAGTTGAATCGCCCGCGCCGCGTACTGAAGCACTTGGACGGTTTCGATGCCCGAGATCTCATCGAAAAACCAGCCGCAACTGGTGAAGATCAGGTGTGAAAAACGCTGCATCTCCAGCAGCTTGATGACGGCGGCGCCTTCTCGGCCTATCGGCATCCTCTTCGCGTGTTCGCGGAAGAAATTCTCCATATTCTCGAAGGAACGGTCGAGGAGGATGTGAATATATGCGTCCAACGCCTTGTCGGGGTCCTTGAAGTATCGTTTTCCCAATGAGTCGAATATCTCGCCGGAGATCTCTCTCAATCTATCCATTGCGTCCCGAAGCGGACGTCTCCACGCCTGAGACCAACCGGGCTTCATCCCGGAATTGCACCCGCAGTCTTCTTTCCATCGCTCGACGCCGTGAACGCAGCTCCACGAAGAATTTTCGTGGATTTCCACTTCGAAGTCCGCGCCGTGGCGTTCCAAGTACTCACCGTAGTTGGTGAGAATGACCGAGTCGTCGTTCTCGATGAGGGAAAGGCAATAGGAGAGCGCCATCTCCCCTTGTTTATGGTGATGGCCGTACGTCTCGCCGTCGGTCGCGATATGAACCAGTTGAGGCCAGTCGCGATCCCCGTCCCTGAACGCGGCGTACAGGGTGTCTCGGAGGCGTTCCCCGCTCGAGAGAAGATCCGCGAACGCGATGTTCCGAGAGATGGGGCCGTCGTAGAAGAAGAGATTGATGCTTCGGCCCGAGGGAAGATTGCACACGTAGCCGGCGGTCGGATCGATTCGCTCATCGGAGACGTCCATCCATGACGTGTCCGAACCGTTGACGCGGCGAACGCGCGAAGCCTGCCTCGGCGAGAGGATCGTGAAACGAATCCCCATCTCCGCGAGAATGTCGAGCGTTTCCAGGTCCGCCGCGGTCTCGGGCAGCCACATTCCTTCCGGCCGGCGTCCGAACCGCTTCTTGAAATCCTCGATGCCCCAAATCACCTGCGTGTATTTGTCCCGTGTCCGCGCCAAGGGCATGATCATATGATTGTAGACCTGCGCGATGGTCGATCCGTGGCCCGAAAAGCGCATGACGCTCACGCGGTCCGCTTCGATCACGGCCTCGTATACCTCGGGCCGATGGTCTTCCATCCACGACAGCAAAGTGGGACCGAAATTAAAGCTGATCTTCGAGTAATTGTTGACGATATCGATGATATTGCCGTCGCCGTCCAGAATCCGCGAGAACGCGTTGGGACCGTAACACTGCGCGGTGATCCGATCGTTCCAATCGTGGAATGGATGGGCCGAATCCTGGAGTTCCACTTCCTCGAGCCAGGGGTTCTCGCGCGGCGGCTGGTAGAAGTGACCGTGAATGCAGATGTAGCGTTTCATACGGATTCCCCTTCCGCGCCGTAGACCGTTAGACTCAAGCCCCGTAAGCGAACCGGCTCGACCGTGCTCGGCGACGCAGTCGCGCCCGGCCCTTCCCATGCGACGTCGGCCGAGTCGAACATCTTGACCCTCTCGGTTTCCGGGAAATAATCTCCCAAGAAAACCTCTCGGATTTCCTCGGATAGATTGAACAGGCATACGGCTTCGGACGGGCCGCGGCTTCGTCGCATGAGGAGGAGTCGCTTGTCCGGATTGTCGATCACGGTGAGTCCGCGCTTGTCGGGGCAGCGCAGGGCTTCGTGTCGCTTTCTCAGTGATATAAGATTCTTGTAGTAGTTGAAGAGCACAGCGTGTCGACCCGAACTCATCTTCTCCCACGAGAGCTTCGATTGCGGAAAAACTTCCGGATTCTGCGGATCGGGCGGCTCTCCGGGCCAATTGAACGACTTGAACTCCTCGGCGCGACCTTTCCTGACCGCCTCGATCAAGTCGGGATCGCCGTGGCTGACAAAGTACTGAAAGGGATTGTCCTCGCCGTATTCCTCACCCATGAAAAGCATGGGGACGTACGGCGCGAGGAGCAGCAAACCGGCCGCGGTCTTGAGCGCTTCAAATGATATCAGCGCGGAGAGTCGGTCCGCGGCGAGACGATTGCCCACCTGGTCGTGGTTTTGAAGCGCAATAAGGAACGCTTCTCCGGGCAAGCCGCCGCACACGTCGCCGTGCGATCGTTTTCGGAACTCCGAATACTCTCCCTGATAGGCAAACCCCTCCGCAAGGCAGCGCCTCAGCGGGCCGATACCTCCGTAATCCACATAGTAGCCGCCCTTCTCTCCCGTGAAGAGCGTATGCGCGCTGTGATGGAAATCGTCGTTCCACACGCAATCCAGGCCCATTCCGCCGGCTTCGTCGGCGGTCACCAGGCGCGGATCGTTGAGGTTGGTTTCCGGGAAGAGCAGCTTCGGCCTGCCGACGCTCCGGCCGAATCGATGGACCTCCCGCGCCAGCTCCCTGAGAAAAGGATCGGGACGCTGATCGTAGATCGCATGAATCGCGTCGAGACGCAGCCCGTCCACATGGTAGACGCCGAGCCAGTGAAGAGCGTTTTGAATGAAATAGGCGCGTACCTCGTCGCTCATCTCGCCGTCGAAGTTAACGGCTTCGCCCCACGGAGTGGAATACGCGTCCGTGAAGTACGGACCGAACTCCCGGAGGTAATTCCCTTCAGGACCAAGGTGGTTGTAGACCACATCGAGAATCACCGAGAGCCCCCGTTCGTGGCACGCGTTCACCAGTCGTTTGAAACCGTTGGATCCGCCGTACGACGCCTGAACCGCGAAGAGATTCACGCCGTCGTACCCCCAGTTTCGATCTCCGGGGAATTGCGCGATCGGCATCACTTCCACTGCGGTTATTCCCAACTCCTTCAGATGATCCAACTTGCCAACGACCCCGTCGAATGTGCCCGCCTCCGAAAAGCATCCCACGTGAAGCTCGTACAGGATCATGTCCGACAGGGGGACCGGTCGAAAACCCTCGTCGGTCCAGGTGAATTCCTCATGATCGACGATAGCCGACGCTTCATGAACGCCGTCCGGCTGGTAGTGCGACGCGGGGTCCGGGCGAGCGACCGACCCGTCGAGGATGACCCGATATCGATCTCCCGGCCCGGCCGTGAACGGACCGCTTGTCCAATAGCCCCGCGCACAAGGACGCAATTCTATGTTCTTCCGTCGAGGTTCCGTGATTTCAAGCGCAACCTGTTCCGCGCGGGGGGCCCAAACCGAGTATACGTATGATTCCTTCGAGAGTTTTACCACACCGATATGCATGTTCCTCTCCGGGGGATTGGTTGCGATTTCATATCCACGATTCATGCCGGCGTCGGAAGAACCGGGCTCACAATCATAATCGATCGCCGGTCGGCCGTGTCAAGCCGAAGCTTCGATCGAATCGTTGCGGCCCCGTCCAAACGGGATCTTCCAACGATTTCGGTCCGTTTCTCAATCTCTGCGCGTTCAGCCCTTTTGCATCTTATGCCGCATCCGTATAATCGGCGTACGAGGTAACCGTAAGGATGCGTTCCGTCTCGCCGACCGTCAATTATTATCCGGGCGGCGAAAAGAGCGTATCGAGCCGACGCGGACGAATCCCATGTTTGCAATCATCTCATTATTGGTTGTACTGACCGTTTCCATTCTCGTCACCCGAGTGGCCGCGCTCGCCCTCACCCACACCGGCTTATCCAAGCAGTCGGCCCGCTTCCAGGCCCGATCCGCGTTTACCGGCGTGGGCTTCACAACCGAGGAATCGGAGAAAGTCGTCAATCATCCGGTGCGGAGGCGCATTCTGCTCGTCCTCATGATACTCGGGAACGCGGGCGTAGTCACGGCGATCTCCTCGCTCATTGTAACCTTCATCGATGTTGAAAACACGATGTCGACCATCATTCGGATTGTGTTTCTGACCACGGGCCTGGTTGCTCTCTGGACCGCCGCGTACAGCCGATGGATCGACAAACACCTCTCACGAGTTATCAACCGAGCCCTCAAACGCTTCACCGACCTCGACGTGAAAGACTATTCCGCGCTTCTCCATCTCGCCGGGGAGTATGCCGTTGCGGAAATGCAAATCCAACCCGACGATTGGCTTTCCGATAAGTTCCTCAAACAGACCCGCCTCCGAGATGAAGGAGTGGCCGTGCTGGGCATCACCAGAACGGACGGAACCTACATCGGCGTCCCTCACGGCGAAACCAAGCTCCGGCCGTACGACACCCTCACCCTGTACGGACGGGCTTCGTCCCTCGAGGAACTCGATGAACGCCGCCAAGACCGGGGAGGCGAGATCGAGCATCGCAAGGCCGTCAAAGAGCAGGAGGAAGCCGAACGCAAAGAGAGTCGCGAGGACCCTGCCGCTCGAGCCGAGGAATCGGGAGACTCGGAGACTTCCACAAAACAAGCCGAATCGAACGCCGATGATTCTTCGAGGAAGCGCTCGGCCGAATAATTTCCTCCGGCGCCTGCATCGGACACGAAATTTCCCCTCTCTCTCTGACTCTCCCAGAGGGAGAGGGGATAAGAAATTGCTTTGACTGATGTTTTACCGTGTCATCCCCCGCCGGCCCGGACGTCATGCGTCCGGGCGGCGCAGCCGCTGGAGGGGGGCGCCGAAGCGCCGGTTGAATCCTCAATCTCCGGGTATATTCAAGCCGGACCGCCGGCGACCCCTCCCGGTCATGAGCGAGTCAGAGCGATCCGAGCCCGTACCGGCAAGTGATCGGACGCGGCCGCGGCTTCCGACGTTCGAATCACCTCGATCGAACGGAGCGCGGAGTGGGGTTTGACCCAGACTCGATCGAGCCTGAGCAGGGGGCAAAATGAGGGGTACGTGCGCAGGGCCGGCGAAGGGCCGAACGCGTCCTCTATTCTTCTGAGCAATCGGCTGCGCGGAAACCAGACATTGAAGTCGCCGAGGAGTATCACGATTCCTTCGCGTTCGTGCTCGGCGGCGTGGAGCAGAGCCTCGACCTGATTGCGGCGCTCGCCGCCCTGCAGACCAAGGTGAGCCGCGATCGCGCGAACCTTGACTCCGTCAATGATCCAGGTCACGTCGAGCGCGCCCCGGGGCTCACGAGCGGCTACACTCAAATCCAAGCGTCTCACTTCGGTCGGCTGAAGCGAACTCAGGATGAGATTGCCGTAGTGGTTCCGGCGTTTGACCAGCGTGGGACCGGTGATGGTTTTCATGCCGGTTGCGGCCTCAATGTGGCGTTCCCCGAAGCCTCTCGGCTCAGCGGAAAGAGAGACTTCCTGCGCGGCGATAATGTCTGCGTTCATCGCCGCCATGATCCGTAGGATCCGCCCCGGATCGTGCCGCCCGTCCGCTCCCGTCCAGTTGTGCACATTATACGTGCAAACAGTTAAGGAGGAGCGACGCTCGGGCGTCGAGCGTATGCTATCCGAAGTCTTCATCCTCCTCCGACCGCCGCCCGGAACCGTCCCACCATTTTACAACGCGTCGGGCCGCATACGCGCCGGCGATGATTGCGACGGTCAGCATGACGAAGAGCGCGATATTGGCCGGTTGCGGATTCTTGATCACCTCCAGCAGCGACTCTCCATAGACCGATATGGCGAGAATTCCCGGGGCCAGGCCCACCAGCGAGCCGATAATGTAGTCCTTCAACTTGATGTGGGACGCGCCCATGACCAGATTGACCACCGTGAACGGGGCCACCGGAACCAAGCGCAGCGTGATTACCGCCCAGAGCCCGCGGCGGGCCAGCCGTTTGCTCAGCCGGTTCACCTTTGCGCCTGCCACCTCCCGCACAAAGCCCTTCCCGAAGGTTGCGCCGACCGCGTAGCAGACCAATGCGCTTGTCATGCAGCCGGCGGTGGCGTACACGAAGCTCCACGCGGGTTCAAACGCAAGCGCGGTGGCCGCGATGAGCAGCGTGACGGGGACCATCACCAGCCCGGTCAGCGCATAGAGCGCGAGCAGCACGACCAAGGCGCCGAGACGATTCGTGCGCATCTCGGCCATCCATGCCGAGAGGAGCTCCGCGTCGACCCATTCACTCAAAGGCCCCCATCTCCATGCGAGCGCGAGCGCGATGACCATGGCCACGATTCCGATCAGAGCGATCCATCGGCTCCTCGACGAAACCTCGTCCTCATCCGGCGCGAGCAAAGCGGCAAGCTCCGCGGGATCCATCGGCTTTTCCGGATCCGCCGCTTCCGCATAAAGGGTGACCTCCGGCGCGGCGGTACCGTCATACTCCAGCGGCAGGAGGGTCTTCCGATTTCCGGAGAGATCCTCGATCGTCCTGAGCAGAGAGCCGGTTTGGGCGTACGTTTCCTCAACCCGCTCACGCGCCGTATCCAGATGCTCGGCGAGGAGATCGTCTCGAAAGCGGGCGATCACACGACTCACTCGGACGTCCCCCTCGGATTCGATCGCAAGGTCGCACTCGCTGTCGAGACCCATGGACCGGTTGGTGAGGTTCGCGGAGCCCACGTGGAGCAGGGTGTCGTCCACCACCTGGGTTTTTGCGTGGACCTTGACGCTCTCGAACGCAGGGGTCCGCCGACAGGGGTAGAAGAAACCGAAGCGATCGTATCGATCGGTTTCCAGGAGATCTCTGAGGATCTTCTCTCGTCGCACGCCGAGCGTTCGTTCTTCGAGCCAACCGCCGTTACACTTGGGAACGATCGCAACGACTTCGGGCCCCCGGGGTTCCCGCAATCTCTCGGCAAGGGCCTGGGCGATCGAGTCGGACGTGACATACTGGTTTTCGATATAGATCGTATTCCGGGCTGCGGCGATCGAGTCCAGGTACAGCCGCTCGATCTCCCGAACCTCCGGATTGGACAGGTACGGAGCGTACGTCCGCGCGATGCCCACATCCACATCGTTGAGTTCGGGCACTAAGCCGGCCGGCCACGGATCCTCGGCGCCTCCCTCGGGCGGGCGGAGGATCTCGTGCGAGCTCCGCCGCCACCTGTCCCGAAAAATGTCGCCTAGCGCCGCCGCCGCGTCGCCGGTCATGATGACCTGCACGTCGTGGAAGGGTCGGTATGGTTTGCCGAGAGGGTCGGTGCGCCGAGGATCGAACAGTTCATGACTTCGCACGTCCCACCGCTTCTTGGTGAGATCGAGCCCGCCGACGAACGCGAGCCTGTCGTCGATAACCACAATCTTCTGGTGATGCGACGCTCCGACGGGGTGAGCGGAATCCAGACGGAAGTGAACCCGCTCGTGCGTGTTCCACCCGAGTTTGAAAATGAGAAAAGGCTCCCGGTCGAGCGCAAAAAGAATGGTAAAATCCCAGACGAGGATGTGCGCTTCGAGATCCGGTTTGGCGGACACCACACGGTTGAGGAACGGACCCAGGCGATATGCTTCCTCATCCACATTCGAGCCGCGGAGCAACCGCACACGGCTGTCTATCTCCCAACCCGCGATGTAAACGGATTTCTCCGCTTTGGAGACCGCCTTCACAAAAGCCCGATAGTACGCGTTCGCATCGACGAGAAACGCCAGTTTTTCGGCTCGTCGCTTTCCCAGGCAGTTCCAACCCTCTTTGAGGATCGACGTATAAAATTCGTTCGGACTCATAGGGTGAATTCGAAATGCGGATCGGCCCTGCGCTCCGCCGGCGGCCGGATTTACTTCCGGAATCGACTCAGTCGCTCCCGAGCTCGGTTCAGTGAGGTGGCGGCTTCGTTCATGTCCGGCCAAGGGTCGCGCTTCTGACCCAGACGCCGAAAAATGTTGCGGATCGTGTACTGACGCGGATCGAGATTCCCGTCTTGGACCTCCTCCCAATCCAACGGGGCCGCAATGGGCGCTGTCGGTCTCGCCCCCACCGCGTACGGCGGCACGGACGTCCGGGCGTACTAGTTGCGCAACATATCGGGGAAGATCCGGTCGCCGCGTCGTTACACACCGCATGCGCAACCGTTCCGCCCTCCTTCTTGTCCACCCTACATCGTTCGATCCGGTCGGGGAAGTAATCCGGGGTGTCCTTGTGAAAAAAATCCTCCCCGGTTATGCCGTCCGGAAACCGATGCATGGAAACGGGACGATTTCGAACGAAAGGCGGCATGGTTTCCGCGATGCGGAGGTAGTACTCGGCGAGGTCAAGCTTGGTTATACCGTCGTCGGGAAAAAGAACCTCGTCCGGCCGGGAGATTTCAACCGTGCGTCCGGAAGCCTCTATTACCGTCATCGGTCTACCTTCGAAGCGGGGACGTTCCGAGCCGGCAGGCTCTTCGGTCTGGGAAAAATCCCGTTTTTCCCTGTACTCTTGCAGTAGGTCCTTGGACGCCACGAACGTCCTCCTTCTCAGACCGGTTATCAGTAACGGAAGACCGCTGCGGCAGGGCCCTTTTCGGGAACTCGGTCGGGCTCCCGAGCATACACGGTTCCGCTGTTGAGAACGGTGTGGGCCGCGGCGAAGTCCAGAAGATCGTAGTTGGTCGGCGCCTGCGCGTCTTCGACGGCGACCTCGTCCGACGAGGAATCGAACGCGCCCCATCGGCGTTCGCCCACAGCCACGAAGAGCGTATCAATTCGGCCGTAATACGCGGCCTTCACGATTTCCGCAAGGTCCGCGGACGCTCTGCCGGTTCCCAACAGCTGATGGTACAGAGCTTCGGCGCGTTCCGATTCCTCTTCGAAAATCGGTGTCACGATCCGCCGGCCCGCTTCCGCGAGCTCATCGGCGGACAGTTCCTCCGGATTGCCCGGCACGCCCTCTTGGACCAGTGTGGGAATGGAGCTCGCCTGACGGTACAACGGAAAGAGATAGTCGACGCCGGCGAGGACCACCGGCGGCGGTTGAGCGGGGAGGAACTCTCGCACACCGGGATCGAGTTGCTGGAAGAATCGAAGGATTTCATCCTTGTTGTCCTCCGTGCCAACACCGTGACCGTGGTACATCGCAGGACGTTTGCCCGATTCACCGCCTTCCCGCGCGCCCGTGTGGAATTGCAGCTGCTTCTCGGGATCGTCGTGCCACAGCGCGTCCGGAAGACTGACCTTCACGCCCTCCAGTTCGATTTGACGCACCGAATGTTGAGTGCACTGGAACAGACGCACATCGTGTTGACTCAAGGCCAGCACGTAGAAGACGCCGTCGCCGCTGAGCAGCGGCAGAACCGGCTTGATGTGGAAACGATCCGCAACGACGACCAGCTCGTCGAATTTGAGCGGCAGGCGATACGTGCGGTAAAGCTCCGGTGAAAAGAATACCGCCAAACCGTCGCTTTGATACTGCCAGAAGCTCCTATCCGCTTGAAGAGCGTGTAACGGTTTCAAGGCCTTGTCGACAGTGCGCCAACCCAGTTCGCTCAACTTTTCGCCGGCTTCGCGAATGAGATTTTTGAAGCGTATCTGATCCTGCTCCATTCCCGTAGTCACGGGGTGGGTCGGCATATAGAGGGAAACACAGCCGGGTTCGGTGTGCTCTATCAACATTCTTAATTCATCGGTCACCAAAACATCGGGTTTCATTATTCATCTCCCTTGGGTTGCGATTGACGTTTTCAGGGTCCCGTACGCAGGAATTCGGCGTCGTCCTCCGGCATCGACGGATTGATGCTGATCCCGGAGCCTATTTCGAAGCCGGCTTGGGTAGTCAAGCGCGGGCGAATCCTCAGGTACCAGTGCAGATGAGGCTCGTTGGCCTTATATCGCGGGGCGGTATGGATGACGTAGTTGTAATCGGGGTCGTTTAACTTAACGTAGAGCCGACCCAGAATGTTGCGCAACGCGACCGCCAGTTCGGTTTTTTCCGATTCGGTGATATCGCAGAAATCCGCCTTATGCTGCTTCGGGACGATCCACGACTCGAAGGGGACTTGCGCGAAGTAGGGCACGAATACGAAAAAGGACGAATTCTCGAAAAGCGAGCGTCGCCGATCTTTCATCTCCTGTTCGAGAATGTCGCAGTAGATACAGCGTCCCAGCCGATCGTAGTATTGCTGGGCTCGTTCCTCCCGCAGCCGAAGATGGCGCGGGGCCCAGCTGACGCCGATTATCTGCGAGTGGGGATGGACGAGGGACGTTCCCGCGCGGGGACCGTGATTGCGAAAGATCACGACCATGTCCACATGGGGACCGCTCATGATATCCACGTACCGTTGGTGATAGGCGTCCACGACTGCCAGGATTTCACGGGGTTCCATCAACGCGGGCGAGCGGTTGTGAAGCGGCGTCTCTATGATCACTTCGTGGCGACCGACACCGGGCATCCCCGTATATATCCCCTCGTGAAAGCGCTCGGCCGTTCCGTCCGGCGTGAGCGCGGGAAACTTGTTCAGAATCGTGCGGGTTTGCCAGGTCTCATTCCGCTGATCCATGGTCTCGTGGACGATTTCCGAAAGGTCCGCTTCATTGCCCGGACAGAACGGACAGTCCTCGTCGTGAACAGGCGCGACTTCCCGCTCCGGACCGCCTGCGGCAAAATCGCTCGGTCGCTTGCCCCGGGCGGGAGCGAAAATAACCCATTGATCCGAAAGGTGATTTAGTCTAACTTCGCTCTTCTGCATGTCCTTGCTGTTCTCCCTATTGCTCACGGGTGTTTCGATCGCGGCCCCGGATTTTTCGTACGAGGCCGACCGCCAGAGGCGACTTGATAATCTGAACCACAATAAAGGGTATCACGCTGAAGACGCCGATAAGCGTCCATCCGTTCGTGTCCGGCGGCACGATACGCAGCACCATCGCAAGGTATGGGATCCAGACGGCCGCTGCGAGCAGTCCCACGCATATGACGAGCGCGCCCCAAACGAACGGATTGCGCGTGACCTCGTTTCGGATGACGCCGCTTCCCCAGCTCTTCATGTTGAAGACGTGCCAGAGCCGAGCGAATGAAAGTGTGAGGAACGACACCGTGACCGCCTCCTTGGTCTCCATGCCGTAGACTTTGAACGCCAACGCGAACGCGGTGAGCACGCTTGCGGCGATCAGCAATCCGTATGCGCCGATCCCCCACCAATGGAATCGGGTGAGAATAGGCTCCGAAGGATCCCGGGGCGGCCTGCGCATGATCGCCGGATCGGCCTCACCCAAACCGAGCGCCAGAGCCGGGAAGACGTCGCCGATCATATTGAGATAGAGGATCTGCAACGGAAGCAGCGGAAGCGGCGCGGAGACGACGAGCGCGAACGCGACGATCATGATTTCCCCAACGTTTCCCGAGAGAAGAAACATGATGAAGCGCCTGATATTGTTGAATATGGCCCGGCCTTGCTCGACCGCGGCCACGATGGTCTCGAACGCGTCGTCTTGGAGGACAACGTCCGCGGCCTCGCGGGCCACTTGGGTACCCCGTCGCCCCATGGCGACACCCACATCCGCCTTTTGGAGGCCGGGCGCGTCGTTCACGCCGTCCCCGGTCATGGCAACGATTGCGCCGCCTTTTTTATACAGTTCCACCAGTCGGAGCTTCTGTTCGGGAGAAACGCGGGTGAATATGTTCGCCCGGCGGACTTCCATCTCGCGATCGTCGGACAACTCCGCGATTTCTTCGAGTTCGCGGCCGGAAATCGCATCCCGACCTTCGTCGCGCGACAATCCCAGGGACGCCGCGATGGTGCGCGCGGTGGCCTGCTGATCGCCCGTCACCATGATGACTCCGATCCCCGCGCCTTTAAGGCGGTCGATCGAGTCCTTTACACCGGAACGGGGCGGGTCGAGGAGGCCGGCCAGACCGAGGAACGTGAGGTTCTTGTACGGTTCCTCTTCGGCGGAATCGGCTTTCTTTGTCCCCAAGCCGAGCACTCGAAGGCCGTCTTCGGCCATTTCCGTGTTGTGATCCCGCCAGGCCGAGCGCATCTCCTCGGTGAATTCGATTTCGCCGTCGGGGGTTCGAATTGTCGAACAACTCTCAAGAACCGCTTCGGGAGCGCCTTTGATTGCATAGCGAAAGCTATCGCCCGTGCGGTGGATCGTGGCCATCATCATGGTCGCCGCGTCGAACGCGACTTCTTTCTCCTCCGGGAGGGACTCGAGGAGAACCATCCGGTCCATTCCCACACGTCGGCCCACTTCCAGAAGCGCCAACTCCATGGGATCGCCGACCCCGGTTGAATCCTCATCGTCCTCATTGGGCGCCTCGGCGTTGTTGCAGAGCACGCCGGTCTCGACGGCTTCCCGGAGGATCGAACCGTCTTCCGCGTCGACCGGTCGGCCGTCCACGCTGAACACCGATTCCGCTTCCTCTCGGGTGTCCGCCTTGATGTCTTGGATCGCCGACTCATCATCTCCATAAAGGGCGATCGCACTGACGCGCATCTCGTTCTCGGTCAGTGTTCCGGTCTTGTCGGTGAAAACCGCGGTTACCGAACCGAGCGTCTCGACCGCCTCCAATCGATTGACGAGCGCGTTGTTTCTCGCCATCCGGTACATGCCGTGAGCCAACGCGATTGTCGCGACGATCGGAAGCCCCTCGGGTATCGCGGCCACTGCTAGGGCAATGGACGTCTCGATAATGAGAAAGGTGTCCATACCGGCGATAATGCCCGTGGCCGCGACCGCGGCGGCAACAAGGAGCGTCACCTTGATCAGACCGTTGGCCAGTTTATCCAACCGGCGTTCCAGAGGCGTCTCTTCTTCGGCTTGAGCCTCCTCGGCCAGTTCGGATATTCGGCCCAGCTGGCTGGCCATGCCGGTCGCGACCACCACGCCGTACCCCGATCCGCCCGTTACCGCAGTCCCGTTGAACGCCATGTCGAAGCGTTCCGCCTGGGGAGCGTCTTCCTCAACCGGTTCCACCTGCTTGGTCACCGGGACGGACTCACCGGTGAGCGCGGACTCATCCAGTTGCAGATTCGCAGCCTCGAGCAACCGAAGATCCGCCGGAATCACGTCGCCGCCCTCCAACATAACCACGTCGCCGGGGACCACATCCTCGGAGGGGATTTCCTCGAGAGACCCGCCCCGACGAACTTTCACCGTGACGCGACTCATCTCTTTGAGGGCTTCCATGGAACGCACGGCTTTGAGTTCCGTGAAGAAACCGATGAGGATGTTGATCCCGATGGCGACGGAGATCGCCGCGCTTTCGAGCCATTGACCAAAAACAAAGGAGATGATCGCTGCGCCGGCCAAGAGCAGCACCACTAGGTTCGCCGCCTGATCGACGAAGATGTCCCACATACTTCGCTTCGGCCTCGACTTGATGGCGTTCGGACCGTATTTTTCGAGTCGACGGGACGCTTCGTCCTGGCTCAGGCCCTCTTCCGGCGAAACATCAAGCTCTTCGACCGTCTCCTCCCACGACTTCGCCCACGGGACGGAAACGGCCGGGTCGGGCGAATCCGTGGACTTAATTTCCTTTTGTTCCGTCATAAAAGGTTCCTCGGGGACTCCGGCGATTGATGAACGGAGGCCGCCCCTCCGTGTAGTATGGGCAACAGCGGAAGGCCCGGTATTCAGGCGTTCTCATGGGCGGCTTGCGCTTCCTGATCCTCTTTTTGCGGCCATTTCTTCAGCAGAGATTGCACGACCACCGGCGACGCCAAACAGGTCGCCGCGCAGACGGTCACCATCCCGCCGTACACATGGGGCGGAACGGCCCATTCGCCCAATTTGAGACCCCGTTGCATGATAACCATCGTGATCTCCGCTCGCGGAACCATGCTGACTCCGATCAAGAGTCCGGCGGAGGCGCCTCTCATGAGCGCGACCGGCGCGCCGTGCGCGATTATCTTAGCGAAAACCGCAGCCACGAAAAGAACCGCGCCCACGCCGAGGGCCGATTGAAACGCCGGCGGATCCATATCCATGCCGATTCCGATGAAGAAAAACGGCGTGAACAGTTCATACACCGGGAAGAAGTTTCCTTCGGCCTTGAGCACGCATGGGTCCCGGCTAAAAACCAGTCCCGCGAAGAACGCTCCTATGGCGAAGGAAAAGCCGAGCAGCGCCGCAGCCGCCGCAATCATGACGCCTACACCCGCGATGAACAGCATGAAGTCGGGGGGAGACTCCAACGAACGGATGCGCTCGGTCATGCTCGGTTCGATGAAGCGGGAAAAAAGGTAACAAAATACGCCGAACCCGACGAGCTTCACGGCAAATATTCCGCTCACTGCGGCGATCGTCCGGGCGATCGAGTCGTCTCCCCCTTCCCGAATCAACGGCAGAACCGTGAAGAGGAGCGCCATCAGGACCACCGCGCTGATATCATCCAGTTCCGCGGTGTCGATAAGCAACGATCCGTTCGACGTCTTCAGGGCGTCCGCCTCCTGCCAGACGGTTACGGAGACTCCGAGACTCGTGGCGGTGAAGGCCGCGGCGGTAATCAGACTTGTTATCAGTCCCAAGCCAAGGAGATAGTACGCCGCGGCGAATCCGATCAACCCACTGACCGTCACACCCGAAAACCAAACGTACGCAGCGCGCCGAAGTTGATGAAGCAATTGGACGATCTTGCTCTCCAGACCGACCAGGAAGAGGAGCGTGATAAGCCCCACTTTGCCCAGAAAATCGAAGATCCGTTCCCCATCGTGCGTGAGAAGCCCCCACTGAAGATCCGCGGTGCGGACGAGAAACCCCAAACAAAGGAACCCCACTAGCGGCGGAAAAACCGTCGTGTCCAAGAGCGCCTTGACCAGCATGGTCAGGACGATGACGACGCCCGTGATCATTATGAGCACGGAAAAATGAGATGCGGCTTCCATACGGCTCCCAATGCTACTGCGTCGAATCCGGTCGAGCGATTACGGAGCCGACCCTTCGGCTTCGGTTTTTGCCGCGATGCGCTTCACCTCGATGACACTGTCCGGATTGAGCGATATGGAATCGATCCCCTGTTTTACGAGGAATTCCGCAAATTCCGGGTGATCGCTCGGGGCCTGCCCGCAAATCCCGACTTTGCAATTATGTTCGTGCGCCGTCGGGATCAACGACGCTATGGCTTGCTTGACCGCATCGTTGCGCTCGTCGAAGAGGTCCGCCAAATCCGATGAGTCCCGATCCACCCCGAGCACGAGCTGGGTGAGGTCGTTGGACCCGATGGAAAAACCGTCGAAACGTTCGGCGAATTCGCCGGCGAGGATCACATTGGAGGGAATCTCACACATCACGTAGACTTCGAGTCCGTCCTTGCCGCGCTCCAGGCCGTGTTCCCGAAGCACGTCGAAGACGCGGTCCGCTTCTTCGAGGGTCCGGCAAAAGGGGATCATAATGACGGTATTGTCGAGGCCGATCTCTTCCCTGACACGCTTGATCGCCTTGCACTCGAGACCGAATCCCTCACGATACCGGTCGCTGTAGTACCGGGACGCGCCGCGGAACCCGAGCATCGGGTTGTTCTCGTGCGGCTCGAACTCAGAACCGCCGATGAGATCCGCGTACTCGTTGGTCTTGAAATCGCTCATTCGGACTATGACCGGATCGGGATATTGCGAGGCCGCGATCTTGGCGATCCCACGCGCGAGATTGTCGACGAAGTATTCGGTCTTGTCCTCGTAGCCGCGGGTGATCTCCTCGATGCGGCGGCGAACCTGTTCGTCCTCCAGGCTGTCGAACCGGATCAGCGCCATAGGATGGATCTTGATGATATTGTTGATGATGAATTCCATCCTCGCCAGGCCGATACCTTCGCAGGGGAGCCTCCACCAACGCAGCGCGGCGCCGGGGCTCGCGATATTCATCATGATCCGCGTTGTGGTCGACGGGATGTCCTCGAGGCTCACATCTTCTTTCTCGAAGTCGAGGATTCCGTCGTATACATAGCCCTCGTCGCCTTCGGCGCAGGAGATGGTCACTTCCCGGTCGGAATCGAGCGTATCGGTGGCCTCGCCGGTACCGACGATGGCGGGGATACCCAATTCGCGGCTCACGATTGCCGCGTGGCATGTGCGGCCCCCCTGATCCGTGACGATTCCTGCGGCCTGCTTCATGATCGGAACCCAGTCGGGGTCGGTCATTTCGGTGACCAAGATACCGCCCTCCTTGAACTGTCCGATCTCTTCGGCGCTCTTCAGTTTGCACACCTTGCCGGCGGCTATGGCCTGACCGATGCTGAGCCCCACCACAATCGGGTCGCCTTTTTCCTTGAGGGTGTACCGCTGAAGATTCGCAGGGGCCTTTTGCGATTGGACCGTCTCCGGCCGGGCCTGCACGACAAAGAGCTCTCCGGTTTCTCCGTCTTTGGCCCATTCCATGTCCATAGGCTTCTCGTAATGATCTTCGATGGCGACGGCCCAGCGGGAGAGCTGCAAGATTTCTTCATCGCTCAGTACGAACGAGCGGCGCTCCTCCTTGGTGGTGTCCACATTTCTGATGGTTTCCGCGCCTCCCCGCGCGTAGACCATTTTCTTTTCCTTTGCGCCTAAGGACTTTTCGATGATCGGCTTGAAACTATCGCTCCCGAGGAGGGGTTTGAAAACGCGATACTCGTCGGGTGTGATCGCTCCCTGGACAACGTTTTCACCAAGGCCCCAGCCCGCGTCGATAAGGACCACTCGGGGGAAACCCGTTTCCGTGTCGATGGAAAACATGACGCCCGACCCGGCCTTGTCGGAACGCACCATCTTCTGAACGCCCACGGAGAGCGCGACGTCCATATGGTCGAATCCCTGCTCGTCGCGGTAGCTTATCGCCCTGTCGGTGAAGAGCGACGCGTAGCACTTCTTGACCGCGTCGATCACTTCCTCCTTGCCGGTCACGTTCAAAAACGTCTCCTGCTGACCCGCGAAGCTGGCTTCGGGGAGGTCTTCCGCGGTGGCGCTGCTTCGAGCGGCCACGTCCACGTCTTCCATTTCGTACCGCCGGCAGAGTTCGCTGTACGCTTCCCGAACCGGTTGGGCGATATCTTCGGGCATAGAACCGCGGACAAACAACCGCCGAATCGATGTGCCCGTCTTTTCGAGCGGCTGATTTCCGGCCGCATATTCATCGAGCTCACGGACGATCTTTTCCTTTAGGTCGTTTTTCTCGACAAAAAGGCGATAGGCCCACGCGGTCACGGCGAACCCGTCGGGAACGGTAACGCCTTGCGACTTGAGGGACTTCACCATCTCCCCGAGGGACGCGTTCTTACCGCCCACTTGAGCGACGTCATCGGCGCCGAGATTCTCGAACCACCTTATGTATTGCTCGTTGTCGGACATTTGAAATTCCTTTCCATACCTCCGCGCATAGTCCGGGTCGCGTCGAGCGCGGGTATCGTGCGCGTCCGCAGTGAAACGATGCACGTACGGCGCCAACCCCCGGCTGGAGGACCGGAGTAGGCGTAATGCCTCGGAAGTTGCGGATTATAATCGGCGAGAAGAATTCGCGTCCGGTGAGGCCATGGACAAGCTCGGACGCGGACCGGCGGTAATCTTACATGGTGATCGATCACATATCGTAATACCGGGCAGTTGCCGCTATCTCTTGTGTCACATTTTCGGACACCCCGCTCTCGCTCCGGCGACCGACTCCGGACGCTCCCTCCTGAGAGCCCTACTTCTTCAACTCTTCCAGGGCCGCGCGGATTGCTCGATCGAACCGGTCTGTTGTTTTCTGCAACTTCTCAAGAACAGCGTCGCGGTTCTGCTTGAATGCGTCGGCCATGGCTTCGGTTCGCGCCTCAAAGAATTGAAGCTGCGATTCGCCCAGCTTGCCTGTGGCTTCCCATTGGCGTTCCACAGTCCGCTTGGCCTGATCGACCGCCAAATTGAACGTATCGCGACTCAGTGAATCCATCGCCTTGAGGCGGGTTTCCAATTCGGCGAGAAAGCGCTCCCACTCTTCGGTGTTTTCTTTTTGGAGCAGCTCCCAATTCGCCTTGATGCGCTCGGACGCCTTGTCGATGTCTTCGGCCGCGAGATCGCGCGATTGCTTCATCGATTCCGCGACGCGGTCCACCGTAGCTCTGAAATCGGCCTGTGAAGCGTTCAGCCCGTGTTCGAGCGACGCACGCACTTCCGAGAGCATCAGAACGCCCACCGAACCGAGATCGCTGATGAGTTCGGCGATGGAGTTGCGAATATTTTGCGCTTCAGTCTGGGTTTCATGTTGAGACAAAGGAACCTCCTTTAGCAATAGGGCGCGCCTTTCAGGTGATAATGGGTTTCGAACGAGCTGAGAAGATCGAGGTAATCTTCGAGATAGCGGCTGAGCAGGAATTTGCTCTTCACCACGTCTCTGCAGCGGCTTCCCATCTCCTCCCGGAGCTTCTCGTCCTTGACAAGCCGGACAATCCTGTCGGCCGCCTCTTCTATCGAGGACACGAGGAATCCGTTGACGCCGTCGTCGATCTGGTACCGAATTCCGCCCACGTTGCCGCCGATGACGGGCGTGCCCTTCCACATGGCTTCGGCCACGGTGAGTCCGAATCCTTCGCGGAGCGACTTCTGGAGAACGACCGCGGCCCTCCGCTGGAGCGCGTTGACAAGCGCGGTGTCCTGAACGCTGAGAATAATGATGCGCTCTTCCCGACAATCCAGGAGGGACTCGTACACCTCCGCGCCCTCGGGATCGTCCGTGGCTACGTTGCCGAGGAGGACCAACGTTGCGTCAACCTCTTTTCGGGCGATCTTGAACGCTTCGATAACGCCCTTGGGGTCCTTCCACTTATCGAAGCGGGAGATCTGCGCAATCAGCGGCGCGTCCGTCGGTATGTCATACTTGCTCAGTCGTTCGTCGACCTCTTCTTCGGAGAAATCCCGATTCTTGATCGTGAACGGATCGATCGCCGGCATGATGAAGACCTGCGGCGTCTTCAGGTCTTGTTTGTACTCTTCCAAGCTCAGAACCACGGCGTCGTATTTCTCCACAACGGGGGTGAGATACTTCCAAAGCTCCGCGTTCGGCGACGACATGTCCACGTGACATCGCCATATCCACGGCCCCTTCTTCTCGTAATGATTGATCATCATGAGAGGCTGGGGATCGTGAATCACGACCAGATCGTGGTCAAGGTGATTGCGGACGGCGTTTTGTTCAATGACATGCTCGTAGAGTTCCTTCTTCCGGTCGGTCATATGGATTTCGCCGCCCTGAAGCGCGTTGTGGATCTTCTTGGTAACGCTGAAATAGTCCGGCGATCCCTGGATAACCCGCCAGCCGGTCTTAATGCCGACGTCGTTCATCAGCAGCGTCAGCGGGCCGAGAAGTTCCGCGACGCCGCCGCCGTAGTAGGTGGAGTTCACATGCGCCACATGCTTGTTCTTAAGGCGTTCGGCCTTGTCCACGATCCGTTCGACCGCTTCGGCGCCGATAAACCGCTCGTAATCTTCTATCCTTACCAATTGCTCTTGAACTTGCCTCATCTCCGCTCCCTCGATTGCTCTTCGGATCAAGACAGCCGCGCCGCAATCAGCCGCCTAAAACTCATCCGATAGTCCGCCGGAAGACGACTCGGGAGCGTGATCGAAATCATCGCCCCCTGAGCCGCGCTTCGAGCGCATCGCCACCGAAGCCCGCCGTTACCGAGGCGCCCCGGTCGGTCAAGGATTGTCCGTCATTTGCCTTCGTTGGCGTCCGGGCGGTACACCAATCCCGGATCATTCTCGTACCCCCACGGCGCGCCCAAGTTCTTCCAACCGTTTTTCATTCTCAAACCGTAGAAGTAGCTGTCTTTGTCCGTGACCTTACCGCCTTCGAACGAATCCAGGATATTATAGACGTTTTTGTACCCCATCTTCGCCATGGCGTTGACCGCTGCCGCGGATCGCCCACCGAATCTGCACATGACCAGGATGGTGTCTTCCGGTTTGTAGTATTTCTTCACGTGTTTCTCAAAATCGGGATTACGCTCGAACTTGAAACGCTGCCTCTCCGGATTCCATTTGTTCGTCAAGAATTTGAAGGGAATATTGCGGGCGGTCGGCGCGTGACCCACCAGTTGATATTCGGGCCGCGAACGGACGTCGAGGAGCTTGTACTTGTCCTTGTCGGTGCGCCACATCTCCCAGGCCTCTTTGGCGGTCACATATTTGCCCAAAACTGTCCGCTGGTTCTTGCGCTCGGGAGGCGGCGCAGCCTGAAGCGAGGCGATCGTAAAAACAGCGACGAGCGCTGAAGCCAATGTTATCGTTAATCCTTTACGCACGACGATGTCTCCTTTCTT
>CAYLRL010000044.1:0-38820 GCA_964385875.1 uncultured Syntrophales bacterium
GCCTCCCCCATCGAGATATCAATGGCTTGTCGCTATCCCGGTGAACGGTTACGGCGGCGGTCTATGATTCCGACCTCGGCGCGGTTATATCCGGACGACGTCGCAGTAATCGACTAGAATTGAGAAAGATGCCGACACTATGAGCCATGTGCACGGTACCGCCCAGCAGCGGGGATAACCTTCCCGCTACGGTCGCAGCCGCCCCGAGGAAGTCGGTGAAAACGGCGAGTTGATGGTTCTGCCGGATGATGCGCAGCGTGTCCCGACTCAATGCCCTCACGTACAGGAGCCGACTGAGGTCGCCGTCCGCCAGGGCGATATCCGCGGTCTCCAGAGCGGCTTCAGCGCTCCCCGCGCCCACCGCGACGCCCACCGTCGCCCCTGCGAAGGCCGGAGCGTCGTTGACTCCGTCGCCGACCATTGCGACCACCCGTCCCGCATCCTCCAGATTCGCGATATAGTCTGCTTTTTGTTGAGGAAGAAGCCCTCCGCCGTACCCGTCGAGCCGGAGTGATTCCTTCAAATTATCGGCCGCGTTCGAGATATCTCCCGTAATTACGTGGATCTCTTCGATGCCGTCGCTGCGAAACGCGTCGAAGGTTCGGGCGAGTTCGCTTCCGAACGAGTAGCCGATCACGATGACCCCCTGGGGCTTGCCGTTGCGCGCGACGTAGACCGCGGTGAGCCCCTCCTCGGAAATGCTTTGGACTTTCTTGCCGAAATAGCGGATGTCCACGCCTTCTTCTTCCATCAGATCCGCATTGCCCACGAGGATCTCATCCTCGTCCAGCAACGCGCGGACACCGTGTCCCGCCAGTACTTGAGCGACCGCGTGCCGGGCCGGCGCAATGCCGGCGCGTTCCGCGTAGTCGACGATCGCGCGGGCGAGAGGGTGCTGGTTCCTGAGTTCCGCTGCCGCGGCCATGGCGACGACCCGCTCCTCCCTGAGCGTAGGAGTGCGGGTCAGGACCGCGGTAACCGCGGGCGCGCCTTCGGTGAGCGTGCCCGTCTTGTCGAAACAGAGACAGTCGACTTCGGCGAATTTTTCCAGGTACTTGCCGCCCTTGATCAGGACGCCGCCGGCCGCGGCGTTTGCCAGGGCCGCGGTCACTGCGGTCGACGCGGCGAGAACCGTCGCACAGGGACAACACATCAGCAGATAGACAGAGATGGTCCGGGCGAGGTTCCCGGTGACGAGGAAGGTTACGCCGACGGCGAGGAGGCCGTATCGGGTGAGTCTCGCGGCCAGGATATCCGTCTGCTTTTCGATGGGCGAGCGGTTCGCCAACGATTGCTCGACCAGCCGGGCCACCTGCGCAATATAGGTTTCTTCTCCCACCTTGTCCGCGCGTATGTGAATCAACCCTTCGTGCACGATCGTACCCGCGAAGACCTTGTCGCCCTCCGTTCGACGTTCCGGCTCCGGCCTGCCCGTTATGTGGGCCTCATTGACGAGCGCTTCTCCTTCGAGAACAAGACCGTCGACCGGAATACGTTCCGTTGGTCGCACAACGACCCGATCGCCGAGGGTCAGTTTATCGAGGGGCGTTTCGATCTCGCTTCCGGCGGCAAGGACGATCGCGTCCCGGGACGAAGCTTCCACGATTTGCCGCACACCGCGAGCGGACCGCTCTTCAACGAATTCCTCGAGGAGCGAGCCGGTTTCACGAATCCATACGACTTCGAGCGCAGTCAGGGGATCGCCCGTCGCGATCCCGAGCACGACCGCGTTGGAGAGAAACGTGTTGATGGTGAGGATCCGTCGGTTGAGGAGATCCCGAACCGCGGACCGGATGAGCGGCAGCGCTCCCAGCCCGGCCGCAACGGACAGCGCCAGACGTCCCGTGGGCGCACTGAAGGCAAACGTTCGCACCGCATGATAGGTCATGAAGCCGGTAAGCCCGAGTACTTTGACCGCGCTCCAGCGCAGCGATCGCGGTTCGGAGCGACACGCCGCGTTCTCGACCTTGCGACTCCGTTTGAGCGGGATCACCTTGGGCCGCGGCGCGGAACGAACCACCGCATTGTCCAGGGCCCGCAGCGCGGAGCGTTCATCGGTCCGCCGGGGGTCGTACGCTACCACCACACTACGGGACGTCGGTCTGACGTCAACATGCGTGAAGCCGTCCGCGGCGTCGAGTTCCGCGCGTATCTTGTCCAGGCGGGACGCAGGAATTCTCGATCCGAGCTTAATGCGAATTCTACCCGGCATGGTATGGCGTAATCGCCAATCGCCTTTCTGTTTTCCTTTCATGATCCGTCTCCTTGGTCGCCCGGCGACAAGCTAAGGTTTACTTAAGGTACTGCCCAAAGACCTCTGTTGTCATTAATTGGTCGAGACTGCCTCCGGGGGGTGATTGCACGAAGAATTAATTTGGCTTTAACACTTTCGTAACATCACTGGGGCTAATCTTCTGTCTAACGAATATTGACGCGTCATTTGCGAACCATTGAAGCGTTTCGCCGGAATCAGACCGGCTCGCTATTCATAGACGGAGGAGGCAATGTCGTACTTGGCTCATGAATTGCCGGGCAGACTGCGACTCAAAATCCCTTCCGTAAAGCGGAATTCACGGCAGGCCGTTCAGCTCCGGAATCTTCTTGAAGACCTTTCCGGGGTGACGAGCGCGACCGTGAATCCGATGACCGGAAGTGTTGTTGTCACGTTCGACTGCCGTGCGGTCACGTCGACCGATATCCTGAACCTTCTGACCCGTGAAGGGTACATCGACCTCAACAAGGTGATGACCTCCGGACAGACCCAACCCGTAACGCTCAACCGCGTGGGCGCGGTCGCGTCGAAAGCCCTGCTCGGCGTGGCCATCGATCGCGCGTTCGAGGGTTCCGCGCTGTCCTACCTCGCCGTCCTTATATAAGTTCGTCCCCGCTCTTACCGGGAAGCCGCCTCCTTGAGAAGCTCCGTCTTATCGGTCGATTCCCAAGGAGGATTGACGTCCCGTCGTCCGAAATGACCGAAGGACGCCAGCTTTCGATAGAATCCGCGTTTGGAGAGCGCCGGCAGGCGGCGCAGGTCGAACTGCTTGACGATCGGCCCCAACCGGAAGTCGAAGTGTTCCAGAAGCAGGTCGTTCAGCGTGTCCTCCGAGACCGACGCGGTGCCGCGCGTCTCGATTTGAATGCTGACCGGTTGCGGCACTCCGATGGAATAGCTCAACTGAATCTCGCATTCCGACGCCAAGCCCGCGGCCACGATATTCTTGGCCGCGTACCTGGCCGCATACGCGCCGACCCTGTCGATACGCAGCGGATCTTTCCCGCTGAGCGCGGACCCGCCGGTTCGGGAATACCCGCCGTACGTGTCGCTCGCGTTCTTTCGACCGGTCATGCCCGAATGGACCGTGGGACCGCCCATCTTGAGAGGGCCGCCCAGATTAATGAATACGCTCGTCTTGTCGTCCGGCTTGACCGGAATGTCTTCGTCGCCGAAGACCGGTTCGATAACCGCGGATCGAATGTCGTCGCGCAGGACATTCAGCTTGGGATACGAACGATCTTTTTGGCTCGCGTTGATCGTCAGGCTGTGAATGCGATGGGGCCTGAAGTCCTTGTATTCGACACCCACCTGGGTGGTCCCGTCGGGCGCAAGGTAGGGCAGCGTCTCGTCCAGTCGAACTTCGGACAGCCTTCGAGCCAGCCGGTGAGCCAGCCAAATCGGCATCGGCAGCAGCACGGGCGTCTGATCGCACGCGAAGCCGAAGACCGTCACTTGTTCCGTCGGCGCAAGACATTCGATATCGTCTTCCGTCAGATTGTCTTCGTCGAAGTCGCACGCTTGGTCGATGACCATGTCCTTCAGGCTCGTCAGGATGTTGCACGTCTTGAAACTGAATTCGTGATCCACGTACCCCATGCGGCGGATGACCTTTCGAGCCACGTTCGGGAAGTCCACCCGCGCAGGTGACGCAAAACGCGCCGCAATGAAGACCACGGCCAGCGAAACCGCGCATTCGGCCACCACCCGCGAGCGGTGATCGTATTCGAGGAAGCGGTCCACGATCGCGTCGCTGATCTGATCGCACAGTTTGTCCGGATGGCCGTCGGTGACTGATTCGGAAGTATGCACGAAATCTCTTCTCATATCGTATCATCCTCGGGTTCGGCGTCGGTTTCGGATGGAACGTCCTCAACGGGTTCGGGCGTTTTGGTCATCTCGGTGATCAGAAGCGGGACTATTGCCGTTCCGCCGATCACCACGAGGTCGCCGGCGCTGACCGGCGTGGTGTTTAAGAGCCTCCGAATCGGCGGGAAGAAGAGCGTCATGACCTGAAGTCCCAGCGACCCGAAGACCGCAACACTCAGATACGGGTTGGGAGGAAGCTTCTCCCGGTCGAAGATACTGATCGTTTGGGACCTGCAGGTGAGCGCGTGAAGGATTTGCGACGTGGTGAGACTGTGGAAGACGAACGTGGCCGAGGCCGGCCCTTGACCGTGTTTCCGCAGGCCGTACGCGTACGCGGCCAGTGAGGTCAGGCTCATCGTGACTCCCTCGAACGAAATCCGCGCATAGTCCTCACGACGGACGATCGGCTCTTTGGGATCACGCGGAGGCTGACTAAGAACATCGGGCTCCGGCGGCTCCAACGCGAGCGCGAGCCCCGGAAACACATCCGAAATGAGGTTGATCCACAGGAGCTGCATCGCGTTGAGGGGGTATCCCAGTCCGAACGCGCCCGACACGAGCACCACGAAGATCTCGCTGAAGTTCGTGGCCAACAAGTAGTGGAGCGATTTCCGTATGTTGTTGAAAATCGTACGTCCGTCGCTCAACGCAACGATCAGCGTCTCGAGGTTGTCTTCCTCGAGGACCACGTCCGCAATCTCGCGGGCCACGTCGGTCCCGGTGCTCCCCATGGCGATGCCCACGTCCGCGACCTTCAACGCGGGTCCGTCGTTGATCCCGTCGCCGGTCATCGCCACGACCTGATCCGAGCTTTGAAGCGCCTGGACGATCTTGAGCTTATGAGACGGGCTGACGCGGGAAAAGACGTGAACATCCGCGCTCAACGCCTTCAAGAGCGATGGGTCCGCGCCGTCCAACGCGGTGGAGTCGAGAATCTTCAACGGTTCCTGACCTTGATTCAAATCGAGCTCTTTGCCGACCGCATACGCGGTGGCGCTCTGATCGCCCGTAATCATGACCGTTTCCAGCCCCGCCCGGTGAAAGGACGCGATGCACTCCGGCACGCCCTCACGGATAGGATCGGCCATTCCCACGAGGCCCAGCCAGATAAGCCCGTTGTCGTCATCCTCGGCGCGATCTCCATTGCGATAAGCCACCGCAACCCCGAGCACGCGCAGCGCGTCCGCGGCCATCATCTCGTTGTGCGTCTCGATCCACTCTCGATCGTCTTCAGAAAGATCCGCGATTTCGCCGTCGCGCACATGTCGGCTACATTTCCCCAGCACCTCGATGGGACTCCCCTTGAGCGCCAAGAGCTTCCCGGCGTTGCCTGTTTCGTGGAGCGTGCTCATATACAAGCGATTCTCGGAGCGATGATTGACGTCGAGGAGCGGATGCCCGCGACGGAGCGCCTTCACGTCAATTCCCGAGGCAAGCGCCAACTGCACCAGCGCGTTCTCCGTGGGAGAGCCGTTGAGCACGAAATTGCCGTTGTCGCCGACAATTTCGCTCTCGCTGCACAGGGAGCAGGCTTGGATGAGGCGAAGCAGTTCGTCGTTCTCGAAATGGTTGATTTCGGCCCTGTCGTGGAAATACCGGCCGTCGTTCACGTCGAAGTCGCGCATACCCGTGGATATTTTCACCACGGACATCCGGTTGAGCGTGATTGTGCCCGTCTTGTCCAGGCAGATCGTCTGAACCGAGCCCATGGTGCAGACCGCCTCGAGATTTCGGAACAGCACCTTGCGCCGTCGCATATTCTTGATACCGAGCGAAAGCGTCGTCGTCGCCACCGTGGGCAATCCCTCGGGCACCGCGGCAACCGCCAGGGAAATCGCGGTCTTGAGCATTTCGATCACCCCGCGGCCTTGAAGGAGTCCCATCACAAAGACCACGCCGCAGACAGCGCTCGAAATGATCACCAGCTGATTGCCCACCCGATCCAATTGCCGTTCAACCGGCGTATCCGGCGAGGTCGATTCCGCGACCAGCGATTGAATTTCCCCGAGCTCGGTGAATCGCGCGGTAGCCGCGACCACCGCGGTACCCTGGCCTCCGGTGATCAGCGTGCCGCCGTACACCATGTTGAATCGATCACCCACGGGGACGTTCTCGCCCTTCACCACCGCGGTATTCTTTATCACGGGAAGGCTTTCACCGGTCAGCACCGACTCGTCCGCGCTCAAATGCGCGCACTCGATGAGCCGAGCGTCCGCGGCCACGTACGTCCCCGGAGTGAGAATCAGTATGTCGCCGACGATGACGTCTTCCGCAGGGATATCCATCACCATACCGGCGCGACGAACCGTCGCGATCGGACGCACCATCGTCTTCAGCGAGTTGATCGTGCGCTCCGCGTCGCTCTCCGTGAAGTATCCGATCACCGCGTTGATACCCACCGCGGCCATGATGCCGACGGCGTCGAGCAAACCGCCGGTGACTACCGAGAGGACCGCTCCCGCGGAAAGAAGACCGATCGGCAATGAGTTGAACTGATCAATAAAAATGGCTAAGCCCGAACGGGCCGCCGGCGCGGGAACTACGTTCGGCCCGTACTTCTTGAGATTCTTTTCCGCGACCTCGGGTGACAGACCCTCCACGGCGGATGAATCAAACAGACGGAGAACCTCGTCCGCCGGCATCCGATGCCAGGGCTTGATGGGCTGACGAGCGGCGAGCGCGAGATCCTCATGCTTCTTCCTGCGTTTATGCGCGAGATGATTCTCCCGGCGGTCCGGCGTTTTTCGGTCGGCAGAAGACTCCGGGGCCGACGTCACCGCCGGCGCGTCTCTCGACGATCCATGCGAGATCACTACCCTATGAATCGCGGTCGCGATCGACTCGGGGTCGCACTCCCGTTGAAAGCGTACGAGGACGTTTCCGGTGAGCACGCTTGCCGAGACTTCCAACACGTTCGCGTCTCCGGCGAGCGTTCGTTCAAGGCGTTGTTTCAGTTCCGGCGAACGGTAGAGGCCGTATACCTTGTACCTGCATCGTCCCGGTATGGAATTGTGGATGAGCTTGATCACCAGTCTGCCCCACTGCGGCTCGGAGTAATCCGCATGTAACCGGAACGCCCGCGCCGCAGCCCGTAAGCGGTAAATGACGAGCTTAGACGAAGCGATGAGTTCCGGCAACCAATCTTTGTCGGGGTCGCGTTAGGAATCGGTAAGAACAAATAAGGCCGCCACGTCGCAGACTCGATGCCGCCGCGCCCCGTTTCGTCCCCCGCCCCCGACGCGGGAACCCGCCGGCGCCCGATTCAGTCAAGATGCGGAATCCGCGACGGCCTTCACCGTTTTCGTGTTTTCGACGAGGACCGTCGCGGTAAGCGGATGAGCGTGGACGCTTTTCATCCATGATTCGTCGGACAGATCCTCGCGTACCCGACCAAAACAGGAAGCCCGGCGAAGATATTCCGGAACTTTCAAGCGTACACGCTCGCGCGTGACGTGGACTACTCGCGCTTCAGGAATCCTGAGCGCACTCGCGGCGCCCAAACAGCGCTATTCGGATTCGGCGAGCTCGGCGCCCACTTCGGCTTTAACCTCGGCCATGAGGTCTTCACCCATCTCCTTGACGCCGGCCCCCATCTCCTTGCCCTTTTCGCAGAGGAGGTATCCGCCTTTGAGGACGGCCTTTATGAGGGGGCGGACGGCTTGTCCGACCGCGGGGATGACGATGGGGGCCGCGAGGACGGCCGCGCCGATGGCGACGCCGGTCCAGATATCACTTTTTGGTTTGAGGTTCCACAGGTTCATGGTCGTGCTCCTCCTATCCCTTTGGAATTATGTGAGAAAGTGGCAGTTAATATATGACACAATAAAATCCCACCCTACAGAGCAAACAACAAGTGATTGCCTGAGTCAAGTTAGCAATAGGTTAGCGTTTCCCGACCGCGGCCCCCCGCCACACGCACCCTGCCGACTCAAACGACCACCACCTCCCACATTTCCATCATCACCGAAGACTTGCAAAAAAAACGCTCCACTCTAATTCCAACCTAATCTAATTGGACGCGTATGGGTAACCGGCGGTCAAAAGGAGCGCAGCCGGCCCGCCCCGAAGCATGAAGGAGATTGCAGTGGACCCCGGGCTCATCGAAATCGACCACAATCATTTTCGTCCTCACACATGCGTGGAAGAGCTCCGAAACGCTTTGGGATCCGCGTCCATCAGATCCGACGCGTTCCTCGAGTCCCTCCCTTTTTCGGTTGACGACGCGACCGCGGGGTCCGAGACGGAGCTTCAGGCCGCTGTGTACGGTGGAAGGGAGAGCGTCGATCTGCCGCTCATCATAGAGCAGTCCAACTATTTCCAGAACATTGTCAGGCGCGCGGGGTCCGGCGACGCGTCACGGAAGGCCGTGACCGACCTGGAACGCTATCTGTACGGCAATACCGACGACATCTGGGAGAATAGTTGGGTGCGTTTTCCATTGAGGAATCTCACCGACTTCGCGCGGCGAACGGTTCACGGGGACCTTCGAGCGGAAAAGCGCAATCCTGCCGCCCGGGAGCGCGACGATGCGGCGAAGTTCCTCTTCACGGTCGACGGCGACCAATGGCTTCGTGTTCCGATCAGCTATTTGCTCAAGATTTCTCTGGCGGACGTCATCGGCTCGCAGCCCGATTTGCCTCGGTTGATCGCGGAGACCGGGCGAGGGGTGATGCCGTACTTCATGAACGATAATACCTCGCCGGAGACGCTCTCATTTTGCGTTACGCCGATTCGCCGGCGATGGGGGGCGGGGAGGGCGCTCGCCAAGGAGACCGCGAAGCGGTTTCTGTTTGCGCACCTTTTGGTCATGTACGCCAACAGCGCGTTCGGGCCTGCGGAGTACGGTCAGCGGGCGACGGTCTACTTTTCGCCCCACCCGCCGATCCGCCAGAAGGAGCTGAACGAGAGCATTTCGGATTCGTTCTATCGCGAACTCTTCATGAGCCCCTGTCTTTCAGGGTGGGACGACGGCCAGGCCAAGCACGAATACATGTGCCTATGTCACCAGGTTCTCAGTCGGAGCAGGCTCAACGCGATGGCCAAGCTCAAGGAGGCCGGCGTCATTCCCCGCAATTTCGTCGTCTTGCCGAACGTGTCCAATATCAGCCTGGCCAACAACGGGACCCATGTGAGTCTGGGAAGCCTCAAGCTGACACGGCTCTTTTCCGATCCGTCCTCGAAGGTGGGCGAACACCACGAGAAGTATGTCGGCGACTTGGTGATCAAGATTGTCGAGCATTTCCTTCCGCTCTTCGTGGGATCGTACAGCGCGGCTCCCTATCGGCTCGATTTCTCCGATTTTCATCCCGAGACGGTCTTGGGCTTTCTGCCCCACCAGTTGGACTATACGCATCTCCGGATGATTTGGCGTAGATGGAAGCGGAAGGCCAAGCTCAAGATTTTTGGACAGCCGCTGACCCCCTTCGGGTTGAAGGGATTGGACGACGCGATCAGCTCGGTTTTTCGGGTGAAAGGGGATTATGTGCCGGATTTTCGGCTGATCGACTATATGGTCACGCCGATGAGCACGGATCGGAGTCCGGCCCTGGACGGCAGGCTCGGCAACACGGAGCGATTGAAGCAGGACTTGGCGGATCTCGGCGTATTCGACACCCGCATGGCCTTGTATGCCCTGTACCGTTTGAGGCAGTGTCGCTCGATGGGATTTTCCGGCTTCGAGGCCCGTCATTACAGTCTTTTTGAGAGTCTCGAACAGGATCTGTCCGAAGCGGTGGACCTCCAGGTTCTCGTCACCGCGTTGGCGTTCGCGTATGCGCTGCGGGGGACGTTCACCCACGCGCATATTCCCGACGATCCGTATGTGGAGAGCGAACGCCGTCAGATCTTTTTCGGAGCGGCCATAGGGCTGCCCACCTTCTACGTGCGCAGCGACACGTCCAATCTGTTCCTCAAACACTTGATTCAGCGGACCGAGGGTGTTCGGTACAGCCGCCGATATCCGGGATATCTCAGAGTGTATCATCGGCAGTTTCGGCTCACCGCGGCGCGGCTCATTCAGAAGGACGCGGAAGGTCTGATCGAGATGCTCGGGATGAAAGGCGCGGTGGATAATCTTATCCGTCGAATGGAGTCGCCGGCGGTCTATTCCGCGGAAAGCAGACTGACCCGGACCATCGTCGACGCCCTGGACGCGCCGTCGCCGATCAAGACCCGCGCACGGGACTTCAACCGGGCTGCTGAAGCCTATTATCGGACCGACTTGAAGAAGCGGCATCTCGGTGAAGCGCTCAGGTTTGTGGACGAGGACCTTCGCGAGATCGAGCGCGAACGAGCGGTATCCGACGAACGCTATTCGGACGCCTTGCGACATTGCGCGGGGCCCGAGGGGAGTCTGAAGTTTCTCCGAAGCATGAGAGAAGGAGTCCGTGAGGAACGCCTTTCCTCGAAGGAGATCCGGCGACTGGTCAATCTCCTTCTGGTTACGGTGCGCAGAGACGCTGAGCGTGCGGAAGACGAGCTGCGATTGAGATACGACCATGAAGAAAATTCAGCATCAATATGTCGAGCGGGAGACCGGCGCCGTACGGAATGAGCCGCTTTTCGGCGACCGGGCGGTACGGGCCTTGTACGGCCCTGCGCGGGAGCGTATGCCGCTGGTCTTTCGCGCGCTGACCGGCGGCCGCGCGTCGCGTCTGCTCGCCTACGTCAACTACGATTTTCCCGTGGATTGGGGCTCGGGCCGTTTCCCGGCCGAGCGCGGCGCGGACCTCACTGAGAGCGTCAACGGCGAGAACGGCTTCGTGTCTCGGCGAAGCGTATTCGAGCGGAAGATCCGATATTGGGATTGCCGTCCGATGCCGGAACGGGACGACTGCGTTGTCTCGCCGGCGGACGCACGCGTGCTCACCGGTTCCTTGGAAGAGGGTTCCGCGCTCTTTTTGAAAGAGAAGTTCTTCGATTTCCATGAACTGCTGGGCCGAGACAAAGAGCGGTGGACGGCCGCGTTCGATCGGGGCGATTACGCGATTTTTCGGCTGACGCCGGACAAGTATCACTACAACCATGCGCCCGTCGCCGGCCGAGTGGTGGATTTCTATGAGATATCAGGTAGATATCATTCCTGCAATCCCAATGCGGTGGTCGGTCTCGTTACGCCCTATTCCAAGAACCGCCGTGTGGTGACGGTGATCGACACCGACGTCGAGGGTGGAACCGGCGTGGGCCTGGTCGCGATGATCGAGATTGTCGCGCTGATGATCGGCGACATCGTCCAGTGTTACAGCGACGAGCGGTATGAATCGCCCCGTCCGATCGCCCGCGGGATGTTCCTTCGCAAGGGCGCGCCCAAGAGCCTGTACCGGCCGGGGAGCAGCACCGACGTGGTCTTTTTCCAACCGAAGCGCGTTCGATTCGCCGAGGATATCGTGCGGAATCGGTTTCGGAACGATGTGCGGAGTCGCTTTTCGTCGGGATTCGGGAGGCCCTTGGTCGAGACGGACGTCAAAGTGCGCTCGCTGGTGGCCTTCGCCGCGGAATCGCCGGTCGCGTCAGCCGGTCCGGACGGATAGGGGCGCTTGTCCTGAACCGATATTCTTGAGGAGCGGCGTGGTTTGGAGGTTTGACGTATGGAGAACGAACTCTTCGTCGGGGCGCTCGCCGCAACGTTCCTGCTCATTTGGCGGTGGGCCTTCCGAGCGCTTCCCGACGAGCGTTGGCAGATCATCGCTTCTGTCCCGAGAGAGCGTAACGGCGGCGACACGTGGCGGGGATTGAACCTCACCTATTACGGCCTGTTGATTGCGGTTTCGACGGCGGTCGCGCTGTGCGCGATATTTACACTACTGGGTTCGCTGGGAGTTCCTTCGCGGATTATGATGGCTCTGACCGGTCTGTTTCTGATCACATGCTTGCCCGCCGCGAAGATTGTGGCGGTGGTGGTGGAGAAGAAGCGCCATACCTTCACGGTGGGCGGGGCGTCGTTCTTCGGCTTTCTGGTTGCGCCGTTCTTGGTCTGGGGTGTGGATCGGTTTCTTGCGGTTCCTCTGGGCGCTCGGGCGCCGATACTGCCGGCTCTGGCCGCGCTGGCGATCGGATACGCCCTCGGTGAGGGAATGGGGCGATTGGCGTGCATCAGCTTCGGGTGTTGCTACGGAAAGCGTCTGGCGGATTGCCCAGGTTGGGTCCGAAAGCTCGTTGGGAGTCACGCGTGCGTGTACTCGGGAAAGACGAAGAAGGTGTCCTATGAGGGCGGTCTCGAAGGCGAGGCCGTTGTGCCGATACAAGCCGTGACGTCGGTAATCTATGTGGGAATTGCGTTGGCGGGTATGCTGTTCTTTTTGTGGGGATGGTTCGTGTCGGCGTTTCTGTCCGCGGTTGTGGTGACTCAGGCGTGGAGGGCCGTCTCTGAGACACTCCGCGCCGACTACCGCGGGGAGGGCCGGATCTCGTCCTATCAGATCATGGCGTGCTGTTCGATCGTCTATGCGTTGGTCCTTTCCTTTGTTCTCTCGGGCGGCGCGGCGCCGACGCCCAACGTGGGGATGGGGCTGCGAGCGCTGTGGGATCCCGGTATGCTTCTCTTCGTCCAGTTCGTCGCTGTCGCGGTGTTTCTCTACACGGGACGGAGCATGGTGACGGGCGCCGTGATGTCGTTCCACGTTCAGAAGGACCGCATTTGATCGTCTTCGAGTCCCGACGCCGGATCGCCGGCAAAGCTTCGAAAATTGCAGGGATTTCTCGTCTGTCCTGCGCCGAGACATTGTTGCGTGGCGGGATTCCGCGCGTTGTCTTGCGCTTTTTTAATGACGCGGTAACACTTTCCGAAACCGGCCTCAGTTTATTAAACGCGGGTTCATTTCTCCCGTACGGGCGCGATGAATCTCCGAGGGGTTCTGAACGAGCGAACGCCTGCCGCCGGGCGGCGGGGGGTGTGAGCCGTTCGCGCGCGAGCGCGACTCACCCCCGAGGACGTTGAAAAAGGTCGAGGCCGCGGCGCCCTTCTCGGACCGGTGTTATTGGAACGGCAATATGCAGGCGATTAAGATGCGCTGCGCGCCGACTCCCAAGGACGTGTACGCGTTGGTTGAAGAGGTCCGGCGACAACAAGCGACACGCGGGGGCCGACCGATCCGGCGGGAGCGCCGGCGCTCACGAGCGGGCGAAAAGTCCGACCGGTTCATCTTTGCGGCTGAAAGCGTAGTGGTTCGTCTTCCTTACCTGGTTCGCCCGCACGAAGACGCGATCGGATGGAATCTTCGAGCGCAGCGCCGTCATCGTCGGATCTCCCCATCGGCGGATCCCCCGCGGCGCCGCGCGTTTGTTCCCATGGCTGCGTATACCTCTCTCTGGAGACGAGGCGCTGAGACCGAGCTTGTGAGCGACTTCGCAGGCGCAGTCGACGACACGTGAGGAAGAGGCGGGCGCCGAGTCCCGACTGGAGACCGGGTTTTGAAGCAGACAGAGACAAACGGCCGCGACACCGACGGAATGAACCGCCGCCGTCGGATGACGGCCTTGACTCCTATAGGGCTCCTCTCCGTGGCCATCGTTCTGAATGTGGTGATCGTGCCGATTATCGCCTCCAGCGAGTGGAGGATGTACTCCTCCCTCTCGAGGGTGGGCACGGACGAGCTCCGGCTGCAGCGGCTCGCCGGGAAGATCGCCCACCTGAACGAGAGTCTGACCATGTACGCGCGCATGGCCGCGGCGACGGGCGATCCCGCGTGGGAGGATCGCTACCGGGAGCTGGAACCGAAGCTGGATTCCGCGATCACCCAGGTGGCGCTGCTCGCGCGCGAGGAGTATGATCGGAAGTACTCCGCGCAGACCAAACTCGCGTACACGCGCCTCATCGAGATGGAATCGGTGGCGTTTGCGTTGACGCGTCAGAAGCGGGTGCTGGAAGCGGCCGACCTGGTTTTCGGCGACGAATACGCGGCTCAGAAGAAGCTCTATTCCGAAGGGGTCAACGCGCTGATCGAGGCCGTGCAGACGCGCATCGACGGCGAGTTGCGCCTCTTCAGGCGACGCATCTGGGAAACGGGGATGCTCGGCGTCGTGGGCCCCGTGGTGCTCCTGGCCTCGTGGATCGGCGTGACGCTCATATTGCGGCGGCACCTGCGAAAGCGACGAGCCGCGGAACAGGCGCTTGCCGAAGAGAAGGAGCACCTGGCGGTCACCCTTCGTTCGATCGGCGACGGTGTGATCACCGCGGACACCACCGGCCGCGTGGTCATGATGAATCGCCAAGCCGAGGATCTGACCGGGTGGAGTCAGGACGAGGCCGTCGGCAAGCCCGTCGAGGAAGTCTTCCACGTCGTCAGCGAGAGCAAGAAGACCAGCGTGCCGTCGCCGGTCGCCCAGGTACTCAAGAACGGGAGGATCTGCGAAATTACCAATAACACGATCCTCGTTTCCAAAGGCGGAGATGAGTACATCATTTCGCACAGCGCCGCGCCCATTCGAGATTCCCGCAACCGCATCGTCGGCGTGGTCGCGGTTTTCCGCGATATGACCGAGCGACGGCGGATGCAAAACGAGCTGGTGCGCGCGGAGAAGCTCGAATCCGTCGGCATTCTCGCAGGCGGAATCGCTCACGATTTCAACAATATCCTCACCGTTATCATGGGAAACATCTCCCTGGCGAAGGCCGCGCTCGAACGCGCCGGCCATTCGACCGAACGATTGAACAACGCCGAGAACGCGTGCAGGAGAGCAAAGGACTTGACCCATCAACTCATGACGTTCGCCAAAGGCGGCGCTCCCATCAAGCAGACCACGACCGTCGGCCGGCTCCTCGTGGATTGGACCACCTTCGCCCTGCAGGGCTCCAATGTGAAATGCGAATTCCGCATCGACGACGACCTTCGAAGCGTTGATATCGACGAAAGCCAGATCAGTCAGGTAATCAACAATCTTGTCATCAACGCCGATCAAGCCATGCCCGGGGGAGGCATGGTGGAAGTTTCGGCCCGTAATGTCGTCGTGACTGAAGAGGACGGCCTCGGTCTGGAAGCCGGCGAATACGTCGTGATGTCGGTCAGGGACGAAGGGGTCGGGGTGGCGCCCGAGCATCTTCCCAAGATCTTCGATCCCTATTTCACGACGAAACAGAGCGGCATGGGGCTTGGGTTGGCCACGTCCTATTCGACCGTCCGCAGACACGACGGACACATAACCGTCGATTCAAAACCCGGCGTGGGGACCAGATTCGACGTGTACCTCCCGGCGAGCGAAGGGGAGCCGCCCCAGCCTCTCCACCCCGCAGTTCACACGACCAACGGCAAGGGAAAAATCTTGGTGATGGACGACGATGAAGCCGTTCGATTTCTCGTCGGTGAGATGCTCTCATCGCTCGGCTATCGGGTCGCCATGGCCGTGGACGGAAGCGAAGCCATCGCCAAGTACAAAGAGAGCCGCGAACAGGGCGCCCCGTTCGACCTGGTAATCATGGACCTCACCGTCCGGGGCGGCATGGGCGGCAAAGAGGCCGTCAAGCGCCTCACGGAACTCGACCCGGATGTGAAGGCGATCGTGTCGAGCGGGTATTCGAACGATCCGATCATGGCCGAGTACCAGGAATACGGCTTCTGCGGAGTTCTCGCCAAACCCTACGATGTGGAGTCCCTAAGCCGGACGCTCAGGGGCGCACTCTCCTGACGACCCGAGACGACGGTCCTATGCCGGCCGTGCACGGGCGCTGCGCTGCGGCCGGATTTCCCGGATGCTGTTTCGAGCTCGGCTATAAGGGGAGCCGTCGAATTGCATTAGGAAACAGTTAGGGTCTTGAGCGCCTCTCCCCGTCGTGTCATCTTACACTTGTCCTATCCGCCCCGGAGTTAGGGGGGAGCGCTGGGGTTTCTACCTCACGGCGGCCGGGCGACCGGGAACCTGAACGGCGTGTTGGAGCGCCCTCCGTGCCGATCGGCGCATCCGAACGAGAGATAGAGCAGAGCAGGAGGTTCGTCATGGACTGGGCTGAAAGGGGAGTATGCGGGGAGTCGTCTCTGAGGAGACGGGCAGTGATTGCGCGTCGTCTCTGCCTGACGCTCGCCGTCGGCATGGCGCTCCTGTGCGTCGCATGCGTAGGTGAGAAGAAGAGCGAGGGACCGCCTCCAAAAAAGGCTTCCAGAGCCGAGGCGCCCAAGCGGCCTCGCGCGGACAGGCTCGAACTGGTCTTCGTATACGGCTCGGAAAAAGAGGAATGGATCAAGGAAGCCACGGCCGCGTTCAATAGCGAGCGTAAGAAGACCAAGAGCGGGAAAATGATCCACGTGAAGGCGATTCCCATGGGCTCGGGCGAGACCGTGGATTCGATCTTGGCGGGTCGCCTCAAGGCCCACGTGATAAGTCCCGCGTCCGCGGCGTTCATCAAGTTGGGCAACGCGGAATCTCAACGCCGAGCGGGGACGGACCTAGTCGGCCGGACGGATAATCTGGTCCTCTCGCCGGTTGTCATCGCAATGTGGAAGCCCATGGCCGAGGCAATCGGCTGGGGAGAAAAGCCGATCGGCTGGTCCGATATTATCGCTTTGGCGGACGATCCCAAGGGATGGGAGACATATGGAAAGCCGCAGTGGGGGCGGTTCAAGTTCGGCCACACCCACCCGGAGCACAGCAACAGCGGCTTGATCTCGCTCTTCGCGGAGGTCTACGCGGGCGCGGGCAAGGTCGCGGGACTCACCGTAGAAGACGTAAACGATCCCAAGGTAGCGGAATACCTGAGCAAAATCGAGAAAGCCGTGGTGCACTACGGGAGTTCGACCGGCTTCTTCGGCAAGAAGATGTTTGCCCGCGGGCCGAGCTATCTCAGCGCGGCGGTGCTCTATGAGAATATGGTCATCGAATCGTATTCGGATCGGTATCAGCTGCCGTTCCCCGTAGTGGCGATCTACCCGAAGGAAGGGACTTTTTGGAGCGATCATCCCGCCGGCGTGGTCGAACGGGATTGGGTGACCCCGGAGCATCGGGAAGCCGGCCGTATGTATATCGATTATCTTCTCGAGAAGCCGCAGCAGGAGAAGGCGCTGAAGTACGGTTTTCGTCCCGCGTCGGTGGACGTCCCCCTCGCGGCTCCGCTGGACGCGGCTCACGGCGTCGATCCGAAAGAACCGAAGACCACACTGGAAGTCCCGTCCGTCCCGGTCATGGACGCGATCATCAAGCTCTGGCATGAAAACAAGAAGCACACGGAAGTGGTTTTAGTTATCGACATCTCGGGAAGCATGAAAAGGCAAGACAAGATGACGCACGCGAAGAAAGGCGCGGAGCAGATGGTCAAAATGCTCGGCGACCGCGACCGCTTTTCTCTCATGCCGTTCAATCATCAGGCCGCATGGGCGCTTCAGGATGCGTCCGTGAAAGAGAAGCGGCAGGAAGCCTTGCAGGAAATCGGCAAGCTCTGGGCCGACGGTGGGACCGCGCTCTACGACTCGGTTGCAATGGCCTATGATTACCTCTCCCAACGGTGGAATCCCGGCAGAATATTCGGCGTCGTTGCGCTCACGGACGGGAAGGATGAGCACTCCGCGATGAATCTTCCGCAGTTGATCGAGAAGATCAGCGCGGAACGCGAGGGGCCGAGCATCCGAATATTCACCATCGCGTACGGCAAGGGCGCTGAAATGGAGGTCCTGGAACAAATCTCCGAAGCGACCCAGGCGAAAGCGTACAAAGGAACACCGCAGAATATTCGTCAGGTCTTCAAAGAAATCTCGACCTTCTTCTAAAATCCGCAGTGCGCGATCTCCATGGAGGCATTGAATGCCCGAACCGCCAAAGCTGACAGTCGCCGGCAAAATCGTTGTGGTCCTCTTCATTCTCGGCTGCGTCGGCGGCGCGTACTATCTCTTTTTCATGCGCACCGGGCCTGCGCCCACGCCCCAACCGGCGCCCACACAGACTCAGCCGGCCCCCTCGGCGCAACCGGCCGAGGCGGTGGAAATCGGAATCGCCTACGGCACGGAAAAGGGCCGCTGGCTCAAGTGGGCGGTCGAGCGGTTCTCCGGGACCGAGGCCGGGCGTCGCATTCAGGTCGACCTCATCCCGATGGGATCACAGGAAGGCGCCAAGGCGGTGGTCGCCGGCGATGAGCGTATACATGTCTGGGCGCCGGCGAGTTCGTTGTACGAAGACGTCTTCTTGCGTGAATGGGAACTGAAACACTCGTCCAAACCTTTCACCAAGGAGGAAGACCTGGCGCTGACACCGATGGTCTTCGTCATGTGGGAAGAGCGCTACGACGCGTTCGTCAAGAAGTACGGCGAGCTCAACTTCAAGACGATCGGGGAGGCCCTCGCCGAGGCGGGCGGTTGGGACGCGATCGCCGGGAAACCGGAATGGGGCCTCTTCAAGTTCGGGCATACCAATCCGAACAAATCGAACAGCGGCATCATGGCGCTCGTCATCATGGCGTACGATTTCCATGGGACGTGCAAAGACCTCACCATGAAGAATATTCTCGACGTGAGCTTCCAGAACTGGATGCGGTCCATCGAGAGCGGGGTCAGCGGCCTGGTCCACAGCACGGGCGTCATGATGAAGGATATGGTGCTCAAAGGACCGTCCACATACGACGCGATCCTCGTGTATGAAAGCGTCGCCATAGACTATCTCAAGAACGCGGAAGGGCGCTGGGGAACCTTGAAAGTTGTGTATCCCGCCCGCAACGCGTGGAATGAAAATCCCTACTACATTCTCGACGTCCCCTGGAGTTCCGACGAGCAACGCCGAGCCGCGGCCGAGTTCCTGGAATTCCTTTTGACGGAGCCGATTCAGCGACAATCGCTCACGCACGGGTTCAGGCCGGGCAATCCGCAAGTTCCGATCAAGTTTCCGGAGAGCCCGTTCGTAAAATACGAGAAATATGGTCTCAAGATCGACATTTCCCGGGTTTGCGAGATGCCCGAGGCCGGCGTGATCAACAATCTTATCGGTTCGTGGCTGAGATCCCGGAGTCCGCGGTAACTCTGCCCCGCTGAAACCGGCCTCGACTCGGCCGGAACGGAGTTCGAAGCGCCATTGTGGGATTACATTAAAGCAGCCTTTTTCTTTCGCCCGCATGTTCCCGTCCTCGGGCATGTCCCGGTGAACATCCTCGCGCTGACGGGATTCGCCGTCCTGGGCTTCGGTCATCCGGGTTTCTGGCTGCTGGGGCTGGGCTTGGAAGCCGCGTACCTCTATGGTCTCGCGGCGAATGACGGATTCCGGCGCTACATCGAAAGTCGGCGGATCGCCGAATGGGAGGACGACAAGGAAGGCCTGAGACGGCAGCTGACCGCAAGGCTTTCCGTCGAGGCGCAACGGCGGTTTGCCGAGCTCGAGGAGAAGTGCATCCGAATCCTCCACCTCAACCGCCTTGCCGACGCGGACGAGCACGTGCTCTCATCGAACCAATATGCGCTCCGCGAACTGCTCCTGGTCTATCTGAAGCTCCTCGTGGGAGAGAGCAACCTCACCGCGGTCGACGCGTTCCGAGAAGAATCTTCACTCACCCGCGATATCACGATACTGGAACGGGAACTGAACGACGGCGGGCTCTCCCGGTCGGTCAGGGAATCGAAGAAAGCCACGCTGGACATCCTCCGACGGCGATTGCGAAACATCGAACGCCGGGAACAGTATCTCAACGAGATCAGGAGCAATCTGGTCCGAATAGAAGCCCAAATCGACCTCGCGCTCGAAAACGCGTCCATGAAGGGCAAACCCGAATTCATCGACACGGATATCGACGTGGCCGGCTCGCTTCTGGACGACGTCTTCTACGGCGACCCCGACGAATTGATCGGCGATCCGGATGAGGACGTGCGCACGCAGACCGTAGAACCCGAAAATCTCACCATTACCTTTGATAAACGACCCTCGAGCCCGGAACAAACGCGACGAAAGAACCGGGACGGGGAGAAGATCCGTTAGCTCGGTCCGTGACGCTCGTGATTTAAGCCTCGAGCGCGCCCGAGTATTCGGACTCGGTGATGGCGCCCTCGTTGACGAGCAGATCCATGTTCTTCACGATCATCGCCCGCTCGAACACGCCCTGAACCACCTTGTCGGGCAAGCCGTTCCGGAAGAAGGGGGAAATCTCGAGCATCCGGTTGAGGCCCACCCCCTGCCGACAGAGATTCAAGACCGTCTCTTTTTGTCGGTCAAAGGCCGCGAGGAACGCCTCAAACTCCGCGGTCGCGTCCCCTTCGATGGGCGGTTTGTGGGACGTGCACACCCGCTCGTAGGATCGTTTCATTATGCGCTCGACGCTCCGTCGGAACGTGATGATATCGGATTCCGGATTGCCGTACCACGGCCCGAATGACGAGAAGTCGATGTCCGTGCTGAAGAGCGTGCCGGAAATACGATCGAAAAAACAGTAATGATCGTCGGTATGTCCGCGGGCTGCGATCGCCTCGAGTTCGACGCCGCCCAGGTCGATGATTCCGCCGTCCTCGAACCGTTCATCGGGGAGGCGCATGGGGCGAACCCCGAACGTATTCCCGACCAAATCCGCCCAAACCGCTGCGTCTTCCGGTTTCCCCGTGAACCGCGCGCCCAGGTCCCGGAGATCGGTTATGGAATCGGGCGTCTCCGCCGGCATGAGGATGGTCCGGTCCTTGAGGACGTGCCAATACCGAATATGATCGGGATGAGAGTGGGTGATGATCAGTACGTCGATGCGGCGCTCCTCGTCGAGCGCCCTGATTCGGTCTTGTCCCACGCCGGCGTCGATCAGGGCGGTTTGCCGGCCCGTCAAGAGAAGCCCGTGGGACGATGGAAAGCGTCCTTTGTTCTCACCATAAACAAAAGAGACAGTATCGGTTAGTCTGCTCAGCATGTCGTCTTCCACGACTCGATTCGCCTCCCTCGGCGGGGTGGAGAAACCACGCCGACATATGGATCGACGCCGCCGTTCTTAGGGCGGTCCGTCCGTCCGAATAGACCGACCGTGACAGCGGTCCGCGGTTGTTATACCACAGTGTCGATTCGCGAAATCCGACGGGAAGTGGTATACTGCGCGCTTCATTCTCCATGCCCCGATCCGGAACGCTGAGAGGCACGTCATGAACATACTCGACGTAAAAAAAGAGGGATCGGTCTATGTTGTGACCATGACCGCCGGCGACAACGGCAATTCCTTTACCGCGGACGTGCTCAAGCAGCACGAGGAGACGCTCGACGAGATCGAAGCCGGCGGAGAAAACGCCGCGCTTGTGCTCACCGCGAATCACGAGAAGCTCTGGTGCACCGGCATCAACCTGGACTGGCTCGTCACGCAGCCGCCCGACTACTTCCCCGAGTTTGCGACGCTGCTCGATCGGTTTCTCTTTCGCTGGGCCTTTGTCAATATTCCGACCATCGGGTGCATCACCGGCCACGCGTTCGCCGGCGGCGCGCTCCTGGCCGCGACCCTCGATTTCCGCGTCATGCGCAACGACCGGGGCTGGATCTGCTATCCGGAAGTTGATGTGAAGATCCCGTTCACGCCGCTGATGAGCGAGCTGATTCGGCTGTACATGCCGCCTCACGTCCTGAGGGAAATGGCCCTGACCGGCAAACGGATGGGAGCGGACGAGGCCGCGTCTCACGGCATGGTCGAGGGCGCGTACCCGCCGGACACTCTCTTTGTCGCGGCCATGGAGATCGCCGAGAAGACGGCCGCGAAAGATCGCGCCACGTACACGGCGATCAAACGGGGTCTTCGGCAAAGCCTCAAACCGCTGTGCCCGCCGGCCCCCGGCGCGTGACTCTCGAGAGTCGACCGAACCCGAGGGGGCGACTCTACGCGCTGAACATAAGCTTCGTCCCCACGCTGCTGAGAATGAATCGATCCGGGAATTCTCCCGCGAAGCGCTGAATAGCGGTCGAGCCGGTGCAATGCATGGGCACGATCACGTCCGGATCCAGCTTCTTCATCTCCTTGATGGTCGGGTCGATGATCTGCTCCATGACCGGGCCGGTAAGGTGGAATCCGCCCACCACCGCGTGAACGCGGGATTCTCCCGTGAGCCGTTGCGCGTACCGTACCGAATTGATGATTCCCGCGTGCGCGCATCCCGAGACCACCACCAGTCCTCGACCCTTCACGTTGAGCGCAATCGACTGATCGTCCTCGATCGGATCGGGCTCGAAACCCTCGTCCGATTCCATGACTGCGCCGGGCATGCCCTTCTCGAAGCTTGTCTCCCTCGGTATCTGCCCTGTGACGAGCATCGTGTCGCCGGCAATTGTCAACGGAGCCGCGCTCTCGATCACATTGACCCCGAGCCGATCGAGGTCCGCTCGTTTAAGGACCGTCGGAAATTGGATGCGCAGGCCCGTCGGCAACGTGAGATATCGGGTCGCGTACGCTGTCGGGTGCGTGATCAGCGTCGGCGGAGTGGGAAACTCCGCCAGAATGCTGAGCAGACCGCCGGTGTGATCCATATGCCCGTGACTGACCACAACGGTTTCCACTCCGCTCAGATCCAGACCGAGCACCCTCAGATTATGCTTGACGGTGGCCGGATTATATCCCGCGTCGAGGAGGACCGAATGCGTTTGGTCGTCGGCACGCGCGGTGATCAGCAGCGAAAGGCCGTGTTCCGCGATGGGTGTCTCCGCAAGGATCATGCCGTCCTTTGCCGGCAGGGGACGCTCCGCGTGCGTCGTGCCGGGAAGAAGCACGTCCACATAGTTGTCCGTGAGGATAAGGATTTCTATCGAATCGACCGGTCGAAGGTCTGTCATGGTTCTACCCCTTGAGGGAAGGTTTGTGCGGTCCGCGAGGACTTTGCGCGGACGCGTCGTCTCGTGGAACGCGGCGCTTGCCGGCGCAGAGGCTCTCGCTGAATCTCGGGATGGACGAAGACGGGAAGGGCTCACGAGCCCGAACGTTCGATTCCCAACCCTATACGCGGTAAGCCGGCCCGGTCAAGGGCGCGATTCGTGCGGTATCCGAACTGTCCTTGTTTGATTTGAGGTAACCGTTCAGCGGGATAGCGATAAACCGTTGGTATCTCGATGGGGGAGGCTTGAAGGGGGAGATGAGTCTCCCCCTCCATCCTCACCGGGCGCAGAGCCGCCTCAAGCCCGGTGGACCAGTACAATTTGAGATGAATATACGGTCGTGCGTCGACTCGAAGAGCGTTCGGAAGCGTTCTTCCTGCAGCCGGGCCCATGCTCCCTCTCAGTTGTGATGCGCATAGGTATCACACATCGCTTCCCAACGTGAGAGTCACTCACGCGTCGCCTTGACACGCTTCGGGGCGCGCCGGAGCCCGTCTTGACAGGCCGTCGGCCCTCGGCTATTGTACGTTGGCGTTTTCATACCGGCGCGACGTGTGATCGCCGTTCACTCGGAAGAACATTCGAGTCCGACGAATTGCCGGCCGATTCGGCGGTTCACACCGTCTCAAAGAGTTAATCGGAGCGTGCCGCCTCGCAGCGGCCGCCTCGTGTGCAGGACGGCCGAGCGAGGCAATTCGCGGTTTGCGGTTGGAACCCCGGATGCGAACGGACGTTATCATCATCGGCGGCGGCGTAGCAGGGTTGACGTGCGCCCGGGATCTTGCCCTCCTGGGATATGAGTCGATCGTTGTCGAGAAGGAGTCTTTCCTTGGCGGGCACGTCGCGGGATTCTCCTGCAAGGCGACCGATCAATGCCGTCGCTGCGGCGCATGCCTCCTCGAGGATCTCCTGGTTACCGCGCGTGCCGACGAGCGGATAGAAACGCTGCTTCAGACCACGGTGGTCGATGCGGACCGCGTCGACGATCGATTCCGTGTTCGTCTCGTTCAGCAGCCTGAGACGGCTTCGGCCGATCGCTCCGAGGAGTCGGATGAATTCCGCGGGGAAGGACCGACCGATGCGGACGGTCCCGGCCGGGAAATCGAGGCCGAGGCGTCGGCGGTAATTCTGGCGACCGGATTCTCGGTGTTCGACGCGAGACGAAAGCCGCTCTTTGGGTACGGTCGCGTGCCGGGGGTCGTCACTGCGCTCGAGCTGGACGCGGACCTTCGGCAAAACGGCGTCGCCGGCTTCAACCGCGGCTCGGGCGTGAAATTGGCCGCATTCATCCAATGCGTGGGAAGTCGCGATGTCCGCATCGGTCGGCCGTACTGCTCCCGCGTCTGCTGCGGATACGCAATGAGAACCGCTCGGGTGATGAAGCATTGCATTCCGGATTTCGAGGCGACCATGTTTTACATGGATATGCAGTCCTTCGAGCGGCGCTTCGACGAGCGACTGCGTGAAGCGGCCGATGATGTGCGCCTCATTCGGGCGATGCCCGCGGAAGTGCGGTCGGGGAGCGACAATCGACCGGAGATCGTATACTCGGGCCCCGACGATACGCGAACCGTTGAATCCTTCGATGTGGTCGTCTTGAGCGTGGGAATATCCCCCCGCGAGGATATGGCCGACTTGGCCGGGAAACTGGGGGCGCCGTTCAATTCCGACGGCTTTCTCGGTCCTGAAGGGGAAGGCGTCAGTGTGGACGCGGACGGCGTCTTTGTCGCGGGAACAGCGCAGGGCCCGCGATCGATCGAAAAGAGCGCCGGTCACGCGGCTCGAGCCGCCTCTGAAACCGCAGCCTATCTGCGACGAAGGTAACGGAGTTACGAGTGGACGTTCCGAGGCTCCAATCCCTATTCCTCAATCGACGCCCCATTCCGGAGACCCGCGACCTGCGCCGCGTGCTCGTCATCGGGGGCGGAGAGGCTTCGATTCGGTTTGCCCGGGATCTGGTGGCGGACGCCTTCGATGTGACCGTGCTCGGGAATCATCGTGAGGGCGGCCTTCCCGACGGAGTGTCGGCCGCTCCGGGAGATTCGGTGATCGCGATATCCGGCTTTGCGGGCGGATTCGAGGTGGAATTCCACGCCCCGAACGGCCCGGTGACCGAGATCTTCGGCTCGGTGGTCGCCGCGCCCGATGTGGATCGGGAACCGCGGTTCACGGACTACGGTCTCACTCCCTCGGACCGCATCACCGCGCTTTCGGATCTGGAGGCTCTCCTCGTCGCGGATCGTGAACCCCCGGCGAAATCCGGCTCGTGGTATCACGCAGCGTTTCTGATCGGACTGGCGGGAGAGTCGGACCCTGCGGAATTCGACCGTATCCTGGCAGCGATCGAAGCCCTTGAACGAATCGAATCGATTCAGCCCCTTCAATGCTATGTCTTCACGCGGAACGTCAAGGTAGCGGGATCGGATCTCGAGCGCCGATACCGCGATCGCCGGAAGGCCGGAACGCTCTTCTTCAAGTTCGACGCCGCGGCCCCGGAGGTCGAGGGCTCGGCGGATCGGGCGATCCTACGATTCACGGATCCGGTCGCCGGGGTGGATCTGGAACTGACTCCGGACCTGCTCGTCGTTGATGAGCGCAGACGCCCCGATTCGTCGATCGAACTCGTGAAGAGGGCCATCCCCGCGATCGATCCGACGTCGGTGTTCCTGCAGCCCGAATCGACTCGATTTCTCGGCGTGGAAACCCCCAAGGCGGGCATTTTCGCGGTGGGGCCGGCGCGAGGCGTATTTCCTCCCGAGCAGACCGCCGGTGATTATCTTGCCGCCAAAGCCGCGCTCAGACGATCCTTTGACGACGGCCCGAGAAGGCCGACGCCCGGTCCGCCGACCGTCGACCCCGCGTTGTGCGCGAGGTGCCTGACCTGCGTTCGGCTTTGCCCGCACGGCGCCATGTCGTTCGTGATGCAGGCCGAAGCCGATCCCGTGACATGCGTTCGATGCGGGGTGTGCGCCACGGAATGCCCGATGAAGGCGATCGCATTGGCGCCGACGGAACAGAGCCCCGACATTATGACCGCGCTCCGGAAACGGCTCGACGCGATCGAGTCCGGGCCGAAGATCGCCGCGTTTCTCTGCTCCCGCTCCGCTGCGCAAGCCATGGAATCCGCCCGATTGGACGACCGTGATTCGTTGGCCGCGGTGGTTGTCCCGTGCGCGGGCAGCGTCGATATCGAACACATTCTCGAGGCCTTCCTTCACGGCGCGGATGGGGCGCTCGTCGCCGGATGTCACACGGGTAATTGCGCGTCGGTGTACGGCACGACTTTGGCCCGGGAGCGGGCTGCTGAAGCGAGACGCTTCCTCGAGGAGACCGGCCGAGATCCGGACCGGCTGATGTTCACGACACTCGCGAGCAATACCCCGACCGATTTCGCGGACGCGCTTCGAAGACTACGGGAGCGGATAGAATCCGGGCACGTGACCGAGGAGGCCCAATGAGTCGTGTGAGCCTGAACAATACGGATCACTCGTTCAAACACCGCTTCGCGGAACAGCCCGGCGGTGAAGGAATACAGGCCTGTTTCGCGTGCAAGGCCTGTTCCGCGTCGTGTCCCATCGAGCCGATCGACAGGCGCTACGACCCGAGAAAGATCATCCGGATGGCGCTCCTGGGGATGCAGGACGAAATTCTCGGAAGCGACTTCATCTGGCTTTGCTCGTCCTGCTACGGCTGCACCGAGGTCTGCCCGCAGGATGTGCGGCTCACCGAGGTGATGTTCGCCATCAAGAATCTGGCGGTGCGCGAGGCGTGCGTGCCGGCGGGCTTGACCGCTCAGAAGAAGCTCCTGAGGGAGCACGGTCGGCTCTACGAAGTGACCGAGTTCGAGAACGAAAAGCGCGAAAAGCTCGGACTGCCGCCCATCGAAGAGCGTCCGGGCGACTATGCGTCGTTGCTTGCGGAAGAGGAGACCGCCGAAGCCTCGTCGTGATCGGCGGGCATATCGGTCCCGTGCGCGTGTAACGTCGTAAACGCGTGCTTTGAGAAATATCTATGGAAGTCCTTCTCTATCTTGGATGCACGGTTCCGGTGCGCAATCTTAATTATGAATTATCCGCGCGGCTCACCGCGGAGAGGCTGGGTATAACATTCCGGGACAACAGCGATTTCGGTTGCTGCGGATTTCCGTTGAAGTCGCTGGACGCTCGCGACACGCTGGTGACCGCGGCGCGGAACCTAGCCATCGCGGAACGGGAGGGTCTCGAGATCTGTGCGCTGTGCAACGCGTGCGCCGGCACGCTGGCCGAGACGGTCCACGCGCTTGCGCATAACCCCGACCTGAAAGCCGAGGTGAACAAGAGCCTCGCCGAAATCGGCCTCTCGTACGAGGGACCGGTGAAGGTGCGGCACTATATGCGGCTTCTCTGGGAGGAAGTCGGCGCGGACAGGATACGGGAAGCGGCGGTCAAGCCGCTCTCCGACGTCATCCTGGCCCCGCACTACGGATGTCATTACTTGAAGCCGTCCGAATTGACCGTCGGGTTCGATTCGCCCCATGCGCCGCACACGCTCTCGGAGTTGATCCGCGCGACGGGCGCGCAGGTGGTCGATTATCCGTCGCTCAAGGAGTGCTGCGGAGGCGGCGTGCTGGGCGTCTCGGAAGAGACGGCCAATGAAATGGCCCGTCGGAAGCTCGAGGACGTCGCCGCTACCGGCGCCCACGCGCTTGTGCTGGTCTGCCCCTTCTGCAACGTCATGTACGAAGGCCAGCAGAAGAAGATTGCGAAGCACGCGGAACTCGATCTCAAGGTCCCGGTCGTCTATTATCCGCAGATTCTGGGTCTTGCGCTCGGTATCGACTCGAAGGATCTGGGATTCAAGCTGAATAGGATCAAACCGAAGGATCTGCTGAAAACGGTCGAAGGATGACCGCCGAGGCGTAACGAAGGCATACCGGTCTTTGACCGCGTCCTCGGCCGACACTATGCTTGGAAGAGCGGGGCGCGCGGCCCGAAGGGAGCAGACGATTTTGCCCGAATCTTTGCCCATACGGCCCGATGACGGATCGTTTCTCGCGGAAGTGGAGCGCCTCTCCGGCGAGTCGGTCTCGACGTGCTTCCATTGCGGGAAATGCACGAGCGGCTGTCCTCTGGCCGACGCGATGGACCTGCCACCGAACCTGCTCATTCGGCATATTCAGCTCGGCGCGCGGGACGTCGTCCTTCGGTCGGAGACCATCTGGATTTGCGCGTCCTGCATTACGTGCTCGACCCGCTGCCCGAACGACATCGACCTTGCCCATGTCATGGACGCGCTCCGGCGCCTCTCCATGAAGCAGGGAACCGTCAGCATGCCGAACGTGCCGGCCTTTCATGAAGCGTTCATGAAGGCCGTCGGCACGCACGGGCGGGTTCATGAACTTGAGATGATCGGCCGATACAAGCTCAAGACCAAGACCTTTTTCGAGGACATGGACCTGGGCAAAGAGATGTTCCTCCGGGGGCGGATGCGCATCGTGCCGGAGCGGATCAAGGGCCTAAGAGAGGTTCGACGGATCCTCCGGGAGGGGGAGTAAGCGGCCGGCCGCAAAATTCGCGGTCTTCGACCCTCTCGGACGGGGACAAGGATATTCGACCGATGGATGTAAGTTATTATCCCGGGTGCACGCTGCACGGAACCGCGCATGACTACCATGTGAGCATTCATGCGGTCCTGCGTGAGGCGCGCGTGAATCTGCGGGATCTCGAGGATTGGAACTGCTGCGGCGCGAGCAGCGCTCATATAATGGACCCCGCAGCCGCGTGGAAGCTCCCCGCGAGAAATCTGCTCACGGCGTCCCGTTCGGATAGACCGCTCTTGACGCCGTGCGCGGCGTGCTTCCATCGCCTCAAACTCTGTCAACACCATCTTACCGAGCATCCGGACGATCACCCAAAGAGCGCCGCGATTACCGCGGTCGACGTAGTCCACATCAACGAAATGCTGTTATGGGAAGACGTAAAGGAGGCGATCCGACGCAAGGTCGTGTCTCCGCTCACCCAGTTGAAGGCGGTCCCGTACTACGGATGCCTCACTGTTCGACCGCCTCGCGCCATGGGACATCCTCGTCACGAGGACCCGACGGAGATGGACGAGTTCCTGAGCGTCCTGGGCGCGGACGTGGTCAATTGGAGCTACAAGACCGACTGCTGCGGCGGCAGTCTCGCCATGACCCGGCCGGACGCGGTCCGACGCCTTTCTGGGAGGCTCTTCGACGCGGCTCGCGAGGCCGGCGCGGACATGATCGTCACCGACTGTCCCATGTGCCAGAGCAATCTCGACGTGAGGCAGCGAGAGATCGAACGCGAGCTCAACACCCGTTTCGACCTGCCGGTGATGTACATCACCGAGTTGGCCGCGGTCGCCATGGCGATTCCGCAGACGAACACCTGGTGGAGAAAACATCTTACGGACCCGCGACCCATGCTCAATGCCAAGGGCTTGGGCGCGTAACCGAGTGCGCATAGTGTGAAGCATTTGAAAGGATATCCCCAACGATGAGCCAATCAGCCCGACCAACCGAGACGATCGGCGCGGTTCTCGTCGTCGGCGCGGGAATAGGGGGGATGCAGGCCGCGATCGACCTGGGCGACGCCGGCTACAAGGTCTATCTGCTCGAGGAGAAGAGCGCGATCGGCGGTCGGATGGCCCAGCTGGACAAGACCTTCCCGACCAACGACTGCTCGATGTGCACCATATCGCCTCGACTGGTGGATGTGGATAAGCACCCGAATATCGAAATCCTCACCAACGCCGAAGTGCTCGGCCTGGACGGCGATCCGGGTCGTTTTCAGGCGCGTGTCCGCCGGCATCCGCGCTATGTGGATATGGAGAAATGCAACGCGTGCGGCGACTGCTTCGATGTCTGTCCGGTCGAGGTCCCGGATCGGTTCGACGAAGACCAGCGGCCGCGACGAGCGATCTACAAGCTCTACCCCCAAGCCATACCCAATAAGGCGGCGATCGACAAAGCCGGCGTCAGTCCGTGCAAAGCCGCGTGCCCGAGTCATGTTCATGTCCAGGGCTACTTGGCGCTCGCGCGGCAAGGCAAATACCGTGAAGCGCTTGATCTCATCCGCAAGGACTGCGCGCTGCCGTCGGTCTGCGGACGGGTCTGCGTCCGATTCTGCGAACGGGACTGCGCTCGGGCCGCGGTCGATGAAGCCGTCGCCATCAACGACGTGAAATGGTTCCTTTCCGAGCAGGACGACGAGAGCGTGCCCGAAAAGGCGCCGGACAAGAACCGTAAGGTCGCGGTTATCGGCGCGGGACCGGGCGGACTGAGCTGCGCGTACTACCTGGCGCTGAACGGCTACACTGCCGTGATCTTCGAGAAGGAGGACGAGCCGGGCGGCGTGCTTCGATACGGCATTCCCGAATATCGCCTTCCGCGAGCCGTTCTCAAGCGGGATATCGATCATATTGAACGATGCGGCGTCGAGATCCGCTGCGGTAGCGGACTCGGGCCCGATCTCACGCTCGACGACCTTCGATCGCAGGGCTTCGAGGCGTTCTTTGTCGCGGCCGGATGCTCGACCGGCGCGAAGCTCGAGCTTCCCGGCGAAGACGCTGGCGGCGTCGAGCAGGGCGTAGAATTTCTCAAGGCCGCGGCCAAGGGCGCGAACGCCGGCCAAGGGAGGCGAGCCGCGGTTATCGGCGGCGGGAACGTAGCGGTGGACGCGGCGCGAACCCTCGTTCGGCAGGGAGCTGACGATGTGGTCATCCTCTATCGCCGTTCGCGCGAAGAAATGCCGGCGTACGAAGAAGAAGTCGACGGCGCCGTGGAAGAGGGTGTTCGGATCGAGTTCCTCGTCGCGCCGACCGAACTTATTGTCGATGAGAGCAACCGCGTTACCGGCGTCAAGCTCGTCCGCATGGAATTGGGCCCGCCGGACGCGTCCGGTCGACGACGGCCGGTTCCGATCGACGGGTCGGACTGTACCGTCGACGCGGACATGGTCGTGCCGGCCATAGGCCAGATGATCGAAGCGACGCTCTGGGACCATCTCGCCGGAGTTGAACCCTCACGACGCAACACCGTCGAGACCGAACCGTTAACCGGGGCCACGTCCATTCCGGACGTTTTCGCGGGCGGAGATATGAGCACGGGCCCCCGAACTGTGATTGAGGCGATCGCTGCGGGCAAGGAGGCCGCGGAATCGATCCGGCGGTATCTGGAGGGTGAAGATATCCGTGAAGGGCGCGATACGGCGCTTCCCAAGGCCGAGCCGCGAACGAGCGGAGTCGAGCGTCGCGCGCGACGCCGGAAGGACGAAGTTCCGGCCGAAGAGCGACGAACTTCGTTCGCAGAGACGCACAAAGGATTCGTCGAAGACGCGGTGAAAGCGGAATCGGACCGGTGCCTCAATTGCGGAATCTGCTCCGAGTGCCTCGAATGCGTGCGGGTCTGCAAAGCGGGAGCGCTCAAACACGACGAACAGCCCGAGGATGTCACTCTCGAGGTGGGCGCGGTGATCCTTATCCCGGGTTTCGACACGTTCAACGCGGAAATCAAGTCCGAGTACGGGTACGGCCGGATGCCCAACGTGGTCACGTCGATGGAGTTCGAGCGGCTCCTATCCGCGTCGGGCCCGACCACCGGCGAAATCGTCCGGCCGTCCGACGGCAAACATCCGGAAAAGATCGCCTGGATCCAGTGCGTGGGCTCCCGGGATGTGACATGCGGTCGGGATTACTGTTCCGGCGTTTGCTGTATGTACGCGACCAAGGAAGCGATCATAGCGCGGGAACATGATTCGCGGGTCCAACCGACGATCTTTTACAACGACATCCGCGCGTACGGCAAAGGCTTCGAGCTCTACTACGAAAACGCGGCGGCCGGCGGCGTCCGTTACGTCAAGGGTATTGTCTCGACGGTCAAGGAGGAGCAGCGGACCAAGAATCTTCGTGTCGTCTATCGCGGCGCCGATGGGACAATGATCACCGAGACGTTCGACATGGTGGTCCTATCCGTCGGATTGGAACCCTCCGAGTCGAGCAAACGGCTCGCTGAACGCTGCGGTGTGGCGCTCAATCCATTCGGCTTCGCTGAGACGGGCGAATTCACGCCGAATCAGACCGGGCGTCCGGGGGTCTTCACGGCCGGGGCATTCGAATCGCCTATGGATATTCCGGAATCGGTTATGGGCGCGGCGTCCGCGGCCGCGCTCTCCGCGGAACTGCTGGGAGACGCGCGCAAGACCCTCATCGCTGAAAAGCGGGTCGTCCCTGAGCGTGACGTCTCGGGAGAAGCGCCGCGCATCGGCGTCTTCGTCTGCCATTGCGGATCGAATATCGCTCGGATCGTGGACGTGGAGAGCGTCACCGAATACGCGTCGTCGCTGCCGGGTGTAGTCCTCGCGGACCACAATCTGTTTACCTGCTCTTCGGACACCACCGTAGCGATGGCCGAGAAAATCCGCGAGCGGGGGATCAACCGGCTCGTTGTGGCATCGTGCAGCCCTCGCACGCATGAACCGCTCTTCCGGGACGTCTGCACGGAAGCCGGCGTGAACAAGTATCTCTTCGAGATGGCGAACATCCGGGATCAGTGCTCGTGGGTGCACCAGAACGATCCCGAAGCCGCCACGGAAAAGGCTAAGGATCTCGTGCGGATGGCCGTCTTCAGAGCCGCGCGGCTCGAACCGATCCGCGAGCATTCCTTCCCTGTCACGGCTCAAGGAGTGGTCATCGGCGGAGGAATCGGCGGCATGACCGCAGCGCTGTCCCTGGCCGAGCAGGGATTCCGGTCCGTGCTGATCGAACGGGAAAGCCGATTGGGCGGATTCGCGTTGAATCATCGTCGGAGCGTGAGCGGACAGAGTGTGCCCCGGTTCATCGAGGACCTTGCACAACGGCTTCAGGCAAACCCGAACGTTCGGGTGCTGCGCGATTCCGAACCGGTCGCGTTCTCCGGCCATGTGGGGAAGTTCACGGTGTCCGTGAAGAACCGCTCGACCGGCGAAACCGAAGATGTGGACTGCGGAACGGTGATCGTCGCGACCGGAGGCGCGGAATACGAGCCCACCGAATACCTGCGGGGCGAATCCGACATGGTCTGGACGCAGACCGAGCTGGATCGCCGACTTCACGACGAGGCAGGGTCCTTGGACCGCGTTCGGAACGTGGTCATGATCCAGTGCGTCGGGTCCCGCGAGCCTGACAACCTCTATTGCAGCCGGGTCTGCTGCGGGTCCGCGATCAAGAACGCCTTGGCGCTCAAGGAGCTGGATCCATCCATTAACGTCTACGTTCTCTATCGAGACGTCCGAACGTACGGCTTCAAGGAGATTGCGTACCGGAAGGCTCGTGAAGCCGGAGTGATCTTTCTGCGATATGACCGGGAGCGAAAACCGACCGTGGAAGAGGCCGCCGATGGCCTGAGAGTGACGGTCTACGATGAGATCCTCGGCGGAGAGGTTGAACTGAACGCGGATAGGCTAATCCTGAGCGCCGCGGTCAGACCGCACCCGGAAACGGAAGCCCTCGGCGCTCTTCTGAAGCTCCCCCGAAACGACGTTGGTTTTTTTATGGAAGCGCATATGAAGCTGCGGCCGTTGGACTTTGCGAGCGAAGGGATCTACCTCTGCGGACTCGCGCACGGCCCCAAGTATATGTCCGAGACGCTGGCGCAGGCGCGGGGCGCGGCCGCGCGGGCCGCCACGATCCTCAGCATGGATCAGTTACAGGTATCGGGCGAGGTCTCGGTGGTGGACCCGCAGGTCTGCGCGTCGTGCTTGACGTGCGTGCGGGTCTGCCCGTTCCACGTGCCGCAGATCGATCCTGCGACCAATCGTGCGCGCATCGAAGCAGCGCTGTGTCAGGGATGCGGCATCTGCGCAAGCGCGTGCCCCCGAGGCGCCATCACGCTGCAACATCATAAGGACGACCAGATCCTGGCCAAAGTGGCCGTGATTTAGATGGGACCGAACCGCCGGGCTCGGCCGGAAAGAGCGATAATGGAAGCGGAAGGTTTGAAAATCGTCGCTTTTACGTGCACGTACTGCGCATACAACGCGGCCGACCTGGCCGGGTCCATGCGCCTGCAATATCCCCCCAACGTCCGAATCGTCAAACTCCTCTGCACCGGCCGTGTCGAACCTACCTTGCTCCTCGAGGCCTTCCGGCACGGCGCGGACGCGGTCTTCGTCGCCGGCTGCATGGAAGGGGAGTGTCACTTTGTCGAAGGCAATCTGCGAGCCAAGGAATCGGTCGAGTACGCCAAACAACTGATCGAGGAGGCAGGCATCGATCCGCGGCGTCTCGAGATGTTCAACATGAGCGCGGCCATGGCGCGAAAGTTCGTGGACGCGGTGGAAGAGATGGCGTCCCGCCTGGAGGAATTGGGACCGTCGCCGCTCAGGCTGCCGGCGGATCGACGCCCCTCACGTGAGCCGCTCGATCAGCTCGGGCAGCGTGGGGTAGGATGAGCCGTCCAGTTCACGAGCGGCGAACTCCCGCGTCCTCGAACGAGCGGTCTCTTCGAAGTCCGGATCGGTGAAAAAGCGCTCGACCGCTCGGCGAAACTCATCAGGTGACCCGGCCGTGAGGCACCCCTTTTGGAGACCGGCGTACCGATCGTCCATCCCGTGGTAGGAGGGGCCTCCGCGGGAAAGGAGGAGGATCACCGGCAGACCGCGGCGGAAGCAGGGAATCAGCGCCGGACCGAGGTGGTTGACGGTTACGGCCAGATCCGAATCGTCGATCGCCGTATCGAGCGGCGTTTCAGACGGTAAAAGCGTGAGGAGGCCGTCCGCGCCCGCGGCTTCGAGGATCTCGAGGTCGGGAGGGTTCGGGTGGGGGAGCGCCACGAAATCCACCGAGACACTCATGTCCCGCCGAGCGTTCAGAAGAGCCTGAACTCCTCGGATTCGAGCCTTTATGGAGAAGCCCGCGCTCACGTTGGGCCCTTCGACTATAGGCTCGATGAACGCGAGGATTCGCGGCGTCTTCCGTGAACGCTTGGATCGGACGGGTTCTCGACGAGGCCGCTTCGCAGCGGATGCCGATCGGTATCCCGTAAGGCGCGCCTCGGGCTCATCGTCCTGTTTGAGGAACGAACGGCACAACGGCGCGTCGATGAGGACATGATCCGCTCGAAGGGCGATACGTCGCGGTCGCGCCGGCTCGTCCGCTCCGAGTAGCGCGAATGTGGGGACGCCTCTGCTTCCGGCGGTCGCGGCCGCGAACTGGAACGGCGCGTCGGGCCGAGATGTAACGATCACCGCTCGCGGCAGTAGTCTATCCCAGGTGTCTTCCCACCCCCGAATAACGTTCCGGCGCAGATGCGGCCACCGATACGCGCAGTAGAACCGGAAGTGGAAGTCGCAGTCCTCCAAGACCATATGCCAGGGTTTGCCTTCCGATTCCCTCAGCACAGTGGAGTATCCCTCGAGGAACCGGCCCGCAAGCGTTCGATCCACCTTGGGGAGCAACGACGTGGGCAGTGACGACACGAGCCCCGAGCGCGGCGAGGGAGGGCCGTACGCCAACGGGACGCGTTCCCTTAGCTGTTGCAAAGATGAGTCGGCTCCGAGCGGATCGCAGACGATTACCGCGGCTCGTCCGGGGAATCGCTCGACAAGCTGTTCCGCCGTATGCATTAAGCCCGGAGCGTCCGCCGCGCTCAAAACCAGAACAACACCGCCCCTCGGCAGGTCTTCAACAGGTGTCGGTTCGAGGGCCGGCCTGCGATTCTTGGGTCCGAGGACTCTTGTGAGACCCCGTTGAATAAGGGGGGCCGCGATTTCCTCTTTGAGCGCTCGAGAGTTGATACTGACGTGCAAGCGTTCTTGCAGCTCGCTGAGCAATATGGTGGGCAGCACGTCGGATGGAGCGCATCCGACCGCGCTTCGCCGAAAGAGGCGTCCAAAGACGTTTACCGCCTCTACGTCGGCTCGCCTGAACGCCCGCGCCAGTTGGATCGACACCATCGCGTCCCGCCAAAACCACCCCATGTTTTCTATGTCGAGGTAGGGTAGACAGAGACCGTCGACGGTGAACGCGTCCTCCGCAGGGAGGAACCATTCACGTTCGGCTCGGCCGGCCGCTTCAAGCGCCGAGGCAAGGGCCTCCGGGGGAATCCAGTCGTCCGGCAGCGTGTACGGAAGACCTGCGCGTGTCGCCTGGGCCGCTGCCGAGGAATCGAGCGCAAGGAGCGAGCAGCCGCGTGCGCTCACGTCGGCAAGATGTTCCAGACCCTGGTCGCCGGGAACATCCGATCCAAAAAAAACTATCACTTTCGAGGCGTTGGGCGGGGTCATGATGGCGTGTGGTCGAGCGCTTCCTTGCGTGGTCCGCGTATACGATTTCCCTGAGTAAATAATAGCACCGATAGGAACCGGAGGTAAGGCGTCGCCCACGGAATGGTCGATCAAAGCGCAATAGACGCGCGGCGGCTTCGCACCTGCGTACCCGGCGCCGACCCGGCAAAATGACCGGGCGCCGAACAGGAAAACGGGTCGGGACGCGGAGGTGAGGCAGCGCTTAAAGACTCACGCCGGCCTCGAGAACGCGAATGAGTTTCTTCATCTCGGCGAGGCCCTCGTCGGCAATATCCACGATCAGGAACCCGGCCACCGGGTCGCCGGAGTCAAACAGCTCCTCGGACCATCGACACTCGGCTGTGAACATGAACGGATCCACTTCGCCGGAATCGTCTCCGAGAATGAGAAAGGTCTTCGTCTCCCCCGGCTCCGTTGCCACTCCGACCACGGATATCCCTTTTTCGCTGATGTTGCGAACGGATCCGGCGGGCTCGCGATCTTGGGCCGCGTAGATCTCTTTGACCACCCCTTTAATATCTGGATGTTTCACGTCGTGGATCGGCAGTCGAAAGGGGACGGGTATGCGCGGCAGGGCCCGCATGTCCCCCACGATTGCGGGTTCCGGACCGTCTTCCCGGGAGCGGGCGATCTCCTCCTCGGAGAGCGCTCGTGCCAGCACGAGCTTGCGAAATGTGCTCTGGAGACCCTTGGTGGTCAGTTTGTACTTCTCCTGGAGTTCCTCGTCGCTCATGCCGGCGCGAAGGTCCTGAATGAAGTCCCGTGCGTGGATCTCGCGTTTGGATGACATGGTCGCCTCCCCTCGTACTTGAACTCAGTAAAGCACATCTTCCATTTTGGGAAAAGCTCTCTTTACGCCGCGACCTGAGAGGACCTCGGCGGGCGTTCCTCGACGTCATTCCCGTGGACCGCGGTCCCGCGTCGGTCCGACTTGACGTGTCTCCGCCCCACGGTTAGGCTGCATATGGACAACGCCCCGGGGACCCGTTTAGTGCGGGATATCCCGGAAATCGGCGCCGTGAAACACCGTGCGGCGAAAGCGACACCGACCCGACCGATGGACACCCCGGGACATGAGAGTCACCTTCTGCACAGGAGAGATCCGGCCGCCCGACGGTGAACCGGTCCGAGCGTCCTGGGGCGAGACCGCTCAGGGTCTGTCGGGAATCGTCGGCGATGAGGACGAAGCCAGCCCCATCGATGCAGCGCATATTGTGAGTCGCACACCGATGGTGTCACTGGATTTGCCGGGTCTGGAAGCGGAGGACGCCGCTGCGATCATCCGAGAGGTCCTCTTGGGCGGTTTCTTGGAAAAGCCCGGAGCGGCCGGCAGAGGGGAGGCGCTGTTGCATATGGTAGTGAACGAGGCGCTGCATCGTCTGGACCAGGCGGCTAAGGATCTCGAGGATGACGAGTCTTAAAGCGCCGGTCGGTGCGAAGGAACGACGGAGTCGGCCGCGGACACGTCAAAAGAGGAGAGTACAAGCCGCCCGACCGAGGGGATGATTTTTGCTTGACAGTCGTCACGCCGCTTATTATCATTGGTTGGATATGGTTCAGAGTTGCTCTCTGAACGAAGCGCTTGAGCTTCGGGCGGGTAGCTCAGCGGGAGAGCACCGGCCTTACAAGCCGGGGGTCACAGGTTCAAATCCTGTTCCGCCTACCATACGAGGATGAGGAAACGTCGTCCAAGCCCAGCGGGGGCGTAGTTCAGTTTGGTTAGAACGCCGGCCTGTCACGCCGGAGGTCGCGAGTTCGAGTCTCGTCGTCCCCGCCACTAACAACCCTAAATAACGAGCGTCTTCAATCTGGCTCATTGACCCGCTCCTACTCGACGCCGAATTTGAGCCCGCTTTGAGCCCGTTATCTGAGATAGCCCAGAAGTTGCCGCTTCTGGGTTTTGCTTTTCCTGACGATTCAGCCATATCTTCGTTTCTCCAAGGTCGAACCTCATTCTGTCGATGGCTCGGACCAGGTCCTCATCACTCACACTCAGGTACCTACCGGACACGTCCTTCTTCTTGAGTGCATGACCGAGAATCCTCTCACTGATCCGAGAATCGATTCCACTTCTCATGGCATTAGTGCTCCAGACATGACGGAGGTCATGGATCGTAGGACCTGGACTGAGGCCTACTTCCTGAAGTGCGCGTACCCATGGTTTTCGCAGTGAATAGGGTGACGGAGGATTTCCCCTATCCGTGAGGAATATGCGGTTCGTCGTGATCGATCTGACTTTCCCGACCCTTTCGAATACGGGAATCAGCATTCTATGGATCGGTACGGTTTTCGGTCTTCTTTCCTTAGTTTGCTGGATGTGAAGTCGGATAATTCGAGCATCCAAGTCAACGTTGTCCCGAGTCAGACTCAGAACTTCACCTCGTCGCATCCCAGTGAAATACAACGTCTGAATGATGGGCTGAACCCATATGGGAAGATGATTCATGATCGAGCAGAAGTCATCGAAACTCACGTAGACTTCTCGCTCACCATCGGACTCATCAGCGCTGTCCACCATTTTGGCAGGATTGGAACTGACGTAGTGATAGTCCATGAGGACCTTGAACATCCTTGAAAGAGCTGCCTTGTCCTTATTCACGGTAGAACCGGCAGCACCCTGGGATATCCTATTGTAGGCTTCCGGATAGTACGGACTGAAATGGGGTGAGATTTTCAGAATAGGTT
>CAYLRL010000045.1:0-38622 GCA_964385875.1 uncultured Syntrophales bacterium
AAGTGATGCTTGAAATTGAGAGTCTTTCTGACAGTACACTTCGACTCTTCCTGAGCATTGATATATCGGGGTCAACCGCTCTGAAGAATGCCTGCAACCACAGAAAACTCTTGGGACTGTACTTCGACAGAAAAGAAATGCTCAGTCAGCTGTTACGGCCGCCTGGTAACAAGACGACAGTCCAGGAAGACGCGCGTGGCGGGAGATTCGATGATCGAAAGGTAGAGGACGCTGCAATCTCGAAGCCGTGTATGGAACTTCATGGATTTACCCTCAACGATGATGAACAATGTATCAAGGCAGTTTTGCATGACTGGGCGAGGGAAGTTTTCGACTGGGCAGAAATCATCAGGTTGCGCTTGACGGACTTTCACGCTTCCTTTTACGGACAACTGGAGAAAAGAAGGTGCATCGGTGATTCCAACGCCCTGGACAGACATTTCTGGAAAGGTGTGGGTGATGAACTGCTGTACGTATTTGACGTCACAAATTTGACCCAACTACACAACTTGATTGTGGCCTTCCTGATGGTGCTCCGCGATTTTGATAAAAGCGCCGTAGAAAAGAACGAAGTGATTCGCTTAAAGGGTGCGGGCTGGCTGGCAGGATTTCCCATTAGAAATCGTAGGATTCAGTTCAAGGGTCCCAACCTATTCACCGAAACGCCGCGCGACCAGCCGCAGGCAACTAATTTTAGCCCGGAGGACTGCCGGCGCACTACAGGTGGCTCTTGCTTTTGGTTTACCAAGTATCCTTATCCACGGACCGATTATCTTGGGCCCGATATTGACGCAGGTTTTCGGTTGGCTGGCCACTCTCGTCCAGGTCTTATGGTGGCATCCATGGAGTTGGCCGAACTGCTTGGAAAGATTCCGCTAGAGTTTCAACAGGTTAGAGGTGCGATAGTTGGCTGGAAGAGTCTCAAAGGAGTTTGGAATGGGAGTCCCTACCCCATAATCTGGATAACCTTGCCAGAGAACTGGGAGGTGCATTATGAAGGACAGTTCACAGATGCTGATGCTGATAGCAACCGTCTAACCTCGAGGTGGTTGCGAGAGTGCCGAAATGGGCTGAAACAAATTAACAACTTGTCGAGAACTATAGATGTTACTCGTAAGTCTCTGCCGGAGGATTTGGGTGTCGTTGCTCCCTATATTATAGGTGAGGAGGAGTCTAATCCCGTACCCCCTGACCACCGCTTGATGTTGAAAATCATTGAGTCACTTTACCTGGGTGACAGTGGTCCTCAAAATGAACACGCAACCAAACCGCCGGATCAAGGTAAGCTGCCAGCGTCGGCTCAAGAGATGGTTGATCAGTTGGCTGATACACACGGTTACCAACCTCTTTCATCGATCTTGTCTCGCAAGTTTGAACCATTCACTGTGGACTAGCGGGCGCTCTGGGGCCAGACAAGAAGCCCTTATTACCAACTTCATCATGTCCCGGGTTATCTCACCCGTCGACGGGGTTATGCTTAGCCGCTCCTGAAATGGCCAACTCGCGTGCGCTACTCCGAAAACCAGCGGTGAGGTACCGACACTCCCCGACTTCACGTCCCTCCCATAAGAACTCCGTTACCGCCTGATTAAGCCGATGTGTCGGGATTGTGAATTGCGCCGGCCGTGTGGTATGCTTTCAGAGCCATTCTTCAGCCACGGTTCTCAGTGGGCGATCTGCGTTTCCGGCGGAGTTGGGAAGCAGGGGAAGCGGGCGCGCGGCGGCGGGGAGGTTTTCCTTCGTGGCGGGGGGGGCCGGGGCGGGGTCGGCGTTGTATGCGGCGGAGGGGGAGTCGGTCCTCTTTGTTCACGTTGATAATCCTCACACACCAAAGGAGCGAACCATGACGCGAGCCGAAGAACGGGAATACGAGGGCCTCAGCCCGTTTGAAGTAAAAGATAAGCTGATCAAGATGGCGGAGACCCACCACGAACGGATGATGCTCAACGCGGGGCGGGGCAATCCCAATTGGGTGGCGTTGGAGCCTCGGAAGGGCTTCACGCATCTCATGCGGTTCGCTCTGGAGGAGTCTGAACGTGAACAGCTGACCGCCGGCTTCGGCGGGCCCTGTCGCCGGGAGGGCATCGCGGATCGGTTCGAGGCTTACCTTGCCGCCAACCAGGACCAGGGCGGCGTTTCGTTTCTCAAGGACGCGTTCGCGTACGCTCGGGACCATATCGGGCTCGACCTGGACGCCTTTGTCAATGAGATGTCCGACGCGATCCTCGGCGATCACTATCCTGTGCCGGACCGCATTCTCACGTGTTCAGAGCAGGTCATCACCACGTATCTCGAGTCTGAAATGTGCGGGGGCGCGCCGGCGCCGGGGAAGTTCGATCTGTTTGCCACCGAGGGCGGCACCGCGGCCATGGCGTATATCTTCAACAGCCTCAAGGAGAACAAGCTCCTGCACAAGGGCGACAAGATCGCGCTCGGCACTCCCATCTTCACCCCGTATCTGGAGATCCCGAACCTGAACGACTACGAATTCGTCGAACTCGAGGTGCGCCAGGATGAGGGCGAAGGCTGGCAATACCCGGATTCGGAGATCGAGAAGCTCGCCAATCCAGCGGTGAAGGCGTTTTTTCTGGTGCATCCGTCTAATCCCACGTCGGTGGCGATGCACGACGAAACGCATCAGAAGATCGTGGATTTGATTCAGACGAGGCGGAAGGACCTGATCCTGCTCACGGACGATGTGTACGGCACGTTTGTCAACGATTTCAAGTCATTGATGGCGGCCGCGCCGTATAATACGATCCTGGTCTATTCCTTTTCCAAGTATTTCGGCGCCACGGGCTGGCGACTGGGCGTGATCGGTATTCATGAGGACAACGTCTTCGACAAGGCGATCGCGGCCCTGCCGGCGGAGGATCGGGAAGCGCTCCATGAGCGGTATCACACGGTCGCGCTCGATCCGGACAAGATGAAGCTGATCGATCGGATGGTTGCGGACAGTCGAACGGTCGCGCTCCATCACACCGCTGGGCTGTCCACGCCGCAGCAGGTCCAGATGGTGTTGTTCTCGCTTGCGGGGCTGCTCGATCGGGAGAAGGGCTACGCGTACAAGCAGACCGCGCAGAAAATCGTGCGTGATCGGTACGAACTGCTCTACAAGGAGGCGGGCCTCCCCGCGCCGTATGATCCGTACTGCGCTCGGTACTACACCACCATCGACGTGCCCACGATTGCGGCGGAGCGCTACGGCGCGGAGTTCGTCGACTGGCTGCGGAAATACGAGCCGATCGATTTTGTCTGGCGTCTGGCCGATGAGAAGTCGGTGGTGCTGCTGGACGGCGGCGGATTCGACGCGCCGGAGATGTCGGTGCGCGTGTCGCTGGCCAATCTCCCGACGGACGCATACGGGAAGATCGGCGCGGCGATCAGCGATCTCCTGAAAGAATATTACGAACGCTTCAAGTCCGGCGCAGAGCCGGAATGATCGCTCCCACGCTTCGCTGACGACCGAGGAGACCGCTTATGGCGCACGACATTGTCGAACTCTTCCGCTCATATCCGCAACTGGCGATCTTTCTTGCGCTCGCGCTCGGCTACTTTGTCGGTAAGATCAAGGTTCACGGCTTCAGCCTCGGCGCGACCACGGGATGTCTGCTCGTGGCGCTCGTGGTCGGCCAGATGGGGATCGAAGTCCCGACGTTGCTCAGGACGGTGGGATTCGCGCTCTTCATCTTTGCGATCGGATACAAGGTGGGACCGCAATTCTTCGGCGGTCTAAAGAAAGAAGGAATTCACTATCTGTGGATTTCGCTCGTGGTCGCGTTCGCGGGTCTGTTCACCGCGATCGGGCTCGGGAAGCTCCTCGGGTTCGACGCGGGAACCACCGCGGGTCTGCTGGGGGGCGCGATGACCCAATCCGCGGTGATCGGCACAGCCGAAGGAGCGATCAAGCACCTGGACGTCGCCGCGGCGCAAAAGGCGACGCTCGAAAGCAACGTTGCGATCGCGTACGCGGTGACCTACGTCTTCGGGACGGCCGGTCTGATCCTGTTCTTCAAGTTCCTGCCGCGTATTCTCAAGGTGGACTTGGCTGCGCTCGCCAAGGACCTTGAGAAGGAGATGTCCGCCGCCGCCGGCGGTCAGGAGAGCCCCGAACTCTTCTCCTGGTATAACAGGCTGAATTTACGGGCCTATCGCGTCGAGAAGGAGACGGCGGTCAACACATCGGTCGAGGCCCTCGAGGCCGCGCTTCCCGGGAGCAAGGCGGTCGAAAAGATCAAGCGAGGGGATGAGGTCTTCTCCGCCAAACAGGACACGGTTTTGCAGTCGGGTGACCTCATCTCGATCGCCGGCGGACGAGAGGCGCTGGTTCAAGCCGAAGGGATCATCGGTCCCGAGGTGGTGGATCGCCAGGTCATGGACCTTACGGGCGAATCGCTTCCGGTCTGCGTGACCAAGCCGGCCGCTGTCGGGAAGACCCTCGGCGAGCTGGACAAGATCATGGGCCACGGCCTGTTCCTGCGCAGGCTCACCCGACAGGGTCATGAACTGCCGATCACACGGGACATGCGCATTCACAAATGCGACGTCTTCCACCTAGTGGGCTCGAAGGAAGATGTGGAGCGAGCGGCCGACTACCTGGGCTATCCGGAGCGTCCGACCGTCATGACCGACCTGATCGTGGTAGGTATCGGTATCGTGCTTGGAACGTTGCTCGGGCTTGTGGCCGTCCCGGTAATGGGGATTCCCCTTACGCTCGGGGTTGGCGGCGGCGTCCTGGTCTCGGGCCTGGTCTTCGGGTGGCTTCGTGCGGTTCATCCCACGTTTGGAGAAATGCCCGGCCCTGCCCAGTGGGTGTTCACGGATTTCGGATTGAATCTCTTCATCACCTGCGTGGGTCTCAGCGCGGGCCCCAAGGCTTTGCACGCGCTTCAGACCGCGGGGGTTTCGATATTTCTCGCGGGAGTTGCGGTGACGCTCGTGCCTGCAATCGCGGGGCTTCTTTTTGGGAGGCTTGTGCTGAAGCTCAATGACGTGCTGCTCTTTGGAGCGCTTACCGGCGCGGAGACGTGCACCGCAGCGCTAAACGCGGTCAAGGAGGACTCGGAGAGCGTCATGCCGGTCATCGGGTACACGGTGACGTACGCGTTCGGCAATGTTTTGCTCACCGTGTGGGGAACGATCGTCGTCAGCGTCATGTGACGGTCCGCACACGCTCATTACCGATTCAAGGAGACGACATGAAGATTTGTTATGCGTCCACACTCTTGGCGATAGCGTTCATGGCTTCGATCATGGCGTTCGGACCGATTCTCTGCGCCGCCGGCGACAAGGAAGGAACAGGCGAGGCGTCCAAAGGCGATCTGCCCAAGGTGGTAATCGTCACGACCGGCGGGACCATCGCGGAAAAGGCCGACAAGGCCGGCGGCGCGGTTCCGACGGTTTCGGGAAACGATTTGATCGCCGCTGTTCCCGGTCTGAAAGACCTCGCTGAAATCAACGTGGTGAACTTCTCAAATATCGACAGTTCGCAGATGACGCCCGAGATCTGGGCCAAGCTGAGCGCAAAGGTGAGCGAAATCCTCAACGCCGCGGATGTTCGCGGCGTGGTGGTGACCCACGGCACCGATACCATGGCCGAAAGCGCATATTTCCTCGATTTGACCGTGACGAGCGACAAGCCCGTGGTATTCACGGGCGCGATGAGGGACGCGTCCGATCTGAGCCCGGACGGACCGGCGAATCTGTTCAACGCGGTGCGGCAGGTCTGTTCCAAGGAAGCGGCGGACTGGGGAGTGACGATCACACTCAACGAATATGTGAACGCGGCCCGATATGTTCGCAAGACCCAGACCACGAACGTGCAGACGTTCAATTCGGGCGAAAAGGGCTACCTGGGCTACATCCAGGGCAACCGGGTGACGCGGTTCAACGACCGTCCCCCGCGCACGGTCCTGCCGCTGCCGGAGAAGCTCCCGCCGGTGGCGCTTCTTACCACATACGCCGGAGACGAGGGAGATTTCGTTCGATACGCGGTCGATTCAGGAGCGAAAGGGATCGTTCTCGAGGCGGTCGGCTCCGGCAACGTGAACGCGAAGGTCTTCGAGGCGGTCAAGTACGCCTTGTCAAAGGACGTGACCGTTGTCATCACGACGCGGCCGCCCCACGGCGCGGTTTATCCGATCTACGGGGACCAGGGGGGCGGTTTGACGCTGCAGAAGGCCGGCGCGATTCTCGGCGGAAATCTGGACGGGCCCAAGGCGAGGCTCCTGCTCATGCTTGCGCTTCCGCACGTTAAGGACCGGAGCGAGTTGGCGAAACTCTTTCGGTAAGCGTAAGAAGGGTCGACGATACATCATGCGGGAAACAGTCACGCCGGCGGACCTCTGCGTTCGTCGGCGTCGACGGTCGCCTTTTCGGTACATGCCATACCCGCCTGCCGGACATCGGCTTGAGACCCGGTTTTCAGGCTGCTAGCTTTTTTTCGGGAATGAGCCGACTCAGCGGTGAGGCCTGCCGCGCATTCTCGCCGTCCTCCGAACAGCAATCAGACCAGCGAAAGGAACCGCCATGGGACGGATGCGTTTCATGGATTTAGGCATTGCGATTGAACCGAACCTGCCCAGCGATCCGCCGGAGATGATTCCCACGGTCGACTATGTCGACCACGCGGCCGGCGCAGCGCAGATGAAGCAGTTCTTCCCGGGCGTCACCGAAGATCAGCTTCCGGGCGGAGTAGGCTGGGCGCTGGAAATACTCACCCTGACGACGCACAGCGGAACGCATCTCGATGCGCCCTATCACTATCACCCGACCATGGACAAGGGCAGCCCGTCGCTCACTATCGATGAGGTCCCGCTGGAATGGTGCTTCAACGACGCGGTTCTTCTCGACTTCCGCCACAAGGCGGACGGCGCGCGGATCGGAGCGGACGAAGTGGACGCCGAACTCAAGCGCATCGGACATGAGCTCAAACCCCTGGATATCGTCCTCGTCCAAACCGGCGCGGATGAAGCGTGGGGCACGCCCGAGTATCTGGTCAAGGGCCCCGGCATGGGACGGGAAAGCACGCTCTACCTGACCGAACGAGGCGTCAAAGTCATGGGCATCGACGCATGGAGTTTGGATCGTCCCCTTCCCTTTATCGCTCGGGACTTTAAAGAGACCGGCGATCCTCGAGTCATCTGGGAAGCGCATTTCGCCGGCATCGAGATCGGCTATTGTCATATGGAGAAGATGGCGAACCTCTCGGCGATCGGTCGGCAAACCGGCTTCAAGGTGTGCTGTTTCCCGGTGAAGATCAAGGGAGCGAGCGCCGGCTGGACGCGTCCCGTGGCGATTATTGAAGACGCCGCCGACCAAGGGCCAAGCAAGGCGTCGACGCGCGATCGTCCCCTACCATGATCGGCTCGATATGCTCAAAGGCGACACAATCAGCAAGCGATTCGGCGGACTGACCGCGCTGGACAGGGTGAGTTTTGGGGTGAGACGCGGAGAGATCGTCGGGCTGATCGGTCCGAACGGGTCGGGAAAGACCACCCTTTTCAATGTCATATCGGGGTTGTACAAACCCGATCGAGGTTCAATCTCGTTTCTCGGCAAACGCATTCACGGATTGGCGCCGCATAAAACAGCCAAGTTGGGGGTGGGCCGGACGTTCCAGATCGCGCGGCCGCTCATGGATTTGACCCTCCTCGAGAATGTGGCTATCGGTGTGCTCTACGGCCGCGATGTGATCGACGACATTCCCGGAGCGCGGGAACGAGCGCTCGAAATACTGGAATTCACCGAACTAGCCGATAAGGCGCACAATTACCCCGGGCAACTTGCGCTCGAGGATCGAAAACGGCTGGAAGTCGCCAGGGCGCTGGCGTCACGGCCCGCCATGATTTTATTGGACGAGGTCTTTGCCGGATTGAATCCCAAAGAGATCGAAGGCGCGATCGAATTGACATTTCGGATCCGGGACGAGTTCGGCGTAACGATATTCATGATCGAACACGTGATGAAGGCGATCATGGAGACCTGTTCCCGAATCATCGTGCTCAGCCACGGCGTGAAGATCGCGGACGACGTCCCGACCGCGATCGCGGACAATCCCGAGGTGATCGGCGCGTATCTGGGGTCTCGGTATGCTGAGCGTTGAAAACCTCGAGGTGATGTACCAGGAATTGCGCGCCCTGGTCGGGGTTTCCCTGGAAGCGCCGGAAGGTCGATTGGTCGCCCTGATCGGATCGAACGGCGCAGGCAAGACTACGCTGCTGAACGCGATTTCCGGGCTGGTTCCGGCGCGCGCCGGTTTCGTAACATGGCGCGGAGAATCGCTGATCAGTCTCTCCGCCGATGAAATTTGCCGCCGAGGCGTGGTTCAGGTTCCGGAGGGTCGGAAGCTCTTCCCGTTCATGACGGTGCGGGAAAATCTGGAAATGGGGGCGTACATCCCGGCGGCCAGGGCTCGAACCGCGGAGAATATGGACAAGGTGTTCGCCTTGTTTCCGCGATTGGCCGAACGCCTTCGACAGCGCGCCGGGAGCCTGTCCGGCGGAGAACAGCAAATGCCGGCCGCGGGAAGGGCGCTCATGGCGTACCCGAGCCTCCTCATGCTCGACGAACCGTCGCTCGGACTGGCGCCGATCGCCGCGGAAGAGATATTCAAGGTGATCTCCGAGCTGAACACGGCCGGACTGACCGTTCTTCTCGTATCTCAAGAGGTGCTGCTGACGCTTTCCATCGCCGCCGACGCGTACCTCTTGGAGAACGGCCGGATAACCATGTTCGGGCCCGCGGACGAGCTCCTCGCCGACCAGCGGGTCAAGGAGTCCTATTTGGGTCTCTGAGTCAAACGGCTCGCAACGACCCCAACGCGGAAAACGAGGAATTCGTAATGAAAACGAGCGTTCGACGGCAACTGACGATCATCGCGCTGGTCCTGGGAATTTCATTGAGCATGGGACTCGGCGGGCCCGCTGCGGCCGAAGACAAGGAACCCATTCTCATCGCCGGCTCCTTGCCGCTCACCGGCAAATTCGCCGAGACCGCCAAGTGGATCGAACGCGGGATGAAATTCTGGGCGGAAGAAGTGAACAAGCAGGGCGGACTTCTCGGACGGCCGGTGAAATTCAAGATCTACGACGACGAATCGAACGCCAATAAGGCGGTGATCGCGGCCGAAAAGGCCATTACGGTCGATAACTGCGACCTGCTCTTCGGCGGATATCCGGGGACCGCGGCTCGAGCGGTTATGCCCGTCGCGGAGAAGCACAAGATGGTCTACGTCTCGATGGGCGGCCACATGAAGAGCTTCAAACAGGGATACACCTACTGCTTCGGGGGCCCGCCTCTCATGGGTGAATGGTGGTACGTGGGCTTCATGCAGTGGCTCGGAACCTTGCCACCCGAAAAGCGCCCCAAGAAGGCCGCGTTCTACGCGATGAACAATCCCATCGGCGCTTCGCTGCACGCGGCCAAGAAAGATCTGAAAGAGCTCGGGATCGAGGTCGCGGTCGACGAGAAATACAATTTGCCGCTGCCCGACGCGACGCCGTTGATCGTGAAGGCCAAGCAGGCAAACTGCGACATCCTCTTCTCGAACGGCTTTTTCGCGGACGGCGTTATGACCATCCGTGCCGCCAAGGCCCTCGACTACAATCCCAAGGCGATCGTGCAGGGCATCGGGTCGGTGATCCCAGCGTGGACAAAGGAACTCGGCGAGGACGGCAACTATGTCTTTTCGGGAACATCGCTCTAAAACAAGCTGAACTACCCCGGTAACGACAAGCTGAACGCATACGTGAAGGAAAAATACGGTCTGAACGGCTATCCGGTCTATTTCGGATTCGGATACTGCTGGATGCAGGCGCTGGCCCAGGGCGTGGAAGGCGCGGGCTCCCTCGATCAGACGAAGATCCCCGATTGGCTGAAATCCCACACCGTGCACACCATCGCAGGGCCCATGAATTTCGACAAACGCGGACTGCCCGACCCAATCAACTTCTGCACCGAGATACTCGACGGCAAAGTCGAACTGATCCGGCCCAAGGACATCGCCACCGCGGAACCGGTCTACCCGAAGCCGCCCTGGAAGAAGTAGTCAACCGATGGGACGGTTCCCTCGAGAGGGGACCGTCCGTTTTCGCGCCGTAGTCGATCTCGCGACAGCGGTCGACTGCGCGGCGCCCGGTAGCAGCACGCCATGAATCTCGTTTTACCCGCACAGTCATTGATCGGCGGCGTCATCATGGGAATGGTGTACGCCCTCCTCGGCGTGGGGTTCTCCCTCACGTGGGGAGTGATGAAGGTCATTAACATCTCCCACGCGGCGTTCGGTCTCATAGCCGCGTTTCTGGCCTATACCATGCTTGAGTGGTGGGGCGTCGACCCCCTCGTCTCGGTGTTCATCACCACGCCGTTGCTCTTCCTGCTTGCGTGCGCGGTCTATCGTTTCGTTATTCTTCCCGCGACCAAGGCTCGTGAAGTGATCGTCGCGTCGATGATTCTCACGTTCGGGATAGCTATTATCATCGAGAACGCGCTTCTGCTTGTCTGGGGACCGGATCCGCGGCTCATGACCACCTGGTACACCAGCAAAGTGCTGATCGTGGGACCGCTGTACCTGCAGTACGCGTCGCTGGCGGGGTTCGGACCGGCGCTCGCCGGCGTGATTCTCGTGCACCTCTTCCTGAAGAAGACCTACACGGGAAAAGCGGTGAGGGCCGCATGGCAGCAACCGGAGGCCTCGCAACTCTACGGCGTGAACCTCAGGCGGATCAGTATGATCACCTTCGGATTGGAGGTGGCGACGGCCGGCGCGGGCGGGATCGGCTTGACGCTCCTCTACTCGTTCGAGCCCCATTCCCATAATCTGTGGCTTATCTATCTCTTCCTGGTGGTGATCGTGTTCATGCCCAACGGAATAATCTCGTTCTTCCGAAGGGACACACGATAGGCCGAAGCGCCCCCGTGCCGTTCCGGCGGAGCCCCCTCTTGTTTCCTCTCCGTCTGGGAGAGCAGCCGTGCCGGCCGTCAACATCTTCTCACGTTGGATGCCGTCACGCGCCGAAGTCCTGCAGCTCGGCCGTCATCCCGCATGATCGGGAATATGATCGAGCGCGCCGACGAGCACTTCACGCGGCCTGCTTGTTCCGTCGGACGGACCGATGATTCCTTCGGCTTCCATGGCCTCGATGATCCGCGCCGCGCGATTATACCCGATCCGCATGTGGCGCTGGATGAGCGAAATGGACGCGTGCCCGAGCCTGCCGACCAATTCCACCGCCTCGTCGTACTTCTCTTCGTCGATCATGGCCCCGCCGCCGGCGGCTTTGGCTTCTTCACCGGCCACATGCCGAGAAATCTCTTTGATGTAGACCGGTTCCCGCTGAGCCTTGATGAAGTCGACGATCCGGCGAATTTCCCCTTCGGAGATGTACGCGCCGTGCAGTCGTTGGAGCTTGGCCGCACCCGGCGGCAGGAAGAGGAGGTCGCCCATACCGAGCAGATTTTCCGCGCCCACCGTATCGAGAATCGTCCGTGAATCGGCCTTGGCGGAGACCTGAAACGAGAGCCGTGCGGGGAAATTAGCCTTGATGACGCCGGTGATCACGTCCACCGACGGGCGCTGGGTCGCGAGGATCAGGTGGATACCCGAGGCGCGGGCCATCTGGGCGAGCCGAGCGATGGTGATCTCGATATCCTTGGCCGCGACCATCATGAGTTCGGCCAGCTCGTCCACGATGATTACGATGTACGGCAGCTTTTCCTGCGCCGCGCCGTTGTCCCCGGGAGGAAGCGCTCCTGCCGCGACCTTCTCGTTGTAGCTCTCGATGTTCTTCGCGCCCGCCGCGCTGAGCAGATCGTACCGCCGCTCCATCTCGCGGATGGCCCAGTTCAGAACTGCGGGGACCTTCTCGGGGTCGGTGACCACCGGATGGATGAGATGGGGAATATCCTGATAGTGTGAAAGCTCGAGCTTCTTTGGGTCAACCATCAGGAGTTTCACATCATCGGGATGCGACGAGAGAAGCCAGGAGCAGATAAGGCAGTTGAGACCGACGGATTTGCCGGTTCCGGTCGCGCCGGCGATCAGCAGATGGGGCATGCGCCCGAGACTCGTTGAGAAGGGCTCGCCGTCTATGCCTTTGCCGATTGCCATCTTCAAGGGCGTCTTCGACTTGGTGAACGAAGGCGACTCGACGATTTCCCGAAGGTACACGATTTCGCGGTTCTGATTGGGCACTTCGATGCCCACGGTATCCTTACCCGGGATGGGCGCGACGATTCGCGTGGACCCCGACTTGAGGGCCATGGCCAAATCGTCCGCCATGTTGAGCACTTTGCGCAGCGGTATGCCCGACGCGAGGTTCAACTCGTACATGGTAATGACCGGCCCGGGATGAATAGCGACAACCTCGCCGTGCACCCCGAGGTCCGCGAGTTTCTGCTCGACGGTCATCGCGTTCTCTTCGAGCGCCTTTTCATCGACAAACCGATCCGAGTGTTGCGGCGGATCGAGAAGATCCGATCCCGGAAGCTTGTATGAGTCCTTCCCCGAGGATTTTGTTTTCCGCGTGGTCTTCCCCTGAGCCTTCTCGTCAGCTCGCTTGGCGACAGATATGGACCGTGAACTCTCCGGAGGTTCCGGCTCGAGCGGCGCCGACGGGGCCGGCGTCTCGGCGTGGGGGGGCGGCTCGACTTCCTGCGCTGTCGACGCCGCCGGCCGGCGTTTCCCTTCGTTCAGGAACGTCTCGATTGACGCCAGCATCTCTTCTTCGGTGAGCCCGGCCGCTTCGGCGACGGTCGGTTCGGGCTCGGGAACCGCCGGCTCCGGCGCAGGCGGCTCGTGCGCCTCGATCGGGTCGAAGTCGAAGGGGAGCGGTTCCGTGTCTACTCCAGCCACGTCGACGCCCTCATCCCACTCGTAATCGTCGAAGATCGGCTCCTGAGGGACCGGTGGAGGAGCGGACGCGACGATCTTCACTCTGGACCATACGCCGCCCCGCGTCGTCGACTCGGCCGCCGGTTCAGGCGCGGAGTCCGGGATATTCGCTTCATCGGCGGATTGCTCGGAATCCCGACGGATTTGAACGCGCCTGCGTTCCGCGGCCGCTTCACGACTGCGGCGTAAGCGCGTCGCCGCGTCGGCTGCGAAATTCCCGGCAAGCCTTCCGATCGATCGAGCCGACGCAACGATTCCCGCGGCGATCGAACGCGTCCATTGCGCGAGATCCCGCGGAGTGACCCGCGCCATGTGGAGCACGCACAGAACGATGAGTGTGCAGGCCAGGATCAGCTCGCCGCCGCTTCCGAGAAGCGTACTCAGCGAGCCGTGGAGAAATGCCCCGATCGCTCCCGCCGGCTGCTCCTGAGGAAACTTGAGGAATCCGCCGACGCCGAACCGTTCGGTCAACGCGGCAAGCGCCGCAATCAGCAGGATCGCGGAACCGGTCTGCGTCCATCGGAACGGTTCCTCGATCGCGACGAACCGTCGCACTGCGAGGAGCGTCAATCCCAGCGGCGCGCACAGCGAACAAATGCCGAGGATCTGGACCAGCGCGTCCGCGGTGTACGCGCCCACCAATCCGCACAAATTGGAAACTTCCGTTCGAGAGACCGCCGAATTCAACGATGGATCACGCGGATCGTAGGTCAGAAGACACAGAAACAGGAAGACCGCCGCGCCGAGAAGGGCCACGCCCGCATATTCCCGAGTGTGTTCAAACAGCGCGCGGTTCTCGACGGCGGGTTTTCGGCCGTGCGTCTGTGAATTCGATAAAGAGCCGCTCATGCGTCTATACTAACCTCGAAGTCTCAGAGAGCGCTGCCCGCGTCGTCAAGGCGGATAAGACAGAACTAACGGCGCTGGAACTGATTCAGCAAAACTCATCATAACATACTGCATGAGGTTCTTTCAATAAGATTGCAAATTGGCTCGTTTAAATGGGCCGGTAGACAAGCACCTACCCGGGGTGGCCGACGCGGCCGAGCGCCCGCGCGCGGCTATCCGCCTGATTGTGGCGTCATATCAACCGCTAACCGTGAACTTGAACGAAAGGGGAGCGTCTTGTGGAAGCTGTGAGGCGTCCGTCACCAGAGCCCTAAACCCAGGCGGGACGAACGACCCGACGTCGACGGACACGGAGGCTTCGCGCATGCGGGAGGGGGCGGGGCGGGACAGGGAGGCGTCACCCTGTACGCGGGCTTCCCCGGCGGAGGCGGGCCCTGGCAAATCATCACCGGGCACGGAGGAGGTCCCACGAGCTTCCGAGGATAGCATCGCATGGGGACGGGACCGCATACCTGAGGCGGCGGCGGTCCGGCGCAACTCGGCGGCTCGGGCGGGCCGTACGTCATCGGGACGAGCTCGCAGGGGTGCGGGGGAGGCATGTACGCGCCTGCGGCCGGGGGTACAATGAGTCCCGCAACCAGAGCAGCAATGAACACGATGAACCGGGTCGCTCTCACGAGGGTCGCTCTCGATGTGCGCGGCGCCCGACCGAAAGGGCGAGGCCGCACGATGTTGTATGAAAAGAAGTCCGTATAAAAATACAGGAAACCGCATCGAGGGTCAAGAGCTTTCCGGCGCCGGAGGCCAACATCATTATAACTTGTCTTAAGTTATTGGCTTTATCTATTGATATCTTTAAAGACGTTGCCCACCGGCTTCTCCGAGTTCCGCCTTCCCCGTGCTCGGCCGTAACGCGGCGTCACTTTACTTGTAAGCGTTCACCGGGATAGCGATAAGCCGTTGATATCTCGATGGGGGAGGCTTGGAGGGGGAGATGAGTCGCCCCCTCCATCCTCACCGGGCGCAGAGCCGCCTCAAGCCCGGTGAACCATTACCTTTACTTTTTCTCGTGAGAGTGGTAATCCTCCGCTGCGCGAACGACCTCGCGTTTCATCGGAACCCCTGAAAGTCGAATCGGTGTACGGCCCGGAATGACGACCGACGGAACGGCATGTCGCACGGCGGTGGTGATCCCCTGTTATCGGGAGACGGCTCACATCGCCGAAGTGCTCGAAAGCGTTCCGCCAATGGTGGATCGCATCATCGTCGTCGACGACGCGTGTCCGGAAGGCAGCGGCGAGATCGCGCAAAGGATGAGCCGCGACGATCCGCGCATCGAGGTCATATTCCACGAGCGGAACCGCGGCGTCGGGGGCGCTACGATCACAGGGTATCGCCGCGCTCTGGAAGCGGGCTGCGATATTGCGGTCAAGATGGACGGCGACGGTCAAATGGACGCGGCGCACCTGGAACGCCTGATTGCTCCCCTGGAGAGCGGCCGGGCCGACTATGCCAAGGGCAATCGGTTTCACGACTTCGAGGCGCTCAAGCGCATGCCCGGCCCGAGGCTCTTCGGCAACAGCGCTCTGACCTTTCTCGTCAAGGCGGCGTCCGGCTATTGGAACGTGATGGACCCCACCAACGGCTATACCGCGATCCACCGCCGTGTCTTGGAGCGGTTGGACCTGGATCGCTTGTCCGAAGACTTCTTTTTCGAGAGCGACATGCTGATCGGGTTGAACATGGCCGGCGCGGTGGTGGTCGACGTTCCCATGGAAGCGAGATACGGCGACGAGCAGAGTTCGCTGAAAATCCACAAGATCCTGACTCGCTTTCCCGGAAAGCTGGTCAAAGGTATGTTTCGGAGGGTCTTTTTTCAGTATTTCATCTACGATTTCAACATGGCTTCGGTCTACCTTCTGGTCGGCGTGCCCATGTTCCTCTTCGGCGTGCTGTTCGGCGCGTACCACTGGATCGACTCCCTGGTGACGGGATCGGCCAAACCGACGGGGACCATCATGCTCGCCGCGTTGCCGATAATCCTGTCGTTTCAAATGCTTCTGCAGGCAATCCAGATAGACATCGACCGGACGCCCAAACGAAACTGAGCGCGGCGATAAGACGGACCTTCACTGGGATTATGCGGTTCACCTTCATCAATATGCATTTGAATACGTCAACAAGGCGCGTCACAATCGCATTGTGGCTGTTCGGACTCCTCTGCGCAGCGGTCCTCACCTATACGACGCGGTATTACCTCAACTCGGACGGACTCACCTATCTGGAGATGGCCGAGCACCTGCGCGAAGGACGGCCCGAGGGGATTGTGAACCTGGGGACCTCTCCACTGTACGCAATCCTTCTGGCGGCAGGCGGGGCCGCGCTTGATACGACCCGGGCGGACGAGGTCCCGCTGCTCAAAATCGTCAATTTCGCAATCTTCGCGGGAGCTTTGGCCGCGTGCGCGTTCTTTCTTTCTTCGTTACGACGCGCGCTCGACGTCACGGTCGCCGAAGATCGGCGCCGGCTTCCGGATACACTTCTTACCGCGCTCGGATACGGGGCCTTTCTCGTCGCCGCGCTCACCTGGGTTCGTATCCGGCTGGTGAACCCGGACATGCTCCTCTTTCTCTTTTTCCTGCTCGGCATGGGCCTCATTCTGAGGATTCGAACCGAGCCGGACCGATTCCGTTGGTATGCGATGCTTGGCGTTACATTCGGCCTGGGGTATCTTTCCAAGACATTTTTTCTTCCTTTGTCCTGCGTGATGCTCGCCGCGGCCGCGTGCTCGCCTGAGCCCCTGCGAAGGGGCCTTCCGCGGCTTGCGACAACCGTCGTGGTGACCGCTCTCATCGCGGCGCCCTTCATCGCGGCGCTTTCAGAGCGAGCGGGCAAATTCTCGATCGGCGAGATCGGGTCGCACGCGTACGCGACCGAGGCGCAGAGTGAAGGGCGCCCGATTCACATCCCGGCCGTTTTGCGCGATGACCCTCGAGTGTTGCTTTACGACTTGGGCATCCCCGCGACCGATCATCGCGGCTTCGATGTGGCGCATTGGACGCTGGGTCTCGATCTCTCCACCGACATGTCGGTAATGTGGAACAACATACGGGAAAACATCGGGGAATTCTTCGGACACAGCCCCTGGTTCTTCATTGTGTGCGGAATCTGGTTCATTGCGCAAGTCTTCATCGGATCCGTCCGACCGGGGCGACTGTGGCCCGTTCCCATACCGGTGTTGCTCGCCATACCTTCTCTTGCGGGCATCGGAGCGTACGTGCTCGTGCACCTGGAGGCCCGGTATGTCGCGTCATTTGTGTTCGTAGGCTTCATGGCGTTGGTCGCGTGGCCGCGGTACGATCTCCGCGATCCCGTAACCGTATCCAAGACGCGAGTCGGCGCGATTCTCCTCGCGCTCTGCTTTGTGGGGGTCACGGCTGCAAGCGCGATGGATCAGAGCATAAGCGGACTCGTCTCCGCCGGACGGAAGCTTTCGCCCCTCGAACGTTTTCAGGAGCACATCGCGGTGAAGGAATTTCTGCGTGGATCGGGAGTCGACGAAGGCGAGATCGTCGCGGCCGTTGATTCACCGCCGATCTACTGGGCCAGATTGGCGGGCGTGCAGATCAAAGGACGGGTCGCCGGCAACGAGGAATTCCTCGAGGCTTCCCCGATCGAACGTCGCGCCGCGCTCGACGCGCTTGCAAACGCCGGCGTAACCGCCGTGATCGCGCACGGCAAGGGATTCGAACGCTTAAAGGACGAAGGGTGGACAAAGGCGCCCGGCACGCGGAGCTACTATGTGCGGATTCTCGATCGGTCGGACGGAGCGACGAAAACAGGCGACGGCCATCCGCAAAACCAGTGATTTCCATGCGAGTCTTCGATTGCCATATTCACATCGGACGCCGGGATCAGATCACCCCCTGGCTGACCGAGTACTTCGAGCGGGAGTTCTCCCGGGAAGCGCTCGATTTTCTCCATAACCTGACTCCGGAGACGGTCGTCGGCATGCTGGACGGCTTCGGCGTGGAAAAGGTCGCGATTCTCGCCGAGTATACGCCGCCCACCACCGGCGTGATTCCCAGCGAGTTCGTTGCGGAATTCTGCTCTTCGAGCGATCGCCTCATTGCGGTTGGGTCCGTTGATTTGAACTCCGACGAAGACGGCGGATTGCAGGTTGAACGCTGCGTCAAAGTCCTCGGATGCAAAGCGATCAAACTGCTCCCGTCGTACGCCCATGTCTATCCGGACGATCCGCGCTTGATGCCGGCGTACGAAGCGGCCGCAGGATTGGGTATTCCCGTGATGTTCCATACGGGCACATCGCTTTTCCCCGGATCTCGGATTCGCTACGCCCATCCGCTTCTCCTGGACGACATTGCGGACGAATTCCCCGGCCTCATGATTGTGATGTGCCATGGAGGGCGGCCCTTCTGGTACAAGGAGTGCGAGTGGATGCTTGCGCGCCATCGCAACGTTCATATCGACATTGCGGGGATTCCGCCCGTTCAGCTTCCGAAGGTCTTCCCGAAGCTGGAACGGTTCACGGACCGGTTCCTCTTCGGGAGCGATTGGCCCACCCAGCCGAGGGTCGGAGACGCTATTCGGACGGTTCGGGAATTGCCCTACCCCGCGGCGGTGATTCAGGCTGTTTTGTGGGAGAACGGCGCGCGGCTCTTCGGATTGGAGGAGGACGCCGTTCCTCGAAGGCGGTGACCGTTCACCGGGGGCAGCGATAAGCCCTTGATATCTCGATGGAGGAACCAATATTGAAGGCGGATGTCGGCGGTCGAAGGGAAACGATCGAAACACGGGGAGAGGGCTCGATATGAGCTTCTCCCCGTATGTGTCAAGCTTAGACCTTTTCCACGACCATCGCGTGACCCATGCCGCCTCCAACACAGAGGGTGGCGAGGCCTCTTTTCACATCATCTCTCTTCTGCATTTCATAGAGGAGCGTGGTCAGGATGCGGGTTCCCGACGCACCGATGGGATGCCCCAGCGCAATCGCGCCGCCGTTCACGTTGGTTTTGGCCTGGTCGAGTCCCAGCTCCTTGGCCACAGCCAGCGTCTGGGAAGCGAACGCTTCGTTGGCCTCGATGAGGTCGATCTCGTCGAGGGTGAGACCGGCCTTTTCCAGAGCGATACGCGTCGAGGGGATCGGGCCGATTCCCATCACCTTCGGATCGACGCCGGCGGACGCGTACGAGAGGATCTTGGCCATCGGCTTCATGTTCCTCGCCTGAGCCGATTCCGCGGACATGACAAGGACCGCGCCGGCGCCGTCATTGATACCGGACGCGTTGCCGGCCGTCACCGCGCCGTCCTTCTTGAACGCGGGTTTGAGCTTGGCGAGGCCGTCTTCGGTAGTGCCGGCTCGGGGGTGCTCGTCGGTGTCGAATACTTTGGGATCGCCCTTGCGCTGAGGGATAACCACGGGGACGATCTCATCCTTGAATCGACCGGACTCGATGGCCTTGAGGGCCCGGGCCTGGCTTTCGGCGGCGAACTTGTCCTGGTCCTCACGGGAGATGCCGTATTGCTCCGCGACATTCTCGGCGGTGACGCCCATATGGTAGTCGTTGAATCGCTCCCAGAGACCGTCGTAGATCATGAGGTCCACCAGGGGAGCGTTATTCATGCGCGCGCCCCAACGAGCGTTGGTTGTCGCGTACGGCGCGGCGGACATATTTTCGGTTCCGCCGGCGATAATGATGTCCGCGTCCCCGGCCTTGATGCACTGAGCGGCCATGGAGACCGAACGCAGTCCCGACGCGCAGACCTTGTTGATCGTCATGGCCGGAACTTCCTGGGGAATGCCGGCGTTGATGAGCACCTGACGGGCCACGTTCTGACCCAAGCCGGCCTGCAGCACGCAACCGAAAATGAGTTCCTCCACATCCGCCGGATTCAAACCGGTCCGGCTGAGCAATTCCTTGACCGCGATCGTGCCAAGTTCGACGGCGGACACGTCTCTGAGCGACCGACCGAACGAGCCCACGGGAGTTCGGACCGCGTTGACGATGACCACTTCCTTCATGAAATCAACCTCCTGGGGGTATTTCCATACGTCTTTGGAAAGTTTTTCCGGCCTCCGCTCGGCGCCCGGCGCAAGTATCGTCAGCGGGTATACCTCTGAGAAAGAAGCCGATTGTGTTTCACGCGCGGCGGGGCCTCCTGCGGGGACCCGCGCGGCTGTTTTTTCAGTTGAAATACCGTAGCCCGGTGTTAGACTCTACCGCGGCCCGGCGCAAGGCGATGCGCGTGGGAACGGTCGGCCGAACGTCGCGGAGGAAGTCGCCTCCCTTCAATCGCCGCTTCCGGGGACCCTCACAGGGAGCGCCTCCGGGACCTCTCGTCTCACGCGGATCGTTCAGTATAGACGTATGGGGACGGCAGAGCAAACGGAAAATGTCGCAACGCCGGAAAGCCGCATCGAAGGCCCGTCGACGGTTATGGATACGCGGTCGTGGCTCGGGCGGTGAACTGAATCACAGAGGAGTCGGTAACGTGCGAGTGTTCTTGGGCATACAGAGATTGTCGGCGAGATGGATATCGGTCTTCGCCTGTTTTCTCATTGTTACCGGTTTCACGTGGCCCGCGGACGGCCAAGAGAAAGATCGGACGCAAAACGAGCCGACCGTCGCGCAGTCGGCCGCCGAAATCGAAAAAAACATTATACGATATACCAACGCGTATCGCCGGAAGCGGGGAATCGTGCCCCTCGAGAAATCCCCCGCTCTGGGGAAGCTCGCTCGGATCCATAATGAACACATGAGGGAACGCGCCCAACGCTTTGAACAGCCCTTCGAGCGGGTTGAGGACCTCATCCCCCATGAATCACAAAATTTTCCCGAGGGCTGGCGAACATTCCGAAGCCGAATGGATAAAGCGGAACTGAGTTCCGCGGCCGAGAATACGGCCGTTCAGACCTACCGGGGCGATCCGGAACGGTGGGCGCGCGAAATTGTCGAAGGGTGGATGAAGAGCCCCGGGCATAGAAAGAACATCCTGGACTCGAAGTACCGCTATATCGGCGTTGGAGTCACTCCGGGAATTCACGATCTCGGATTCGCCACCCAGGTATTCTCCTCCAATCGCGGCAAGACGCCCTAACAGCGGCCATCAATGGAAAAGCGGCCCGGTCGATCGGACCGGCGCTGCGGAGTGAAGATGAGAGCGTATTCAATCGGACTTCTCGTAATTATCGGTGTCGCAACAATATGCGCGGGATGCACGGGACTGGGCCCGAAAAGAAAGGCCCCATCCGCGGAATCTCCAATCGTTGAGGAAAATATCGGCGGCCCAACCTCGGATCGATTCGATACGGAAAATCAGGCCGCGGCTCCGCCGGCTGCGCCCGCTCAGCCCGGAATGCAACCCCCTGTCTCTCCCTATCCTCAAGACTATTCGGATCCCACGGAGAAACCTCCTCGGCGCTTCAAGTGGAACGAGAAGAAAGGCTCGCAGCCCGGCTGGCAAACCAGCGCCCCGGAACCCGCTCAGCCCGCGCCCGAACAATAGACGGCCCCCGAGATTTGGCGAGCCAAGGATCACGCCTGAAACCGAAACCTCAGACATCGCGCCCTGCTCCGGTTGACCCGGCCCACCCGGATTCTCCGGCCGGAAGCGCGCTGTCGACCCGACCGCAATCGTCGTCATCGCGAGCCCCGTCATCGTGAAACTCCTCAATCTCCCCGACTCGATACTTACCGCTCAGTTCTGTCTCATTAGCGCGGCGAATCTCTGCATGTTCCTGATTCTGGCCTCGTGGAGTCTGCTGCCGTTGTACATCGTCGAGACAGGGGGCGACGCAGCGGACGCGGGACTGGTCATGGGCGCTATCGGAATCACATCGCTGGGAGCGCTGCCGTTTATCACTCCGCTGGTGGACGAATACGGCCGGAAACCCTTCATTGTGGGCGGCGTATTTATCGGAGGACTGTCTAACCTGGGATTCCTTTTCTTCGATACGTACACCCACTGGATGATCGGCGTTCGGCTTCTGCAGGGGTGCGCGTTTGCGGCCTGCTTCAACGCGTGTTCGACCGCGGTTGTCGATCTCGTGCCGCGAGCCCACCGCGCGCAGGGTATCGGCCTCTTCGCGGTCTCCAGCTCTCTCGCGGTGGCCTTCGGGCCGTTCATATCGGAAATGATCCTTTTGGATTGGGGCTACGGCGCGTATTTCGGACTGCTCACCGCGTTCGGAATGGTCGGAACCGTTGTCGGGCTGCTCGTGCGTGAACCACCGCGCGTCACGTCCGCGGAAACCGGCTACGGCTTTTTCCCCACCGCGTTGAGGGAGCGACATTGGCCGAATATGCTGATCGCCGTGGTATTCGGAGCGGGGTTCGCAGCGATGAATAATTTTTTCCCGCTCTATGCGCGCACGTTGGGCCTCCGCGCGGGGTTGTTCTTCATATTCTACGGCTTCAGCCTCCTCGCCGTACGCATATTGCTGGGCCACACCGCGGACAAAGTCAGGCGGGAACGTCTCATTCTTGCCTGCTTGCTCGGATTCGCGGCCATGCTGGTCTTTACGTCCATGGTTCGGGTTCAGTGGCACACCTGTCTCCTGGGAGTCTTTTTCGGCCTCCTCCAGGGGTTGGCCTATCCCGCGCAAATGGCGAGAATGGTCGACCGCGCGCACGACTACAATCGAGCGGTCGTGGTGGGTCTGTTCACCGGCGCCTTCGGCGTTGGAATCAACACGGCCACCCTACTCTGGGGCTTTCTCGCCGAGCTGCGAGGGCTCCAGTTCATGTACGCGGCTGCAGGGGGAATCGTGCTGGTTGTGGGTTTGGCTGCGGTGATTCCCTCGCCGGCGGGCCGGAGGTAGGCCGTCGGACGTTGCGCGTGCGATCTAAGAAGCGTCTCGGAATCCCGCGATCGCGACGTGGCGACCCGTCTTCCTGCCGTCGCGTCGATACGAGAAGAAAAGCTCGGGGTAACACGCGGTGCAGTACGAGAGGTCGACAATGTTCGACTCGGGGACTCCCAATCGAATGAGTTCCCGCCGGTTCGCCGCGGCGAGGTCTATTCGGTAGCTTTCTTCCGGGGTTCTCGAGGGGGCAAGCGGTCGAGGCGCACTGTCGGCGGGTCGGAAGTCTCGGCTCTCCGAAACGCCGCGTTCAATCGACCTTCGGTCCAACCGGATTATGAAGGACTCCGCATCCGGGACCGATCCTCTGAACGGTTCGAGGACCCGGTCGTCCACTTCGTAACAACACGGCCCGATGGCCGGCCCGATTGCCGCCTGAAGCTCCGCGGGATCGGAACCGAACTCTTCTGTCATCCTCCGAAGCGTTTTCCGCGTTATGCGGAGGACCGTCCCCTTCCATCCCGCGTGGATCGCCGCAGCGACTCCATGAACAGGATCGACGAGCAAAACGGGTAGACAGTCTGCGGTCTTGACGCCCACAAGAAGTCCCGGCCGGGTTGAGATGACTGCGTCGGCCGATGGGAGTTCGTCGGGGCGTCGGTCCGTGATGAATACGGTATCCCCGTGAACCTGCCGGCAGAAGACGATCCTCGACGCGTCGATTGCCAGGGCGTCGCCGAGGAGCGCAAAGTTTCGGTCGACCGCCCTCCGGAGGTCACCCTCCTGTATGGAGAGGTTCATCGAGTCGAACGGCGGCTCCGACACGCCCCCGCGTCGCGTGGAGAAGGCGAGCAGCGCGTCTCGATCAGTGGGATGTTCGACGACAATCGCGCATCCGTCGATGGTGGAGCGTGCGATTTCGTGAGAGCGGGCGTTCGTCATGGATGTATCTCCGAGGCGCCGCCATTGGTCCGATCCAGCTCCCCGCGTGGTGCTGGTCGTCGGTTCATCGCTTCGATCCGGAATCCTCTTTCCCGGATTCTATGTCGAAGTACGCCAACCATTCGTCAACATCCACGGGCTCTTGAGCGAACGGCTTTTCGCGCATACGCTCCGCCGCGTCGGCCAACATCTTCCGAAACCGTCCCGACGGGACGACCTTGGCGCCGTTCGCCTTCACCGACGCGGTCAAGGCCCGGTCCGACGAGACCACCACAAGGTCCCGTTTGTGCGATGATTTACGAACCATCTCGCGTATTCGGGAATCCGCGTCTCGGCCCGGACGAGCATACAGTACCCGCACACTCCTGAACTTCCCGCCTTCGGGGAACTCGTCGTCGGGGACGCCGTCGAATACCACGGTCACCTTTGTCCTATTGGCAGCGATGAATTGGGCCAGCTCCTTGATCAAGCGACGCTTCGCCCCTTGCTTATCGCGATGCCACCCCACGATTTGGCCCATCACGTTGTTTCCGTCAATCAGATAGGGCATGGCGCTCGCTGTCCGCGGTTGGGCTCCCTTGTCTCGTACCTTTGACCGGGCCAGTCTAGCAAATTCCTCGAAGAATACCACGGGGGGGAGCTACAACTTATTAATCTTTTATGATATTTTTAGCAAATTGCCGACTTCGACGCTCAATCCGGTCGACGCCTGCGAACGGACGGATGTCCCCCCAATGACGCCGGCGCGCTCGGGCGCTCCCTGACCGGTCGGGAAAAGCTCCGGTTTTTCCGGTTGACATGCCCGATCGAGTGGTCTATGAGGCGAACCGTTTGCCGTTTCGCACGATCATCTATCCGGGAGTTTATTGATGTCAAAACCCGAAGTGGACAGAGCCCAACCAGAGCCGCGTCCGTATCGGAACCTGAAGGAAGAACCGCACTATGAGGAAATCAGGCGCCTCATTGATAATCTTCCCCCGGAAAAAATGGAACGACTGAAATCTTACATCAAGCGCTGGATGAAGAAGATCTGAATTATCGATTTCATTTCGCCTGAGCCGACCGGGCTTGCCCGGGAAAACGACGAGACCGCAAGGGGATTCGGCCGGAGTGAGCGGCGGTCACTTCGACGGTCGATGTTTGTCCTCCGCTCGGGTCGATTTCCGCGCTCGGCGGCGCTTCCTCATCCCGTCGCTTGACGCGGGAGCCGCACGGAGGACTGTCGACTTTCGCTTGTCCATCGCTCCATTCGCCTTTCACATTCAGCGCGAAAATACTACAATAGATAAGAGGCCTCGAAGAGAACCGGTTGTTTCCGCGACCGCAGCCGCGGTCCCGCGCCGGCTGAATTGTATATGCGGGCGGCCGCACGCGGATATTTGGGATGCCGCGTGAGGTCGATCCATCCGTCGGAGGGGGAGCTTCATGAGATCCGCGATTCCTCACGTCAAACCGGGAAAATCCGATTCCCGCCGACCAAACGCTCTGCCGATCGGTCTCGCGCTCCTCGCGATCCTGTTCATGTGCTTTGGTTCCGCGGTCGCGGCGAAAAAGGCGGTGCGCCGCGCGACGTCCGCGGAAGCTCCGAAAAAGGCGAAGACCGCCAAATTCGGCAAGCTGTACGCGCTCGTCGTGGGAATATCCGAATACCGCAGCGATCGAATACCCAATCTGAATCTTGCCGCGCGGGACGCGCAGGATGTCGCGCGCTTCCTCGAGACGCAGGGCGAGCTCTTTGAAGAGGTCCGTCTCAAGGTCCTGTTGAACGAGCAGGCCACCCGCCAAGCCGTCGAGAAGTATCTCCTCTACGAAATGCTCAAGGCGGGAAAGGACGATTCGGTCGTCCTCTATTTCAGCGGTCACGGAGCGATCGATCCGAAGCGGGGATCCGAGTTCTTCTTCGTGACGTACGACGCGGACCCCGAGTATCTCGCTGCCACCGCGCTTCTGGTCAGCGGCGTCCGTTTCATGAAGCGGCTCAGCGCGCGCCATGCGCTGCTGTTGGCCGACATGTGCCACGCGGGGGGCATATCCGAGTGGCAAACCAAGTCGATCGTTCCATCGTTGGAATCGGTTGTCCGGGAATTCCAGGAATCGTCCGGCCGTGTGATTATCACATCGAGCAAGCCCGATGAGTATTCCCTCGAGATGCCGGGCATGGAGAACAGCGTCTTCACTCATTTCCTGCTCAAGGGCCTCAAGGGTGAGGCGGACGACGACCGCGACGGCTTGGTCTCAGTGCGGGAACTCTATCAATTCGTGTACGACCGGACCAAGGATATCACCCAGGGCGCACAACACCCGCGGTTCGAGGGGCAGGTCACCGGAATCTTTCCGCTCTCTCTTCTCCACGCCGGAGGGCCGACCCTCGAGATTACCACCGATCCACCCCGGGTCGGGATCTATCTTCGTGACGACCACGATTTCAAGTTCGTCAAGGAGACGGACGCCCGAGGAAAGCTTGCGCTTCGGGACCTGCCGATCGGCGAACCGGTTATCGTTATGGCGAGGAAGCCCGGATTGAAGGATAGGATTCTCGATCCGGTCGTCTTTTCCGAAGAGAGCCGGCGCATCGAAACGCCGGCCATTCGCCTCGAGCCCGCGCTCGGATTTGTTCTCGTGAAGAGCAACACTCCGGACGCGCAAGTGAGCCTGGACGGGTCGGTCGTCGGCGCAACGGGCGCGGACGGCTTGTACGTGGTCAACGACCTTCAGGTGGGCGTTCCGCACTCGATCACTCTCAAGAAGGAGCGGTACACGACCGAAGAGGTGAAGTTCACCGTTCCTCCGGAATTCGAGGGCAAGGTGTACCCTCTGTCGACGATCGTCATGGCGAAAGGTTCCGGCCGGCGGCGGCAATCCGCAGGCGTACCAACGACCGATTCGACGAACGGGGCGACGGACGTTCGCGAATCATCCGAGCCCGCCGGCGGCGTCGCGTTGATCGCAGCGGCCCGGTCCGGGAACGCCGCGGAGCTGAATTCGCAGCTCGACTCCGGACAAGCGGTGAACACGCGGGATCGTGACGGAAACACGCCGCTCATGGCCGCGGCCAGGGCGGGAAAAACCGACGCGGCTCGGATGCTGCTCGAATACGGCGCCGATGTGAACGCGGCGGGACTCGACGGCCTCACCCCGTTGATGTCGGCTGCAAAGAACGGCGATACGGCTCTGGTTCGCATCCTGCTCGAGGCCGGGGCTCGGAGGTCCGCCACGGATAAGACCGGTTGGACGGCCGCGCAGTGGGCGGGAAGCAAAGGTCACGAGGATCTGAAGGCGCTCCTTACCGAGGGATCCGCCGAGGCGCCGGAAGCGTACGCGGAGGTGATCCGAACGGATCGGCCCGAAGGATGCCTGCGTATACGCAGCGGGCCGTCGAGTTCCCATGAAAAGATCGGCTGCGCGGAGCAGGGCGCGCGATTGGGACTCACCGGGAAGCGTGCGTCGGGAAACTGGTTGGAAATCAGCACGCCGATTCGAGGCTGGGTATACGGCGGACAGATACGGACGCCTCAGCCGGCGCGCGTCGCCGAGACGCAGCCTGAACCGGCGGCGTCTCCCGCTCCGCAGCCGCGTGAGGAAAAGCCGGCGACCGAATCGTCGCTTCCGGACGTCAAACGTTCGGACGTCAAATTCAGCGTCCCCGATATGGACGGCTTCGATCGCAACGCGTGCATCGAGGAGTGCGCGCTGACATACCTGGAGATGGGCGCGGTCCGCGCGTACGCAAGCTGCGTGCAGGACTGCGATCGTCAGTTTTGGAGTAACTTTGGGAAGTAGTCCGGCGCACGGCCGAACGCCGCGCGCCGTACGAAGCCTGTTGGCGAGAGATCAGCTTTTGTCGGCGTCGAATCCGTCGCGAGCCACATACTCACGCCGCTCGCCTGCGAACAACGGCAGGATGGCCTGATCGGAGGCCTTGCATAAGGTATCTTCCTCGTAATCGCCTTCCAGCGCCACGCGAATGGCGTGACCCACATCCGATACGAAATGCAGCCCCATCTCCTCGAGGACGTACTCGGGCAGATCCCGCAGCGCCGAACGATTCTTCTCCGGCAGAATCACTTCCTTTACGCCGGCGCGTCGCGCGGCCAGGAGTTTCTCTTTCACCCCGCCGATGGGGAGTACTCGTCCGCGCAAGGTGACCTCACCGGTCATCGCCACTTCCCGCCGCACCGGAATGCCTGTGAAATATGAGGCCAGCGCAACTGCGATGGTCATTCCCGCGGAGGGCCCGTCCTTGGGTATGGCGCCTGCCGGCACGTGGATATGAAGATCGGTTTCCGCGATGAGCTTCTGGTCGACGCCGTACAGCGCGCAGGTGTTCTTGAGGTAACTGAGGGCCGCGTGAGCCGACTCCCGCATGACGTCGCCGAGCGAGCCGGTCATGGTAAGTTCTTTGCCGCCCTTGAAACCGGAGACTTCGATGAAGATGATGTCTCCGCCGGTTTCCGTCCACGCCAAACCGGTGGCGATGCCGACTTGGTTCTCTTCTTCCGCAAGGTCGAAGAAGTATTTGGGCGGCCCGAGGAGCTCTTCCACTTCGCCCACTCGGATTTCCTTCCTCAGCGGTTTGCCTTGCGTAATCTCACGGGCGACTTTTCTGCAGACGGACCCGATTTCCCGTTCCAGGTTGCGAACACCGGCTTCACGGGTGAACGATTGGATCACATATCGGATCGCGTCTTCGGTGAAATCGATGTCGTAATCGTTGACGCCGTTCTCTTCCATGGTTTTGGGCAGGAGGAAGAGCGAGGCGATCTTTTCCTTTTCTTCGTCGGTGTACCCCGGGATGCGGATCACTTCCATCCTGTCGCGCAGCGGCGCGGGGATCGGATCGAGTTGATTCGCGGTGGCGATGAACATCACGTTGCTCAGATCGAACGGCACGTCCAGGTAGTGATCGTTGAACGCATGATTCTGCTCGGGATCGAGCACCTCGAGGAGCGCGCTCGCGGGATCCCCTCGAAAATCCTGGCCGATCTTGTCCACCTCGTCGAGCATAAAAACGGGATTCTTCGTTTCCGCGCGACGAACTTCCTGAATGATCCGGCCGGGCATAGCGCCGATGTAGGTCCGCCGGTGGCCTCGTATTTCGGCCTCATCCCGCACTCCGCCCAGGGAGATGCGGATGAACTTCCGACCGAGCGCGCGGGCGATCGATTTGCCCAGCGAGGTCTTGCCCACGCCGGGAGGGCCGCTCAGGCACAATATCGGGCCCTTGTTGGCCGTCCTGAGTTTGTGCACCGCGAGGAATTCGAGGATGCGGTCCTTGACCTTCTTCAGGTCGTAATGATCCTCGTCGAGGATACGTTCCGCGTTGTTGATGTCGAGGTTGTCCTCGCTGGTCTTGTTCCACGGCAGACCGGTCAGCACCTCGAGATACGTCCGAGAGACCGTATATTCGGGCGAATGGGGAGGAATCCGCTCGAGTCGCTGGAGCTCCCGAACGGCCACTTCCATGGCGTCGTCGGGCATCTCCGAATCGCGGATCTTCTGGTGGAACTCCTTGATCTCCGCGAGATGCGGATCGTCCTGCACACCGAGATCCTTCTGGATCGAACGCATCTGCTGGCGAAGGCCCAGATCCTTCTGCCGTTTTCCGACGCTTCCCGCTGCTCCGAGTCCTTCGATCGCGCCCTGGATCTTGGGCTGAAGGCTCTCGATGTCCGTGTTGAGGTAGAGCGAGACCTTCTTCAGACGGTCGAGCGGATCGTCGTTCTCGAGTAGGCTCTGCTTTACGGAGGCCTTGAGCGGAAGATAGACCGAGACCAAATCCGCCAGTTTGCCCGGATCGTCCGCCTTTTCGATCATGTTGCGGGCATGCTCGCTGATAGGACGACCGAGGCTCAGGGAGACCTTGAAGAGCGTGGACATGCTCTGAACCAACGAATAAACCAGTTCGTTGGATTCGACCTTTTCATCGATGACGTCCACTTCTCCCATCAGGTACGGATCGCTCTGAACCTGCTTGATCAACCGAACCCTGCATATTCCGTCCGCTACGGCTTTCACGCCGCCGCCGTCCAGGCGAACCACCTGCTCGATGCGCGCCAGGGTGCCGACCATGGAGATGTCGTCGGACGGCGCGTTCAGCCGGTTGCGGGACTTCTGGTAGAAAAGACCGACGAGGTTGTCGCCTCCGACCACGGACTCGGCCAGTTTCACGACCCGCGTCCCCTTAAGGAACAAGGGAATGAGAACGTGGGGGAAGACGACCATATCCCTCAACGGAAGGATCGGCACAACGGTGGGAAAGTTGCCTACGTGCTTAGACGATTTCATGGCAGTGTCACACCCGTCCCAAGAAAGACACCGATTTCACGCTCGGTGATTGTCTGTTTTGCGGTAAGGCTAAGATACTCGATTTCCACTGAAAAGTCAAGGAAAGAGCCGGCGCTGAAGCGCATGGGAAGCCGTCCCGAGGACTCTCCCGGCCAAACGCGTTTCGTTTGAATCGGAATATCGTTATCTTGTCCGAGGAGGCTCGAAAACATCTAAGGCCCGATCAAGGAGTCCAACGCGCCCCGCCGCACGCCCACTCACACAGTCATGAGAATCCGCTCTGAAAGCCGTCGGGAAGGCTCAATACCCCGAACGTCACGGGTCCACTTCTCCTGAAGGCGCCCGCACCGGAAGAGAATCTCCTCGGGACGATCGTCCACAATCCCGTGAAGGTCCTTGAAGAGCGCGTCCGGGTCGGAAACGCTCTCCCACAGCCGGGATATCAGCACGGGTGTCTTGACGTCGGCGTAATCCGAAGGCAAGGCCGAGCCGAGATCCCATACCGTCGCCGCGTAGGATGCCCATTCTTCCCGGACCGAGTCGTCTCCGCCGAACGGCGCGCGACCCCCGCGAACAACCGTTATCAGGGGAGAAACGCATTCTCCTTCGCCGTACAGAGGAGTGTACACGCGGTTCACATACAGTGACGGATCGCACGCGGTATCGATCACACCGCGCAGAAACGCTACCGAAGGCGGAGTCGTGAATTCCATCACTACCTGCAAAACCGCATGGGGATTGGCGAAGACGAAAGCTTGGAGCATCTCAAGCGCCGCGACGTCCTCCTGAGCGCCCCGAAACCAGAATGTGAACGGATCGCTCGCGGCTCGAATCACATGAGGCAACAGTGACGCCCAGGCGCGCCGGAGTTCCGGATTGACGATCCATTTGCTCACGTACGGCGCAATGTCCGTCTTGGCGATGAGCGCGTCGCCGGAATCCACCAACGAGGGCGCCGGGATACAGTCGAGTTCAACGCCGAAGACCGACTCGAATTCAAGGAGCAGCGGTTGAAACTCGTCCGAAGAAAAGGAGGGGACGGACTTCACGTGATAGGGCGGCCGCGGGTCATACGTGATTCCCAAATTCGCCGCGTTTCGCCGAAAATCGGTTCCGGGGAGAACCGACAAAGTGAACGGCTGCACAACCGAGTACGCGCCGGTCTCCTTCAATCGATTGATGGTCGCTCGAAAACCCTCCGCGGTGTCCCCCGGCAGCCCGAGAATGATCCCGGTGGTCACGTCGATCCCCACGTCGAGGAGCCGGCGCGCCCCCCGCTCGACGCGCTCGACGTCGGTCGAGCGTCCCGCGATCTCCAGGGCCGTGGGATTCACCGACTGCAGTCCGATCTCCGCGGTCTTGAGCCCTGCCTCTTTCAGGAGTCGCACGTCGTCGTCGGTCAAAAGGTCGGCGCGCAGCTCGGTGTGGACTGCGACATCTTTTCCTTCCCGCAACTCGGCCACGCGGCGTAAGAGCGTCCGGAACCCGGGCCGGACATTGAACGACGGATCCATGAGGTAGATCTCCCGCACCGGAGAATCCGTCGCGTACGCAAACCGGAGGCACGCGTCGATCGAAGCGTCCGAGTGCGGTCGCATCCTGTCGAAAGCTTTATGATAGTAACAGTATCGGCATCGAAAGGGGCAGCCGCGGACCGTCTCGATGAACAGAGTCCCGTCCGCGGAGGGTCGGAGCGTTCCGTCGCAATACGGGCAGCCGCTCTTCTCCAAGGGCCACGGATCGGCGCGGCGCCGATTCATGCGGACGCGGTCGCCCATCTTGAAAAAGACCGAGGGTATGGCCCTGAGATCACAACCTCCGAGGAGCGCTTCGACCACCGCCGTCAAACGCGATTCCCCCTCGCCGAAGATCCCCGCGTCGACCGCGGGATGGTTGAGCGCCCATTCATTGTCCGGCGTAACCTCGGGCCCGCCGACAAGAACACGTGTCTCCGGGAGCTCCCGTTTCACCTGAGCCGCCAGATAGAGGCTCCGTTTCACGTTCCAGACGTAGAGGGTGAGGGCCAGTATCTGCGGTCTCCGGTCGACGATCGCCTCGACCAGGCCGCAGTCCGCGAGGATGTCCCCAATCTCCGGGTCGAAGATCTCGACCTCCCCGGAATCCGAGTCTGCCCCTGCCAACGCTTGAGAAAGGAATCCCGCGGCAAGGGGGATGTTCGACTGAGGTTCCTCGAAGACGAATCGAGGGGGCGGAAGTTGAACGAAAAGAACCGTAGTCATGATCGCGTATATAGCAGTGTACGGTCCTGCTGAACAGGCGGTCGCGAGAGGCCGTCGACCGGCCTCCCCTTGCGGCCGCATCCGGGTTTACTCGGCTGTCCGCTCAGGTCCCCTCTTCGATGACTCACGTCATGCTTGCGGCTGCCGGGAGGCTGCGGTACACTGCAACGTGTAAGGCGTTCCGGCCACAATTCCCGGTCATCTTTATGTGCGACGGGGAGGGGGTCTCCGGCAGAGGAAGTCGTTCGTTTCTTTTGCCGACGCCATGAGCCGCCCTACGATGGGATCACCCTTCCTTCCTTGAAACTGAGGACCAGACGAATGCCGAACGCGCGAATCCTGACGATCGACGAAGAGCCGACAGCCGCCGAGGCGTCGGCCCGACGCTTTGAATCCTGGGGCTACGAAACGGCCGGATGGGCCGCCTCGGTTCAAGAGGCGGTTCGTCTTGCGGATGAGACGAAACCCGATCTCCTCGTTTTCGCGGCCGGGTTCGACGGGGATACGCACGCGGCCGAAATCATCCGTGAGTTGGCTTCCCGCGGCGACATTGCGGTCGTCAATTTTACCGAGCCTCGGGCGGCTCACCGTCGCCGGCCCGCCAAGGAGGCCTATCCTTGTGAATCGGTAGTCACACCGGTCTCGCGTGACGCGTTCGACCACGCGGTGGAAACGGTCCTGTACAAGCGCCGGATGGAACAGCGGCTCAGAGAGAGCGAGGCCACCTTGCACACGGTGCTCGAAGCCGCGCCGATCGGCATCGGACTCGTACGCGAGAATGTGTTCCGCTGGACGAACAGAATCCTCGAATCAATGACGGGCCGTTCGCGCGCGGAGCTCATCGATCGACCGATCGATGTTCTGTTTGAAGGCGACGAGGAATCCGCGGGAATCGGTCGACTCGTCATGTCCGAAGCCGCCCTCGAAGGGTTCGCATCCGCCGAGACGCGTATCGCCTACTTCGGCGGGAGCTCCTTTGATGTCCTCATAAGCGCCGCAGCGGTGGAACCGGACAATCCGGAGGCCGGAATCGTCCTGGCGGCTCTGGACATAGCGGCCCGCAAGCAGTCGGAACAGACCCTCAAACGGGCCCATGAAGAACTGAAGGAGCGCGCCCGGGCGCTTGAACTGAGTGAGGCCCGTTTCCGGGCAATTTTCGAGACGACGCGCGAATGCGTGTTTATGAAAGACCGGTCGCTCAGGTATTCGATGGTTAACCCGGCGATGGCAGGCCTCCTCCGGAGATCGGTCGAAGATATCCTCGGAAAAACCGACGAGGAGATCTTCGGCCGCAGGGTCGGCGCTCGGCTGAGGAATCTCGATCTGCGAGCGCTCAAGGGCGAATCGATCGAATCGGAGCAGATTCTGTCGATCGGCGGCGCGCCCCTCACGATGCTCGACACGCGCACCCCCATGTACGACAACGACGGAGCGGTCGTCGGCATATGCGGGATATCCCGAAACATTACCGAACGAAAAAGATCCGACCACTCCCAACAGGCCAAGTCGCAAGACTACCCCTCATCGGCCATGGGCGTTTGTATGGAGCAGGCGCGGACGGCCGCGCGCGCGGACGGGTCCATTTTGCTGACGGGCGAGAGCGGAAGCGGCAAGGACTATCTCGCGAAATGGATCCACAAACAGTCGCGGAGACGAAACGGGCCGTTCTTCGTCCTCAATTGCGCCGCAGTCCCTACCGGGGTGGCCGAATCCGAGCTGTTCGGTCATGAGTCGGGCGCGTTCAGCGGCGCGAACGCTCGGAAACGCGGACTCCTCGAACTCGCCGAAGGCGGAACTCTGCTCCTTAACGAAGTGGGAGAACTACCGCCGGCGGTACAGGCCAAAATCCTGACGTTCATGGACACATCGTCGTATCTCCGGGTCGGCGGGGAGAAATCGGTATTTGTGGATGTGCGCGTGATCGCCGCGACCAACGCCGACCTCACCGCGGACATCGAAGCGGGCCGATTTCGGAAGGATCTCTATTATCGTCTCGGCGTTTGGACAATCGAGGTCCCGCCGTTACGAAGCAGAGTCGAGGACATTCCCGCCATCGCGGATTCGCTGCTGAACGATCTCGCTCGGAATATGGGCCTGAACCGCGTGCCCGTCCTGGACAAAACGGCGATACGCGAGCTCCGGAACCACCCCTGGCCCGGCAATGTGCGTGAACTCAAGAACGTGTTGGAACGGGCGATTATCGTCTCGGATACGAAGGACGTCCTCGAAGCTCATCATCTGGGGCTGTATCCCCAAGTGTTCGAGGCCGGCCGAGCCTGGTCGTTCAGCATCGAGTTCCCGGACAAGGAATCGATGGATCAAATGCTCGAGCGTGTGAGACTGGCGCTTATAACGGAAGCGCTGCGCCGCACGGGCGGTTCGAAGCAGGGGGCCGCGCGGCTTCTTGGCGTATCGCGGTTTTCTGTGTATCGGGCGCTTAAATAGCGCGGCGTCGAAGCCCGTGCGATTCTGCTACAGTCAGAACCCGCGTGAGCCCTTTTCACTCTCAATGACCCGCCCACTCCCCGAAGAAATGTGCCAATTTCACGCTCAAACCCTGTCAAGCAACTCTCCACCACGCGGCCGCCGGAAGGCTCTCGGCTCATAACTCATTGAATTAGCTCACCTACCCAGACATCGCCTATTCTTGGCACGCATCGTGCTTTTAACATCGCACGGCGTCGTTCCGGCCTCGTTCCACTGGGCGCCCTCAGCATACAAGCCGGAACATCGCCGACGGTAGGCTGAATCACAAAGTCATCGGCGACAAAGACGGGGGCGGCCCGAACCTAGTCCGAGGTCCGGACGTCTGCGCCCAACAGCGCGCAGACTGGGCTTCTACCTGTCCGGGTCGGAATCATCCGGCTCCTCCTTAGGGCTGACCGGCTCGGTTGGAGATTGGTTCCGGCAAAGGTTCGTGATCGTCCGAAATATAGAGAAAGAAGGAGAACATAGCATGGCCCCTGAGATAAATCTGGAGCACACATGGGACCCCGGTCTCAAACGACATTACACCAACGGTAAGCAGACAGTATGGCACTGTCACCACTACGCGACGCTCTACACCAAGCTCGCCTTGGAGACCAAAGACGAGGGAGGCGTCGACCTCTTCGTTCAGACCGGCGCCGAAGTGTGGGGAGATTTTCTCAAGGATTACTTCCAGAAGGAAGGTGTGAGCGCGGTTGAAGACAGGATCGAGCTTGCCCGGCAGTATTGGAAGACTATCGGCATGGGCCTTCTTTCCATCGAATCGTCGGCCCCGGAGTCGGGAACGGCCTCGATGGAATATTCCCACATCGACGAAGGCTGGATCAAGAAGTGGCAAGGATCCAATCAGCCGGTGAATCTCTACACGCAGGGATTTCTCTCCGGCGCGTTTTCCACGATTTACGACAAACCCATCGGCGCGTACGCGGTCACCGAGACGGCGAGCCTGGCCAAAGGCGACGACGCGTGCCGATTCGAAATATTGCTGAAATAGGAGCGTACCATGGCCATCGATCGAGACAAAATCATCAACGAAATGTCGAAAACGCGCCTTCAAGCCAATGAGGAAGGCCTCATTCCCGCGCTGGGCGTGTACGTTCAGGAGCTTCCGGTCGCCTTTTGGAACCGGTTCGCGGCCCGGATGATCAAAGAGATGCCCCCGGATCTGCAGGGTATCGTCGAAGACCTGCTCGAGCAGGCGTCTCACGAATGCGGCTATCACACCGGTCACGGAATCATCACCTCCGATCAGTTCAAAGAGGTCGTCGGGCCCATGATCGAGAAAGAGCCGGAAGACACGCTTCACGGCGCGTATGCGGTCTTTGCCGCGTGGGGCTGGGCCGACGCGGAAATCGTCGACCTGAAACCCGGTGAGGAAATAACCGTCCGGGCGCATAACTACTATGAGGCGGACGGCGCCAAGGAAGCCGGTATCACCAAGCCGTTCGCGTACATGATCAAAGGCGTGACCGCCGGGTTCATGGACTTGGCGTACGGCGACCCGTATCCCAACGGCATGAACGCATTCACCTGCATGCAGACCAAAGGCATCGAAATGGGCGATGAATACGGCGAATTCACCGCGTTTCGGAAATAGCGCGTCGCCGCGTAATCGGAGGCGGCAAACGACCACGCACGCGGCGTTTGGCCGCGTGCTCAAACTCCAAACTCAATATGAGGAGAACTAATGACTGCAGAACTCGACGCCAGAATACTCGGCGCATTTGTGTACGGTGTGGTTAAGGCGATGAACAGGACGCTCGGCGACTCCGCGCAGGCGTTGATGCGGAACGCCGCGCCGGATATGGCTGTCCACTTGGAACGCATGGGAGTGAATATTCCCGCGGTGTCCGACCCATCCCAGCTCTCGGCCGTCATGTCCGAATTTCTCTCGTCGTCGGGAGTGTTGGACTCGGTTGAATGCTCCCTTGAAGGGAATACGCTCTCGGCGAAGGTGGATCACAACAAATGCAGCTTGTCGTCGCTGACGAAGCAATTCCACGAAGAAGGTTCGCATCCGGGGAGTTGCCCCGTCTGTATGATGTTCCACGCGGTGGCGGAAAAGAGCTTTGACAAACGCTGCCGCCTCAAGGACCTGCAGATTTTGCAGCCTGACGGGTGCGGCATCGAGATCCAACTGGTCGACAAAAAGTGAACGCGGTCTCGAGAAGGGCCGCCGAGCGAGACTCGGATTGGTGACAAGAGGAGTGCGGCTTCCTTCGGTGCAATCGTCGGGATTTGCACAACGCGTCGGAGGCGCTCTCCGTGCAATAACGCACATCATTGGGCAGGAAGGATATCCAGAGGCGATAGCGCGCTGCGGGTCCGGGAAAAAAAAACTTGGAGGATCTGAAATGGCAGCCGACATGATCGACAAAAGAGCAGTGGAGGGCATCCTCTACGGAGTGTACCGAGCGCTTCACAACGTGGTCGGAGACGGCGCGTCCGCAGTCATGCGCAAAGCCGCCCCTGATATCCTCGACGAACTGGGAAAACTGGGCGTCGACTTCTCCTGCGTGGACGACGTGGAAAAACTCGAGGCGAAGCTGGGCGAGACAATGTCAACCGTCGGATTGTGCGACAAGATGCAATTCTCGCTCAACGGCAATGAATTAACCGCGAACATCATACAGTGTTCGCTCTTCGAATTGACGGACCGACTCAAGAGCGAGGGTATCCCTCCGTTTGGTTGTCCGTTTGCGGCCCTGACCATTGCCGTCGCCGAGAAGAATCTCGGCAAGAAAGCGCGCCTGAAGTCGCTTGAGCCGGGCGCAAACAAGGGCGACACGGTCATGGTCGTGGAACTCCACGATAAGTAGTTTAACTACCTAACTCATACATCTTTGTCAGGAGGACAGCGATGGCAACTCTGAAGGAACAGCTCAGCAACCTCACCGCGGTCGACGGAATCAGCACCGCGGTGGTCGTCGGACGTGACGGATTCGTTATAGAGGGTGTCAGTAACGGCAGTCTCGACGTGGAAGCCGTCGGCGCGGTTATTTCGACCGGTATCGGTTCTTCGGAAGTCATGGGAAGAGAGCTCCAGGTCGGCGCGCTCGGCCAGGGCATGATCGAGTACGACAACGGCGTGCTGGTCATGAGTTATCTCGGCCGGGACGCGGTGCTGGCGGTGGTCGCGGATCTCCAGGCGAACCTCGGTAACGTCCGCTATCAGATTAAGAAGCAAATCCCCGATCTCGAGCGCCGGCTCTAGACGGGCCACAGGTGGGCGCTCGCGGCCGACCGCGCGCTCGAACCTGCGTGAACAAACAACCGTCGGAAAACGACGATCGTCCGCAGAGTCGAAGACATGTCTTGTCCGGACCGGCAGACTTTGGGTTCCGGGAAGATTGTCTTCGACTCCATCGACGGGTAGGCGCCCGCGTGACGGAGCGACGACGGCGCGCTTTGACCTGCCGGCCGTTCCGGGAAAGGCGGCTCACAGATGGATACGATACCTCCGGAAGCGTGCGAAACCATACTCACGAAGCTTGGAGCGCTGAACGGACACACCGGCTCCTTGATCGTTTCTCTCGACGGTGAAGTTCTGGCCTCACGCTTGGGCCCGGATCGATCCCTCGATGAGATTTCCGTCACGGCCGCCGAAATGGTAGGACTGTGTTCTCGAGCCGCATCCGAATTTGAGTTCGGTCATGCGGACATCATGGTAATCGAAGGGGAACAGGGCCGAATAGCTGCGGTCAACGCGCCTCTCGACCTGGGCTTCATCATTCTTGTGGGAGATCCCGAAATGAACCTTGCCCTCGCAAGAATCCAACTGAACAAGGCGGTAAGCGAAATCGAGGCCGGACTCGCCTCCTGATTCCGTTGCGATCCGAAAAGTCCGTCCGCGGACGAACCGGACGATCCGGACGATCCGCCTTTCGGAGCAATGAGCGCCGGAATGAAAGGATACAGCGATGCTCGCAACCGCCAATCTCAAGTTTTACGCCGTCTTCCTCAACAGCCTCATCGTGCGGCGACCCGTCCTCGTGAGCGCCGGCAAGAAGGGCGACGCCGGCCGTTTGAAAACCCTGGTATCGTTCATTCCCGATCATAGGTGGTTGCTGGTCACCGGGAAAGTGCCCAAATGGGCAAAATAC
>CAYLRL010000046.1:0-38292 GCA_964385875.1 uncultured Syntrophales bacterium
CCGGGTGAGCCTCTGACTGCTTGCCCGGTCAAAACAATGCGGAAATCCCGCAGCCTTCACTTGCTGACAGACCCTTAGGACCCGCTACTCCAAAGAATCCCGTAAGGCTGCGCGTACGGATTTGATGGAGGCGAGACCGATCGCGACAAAGCCGCTGTCGCAGTGCCGAAGAGTCCGACCTCGCCCCCTCGATTTTGCTACCGGGATTTGGTACCAGCCGGACCCGAGACCCTCTCGGCGCCCCCTCCCCTTTCGAAGAATTTCGAGTCCCGCCGGAATCGGACCCCACCGTCGTCGGACCCCGGCGCTTGCACCCCGACGGTCTCCAACATGTCCGAGTGACTCGGGTACCGATTCTCAAGCGTAAATTCGGCGGAGCGCCTGGAGTCGCTCTTGGAACGCCATTCGGCTCCTCACGGGGCCGGGTTTTTTTATGCCCGGAAGACATGGGGGAGAGGGGGGGCTTTTTCGGGCGGGGTTAACAAACTCATGTCGCATTTTGTCGTGAACTGTCGTAAGCTATCGAAATAATTGAGAGGCTATTTCTGAGGCGAAAAACCACAAAAAAGCCCCGGGAGCGGTTTCCCGGCCTATATGTCTTGATTTATTACAGCGTTTTTTGGTGGGCCGTCAGGGTCTCGAACCCCGAACCTACTGATTAAGAGTCAGTTGCTCTACCAATTGAGCTAACGGCCCCATGGTCAAGTTTTAAGCATAACCTCCCTGTCGCGCGGTTGTCAAGAGTCGGATCTCGGGATTTGTAAGCCCTCGGTTATTCGGGGCGGGAATCTTCTAACTTGGTGACATCACGTGCTGCGCGGGGCGCTGCGCCGCGCGTGACTGAGGCTTGCCGGGATTTTTCTCGATCGCTGCGTCGTAGGTCGGCTTCGGCGGGAAGCCTTGAATCGCGCAGCGGGTCGACGCTATGATGGATATGTGATATCGGGATGCCGGGAGCGCTCATGGCAGGCGAACCGTCCAGACGACGTATACGCGCGAAGACCTTCCTGAACGACTTCGTTCGAGGCGCTTCGGAAGAGGAGCTACGGGAACGCTTCGATCTCACCGACGGAGATCTCCAGCGCGTGGTGGGCGCGCTGCGCGCCGGCGGTCAGCTTACAACGGAGGTGGTTGCCAAGCGAAAAGAGAATCTCCGGATTCGCTTCGGCGATGATGTGCCGGCGCCTCAAGATGAGCGTCCCGGCGGAGTGAGCGTGGATCTCGACACCGGCCTCGTGCTCCATTGTCCGTCATGCGGCGCTGCGGTGAAGCGGCGAGCGGACCGCTGCGCGTACTGCCGATCACCGTTGGACTTCTCACTCAAGGGCAAGACCGTGCACTGTCCCCGCTGTTTTCAGCGCACCCCCGCGTCGAGCCGTTTCTGCGTCTCGTGCGCGCGTCCCATGAAAGACGAAGTGCAGCACTCGGGTGTGCTTTCGGACAAGCATTGCCCCCGCTGCCGCGTCCTGCTCCACGGTCGCAAGGTGGGGGAATTTTCCGTCATGGTCTGCGACTCGTGCCTCGGCATGTTCATACCGCACGAGACCTTCGAGATGATGCAGGACACGAGCGATCGCGCGATCGAGCAATTCCGCGGCTTGCCCCGTGGCAGACTGAAACTGGACGATACGATCCGGTACGTCCGCTGCCCGGTCTGCCGCCAGATGATGAATCGGACGAATTTCGGTCGGATTTCCGGAGTGATCGTCGACACCTGCCGCGATCACGGCATCTGGTTCGACGCCGGTGAAATGGAAAAGATCATGGACTTCATCGCCAAGGGCGGTGTCGAGCACGCGCGCAAAATCGAATTGGAACGAATCAAACACGAAGCCGACCTGCTGAAAGCCCAAAAAGACCGCATTTCAAGCGATATGAGAGGCCAAGGATTCGGCGACTACCGCTTCGACAAGGTCGACGACGGCCTGGGCGTCGGAATCGCCGAAACCGCCGGCAGGGTCATCATGCGGTTTCTGGGCTTCTGATAAACAGAGAGGAGACTATGACCCAACGATCGATAGTGGCGGTTAAGGAGACACGACCGGAAACGATCCTGGACGACATTCGAGACGCGATGGCGGACGCGGAATTCACCAACCACCTGGACCCGTCCAAAACGGTCATCCTCAAGGACAATATTTCCTGGCACTTCCCCTTCCTCGGGGCCAACACCACACCGTGGCAGCTGGAGGGCGTGATCCTCGCGCTCAAGGACGCGGGATACGACGACATCGTCTGCGTACAGAACGACACGGTGGTTACGGACGCGTTCAAGGGCGAGCGGTTGAACAAGTACGTCAAGATCTTTGAAAAGTACAAGATCCCGGTGCTCTACAATTTCCGTGAGGAAGACATCCGCTGGGTCCCGTACACGCCGAAAGCCCCCATGCGCGTGCTGGGCGACATCTTCCCCGACGGGATGCGCCTCCCCGAGTATTTTTTCGGGCGTAACATCGTGCACCTACCCACCGTCAAATGCCACATCTATACGGGGACGACCGGCGCGATGAAGAACGCGTTCGGCGGACTGCTCACCTCCCGTAGGCATTATACTCATTCGGTGATCCACGAGACCCTCAACGACCTCCTCGACATTCAGAAGGAGATCCATGCGGGGATTTTCACCGTGATGGACGGAACCGTCTGCGGCAACGGCCCCGGTCCGCGAACCATGATTCCCGTTGAAAAGAACCTCATGCTCGCCTCCGGGGACAGCGCGGCGATCGACGCGGTGGCGGCCAAGATGATGGGGTTCGATCCGATGAGCCTCGACTACATCCGCATCGCCCATGAATCGGGTTTGGGCGTGGGCGAAATCGATGAGATCGAGGTCCGCGGCAAGGACATATCCGGCGAGAACTGGGGATTTACCGTGGGGAACAACGCGGCGTCCCGCGTCGGGAACTTCATCTGGTTCGGCCCCTTCAAACCGCTCCAGAAGCTTTTTTTTCGGACGCCGCTCGTGTACGGGTTCGTGTTCGGGTCATTCTTCTACCACGACTTCGTCTACTGGCCTTTGAAGGCCAAACCCCTCATGGATGAATTCAAGAAGTCGAGTAAGTGGGGGAAGTTGTTCGACGAGTATCCCGAGTAGGCGGTCTCCCGGCGAAAGAGACCGAGGCTATTCCGTGTCGAAGAATTCGCTTTTCAGATGATCGTTGAGTTCGCGGCGCACCTCCGACCGCGCCGCTTGCACATCCGCGCGCCACTGGTCGATCTTTTCCAAGGCCTCGGTTTCCCAGGGCAATCGGTCTTCAGGCGCCTTGGCGAGTATGTCTCGTTCCAGCTCCTTTGGGACCGGGCATTGGAGGATCTCCCGGCAGCGGGACTTGATGCTCCTGATGATGCGGAGGAGTTCGATGAGATCATCTCGGGAGAGCTTCTTCGGGGGCCGACTCTCCGGGTCCTTGGGGACAAGGTGAAGCTCTTCGATTGGCGTGCCTTCCTTGAGGGCTTTGTCGATGAGTCGCTTCAGATGACGGTAGTTACTTTTGAATTCGGTATCGGATGCGGGCGTTCCGGCGGCCGGATCAGGGAACGGAAACAACATTACCATCCCTCCTACGGGGAATATCAGCACGAGAGCGGTCCGACGCCATCGCTCTCGGAAAACACGGGCCGAATAGCACGCGGGGGAGCCCGCGTCAAGCATTAGTTGATTAATTAATCCTATCATCTTGATCTATATAGCTTAAACCTAGTAAATACCAGGCCTTGTCGGAATACCTCTGTATTTTAAATAATTGGCGAATTATCCGGCAAGTCTGCAATGACAGTTTGCGTAACCTACCGTGATGCAATGTGATCTTTAGGTAATCTGGCGCATCGCGCCGCTCCGCCGGAGTCCCGCCCCCGGAACGCCAATTCATTCCAACGCGCACGGAAGCGCGCGTACGCGTCGGAAAAACGGCCCGGCGCCGCGCGGCCTGCGCGTACCATTGGGACCCGACGCGGTGGTCAGCGGCCGTCGGATAGTTCCAGGGAGCGCGCCCAGTGATCGAGGGTATTCTTGAGCATGGGATTACGGGTAAGGTCGATCGCTTTTCGGTAGAGTTCCGCGGCCATTTCGGGGCGTTGGACGTCGAGGTACGCGGCGCCCATCATGATGACCGAGCCCACGTGATCCGGGTCGATTTCCAGCGATTTTACGAAGTTGAGGATACGGGTGTCGCCGGGGAGTTGGTCGATGAAGCCTGGTGTGTACACGCCGAGCGCGAAAACGGGCGAGAGTCGTCGCGCTTCATGCCAGTCGCTGACCGCGTTGAGGACATAACCCGTCCCCATGTATGCGACGCCGCGGTTGACGTACGCGGCGTACGAATCCGGATTTCGGCGGATGGTTTCGGACCACCGGGCGATGGCGTTCTGAATTCTGCCGGCGCGGGCTTCCTTCAGTCCGCGCGCGAAGGCTTCGTCCGCGGCGGCCTGATTCGCGGCGGCCGTTATGAGAAGCGTCAATGAGAGCGTTATCGCCGTGATGGTTGCGCGAAGCGGCACCCGTCATCCTCCGGCATAGTGCGGATTCGGTTCCGCCGCGCTCGAACAATCGTGGGGCGCGGGGACCGGGGATAGAATCGACACGCACAGTTTAGCACAAGGTCTCAATATTGGGCAAGATTAGGCAAGATTTGAGAGCGCTCTTCGGCTCGTCCGCTCACATTGTGTTTGACATGCAATTTCCCGTTGTGATACGATAACTTACCCTGAAAAATACAGGGCTGATGCAAGGCCGAAAGCCCGGCGACGTACCTGGATGCATAGTGAGAAGCCGGGCTTTCCTTTGTACCGCTGTGAACCGGGAGGAAGCTCATGGCCGTATCGACCAAAATAGCCGATTTCATTGAACGATCTTCATGGATCCGGAAGATGTTTGAAGAAGGGGCCATGCTCAAGCAGCGACACGGCGCCGAAAACGTTTTCGACTTCAGTCTGGGCAATCCCAATCTGCAGCCGCCGCGTGCCGTGTTGGACGCTATTGTGGATGCGGCCCGCGATGATCGTCCCGGAATTCACGGGTACATGCCCAACCCGGGCTATCCGGATGTCCGCGCTGCTGTTGCGCAGAAAATTCGGGAAGATGAAGGCGTCGACATAAATGAGAACTTCATCTGTATGACCACCGGGGCCGGCGGGGCGCTCAACATAGTCCTCAAGGCTCTTCTGAACCCCGGTGACGAAGTTATTGTGCCGAAGCCGTTTTTCGTCGAGTACGTCTTCTACGCGGACAATCACGGGGGGCAGGCGGTCCAGGTCCCCACCAAGGCGGATTTCTCGCTCGATCCGGACGCAATCTCAGCCGCGATCACCCCGAAGACCGCGGCCGTGCTGATCAACTCGCCCAATAATCCCACCGGAAAAGTCTATTCCGAAATGGAGATCGCACGCCTGGGTGAACTCCTGACTCGGAAGAGCGCGGAGGTGGGCCGGCCGATTGTATTGATCTCCGATGAGCCGTATCGCGCGATCACCTATGGCGACGTGACCGTCCCGAGTATCCTTTCCGCGTATTCCAACAGCGTCGTAGTGACGTCGTTCTCGAAGGATCTCTCCCTTGCGGGCGAACGGTTGGGATACGTCGCGGTCAATCCCCGGATGGACAATGCGCCCCTCTTTATGGACGGCGTCGCGCTCTGCAATCGGATTCTGGGTTTTGTGAATGCGCCGAGTCTCATGCAGCGGGCGGTGAAGAACGTTCTTCGGGACACGGTGGATATCGGCGTGTATCGGCGGCGGCGAGATCGGCTCTATTCGCAGTTGACCTCCTTCGGTTACGAGTGTGTGAAGCCCGAAGGCGCGTTCTATCTCTTCCCAAAATCGCCGATCGCAGACGACGTGCAGTTCTGCGCCCTGCTCCAGAAGAAATTGATATTGACGGTTCCGGGAAGCGGCTTTGGCGGGCCGGGCTACTTCAGGGTCGCGTACTGCGTGTCGGACGAGACGATCGAGGGTTCACTGAAGGGATTCCAGGAGGCCGTCAACGAGATCTAGGAGCTCCGGGGAAGACGTGGTCGGACGGACTCCGGAGTGATCGCAGCCCGCCGGTCCGCCCCTGGATCGGCCGCCCCCCCCCGGCTACCGTCCGATCGCCTGCTCCAGGGCGTGGACTTTTGCCGAAATTTCCAACAAATACTCTTTCTGAGACGCGAGGAGCGATTCCAGGTCGGAAAGTTTGGATCTGATTGCGCTCAAGTCCGGCTGCGCCGCAGCCAAGGCTTTGGTTCGGAGCGCTTCGAGTTTTCGGCGTTCGGTTTCGATATCATTTCGCAGGGCCGTGAGGCGTTTTTCCAATTCCGCGCTCTGCTCTTTCGCCAGGGAGACGCCCGGTAAGTCGGCTTTTTGCAGCGCGTTTTTTACGGCCTTGACGATGCGCGCGTCGTTCTTGGTCAGCTCTTTGCGGGCTTTGTCCAGTTCGTCGGAGAGTTGCTTGACGGCGGCCGCGTTGAGCCTCGCCCGCTTAGTGTTTGCGGCCGCTTCCTTCTTGACCCGATCCAGTTCCGACGCGGTGGCGGGCGCGCCTTTCCCCAGCCGGGCCAGTTTGCTTTCAATGGCTTTCAGCTTGGCTGCGACCGCGGTTCGCTCTTTTTGAGCTTCCTGGGCCCATTCTCGGAATTCCTCCAACTTCATGTTGATCGGATCGACCTTTGTCTTGATCATCTGGGCGATACGATCCTGCTGGTCTTCGATGCGTTGGATATCCGCGCTGAAATCCTTGGGTGGGGAGAACTTGCCTGCAAATTCCTCGAGGGCCTGTTCCTGGGTGCTCACGCGTCGTTCCAATTCGGCCGTTTTTTGTTTGAGGTCGGCCGTCCGGTCCGCGCAGGCGACCATGAGGAAGGCGCACGCCAATCCCGCCACGGCGAGAAACGGGGTTTTCATGGACATCGAGCATCCTCCGGTACCGACTATGGGAGGCGCATGTTATCAAATAATAAGGGAAACGCAAGGATAAACGAAGAACCGAAGAATTGTATTGAACTCTTCTCCGCGGCGTCGCCGGCACGCGGCCGGGCTTTTTCCCCTACCGAATCTCCGCTCCGCGCCGGGATCGACCTGTGTTGACGGCCGGCGCCCCCTGTGATAGGTAGTGCTCGGCCGCGCGCACGGGGTTCAAGGCTTTGGATCGCTCGGCGAATGTCGGAGTCGGGCGGGCCGCGAAGGGTCGATTCGTGGCGAATACCTGCGGCGCAGTGAGAACAATTTCGCTCGATTCTTGTCTATGCAAATCGTAAGCGTACGCACGGTTTACGGACTACGGACGCCCAAGTGAAAGGCCGCCGCACGAGCTGATGATGATTTCCCGCCGGACATTTTCTGTGGGAACTGAGCGGGCGAAGACGGGTCCGTGAAGACCCGGGGCTCGGATTCGCGGCTGAGGGTATCGTCGCCCCGCCAGGGTCGGTGAGAGGACAACCATGATCGGATCGATAGCCAGGAAGATCTTCGGAAGCAAGAACGAACGAGAACTCAAGAAGCTCGAACCCATCGTTCAAGCCGTAAATGAAGCCGAACCCCCGATCAAGCGGCTGACGGACGAAGGCCTGCGCGATAAGACCGAGGAGTTCAAGCGGCGCCTCGCCGAGGACGAGCCCCTCGACGATATTCTGCCCGAGGCCTTCGCCGTCGTGCGGGAAGCCTCGGTTCGCACCCTGGGGATGCGCCACTTCGACATGCAGGTCATCGGCGGTATCGTGCTCCATCAGGGCAAGATAGCGGAGATGAAGACCGGTGAAGGAAAGACGCTTGCGGCCACGCTGCCGATCTACCTGAACGCCCTGACCGGCAAAGGCTCCCACGTGGTGACGGTGAACGACTACCTGGCGCAGCGCGACGCGGAATGGATGGGTTCGATCTACCGCTTCCTCGGGCTCTCCGTCGGGGTTATCGTTCACGACATGGACGACGAGGAGCGCCGGCAGGCCTACGGCTGCGACGTCACGTACGGCACCAACAATGAGTTCGGCTTCGATTACCTGCGCGACAACATGAAATTCTCCCTGGACGATTACGTCCAGCGCGACCTGCACTACGCGATCGTCGACGAGGTGGACAGCATCCTGATCGACGAAGCTCGGACGCCGCTCATCATCTCCGGCCCCACCCACGAGAACACCGACCGGTATTACAAGATCAACCGCGTTATTCCCGGCCTTCAGCGTGACGAGCACTATACCATCGACGAAAAGGCCCGCAGCGTCGTGCTCACCGAGGAGGGCGTGGCGCGGGTCGAAAAGGCCCTGGGAACGTCCAACCTCTACGATCCGTCGCAAATGGAGACGCTCCACCACGTGAATCAGGCCTTGAAAGCGCATACGCTCTTCAAGAAGGATGTGGACTACATCGTCAAGGACGGTCAGGTGATCATCGTGGACGAGTTCACCGGCCGACTCATGCCCGGCAGGCGCTATTCGGACGGGCTCCATCAGGCGCTTGAGGCCAAGGAGCACGTCACCATCGAGAACGAGAACCAGACTCTGGCCACCATCACCTTCCAGAACTACTTCCGCATGTACGACAAACTGGCCGGCATGACGGGAACCGCGGACACCGAAGCCCCTGAATTTAAAAAGATCTACGATCTCGAGGTGGTTGTCATCCCCACCAACCTGCCGATGATCCGGCTCGACCATTCCGACGTCATTTACAAGACGGAGCGGGAAAAATTCGACGCGGTGGTCGAAGAGATCAAGGATTTGTATGAACGCGGGCAGCCGGTTCTGGTGGGCACGATCTCGATTGAGAGGTCCGAGTATCTCGCTCGAAGGCTCAAGAAGCTCGGCATACCCCACAACGTGCTCAACGCGAAAAATCACGCGAGGGAAGCCGAGATCGTCGCGCAGGCCGGTCGGTACAAGGGCGTGACCATCTCGACGAACATGGCCGGACGAGGAACCGACATCATCCTCGGCGGCAATCCCACGTTCCTGGCCAAGGCGAAATCCAAGAAGGGCGAAGAATCCGACGAGTTTCGCAGCCTCCTTGGAGAATTCACGGAGCAATGCGACAAGGAACGCGGGCTGGTCCTCGAAGCCGGCGGTCTCCACATTCTCGGCACCGAGCGTCATGAGTCGAGGCGGATCGACAACCAGCTCCGCGGACGTTCCGGGCGTCAGGGCGACCCGGGTTCGAGCAGATTCTACGTGAGTCTCGAAGACGACCTGATGCGCATCTTCGGCGGCGATCGGGTGAAGATGATCATGGAGCGTGTGGGCCTCCAGGAAGGCGAGCCGATCGAACACTCTTATACCACCCGCGCGATCGAAAACGCGCAGAAGAAGGTCGAAGCCCACAACTTCGATATTCGCAAGCATCTCCTCGAATTCGACGACGTGATGAACAAGCAGCGGGAGGTGGTCTACGCGCAGCGGCGCTTCATTCTGGGGCATGAGAACTTGAAGGAAAGCGTCATGGAGATGACGGAAGACGTGGTGGAGGAGACGGTCTCACGTTTCGTCGACGAAAAGACCCATCCCGAGGAGTGGGATCTCGATGGCCTTTCCGAGGCGCTATGGGGTCAGTTCGGAATCAAGCTCTCGTTCGATTCGATCCTCGATAACGGTCGCCCCGCGCCGTACGAGGTCACGGGCATAATCCTCGAGGAAGCGCAGAAAGCGTACGACGCCAAGGAACAGGACATCACGCCCGAGATCATGCGCGAACTGGAGAAGTTCATCATGCTCCAGGCGGTGGACACTCAATGGAAAGACCATCTCCTGAGCATGGATCACCTCAAGGAAGGTATCGGCCTCAGGGGCTACGGCCAGCGGGATCCTCTGAAGGAGTATCAGAAGGAAGGGTACGAGCTCTTCCTGGATATGAGCCACCGCATCAAGGAAGAAACCGTCCGGAACATCTTCCTCGTGCAGATCGCGACCGAAGAGGACTTGCAGGAGGTCTCGCCGAGAGAGCAGGAGACGCAGCTCTCCCACGGCGAAGGAGACGGCGGAAACGGCAAAGGAAAAACCGTTCGGCGCCAAACGGAAAAGGTGGGCCGCAACGCGCCGTGTCCCTGCGGGTCCGGCAAGAAATACAAGAAGTGTTGCGGAAAGAACTGACCGTCGTCGGGCGCGGCGCCCTATGGTCGAAAATGATCCCAACCTTCGGGCGCTAAGTCTACCTCCGAACCGTCCGTTCGCCTGAGAATCATCCGACTTCCTTCCGTGAATCGGCCGATCTCGGTCAACGCCATGCCCCGGCGCTCCGCCTCCGCTTTCACCTCGTCGATTCGATCGGGGCGCACGCCGGCCAGGAGCACGTAGACTTCTCCGCCGTGGATCACCCACTCCAGGGGATCCTTTCCCAGCCGTTCCGCGGCTTCGAGCACGTAATCGGCGATAGGAAGGCGATCTTCTTCGATCACCGCGCCCAGTCCCGAACCCTCGCACAGGTGACCCAAGTCGGACGACAGGCCGTCCGAAACGTCAATCGCCGCCGTGCAGGCCCCCGAACCGGCGAGGAACGTCCCCTCCTCCAGGTGGGCCAGCGGCGCGGTATGGGCCCGCACCAACGGCGAACGAAGCGATTCCGGGAGGTCGGTCGAACCGAGCAGGATGTCAAGGCCCGCCGGTGACGCACCCAAGCGGCCGGTGACCACGATCGAATCGCCCGCCCGCGCGGTGTGCCGATAGAGAACCCGATCCTTGGCGACCGTCCCCATAACGGAGATGTTGATGATCAGGTCGCTGCGGGAACCCGTCGTGTCGCCCCCGAGGAGATTCACGTGGCAGCGGCGGGCCCGGTCGCTCATCCCTTCGTAGAGCCCCGTAAGCGTGTCCAGTTCGATCCGGTCGGGGACGGCCAAGCTGACGAAGACCTCCCTGGGCGCGCCTCCGCACGCGGCGATGTCGGAGAAATTGACCTCGAGGGCCTTGGCGCCCAACACAGCCGCCGAGGACCATTCCATGCGGAAATGAATCCCTTCGACCAGCAGATCGGTGGTCACGAGCAGATACTCATCCGCTCCAACGTCGATGACTGCGCAATCATCGCCGATTCCCTTGACGACACCCTGCTCGCGAATCCGACCAAACGGGGCGATAAGATTAATGAACCCGAATTCCCCGACATCCTTGAGTTTCATACGAGTGTATTCCTTCCCTGCGAGATCGCTGCGCGCGTGACGTCTGCGGCCGAGCCTCCTGCGCCCGTTCGACGTGAACATCCGTGAGGGGGGCGATGATTCGATTCAGCCGGTTCGCTGTGCGGCGAGATCTCGTGCGGCGGCGGCAAGTTCGGGAAGCTCTACCGGTTTGGACATAATCATGTCGACTCCCGCGTCGGCGCCGATCGGATGAGCGCACGCCTGCTCACCCCAGCCGGTCAGCATGATAAAGGGAACTCCGGGCCGCCCGCGACGCATGCAGATCCGCCGTATGGCCGCGGCCGTTTCCCAGCCGTTCATCTCCGGCATGCCCAAGTCGCAAATGACGACGTCCACCTCCACTTCCTTGAAAATCTCGACGGCCTCCTTGCCGGACATTGCTGCGAGCACCCGATGCCCGCACTTGGTCAGGCCGCTCTCGAGGAGGCGCACCACGGCTTCCATGTCGTCCACGATCAGCATGCGAAGCGAACTCTCGCTTTCCGCGCCCGGGTCTTCGGCTCCGACGGCCTCCCGAGCGGCCGCCAAAGGGAGTTTGACGGTGAACACGGCGCCTCTGCCGACCTCACTCTTCACCTCGATCGAGCCTGCGTGCGCTGTCACGATGCCCCGAACGCTCGCCAGCCCCATGCCCGTGCCGTGATATTCCTTGGTGGTCCAGAACGGCTGAAAGATCAGATCGCGCTGGTTTGCGCGAATGCCCACGCCGGTGTCGGAAACGACGAGGACGACCGAGGTGTCCTCGATGCGCGTCAGCACGTCGATCACGCCGCCTTCCGGGAGGGCTTCGACCGCGTTGTTGACGAGATTGACCACAACCTCGAAGAGCTCGCTTTCGCGGCCCTCGATGAGACACGCGGGGGTCAAATCCTGTTTCAGCGCAATATCGATACCCGCCTCATGGGGCTTGGTCCGCCAAAACGGTTTGGTCATCTCCACGGCCTGCGCGACCGTGTCCGACAGGTCGAAAACCTTCAAAGGAAGGGACGCTTCCACTCGGCTCGAACGAGCGAAGTGCTGCAGCCGTCGAATGGTGTCCGCTCCGAGCCTCGACGTCTGAAGAATCTGTTCGAGATTGGCTCCTGCTTCAGCGAGGTCTCCCATTTCCAGATTCGTAACCGCCAGTCTCGCGCTTCCCATAACTATCTGGAGCAGATTGTTGAAGTTGTGGGCTACGCCGCTCGCCATTTCCCCGACCGCTTTGATGCGTTCCGAACGGAGGAGCATGTTTTCGGTCTTCTTGTTTTCGGTGATATCACGGGCGAAGAGAGCCACGCCCCGCACCGAACCCATATCATCGAACACGGGATAAAGGCCCACATCGAAGACCGCGCCGTCGAAGGTCCGTTCGCACCGAACCGGCGCCGCGGTTTTGAAGACCTCCTCGAGCCCGTCGCAGGGAGGCCCCCCCTTGTGATCGGGCCAGACCGCGGACAGGTCCGCGCCGGGAATTTCCTCGTCCAAACCTGCCAACCGCGTGCGGAACGTCTCGTTGCCGGCGAGAATCCTTCCATTCGCGTCAAGCAGGCAGACCATGTCGCTCGTCGCGTTCAGCAGCGCCTGAATCGTCTCGGATGTCCTGCGCAGCTTCTCGTCCGCGATCTTTCGTTCGGTGACGTCGGTCACCACCGCGACGAAGCCGGAGAGACGTCCGTCAGGGTCGTATGCGTAGTTCCAATCGACCTGAATCTGGATTAGTTCCCCGTCTTTCCGACGCATTCTGCCGAACCACGTCTCCGGCGAGGGCCGTTTATCCGCAAGATAGGCGAAGGACTGTTCGAGCCCGGAGCGCTCGTCATCGGACGCCATGAGATCCGAGAGATCCGTGCCCACAAGCTCCGCCTTTTCCGCGCCGACCATACGGAGGAAGCCCGAATTGACGAACTGGACGAGGCCCGATAAGTCGGTTTCGATTATGCCGTACGGGATCGTCTCGACGAGCGATCGATGGCGCCGTTCACTCTCGCGGAGCCGTTTCTCCACACGGTGCTTCTGAAGCGCCATTTCAATGGCGGGGGCCAGCTCCTGATCCGCAACCGGCTTGACGAGATAGCCGAAGGGCTGCGTCGCGCTCGCGCGCTTGAGCGTCAGGTTCTCCGTGTGTGCGCTCAGATAGACCACGGGAACGTCGAAGCGATTTCGGATAATCCATGCGGCTTCCGTCCCGTCCATCTCTCCGGCCAGCACGACATCCATGATAACGAGATCCGGCCCGTCTCTTTCCGTAGCCGCGATCGATTCCTCTCCGGACGGGACCGAACCGATCACCGCATAACCGGCGCGTTCCAGACGTCGTGACAGGTCCTTCGCCACGACCAGTTCGTCCTCAACGATGAGAATCCTGCTCTTGTTCATCCGGTGCGTCTCTGCGCCTTTGGGCTTGTCGAGTCTTTGAATCCGATCCTCACTTCCGTTCCTCGGCCGCGAATGAAATCGACCGTGCCGCCCAACTGCGCGGCGAAGGTATCGACAAGATCGAGCCCGAGCGACAGGGGACGGTGAGGATCGACCTCCTCCGGCAATCCAATTCCGTCGTCGGAGACGCTCAGCTGATAGTTGTCGTCGGTCTCCTTTTTCAGCGACACAACGATCCTCCCGTTGCGGCCGCCGGGAAAGGCGTGCTTGAGCGCGTTCGAGACCAGCTCGGTAAGGATGAAGCCCAGCGGCACGGCGGTGTCGAGCCCGAGAATCACGTCGTCGACGCGCGTGGTGAGGCCGATTTCTCTTTCCGGGACGGCATGCGATGCGAGAAGATGATCCAGGAGTCCGTCGATATACTCCCGGATGTTCAGTTTCGCCAAGTTGTCGGCTCGATAGAGCTTTTCGTGCGCAATGGCCATGGACTTGACCCGATCCTGCGCATCCTGCAGCATGCGGCACACGGTCTCGTCGTCCGCATGATCGCATTGCAGACTCAGCAGACTGTTTATCACGGCGAGGTTGTTCTTCACCCGGTGGTGGATCTCCTTGAGGAGGACTTCCTTCTCCTGCAGGGAGGCCTTGATCCGTCGTTCCGCCCTCATCCTGACGGTGATGTCGTGAATGATGCAGTAGAGCAGCGTGCGATCGTTCACATTCAACGGGCCGGAGTGGACTTCCACGTCGCGGATCTCACCGGCGGCGACCCGGTGCTGAAAGAGAAAGACGCCGCTCTCTTCGGAGGCCATCTCCCTTAAGCGTAGGGCGACTTCATCCCGTTCCAGGGCGCTGATTTCCCACATGCGCATGGACGTGAGCCGCTCGAGGTCATACCCGTAGAACTCCGCGGCCGCAGGATTCGCGTCCACGATCGCGCCGGTGTCGGGATCGACCAGGAGCATCACCGCGCCGTGCTCTCGAAACATCTGCCGGTATCGCTCTTGTCCGGCCCTGCGTTCCCGTTCCGCGGCCCGGCGCTGTGAGAGATCGGTGACGACCACCGCGACTGCGGGGACATTTCGAAAGAGCAGCGGCGCGCATGAGAGGCTGACCGGCAAACAAGCGCCGTTCGAGTTTCTCATCTCGAATTCGCCTCCGCAGCTGAAGCTCGCGCCGTCTCGGATGATCCGTTCAAGAGGTTCCCGTTGCTCTTCGATGACGAATTCCGTCAGATCGCGACCCACGAAACCGTCGGACGTCGTCCCGATGAACTCGGTCATTTTTCGATTGCCGTACAGGACTGTTCCGTCGGTCGAGACCGTAACCGCACCCTCATTGATGGTATCCATGAGGACCCGAAAAACCTGACTCGCGCCTTTGAGATTGTAAATCCTCCGGCCTTCCGGCTCCGAGACCACAATGGCGTCGATTTCGCCGTCCCCAATTGCGCGCAAGGTTTGTTCGGCTTCTTCCAGTCTTCGGCGTAACTCCCGAACTTCGCCTTCCGGATCGAGAAATGATGTGTCGTTTTGACGCATTCCCATAGAATGAAACGCCTCCGGCGTCATAACCCGAGCGTTGCCCTGCCTGCCGAAATCTCGGTTTGTATGCTCAGCCCGACGTGCGCGGCGCTGCGTAGGGAGGTTCCCCCACCCCCGGTTTCGTACATCGTACTGGTTCACCGGGCTTGAGGCGGCTCTGCGCCCGGTGAGGATGGAGGGGAAGACTCATCTCTCCCTCCAAGCCTCCCCCTTCGAGACATCAACGGCTTATCGCTATCCCGGTGAACGGTTACCGTACATCACGGTCGCCCGAACCGTGAACGAGCGCAAACAGACGATACTACCCTATCATATTCCCGTTCAAGATCGGTCTCAAGCCATTTGTTCCGGTCATGTACGCTTTCTTAACAATCTGTGCGAACTCTCCCGCGCGGCGCATCAATTCCGTCGTCTACTCCTCTTCAGACGACGCCTCGTCCCACTTTCACGGTCGAAGGTTCAGCCCGACCAGCACTCGTTCGTCGTTGGAGAGATCGCCCACGACTTTGCGAAGAGGCGGGGGCAGCTTCTTGACAACCGTCGGAACCGCGAGAATCTGATCGTCGCCGGCGAGCTGGGGATTCTCCAGCAGGTCGATCACTTCGATGCGGTATCTGCCGGCGAGGTATTTTTCGCAGATCTGCTTGAGATTGGTGAACGCGGTGACGCACTTCTCCGTTTGACCCGCGACGTACAGCTTGAGGACCCATTCCTCTCCATCCGTTGCGGATTCTTCGGAATTTACTTTCGGGTATTCGTCGAAAGCCATACGAATCCGACCTTACCTCCAGGCGCCTCCCGGAAATCGATCAGGCCTCGGGGACCCTTCACGATCGAATCTCTCCTCCGGAGACCGCGTCGACCGCTCATATGCGGAGACCATCCCGTGTTATACTCAGCGGTTTTGCTTCGTTCGAGTGATCCATACCCCGCGACTTCAGAACGCTGACGGTCCGATTTCGCTTACCGTCGATTTCGGCGTTTCTCACGACAATCCACGTGTCCATCACCGAGGAGACGCCCAAGTCCTCATGGGGTCGAAGGTCGATTCCCGGTACGAGATCGGTGAAGAGCGCAGTGACGCCGGCCCGCTTCAGCCTGTCCACCAGACGGGTCAGCATGATTTGCGACTGGGAAAAGGAACCGACCGTCGAGAAATTGGAGATGGGGTCCATGACGACCACCGACGGCTTAAATTCGTCCACGAGCGCGTATATTCCCGCCAGGTGCCCTTCAAGACCGAGCAAAGTCGGGCGGACCGCATGAAATCGCAGGAGGCCCCGTTCTTCCCATTTCGCCAAATCGAGGCCGATCGAACCCATGTTCCGCACGATTTGATCGCGGGATTCCTCGAACGCGAAATAGATCGCGCGCTCCCCTCGCCGGCAGGCTGCGACGACGAAATGCGCGCCGAAGCTTGTCTTCCCCGTGCCTGCGCTCCCCGAGATGAGAACACTGCTCGCCCGGTAATAGCCCCGTCCGTCCAGCATACGGTCGAGCCCCTCGACTCCCGTGGATATCCGCTCATCGGACGCGGCCGCGTCCAATCCCACGGACGTAACGGGAATGACCGAGACGCCGGACTCGCCGATGAGAAACGGATGTTCGTCCGCGCCGTGCACGCCTCCCCGATACTTCACGATCCGAAGCCGGCGGGTGGCGACTTGATCCAACACGCGATGGTCCAGGACGATCACGCAATCCGCCACGAACTCCTCGAGACCGTATCGGGTCAGCGAGCCGCCGCCGGATTCACCGGTAACGATCGAAGTGACGCCCCATTCTTTGAGCCGGCGAAAGAGTCGTCTCAATTCGGCGCGAAGGATCATCCTGTTACTGAAACCTTCGAAGAGGGCCTCCAGCGTGTCGAGAACCACCCGCTTTGCGCCGATGGATTCGATCGCGTGTCCTAACCGAATGAACAAACCCGAGAGGTCGTATGCGCCGCTCTCTTCGATTTCCGCGCGTTCGATGTGGACATGGTCGATGATCAGTTTGCGGTCTGCGATCAGTTCGCCCAGACCGAAACCGAAAGACGCGAAGTTCGCCTGAAGATCCTCCTTCGTCTCCTCGAAGGACGCCAGGACTCCCGGCTCGTCGAAGGAGCGAGCGCCCCGCACGAGAAACTCAGTCGCCATCACGGTCTTCCCGCAGCCGGCCGAACCGCTGACCAGCGTTGTTCGTCCTTTCGGGAGGCCCCCGTTGGTGATTTCGTCCAGTCCCCGAATTCCTGTGGGGCATCGCTCGAATACGGCCTCGGACACTTCTTGAATATCCGTCATGTCTGTCATGGTGAGATTCGAATGTCCTTCAATCGCTGCGCACAGGTTACCGGCCCGCGTGATACGCGGTTCTCCTCCCCGATTTTGGATCGGCGACCGCAGCTTCGGGGTTGGTCATTCCTTTCGCAGGTCGTGCGGCAATGGGCCGTGCGGAGAATCATACGGCCGTCCCGCGGAAAAACCGTCTGTTCGTCACGGGGTCACGACCGGGCGCGAAGGCCGACATGCCCCCCACATGGTGTTGGATTAGTACAACTTACGGTAATCCGTGATCGAGGTCAAAGGAAAAAGGCAGGGCCGGCCAATTTCTCAAACCCGCTCTGAATCAGGCTTTTGGCACTCCTCCACCGTGCGCGAGGGTACGCCCGCGATCTCAAACGCCCCCTCAGAACCACGATTTATGACTCCAGATGTCCTCTTCAAGGCTCCTCTTGTCTTGTTCCAGCATGAGATACATCGACGCGTTCTGGATGGCCAGCCCGCCCTGTTTGGCGACCGCGCCGACCAGTTGAATGAGATCCTCCGGAAAACCGCGTTGGTACGCGCTGCACAGCCGCATTATCCCGATCACTTCCTCGCCGGCGGTGATCGGCACGATCAGCATGGACCCGATGCCCTCCCTGAGCGTTGCTTCCCGATACTTGAGTTCGGGATCTTCGGTGGTATTCGGGATTGCGACGATCTCGCCGCGAAGCGCTCGCTTCACATGCGTCTCTGCGGTGACGGGACCCTTGGTGAGGTAGTCTTCGCTCAGGCCGTAGCTCGCAACCAGGTCGAGCGTGCCGCCGGCCTTGTTCAGCAGCCGCACCGCGACCCCCTGCATGTTGAACGCCTCGGCTATGTCCGAGGTGAGAATATGCAGGATCTTCTTGATATCGAGACTCGAATTGATCGTGGCCGCGAGATCCGAATAGAGATCCGCATTTTGTCTGATTCGTCTTATCAGTCGAGCGTTCTCGATCGCCACCCCGCCCTGCTCGGCAAGCGCGGCCAAAAACTCTATCTCGATGTCCGAGAACTCCCGCGACTCGCCCGAATAGAGCGACAGCACACCGATAGTGTTGTCGGAGACCCGTACGGGAACGGTGAGGATCGAAGCGATCCCTTCGGCCTTCTTCGCTTCGTGGTTCTCGAGACGGGGGTCCGAGGCGGCGTCCTTGAAGTAAAGGTAGCCGCCGTCCGCGATTTCTTCGACCAGTCGTTTGGCGCGCATCGGCTTTGCGTGGAGGTAATCGTCGGAGAGGCCGTATTGAGCCACCGGCACGAACACGTCTTCTTTTCGATCGGCCAGAAAGAGGCAGGACGCCTTTCCGTTCATGCTTTCGACCGCGCTTTGGGTGATCAACCGCAAGAGTTCGTCTTTGTCGAGGGTGGTCCCGAACGCTCGACTGACTTTACAAAACGCTTTAAAGTAATCGATTTCCTTGGTCATCCCGCTTCTCCTTCATATCAACGGCCCGAACACAAACTACGCCGACACAACAACCCCCGGTTGGGACGTCTCGTCCCGAGGCATACTCTTCGGGGCCTCCTCGGACGCCGGTTCGGCCTCGCTATCCCGCTTTTTCAGCCACTCAACGATTTTGGGCGCAAACTCCTTTTGGCACTTGGAGCTCACGTAGATACCGATATGTCCGGTCTCGAGGCGCATGTCCGTGGTATCAGAACTGCCGACCGCGGAGGCGAGCTTCTCGCAGGCTTCCGGCGGCACGAGGTGGTCGTACAAGCCGTAATAATTGAGGAGAGGCATGGTCAGATTTCGAAGATCCACACGTTTTCCGCCTACCGTCATCTCGTTCTTGATCAGCAAATTCTTCTGATACAAATCCTTGACGAATTGACGGAACGTCTCGCCGGGAACGTCCGGACTGTCGAATATCCATTTTTCCATCCGCACGAAGTTCTCCACAAAGGCTTTGTTGTCAATATTCTCGAGGAAGCCCACGTACTTGTCGATCATCAGCCGTGCGGGATTCAGCAGCAAGAACCCGTAGTTCATGATGTCGCCGGGCATATTCCCGAGGGAGTCCATCAGGCGATCCACATCCAGATTGCGCATCCAAACATGCAAGAGCCCCTGATCGGTGTCGAAGTTGGTCGGGGTGACCGTTGTGATCAGATTCCTGATCTTGTCCGGATGGAGCGCGGCGTAGATTACACTGAACGTGCCCCCCATGCAAATGCCCAAGAGGTTGACCTTGTCGATTCCGTGCCGTTCCCGGACAAAGTCTATCACATTGTCCATGTACCCGTTCACGTGATCGTCGATCGTCAGGAACTTGTCCTTACGCGTCGGGTACCCCCAGTCGACCATGTAGATGTCGAGGCCGGCGTTGCGCATTGTCTGCACCACGCTTCGACCCGGCTGAAGATCCAGCATGGTCTCACGATTGATCAGCGCGTAGACCACGACGAGCGGCGTCTTCACCGAAGGCGAGCCCTCCGGCGTGTAATGCTTCAACCTGATGCGATCCTCTTCATACACCACGTCATAGGGCGTGACCGCGATTGATGTGTCCAGCGCTTCCAGCAGGACGTCCGAGGCCTTCTTGACCCGTTCCCGGACCTTTTCCGCGTCCTCCGCAAGATTGGCGAGCAGCAAATCAACGGGTATCTTGGACTGACTCATGGGGATCCCCCTGTGCGGCTTGGTTCCCAAGTCCGGGGAGCGCGCGGCCTATCCGTCGAACCGCCCGTTCCCGTTTTTTGCCTGTTTTTCCAGTTGTTTCAGCCGTTTCTTGAGCGTGTAGAGCTCTTTGTACAATTCGTCCATTTCGCCTTGCGTCGGCACCGGAAGCGCCTGGAGCGCGTCTTCCAGAGCCTTCTGCCGCGCGATCGCATATTCACTGAGCGCGTCCAGCGTCTTGCTGATGGTCCGCAAATACTCGGGCGACTTGAAGAGCGTCATATAATGACCCTCGAGCGTCTTCACCCAGAGCCGATAATAGTCCCGCGCGCTCGAGGGGAGCGCGCCTTCGTCGGCCATCTCGGAGAGCTTCTCCTGCATGACCTTTGCCGTACGCTCGAACGGCAGATAGAGGAGCGAAACGAACTCTGACATAACCGCCTGAAATTGATTGAACTTATCCGCAGCTAGAGTGAACCGCTCCTGATACTCACGAGTGAGTCCGACCTGCGGTAGGTTGAAAAACTGCCGAAACTCCTTTTCGTACAGCTCGCTCCAGACCTTGAAGATCTCCCGGTCGAGATTCTCGAAATCGTAGGCCTTGGTCGATTCGCCGATACGGCCCATCCGTGCCCACCACTCCTTCTGGAGATGAAAGAAGGAGTCGATCCCGGGTCGCATCAGCTTGACCGCAGTGTCGGGGAGCGCATTGATTCCCCGTGTGAGGGCCTCGACAGCTTCCGGTTCGGCCATCATGGCGGTCCAGACCTGCCACATGCGCACGGTGGAATCATACGTCTCCTGAAAGCGGCTCTTTTTGCCTTCATCAGCCGTTTCACCCCCGGGCTTGCCCGCGTCCGAACGCGGCGCCGCCTTCGCGGCGTCGGCCCAGAATTTGGCCGATTGCTTCAACCACGTTTCCAGGAGCGCTTCAGGGCCGTATTTGTTTTCTTGATTCTCAGCCATAGGGCGCCTCGCAATTCATTGAGCTCATCACCAATTTCGGACGCCGAGAAACGACTTCGTTCCGCGCGAAGGCGCCTCGCCGCCCCACAACCCGCCACGGCCGATCGTACACATGATTTTCTACACAAGTATTCTGACCACGTTAGTAGGTAATGTCAAACCAAACCTGCGCCGGCCCTCGTCACATCTCCACCCGAGATCGGGCTTTGGCGCTTCTCGATGATTGCCGACGCGCGCTCGGATCATCCAGGGGCTGTCCGTCTATTCCCGCAGACGGGGATCCAAGGTGTCGCGGATGCCCTCGCCGAGCAGGTTGTACCCCATAACGGTAATCAGGATGGCCACGCCCGGGAAGACCGAGAGCCACCAGGCGATTTCAATATTGTCTTTGCCCTCAGTGAGCATGTTGCCCCAGGAGGGATCCGGCGGTTGCACGCCGATACCCAGAAAGGAGAGGCTCGATTCGACGAGCACTGCGGCGGCCACGCCGAGCGTCGCGGCCACAAGCACCGGGGCCATCGCGTTGGGAAGGATATGTGCGAAGATGATCCGCAGATCTCCCGCGCCCTGGCTTATGGCCGCCTGAACGAAGTCCCGCTCCTTCATGCTGAGGAACTCCGCGCGCACGAGCCTCGTCACGCCCATCCACGAGGTGACGCCGATGACGATCATGATGTTCCAGATGCTCGGCCCGATGAACGCAATGACGGCGAGGATGAGAAAAAAGGAAGGAAAACAGAGCATGATATCCACGAAGCGCATCACCACCCGGTCGGTCATGCCTCCATAATAACCCGAGATCGCCCCGAGAATCGTCCCGATGAGCGTCGAAATGCCCACCGCGACAAAGCCCACACTCAGCGATACGTCGGCCCCGTGAATGATCCGCGACAGCACGTCCCGCCCGAGGACATCCGTCCCGAAGGGATGCGCGAGGCTGGGCGGCTCGAGAATGCGGTCCGTGTCGATCATGCCGGGCGGATACGGCGCCAGGTAGTCGGCGAATATCGCTACGGTGAAGAGCAGTGCCACAACAAAGAGGCCGGCCATGGCCATTTTGTTCGTAGCCAGTCGTGATCCGAAGTCACCCGGGAGGGAAGCCATATCATCACTCGTGGGTCGTTCGTCGTTTCCGCGTCACACGGACCATCACATCAGGTCACGCGAATCCTCGGGTCCGCGGCCGAGTAGGAAATATCCGCCAGCAGATTACCCAGCAACGTGAGGACCGCGCCGATCACGAGAATTCCCATGATCGTCGGGTAGTCCCTCATCATCACTGACTGGTAAAAAAGCTGTCCCATGCCCGGGATCGCAAAGATCGTCTCGAAGATGACGCTCCCGCCGATCAGGCCCGGGACCGACAATCCCAGCAACGTAATCACCGGCAGCAACGCGTTCCGAAGCGCGTGCCGGAAGATCACCACCCGTTCGTTGAGCCCTTTGGCCCGCGCGGTGGTGATGTAATCCTGTCGGATCACTTCCAGCATGTTCGATCGCATGTATCGGCTCATCCCGGCAAGACCGCCGAAGGCCGACACAAAGACCGGCAATATCAGATGCTTGGCCACATCCGCCACCTGTCCGATTGGCGACAACTCAGCGAAGTGCAGCGACCGGAAGCCGGATATGGGCAACCACCCGAGCTTCACCCCGAACAAGATCATCAGGAGCAGCGCCAACCAGAAACTGGGGATCGCGAATCCCAAAAAGACGAAAACCGTCGTGCCCTTATCAAAGAGCGAATTCCGCTTGACCGCGGACATCACCCCGATCGGTACGGCAACGCCGAGAATGAGAATCATCGAGAGCACGTTGATCAAGAGCGTAATCGGTATGCGCTCCATGATCTTGTCCAGGACCGGTCGATTATCCGGAGCGAACGATCTGCCGAAATCGAGCACGACCAAATTCCGCAGCCAGCGGTAGTACTGGACATACCACGGTTTGTCCAATCCGTAGTGAGCCCGGATTCGTTTGATCGCCTCCTCGTTCAGATTGGGATTGAGATCGGTGTACAAGCTCGTGGGGTCTCCCGGGGCCGCCTTCATCACCGCAAAGGAAATCAGCGTGATGCCTATCAGCACCGGGACCATCATGAGAAGACGTTTGAGGATATAAACCGCCATCGTCGACGTAGGCTCCGTTCACGAAACGACCGGCCGTCGGGCCGCCCTTCCGACCGTTATTCCCGATCGAGCGGCGCCTGTCAACAGGCTCTCCGGCCCTCGATGTCGTCGTTCGACGAGGGGAAACGGGCTGAGCCGGCGGACGGGCCCGGCCCGCGGCTACGGCTCGATATGATACTTCTGCAGCGGTTTCGGCACAAACCACCGCTCGAAGTTGTACCCAATGCCCGCCGGCGCGGGCTTGATCCCGTGGAAGCGGGAATGAATAATCGGGAGGGACTGCGCCACCCACAGAAACGTGTACGGCTGATCCTCCGCGATGATCTTCTGAAACGCGTCGTAGTACTTCTTGCGCTCGGTCCGGTCGTAGGTGGAGACGCCCAGTTCCAACAGGCGATCCACCTCCTTGTTCGTGTACGAGACGAAATTGAGCTGGTGTTGGCCGGTCTTCTCAGAATGCCAGATATCCATCTGATTCGGGTCGATGCCGATGCTCCACCCGAGCAATGTGGCCTCGAACTTCTTCTTATTGATGAAATTCTTGAGAAACGCGGCCCACTCGATCACACGGATCTTCACCTCCACGCCGATTTTGCTCAGGTCCCGCTGGATGATCGTCGCGGCGTTCTTGCGGAGGTCGTTCCCCTGGTTTGTGATGATCGTAAAGGAGAACGGTTCGCCGTCCTTGTCCAGCAGACCGTCCCCATCCGAATCGGTCCAGCCCGCTTCCGCGAGCATTAGCTTGGCCTTCTCCGGGTCGTAGGGATATTTCTTCACATTCGGGTTGTACCAGTACGTGTCCGGCTTGTACGGGGTGTACGCGATCTTGCCGAGCCCCAGGAGCACGCCTTTGACGAGGCTTTCCCGATCGATGGCCATCGTGAGGGCCTGCCGGACCCTCTTGTCCTTGAACTTGGGATCGAGCAGGTTGTAGCCCAGATACGAGTATCCGAATCCCAGGTACTTATATTTATTGAAATTTTCCCCAAACCATTCGGTGTCGGTCTGCCGCCGGTACTGGAGCGGCGTCAATCCCATCTGATCGACTCGCTCGGCTTTCAATTCGAGGAACATGGTTGCCAGGTCCGGGATGACCCTCGTGAGCACGCGACTGATGTACGGCCGTCCCGCGAAGTAGTTGGGATTGTAGTCCACCACAATCTTCTCGCCGGTCTTCCATTCCTTGAAGATGTACGGCCCGGTTCCGACCGGATTACGCTTGAGATCGCTCCTGGTGATTTCCGTCCCTTCCAGGAGATGCGCGGGAAGCATTCCCTGCCCCCAGGACGCCAGCGCGGGGGCGTACGCCTTGCCGTAGGTGACCTCGAAGGTGTAGTCGTCCAGGACTCGAAATTCCTTAACCCGCAGGAAGTCGCTTGCGTATGCGGTCGGCGTCTTCGGATCCACGTAGACCTTGTATGTGTATTCCACGTCACGGGTTGTAAACGGTTTTCCGTCCTGCCATGTGACGTCCTTACGCAGGAAGAATCGTATGCGGAGCTTGTCCTCGCTGATTTCCCATCGTTCGGCCAGTTCGGGAACGAGCTGAAGGTCTTTGTCGTATTTGACCAAGCCGTTATAGATCAGACCGTTGATGTCCGCGCTCGCGGAATCCGACGCAAGGACGGGCAGCAAGACCGACGCGTCGCCGATCGTGCCCCGGATAATCATACCGCCGGTCGCCGGCTCGTACTCTTTCGCGGCGGTTTTCGCAACCCTGCGAGTTTCCTTGTCCGCGCCGGTTTCGGCCTTGTCCGAGTCTCCGCATGAGGAAATCGGCAGGAGCGCGACGGCAAGCAGCGTCAATAAAATGGATCGAAATCTGAAGGTCACCGTATCCACCCTTCGGCGTTGTTTGACCGGGACTATAGTCGAACCGAACGACTCAGGCAAGAGGCGACGCCCAACCGGGTCGAGGCCCGAGAATCAACCCCGCCGAGGAAACGTGTTGCAGGAGTGAGGGCGAGTTGCTAAGTTTATCGCACGCGGCGAATCGCTCTTGTCGCCGCCCTGCGTGTGGAGCGCAGATCCGTGTGAAAGGAATGCGAGCGCAATGACCGACAAAGATCGCAACGATATCCCGGATGAATCGAACCTCTCGCCCAAGCAACGCCAATGGTTGGAAGAATCGAAAAAGATCGGGCCGGGCACGATGACCAAGTCGGAACGTGAACGGCTCGAGAAGATCTACGCGGAAATGCTTCCGGCCGAACAGCAGGAGCTTCAGAAGTTCATCCACAAGCATTACCACGTTGAGATCGACGAGACCCCGATAAAAGAGCGGGAACAGCGTGAATGGTCGGAACCGTCGAAAAAACTCAAGAGCGTGTTGAGTTCCTCTCAGGTGAAAACCCCCCCGCTCTCCGACGACGACGAATCCTGATACGACGACCGCCGGCGGCCAAAGGAGTATCGCCCATGCTGGACATGGCTTTTGTTCGCAATAATCCCGACATCATCAAAGACGGCATCCGCAAGAAACATATGAACATGGATTTGGACGAGCTGCTCGAGGTTGACCGCCGCGTGCGGGAACTCCGAACCGACGTCGAACAAATCAGGGCGGATCGCAACCGCATGTCCAAGGAGATACCCAAGCTCTCGGGTGAGGAAAAGGATCACGCGGTCGCTCACGTCAAAGCGCTCAAAGATGAACTGACCGCAAAGGAACCCGAATTGCGCCGGGCTGAAGAGCGATTCGAGGAATTGATGCTTCAGGTCCCGAATCCTCCCGCGGACGAAGTGCCCGAAGGCGAATCCGACGAAGACAATGTGGAACTCCGGAAATTCGGCGAGCCGCCCCAATTCGATTTCGAACCCAAGGATCATCTGGAGCTGGCCGAGTCGCTCGACATACTCGACATCCCCCGAGCGGTCAAGTTCGCCGGCGCTCGGATGTATTGCCTCAAGAACGAGGGCGCTCTGCTCGAGTTTGCGCTCTTCAAGTTCGCGCTCGATCACTTGGTCGCGAAGGGCTTCCAGCCCATGATCGTGCCCCAGCTGGTGCGACGGGAGGCAATGGTCGGCACCGGCTTCTTCCCGCTGGGCGAAGAGGACACCTTCTTCATCGAAAAGGACAATCTCTATCTTGTCGGCACGTCCGAAGTGTCGCTCGTCTCATACCACATGGACGAGATCCTCAACGAAAAGGACCTCCCCAAACGCTATTGCGGCTATTCCACCTGCTTCCGGAGAGAAGCCGGATCGTACGGCCGCGACACGCGCGGCTTCTATCGGCTTCATCAGTTCAACAAGGTCGAACAGGTGACCGTCTGCGCAAACGACCCCGAGATCTCCAAACAGGAGCATCAGCTCCTCCTGAGCAACGCGGAGGAGATCATGCAGGCGCTGGGACTGCCCTATCGGGTCGCGCTCGCGTGCGGCGCCGAAATCGGCCAGGGGCAGGTGATCAAGCATGAAATCGAGACATGGATGCCGAGCCGCGCCGGCTATTCGGAAACCCATTCATGCTCCACCCTTCACGAGTTCCAGTCCCGGAGGCTCATGATCCGCTATCGCGATCGAGAAGGCAAAACCCGATACTGCCACACCCTGAACAACACTGCGATCGCGTCGCCGCGGATACTCATCCCTCTGCTCGAGAACTTCCAACAGGCGGACGGCGGCGTGGTAATCCCCGAGGTTCTCCGACCGCTGATGAACGGGATGGAGCGGATCGAGCCGAAAACGTAGCCGACGATCGATCGCCGGCGGCTCTCTGAATCCCGTTCGTGCTCGGAAACGGGCCGGTATTCGAACGCTACCGGCTATGGACGTCTTATGCCCGACATACACCTGAAAAAGAATTCCGACCGCAGGGTCCGCAGCGGACACCTGTGGGTCTTCTCCAATGAGATCGCGGACCCGCCCGTCGCGGACCTCGAACCCGGCGGAATCTACGATCTCCGCGACCACGCGCGTGAATTCCTGGGCGTCGCGTACGCCAATCCCGGCGCGCTCATTTCCGCGCGAATTCTCTCCCGGAAGAAAGCGCACATCGACGGAGCGTTTCTGAGAGAACGCATTGTGCAGGCGGACGACCGCCGTCGCTTTCTCAGGGATCGCGGCGACGCCTATCGGGTGGTGTACGGCGAGAGTGACTTCCTCCCCGGCTTGGTTGTCGATCGATACGGCGATTACCTTGCCGTCCAGCTGCTCACCGCCGGCACGGACCAGCTGCGTGAAGAGGTAATCGAGGTTCTCACAGACATCTTCTCCCCGGCGGGGATCTATCTCCGGAACGATTCACCCGCGCGGGCGCTCGAAGGGTTGCCGCAGGTCAAGGAGCTCGCGTACGGCGAGGTCCCGGAACGAGTCGAAATCCGATCCGCCGGCCTTCGATTTCTCGTGGACATCGTCAACGGCCAGAAAACGGGCTTCTTCATCGACCAGGAATCGAACCGAGCGCTTGTTCGGGAAGTCGTTCCCGAAGGCGCGCAGGCCCTGGATCTCTTCTCCTACAGCGGCGCATGGGGACTCCACGCCCTTCACGGAGGAGCGGACACGGTTACCGCGGTGGACTCGTCACGCGGCGCTCTTGCCCTTGCTGAAGAGAACGCGCACCTCAACGACATGGGAGACCGCTTCCGTACTGTGCGGAGCTCCGCGGTCGATTTCCTCAAAAAGACCGGCCCCGAGTGGGACCTGATCGTGGTCGATCCGCCGGCATTCATCAAGAGCCGTTCCGGCGTCAAGGAAGGCCGCAAGGGTTATATCGACGTGAACCGCCGAGCGCTCGGTCGTCTCACGCCCGGCGGAATCATCATCACCTGCTCCTGTTCACACCACCTGGATCAATCCGACTTCGAGGCGGTCCTCCGGTCGGCCGCGCGGCAAAGCGGTCGAGAGCTTCAAATACTCGCGGTCGCAGGTCAGGGACCGGATCATCCCATTATGCTCACCATGCCCGAGACGCGATATCTCAACGCGATCGTTGCGCGGACGCTCTAGAATCGCGACTATAGAGTAAGAGGGAATTCAATTGCGCTCGGGCGGACGAATCGCTGTTCGATCGGCGTGTATCGCGCGACGAAAGGAGGCGCGGCATGAAAAAATTGATAACCATGGCGGTGACCGTCGTCGCGCTCATGATTTTTGGGGGACTTGCGGCGCCGAACCACGCGTTCACGCCGGTTACCACCTTTGAGTTCGACGAGGGCTTCGACCGTGAGTACTGCCTCCAAGAGTGCCGAAGCAAGTATCTGGGCGAACCGTACGGCCTGCAGGGGCGCCGCGGGGGACGCGGGAATCTCGAACGCGTGCGAGCCCGCATGTATTTCCGTTGTGTTCAGCGGTGCGAGCGGGAATTCTGGAAGGAGTTCGATTCGGAGACCGAGGAATGACCGGCTGAGACCGGCGGTCTCCATTCCGACACGCGTGTTGATACCCAGCCCATCGGCTAAGACGGGCTCCGATCACGCTCGATCACCACGTATGCGCAGGCTGTGGATTTGGTGTGACTCAGCGACACGTGGATACGATTGACGTTCAGGGATTGTGCTACCTTGAGAGCGCCGGCCGTCAGCGTGATCCGCGGCGCTTCCCGTTCTTTACCGTGAACGCGAATGGCCCTCGGCGTCACTCCTCTGGTGAAGCCCGTTCCCAGGGCCTTCGCGAGCGCCTCCTTGGCCGCGAACCGAGCAGCGAATCCTTCGGCCGGATACGCCGTCCGCTCGCACACGGCGATCTCGTCGTCGGTGAAGACCCGCTCGACCAAGCGGCGTCCCCACCGGCGTCCCAGGGATCGCGCCATGCGGTCCACGTCCACCAGGTCCACGCCGACCCCCACGATCACGCGGCCGTCCTTTCCCGGGCAACCGCGTCGGCGACTCTTGCAGCCTGGATCGACGCCGGCACGTCATGGACACGGACAATGTGCGCCCCCCGGAGGATGCCCGCGGTCATCACCGCCAGCGAGCCGGTGTCTCGGTGCGCCGCGACCGGCTCGTCGAGGATTTTTCCGATGAATGACTTCCGGGAAGCGCCCAACAGCAGAGGCTTGCCGAGATCCGCGAAGATATGAAGGCGATTGATCAGGACGAGATTCTGGTCGAAGGTCTTGCCGAAGCCGATCCCGGGATCGATAATGATCTTTTCTCGCGCAACGCCTGCCTCTTCCAGCGTCACGATCCGCTCTTGGAAAAAGCGATAGATGTCCTCGGGGAAGGTGTCGTACCGGATCTCCTGCTGCATGGTGCGGGGGCGACCCAGCATGTGCATAACGACGACAGCGCAGCCGGTCTCGACCGCGAAGTCGATCATCGACGGATCGTCCCGGAACCCCGACACGTCGTTGATGATCTGCGCTCCGGCCTTGACCGCCGTTTCCGCAACCGCTCGGCGACGGGTGTCGATAGAGATCACCGCATTGGGCTCTTCGCGTATCACCGCCTCGATTACGGGCTTAACTCTCCGGATTTCCTCGTCTTCCTCGATAGGAAGAGACCCCGGTCTGGTCGATTCGCCGCCCATGTCCACGATGTCCGCTCCGGCCGCGAGCATGTCCAAGCCGCCCTGGATTGCGCTTTCGGCTCGGTAATGGACGCCTCCGTCGGAAAACGAATCCGGCGTGATGTTGACCACGCCCATGACGAGCGTGTGGGTCGAGCAATCGAGGGTCGTTCTCGGCAAAGGTATGGGCTGAACAGGCGCCATGGTCCTTCCCCCGGGAAAAGCGAATCCGCGGCGAGTTGTGTTCGACCGCGGAAGCTTCTCCGTCATTCGGTTTTCGTTTGATTGCCGTCGCTCGGGTGACCGACCGCTGAAGAACGACTCATACCTCTTTCGGGTCCGGCGTGCGGGGCGCTCCCGTCAAGACGCCCTTGCCGCCCGCCTCCGACGGTTCGGTCTTTTTCGCTTCCTCATCGGCTTCCGAGTCCCCGATCGCCTTGGGCAGTTCGGGCAGTCGGCCGCCCTGCATAAGGGTTTCGATCTCGTCGGACGTAAGCGTTTCACGTTCGAGCAGCGCCGCGGCCATCCGTTCGACGGTGTCCCGATTCTCCTCGATGATCCGCTTGGCGTTGTTGTATCCCTTGGTGACGATATCTCGGATTTCACCGTCGATGCTTCTCGCGGTATCCTCGGAATAATCGATGTGCCTGGCGAATTCCTTGCCGAGGAAGATCTGTTCCTCTTTCCGGCCGAAGGTCAAGGGTCCGAGCGTCTCGCTCATACCCCATTCGCAGACCATCCTTCGCGCGAGATCGGTGGCTCGTTCCAAGTCGTTGCCGGCGCCGGTGGTGAGTTGCCCGAGGAAGATCTCCTCGGCCGCTCTGCCGCCCATAAGAACGGAGATCTGGCTGACCAGGTATTCCTTCCGGTACGTGTGTCGATCGTCCATGGGAAGTTGCTGGGTCACGCCGAGGGCCCGGCCTCGCGGGATAATCGTCACCTTGTGCACCGGATCGGTGTGAGGGGTCATCCTCGCCACAAACGCGTGGCCCGACTCGTGATACGCTGTGCTGCGGCGCTCTTCCAGGCTGATGACCATGCTTCGACGCTCGCCGCCCATCAGGACCTTGTCCTTGGCGAACTCGAAATCGATCATTTCGATGAAGTCGCGCGATCGCCGTGCCGCGTTCAGCGCGGCTTCGTTGACCAAGTTGGCCAGATCCGCGCCGGAAAAGCCGGGCGTGCCCCGTCCGATGGTTTCGAGATCCACATCCGGCCCGAGCGGCGCCTTCCGGGTATGCACTTCGAGGATCGACTTCCGGCCGCGAATGTCGGGAGGCGGCACCACCACCTGCCGATCGAATCGTCCCGGTCGAAGCAGCGCGGGATCGAGCACGTCGGGACGGTTGGTCGCGCTGATCAGTATGACGCCTTCGTTGGTCTCGAAACCGTCCATTTCGACCAGCAGTTGATTGAGCGTCTGTTCCCGTTCGTCATGACCGCCGCCCAGGCCCGCGCCTCGGTGCCTGCCCACCGCGTCGATCTCGTCGATGAAGATAATACAGGGAGCGTTCTTCTTGCCCTGAATGAAGAGATCCCGCACCCGCGACGCGCCGACCCCGACGAACATCTCGACGAAGTCCGAACCGGAAATCGAAAAGAACGGCACATTGGCTTCACCGGCCACGGCTTTGGCCAGGAGCGTCTTTCCGGTTCCGGGAGTGCCCAGGAGCAGCACGCCCTTGGGTATTTTGCCGCCCAGTCGCGTGAATTTCTTGGGATCGCGCAGGAAGTCGATGATTTCGTGAAGCTCTTCTTTGGCTTCTTCAACGCCGGCCACATCCTTGAATGTGATCGGATTCTGACTCTGATTGATCAGGCGCGCGCGGCTCTTGCCGAAACTCATGGCTTTGCCGCCCCCCGCCTGCATCTGTCGCATGAAGAAGACAAAGATGGCTATCAGGAAGATCATCGGCAGCCATGAAATCAAGGCGGTCAAATACCAGGGGTTGTTGTTTTCCGGCAATACCCGGATCTCCACCTTATTTTCCATAAGCTTGGGCACAAGGGAGGCGTCTTTCGGGGCCAGCGTCTTGAAGCTGCCGGTCCCGTCCACGTACTGCCCTTTGATTCGATCGCCCTCCAGGGTAACGGACTTGATCGCCCCCTGCTCGACGTCCTGGACAAATTGGCTGTACGGAATTTCCCTCTGCGGCGCTTTGGTCTCGTTGAACAGATGAAAGAGGAAAATCATTACAAGACAAATAACCAACCAGAGGCCGAGATTCTTATAGATCGTGTTCAACTAACGCTCCGGCTCCAAATATTTGTACACACCGACCGAGACTATATCACGAAAGCCCCGGTCGGGCAATTTCCGAGACTTAGTTTAAACATGGCCCCTTATGGGGAACGTGTCAAGAAAAAGGGAATCGAGCCCATTCACTCGGCGCCGGCATATAAACTTCCGGTAACCGTTCACCGAGATAGCGATAAGCCGTTGATATCTCTATGGGAGAGGTTTGGAGCCCGGTGAACGATAACAACTTCCGTTTCACCGCCCCATTACGCATAATTGCTCGAGTCATTTGTAAAATAGGTAACCGTTCACCGGGACGGCGATAAGCGCTTGATATCTCGATGGGGGAGGCTTGGAGGGGGAGATGAGTCTCCCCCTCCATCCTCACCGGGCGCAGAGCCGCCTCAAGCCCGGTGAACCATCACTAAAATAGTTTGACAAAAGAGGCCGGCAAAACTATGTACCGCGCCGAATGCGACGATTCGAGGAGGAACTGTATGAAAGCGATCACGGCGAATTTCAGCCTCGGCAAGGAAGTCCTCAACCGCTTCACATCGCGCTTCTCATCACGCAGGGAAGACGGCGGGGCGCTCTCGATCCACCTCGCCGACATTCCCGAACCCGATCTCGTCTCGTCGCACTGGGTAAAGATACGCTCGATCATGTCCGCAATCTCCGACATTGATGAAGGCATGCTGACTCGCCGGTCGCCCGCGGGATTCGGCGCGTTTCTCTCGTTTCCGTTTGTTCCCGGAAACGAGAATCTCGGAATCATAACCGACACGGGGCCGGACGTGCACGGCCTGGCTGCGGGCGAGCGGGTCGTCGTCGATCCCGTGCTGGCCTGCGAAGCCCGCGGGATCGATAATCTCTGCCCGTCCTGCCGCAGACGGGAGCCTTCCGCGTGCCGGAACTTCGCGGAAGGGATCCTCAGCCCCGGCGCGACCATTGGATCGTGTCGGGATACGGGCGGCGGATGGGGCGACAGCTTCATCGCGCACAAGAGTCAGGTTCGCCTGGTCCCCCCCGGTGTGGACAGCAACCAGGCGTTGCTCGCGCCGGAGTTCGCGCGAGCGGTCCGCGGAGTGCTCAGTCGACCTCCCCGGCCGGGCGAACGAATCCTTATCATGGGCGCGCGGTCCCTCGGATTGCTCACGCTGTCCGCCCTCCGGCTGTTGGGATATGACGAGGACGTCATTATCGTCGCCGAGCATCCCTTCGAAGCCGATGTCGCGCGCCGGCTCGATTCGGCGGAGGTCGTCACCGCTCACGGCCCCGGCTCAACCTATGAGGACCTGGCCGGCATGCTCGACGGCGCGGTTCGATACCCCGAAGTCGGCCGCATCACCATGTCCGGCGGCGCGGACCTGGTGTACGAGACCACCGGTTTGAAGACGTTCATGGAGGACGCGCTCAGATTCGCCGGCGAAGGCAAGCGCCTGGTCTGCCTCGGAATCAACGAACCGGTGGGATTCAACATAACCCCGATCTGGTTCAAGAACGTCTCGATCTACGGGAGCTCGTTCTCCTGCGGCGAGACCCTGGACGAAGAAATGACCACCTCCTTTGACATCGCCCTTGATCTCATCGCCCGCCACGGGTTGCCCTACGACGATATCGTCACCCACGCGTTCGGGCTGGACGAGTACCGAGACGCCTTCTCCGTCCTCGGGGACAGACTCGGAAACAAGGCGATCAAGGTGGTCTTTCAGCATGTGGTATAGGCCTCGTTCGAGACGAACCCGCTCCGTTCGATTGCCCTGAGCCTTCCGTCGCACGCTTCCCCTCGCCAATAGGTCGCGGATGCGCTACCTTGAGTGAAAAGAATCGGAAAGAACACCGACCGAAATGGCTCAGAAGAAGATACACGTAATCATGCGCGACGCAGGCGTCGGATCTCGTCGCAAAGCGGAAGAGCTCATCCGGGAAGGGCTTGTGACCCTGAACGGCGAAGTGGTTGAACAGTTGGGCGTTACCGCCGATCCCGAGACCGACCACATCAAGGTGGCCGGCAAACTCATTCGGCCCCAAGTGGAAACCAAGAGCTACTACATTTTCAACAAGCCCCGATTCGTCGTCTCGACCTTCAGCGACCCCCAGGACCGGCCGACCGTCGGGGAACTCGTCAAACCGATCAAGAAGCGGCTCTTCATGGTGGGACGCCTCGACTTCGACGCGGAGGGCCTCATCATCCTGAGCAACGACGGTTCTTTGACACAGAAGCTGAGCCATCCCTCGTCGGCGATCGAGCGGACCTATCTGGTGAAAGTGCGTGGAACGCCGGACTCCAAGGCCCTCGGCGGAATCCGCAAAGGAATGCCCATCGGCGGCGGCGAGCGGGTCGGCGAGATCAATTGGACGGTCACCAAGAGACAGAAAACCACCACATGGCTGAAGATCATCCTCCGGGAAGGCAAAAAGAACGAAATCAAGCGCATATTCTTCAGGATAGGCCATCCGGTGCGAAAGCTCCGAAGAGTGGGCTTCGGCCCATTGAGCCTGGGAACGCTCCCCACCGGCGCGTGGCGGGAACTCACGGCCGCCGAGCAAGACAGGCTCATCGCGTGCGTAAAATGATTCATCTCGTGATTCCCATATGGCCGCTCTAAACGGGGACCCGCGCGGCCGCTTCATCGGAAGAAGAGTTGACGTAGCCGTTCACGGGGCCGGCGATAAGCCCTTGATATCTCGATGAGGGAGGTTTGGAGGACGAGATGAGTCTCCCCCCTCCATTCTCACAGGGCGCAGAGCCGCCTCAAGCCCGGTGAACCATTACGAGTTGACAAACCCGTTGCTCGTCTTCTAACCTGTACGTGCAGTGAGGCAACCGCTCAGGGAGGAATGTCCAATGAGTGAGGGAAGAGTAGCCAGAGTCACCGAAGTTATCGCAGGATCTCCGAACAGTTTCGAAGACGCGGTGAACATTGCGTTCGAGCGGGCCAACAAAACGCTGCGCAATATCACCGGCATGAGAATTGTGGAGTGGCGCGCCATGTGCGAGGCGGGCGCCATCCAAGAGTATCGCGTCAGAGCCGAAGTCATTTTTGTATTGGAATAACGTTAGTATCAATCGTATGCCGTAGTATTCAGTGGGGTTGCCTCACATCGCCCCCACCGAAAAGCCGACTCCCCTATTATGGGCGGGTTTTCGCTCCCTGCCGAACGTCCAGTCGTTCCATGGCTTGGTTCAACCGAGAGCGGACCCCGCGCTTGTCGAGCATCCACAGCGGCGCGACGAGCTCCTCCGGATGGGGATCCGACGTCTGCCGGTGAATAACAGTCTCAGGGGGAAGCGCCTCCAATACCGCGAAGGTAGCCTGTTGAGCGGCTTCCTCGGTCAAGGGAACGTATCGGCCCTGCCGGGTCATCTCCTCGAGGCCCGTTCCTCGTATCACGTAGAGCGGATGGAGCTTCACGCCGTGGACGCCGGCCTCCCCCACGGCTTGAGCGGTCTCGATCATGTCCGAGACGCTCTCCCCCGGCAGCCCGAGGATTAGGTGCGCGACCACCGGGAGGCCCCGCGCCCGCGTCCGCCTCACCGCGTCGAAGAACGCTTCGGGACCGTGTCCGCGGTTGATGAGCTCCAAGGTCCGGGCATGAGCTGACTGCAGCCCGTATTCAACCCAGACGAGAAGCCGCCGGCTCATCGATTCCAGGACATCGAGGACATCCTCCGGCACACAGTCTGGTCGGGTTCCCACTGCAAGGCCGAGCACAGCCGGGTGATCGGCGGCGGTTTCATACAACTCCCGGAGGCGCTCCGGCGGCGCGTACGTATTGGTGAACGACTGGAAATAGGCGATGAACTTCCGGCTCTTGTACCGACGTGAAAGGAATTCGGCGCCTCGTTCGATCTGTTCGCGAATGTCGACGCCGGCCGCAGCCGCGCCGGTTCCGGATCCACGGGGATTGCAGTACACGCATCCGCGGGTTCCGAGCGCGCCGTCGCGATTGGGACATCCCAATCCCGCGTCGACCGTGATCTTGCGCGCCGGTTCGCCGAACTCCTCTTTGAGCCACGAGGAGAGCGATCGATATCGAGGGGCGTCCTGCTTCATGTCCTCAGTGTACCATGTCCGCCCTACCGGGCCAAAGGCCTCGAAATCCCTTGAGCCGCGGCCGCAGGCGAGGTAAGAAGAGCGAAGCGTTTCGATCGATTGATCGACAGCGATCGAGCCGCCGGGAGAATCGGTGAAATCGGAATTTGTCTATATTTGCTCGGAATGCGGCCGCAAGCTCGTCAAATGGATGGGTCGGTGTCCCGGGTGCGGAGAATGGAACACGATCGTCGAGAAAAAGGCGCCGACGCTCAAGACAAAGGTCGCGCATTCCGCGCTCGCAATGGAAGAGGAATGGGGCGAGGTCAAGTCGTTGGCCGACATCGACGGAGACTCGTTACCTCGAATCGAGACGGGAATCAATGAACTCGATCGAGTGCTCGGCGGCGGAATTGTTCCTCGCAGCGTCATCCTTTTGGCCGGCGATCCGGGGATCGGCAAGAGCACCCTGCTCATGCAGGCCCTTGGATCGTTGACGGGTCGCGGTCACAAAGTCCTGTACGTTTCGGGCGAAGAGTCCGCTCAACAGATCAAGATGCGGGCCGAACGATTGGCGCTTGAATCCTCGGACTTTCTCGCGCTCATGGAGAACCGGCTCGAGACGATCCTCGACCGGTTGAACGACTCGGACTGCTCGGTGGTCGTCATCGATTCGGTGCAGTCGATCTTCAGCGCCGGCGTGGAGAGCGCTCCCGGTAGCGTGGCGCAGGTCCGTTACGCGGCCGGACGCATACTCGATATGGTCAAGCGGGGCTCCACGGCGTGCTTCCTCGTGGGACACGTTACCAAAGGAGGCGACATCGCCGGCCCCAAGCTCCTTGAACACATGGTCGACACCGTGCTCTACTCCGAGGGCGAGCGCAATCATCCCTATCGTATCCTCCGCGCGGTGAAAAACCGATTCGGGTCGGTGAGCGAAATCGGGGTCTTCGAGATGGGAGAACGCGGCCTGACGGAAGTGGCCAATCCGTCGGAGCTGTTCCTCTCCGAGCGCCCGGAAGAAGCGTCCGGTTCGACGGTGACCGCATTGATCGAGGGATCGCGGCCGATCCTTGCCGAAGTCCAGGCGTTGGTCACAGGGCCGGCGCCGGGACAGGGACGTCGAACCTGCCTGGGGACCGACTCGCAACGCCTCGCCCTCACGGTGGCCGTCATGGAGAAGAAACTGGGACTCGTGCTGGGCGATCAAGATATCTTCGTCAACGCGGTGGGCGGCGTCCGTGCGGTTGAACCCGCGTCCGACCTCGCCGTCGCGGCTGCGCTCCTGTCGTCGTTTACCGATCGAGTCATCCCGCAGCGAACACTTGTCTTCGGCGAACTGGGCCTCGCCGGTGAAGTCCGCCGCGTCTCCCGCGCGGACGCTCGAACCGGCGAAGCCGTTCGATTGGGATTCAATCGGATCATCGCGCCGGCGTCCGACGCGGAAGCCGTCCGAGGCAAAACCGGCGTAACGGTCGTCGGCGTTCGGCATATCCGAGAACTGGGACGGCTACTCTTCGAAGAGTGATCATCGGTCGGACCGATGCGCCCCCAACGGAGGCCCATGACCAAGAGCGACATCAACGTCGGCTCACGCATTCGAGCGTATCGCGCCCGACGAGGGTTCAGCCTGCACGAACTCTCCGAGGCCACCGGCATCGCTCCCTCGAACCTCAGTTCCATCGAGCTCAACAAGACCTCGCCCACGCTCAAGACGCTCCTCAAGATTGCCGACGCGTTCGACACCAAGGTGGGCGCCCTCCTCGACGAAATCGTGTACAAGAAAGCCATAGTCTACCGAAAGGGCGAAGGAGACAAACTCGAAACCGACCATCCCGGCCATGCGGTGGAAATACTCACCGCGGGCGTCCCCGGATCCACGCTCGACTGTCGGCTGATCACCCTGGAAGCCGGATCGCCGCCTTTCAGGCCGTCTCACGGGTTGACGTCGCACTTCCTCTACCTCATCGCAGGCGCGCTTCGAGTAACCGTAGACGGCGAATCCTTTCATCTCGAGGCCGGAGACGCGCTGCTGGTCACCGCCGGCGCCGGAACCGCTCTGGAAACCGGCGCGGACCGAGGGAGTTCCGTGCTGCTCTTTGGCGGGGACAGCGCAACTCCCTCCGCTCCGTGAAAGGATTCTTCCATCCTCACTCCTCTACTTGCGGCAAATACCCGCCGACGCGCGGGGCCTTTCCCAATCTATCGCCGAGAGCCCAGTCGCTCCGAGTGGGAATAGCGAAGAGGATTGGCCGAACACGGGAGATGGCGAGTTTGCCGGACTCTGCGCAGTACGTCTTACGCGAGATGAGGGTCCCCTGTCAGTCGTCCGGCACTGAGCGCTTTTCCAGTTTGCAGAGCCCGTCATGTAAACCCACTCGCTCGGACACCGTTGACAAGGCTGGATCTGACGGATAGCATGAAGCGGGTTTTTGGAGGTCAGTCTTGATGCCTGCTACATGGAAGGATTGGGTCGACGCAGCTAATGAACGCGGCAGGGACGGGCATGAACTTAGTGCAGCATTTCCTAAGTACTGTTGCGTATTATTGCTTGACCGCGAAATGG
>CAYLRL010000047.1:0-25399 GCA_964385875.1 uncultured Syntrophales bacterium
AGCGTTCACCGGGATAGCGATAAGCCGTTGATATCTCAATGGAGGAGGCTTGGAGGGGGAGATGAATCTCCCCCCTCCATCCTCACCGCGCGCAGAGCCGCCTCAAGCCCGATGGACCATTACCATCAATGCGTGAATGCGGAGATCCCGTACACCAACAGTGAGTGATATGTCATGAGCGGCAATGGAAATGTCATCAAGATGCGGCGACCGAAAAAAGATCGCCGATCCGATAACGTCGGAAGCGGAACGGACCGCGGTCCGACGGCGGCTGTTCACATCGAGGGGGGAGGCGCTCAAGCGCTTGTGAAGCGCTCTGGAACTCGCTTGTTCGAGAGAGCGAACATGACCTTCGATAATTTCATCGAAACGGAAGGAAATGTCTTTGCGGTCAGCATGGCGCGGATCGTGGCCCAGGAGGGGAGATCGTCTTCGTATTCGAGCACCGACGGGCCGCTTTTCATTCACGGCTCTGCCGGATCGGGCAAGACTCATCTCTTGACCGCAATCCTCAACGGCGCGCCGGACTGGTCGTCTCTCATGGTGGGCGGCCCGGAACTCGTCGCGTCCTACGATCGCGCGCTGGAGTGCGACGCAACCGTGGCCTGGGCGAAGCGGCTCCTCGGTCCTCAGATACTCGTGTTGGACGACATCGACCGATGGGAAGGACGGATCGATCTTCAGCGAGAGCTCTTCGCGATTCTCTATCAACGGATTCGGGGCGACAAGGCCGTGGTGGTCGGGTCTCGTCGCGGCCCCGAGGAGCTCGATGGATACGATCGCCGATTGGCCAGTCTGCTCCGCAGCGGGAGCGCCGGTCTTCTGGAAGTGTCACGACGCGACACGTGCCTGCAGACGATCCGGGAGGTTTTCCCCCAAGCCGAGCTTCCCCCGGAGCTGATCACATACGTACTCGACCTGGTCGAGCGGAGCCCCGATTCGGTTCGGACGACCGTGGAGCGACTCAGGAATGTCGAGGAATTGGGCCGGGCCCTCTCGTCGCTCGGTTATCGATGCTCGGGGCAGCTCGATCAGACCGACGCGGGCCGCGCCGGCGGAATGGTGCGCTGGATCGGGCGGCGGGGCGAAAAGGCCTCCATGATCGATCTGGAGTACGATGTCGGCTCGAGCGAAGTTGTGAGCGTGACGCACGTTTGCGCGTCTGCGCCAATGGTCGACCGAATCGGCAGCGCGCTCGGCTTGGGTTTTGACACGACGACGGGAACGACGGGGGACTGCTCGGAAATCAATCCCGGGGACGGGGTGGAGTACCCCGGAGAAGGCGTTGATTCTCCGGCCGGACACCCGCACGCGGCGCGCTTTAAAGAGCGCATGAAACGGGCCGACAGTCGACATGAGCAACTCTTGGTGCTTAAGAGCGCGCTCGTCGTTCGTATGCGACAATTGCGGGAACAAGGGGGCGACCCCGCGTTCATTCGCAGGCTGGCAAGCGCATTCGAATTGCTGAGGGAAGGCGACGTCGAGGCCGGCTTCGCGGTGCTGGCGGGCTGACGGAGGCGCCGGCATTCTATTGCCGAGATTGCGTCGTCACTTCGTTCCTCGCAATGACAACGCCGGGAGGGCCGTTTCGTGCCTCGTCCGGGCCGGCATTCTATTGCCGAGATTGCGTCGTCACTTCGTTCCTCGCAATGACAACGCAGGGGGAATTGTCCTGCGTCGCGTCCGGCTCCGACTTTTTTCTCCCTCTCGCTCCGGCTTTTTTGTTCCTCCGCCGCCGGGAGAGCCCCCTCTTGTTCCCTCTCCCTCCGGGAGGGTTAGGGTGAGGGTCCTCATCCTATTTCTCGGAGTCGGATTTGGAGCGCTCCACTTCCTCGAACGCTTCTCTGATCTGGGATGAGGTAATGCTCAGCCTGCCGGAGAGTTCCAACGCGGAAATCGCTCCCGCGGCGATCAGCTTCCTGAAGACTCGCTGGAGTTGCCTTCCGGTGAGGTGGTATTTCCTCATCAGCGCTTCATCGTCAACGCCGGATCGCAAATCTCGGAGGATCTCCAATGCGTCGACCTTGAGCGACGGGGCCTGCTCGGGGGTCTTCTTCTGAGCGATCCAATCCCTCGCGCCGGCTTTCATCAGGCGCAAATCGCGGTCGGACAAGTCGTACTTGCTCCGGAGTTCCGCGTCACCGAGACCGGCCTTGTAGTCTTCGAGGAATTGAAGGGCCTGTTTTCCTTTGAGAAGCATCGCTACCTCAGAGGAGGCGATCGACCGTCGGGCGAAATATACTCGTCGACCGGCAGACCTACCCAAGGACATCCGGCGCCGCCATGTACGGGTAGCGAAGTATGAACTCGAAGTGATTCTCGGTAGTTTGGCACACCAGACAGCCCATTTCATCCGTCTATAGCAGCTGTCGCACAAACGCGTCAACAGGGTTTCGCAGAGGAAGTCGGGCGCACGGCTCGTCCTAAACCGCAACGGAGCGGCGTTCAAGCGGAGACACGGCGCCTAAAGACCTTCGAGCGCCGTCGCGAATTCCTTCCCGCTCCGGTATGCCTCATCCAGGTAGTCGGGATGCTTGAGCGCGTCGCCCTCGAAGTCGAGTCCCCGATAAAGGAGCGACCTCCAGATCTCCATGTCGAGGGGGTCGAAGAAATACTTAACGGTGAGCAGAGCGCCGTCGAAGAGCTTCTTACCCGTGGTCGCGCCCACTGAAATGAACATGCCTTTTCTCGGCCGCTCCGAAAGGCCGAACGGTTCCTTGTCGATCCAGTACTTTTTCACCCAGAGCGACTGACAGCGATCCATAAGTATCTTGACGTGGGCGCTCACCGTGTAGAAGAAGATCGGCGAGGCGAGAATGAGCCCGTCGCATGAAAGGAGTCGATCGTACACTCCTTGGAAGTCGTCGTTGATGACGCAGCGTCCGCTTTCCTTACACCCGTAAATCTCGAGACACGGCGACATCTCGAGGTCGCGCAGCGTGATCTCTTCAACTCGAGCGCCGGTTTTCCGAGCTCCTTCCACTACCCGGGAGAGAAGCGTCGCGGTATTGCCGTTACGTCGAGGGCTGCCGTAGAGCGCCAGAATATTTACCATCCGATGAGCCTCCCGTTCGCTTGATAGGGCCGATCGCCGGCAAGCCGTCATATAGTCAGTACGCGGCGCGAATTGCGCGGAAGTTTTCCTCCACGTCCATGAAGATATCGACCAGATCCGGGTCGAACTGAGCCCCGCGCCCCTGTTGGATCATCGATCGAGCTTCCTCGTGGGTAAAAGCTTTCTTGTAGCGTCGCTGTGTGGTCAAAGCGTCGTACACGTCCGCGACGGCCACGATGCGCGCGGAGAGAGGAATGTCGGTCGCCTTCAACCCGAAGGGATAACCCGACCCGTCCCAGCGCTCATGGTGGTAGTACGCGACTTCCATACCGACGGACAGGAAGCTCTCTTCCCCGAGGCGCTTCACGGCTTCTTCGAGCGCTTTTCCGCCGACGATCGTGTGCGCCTTCATTTGCTCGATCTCGGCCGGTCCGAACTTGTCGGGAGACATGAGGATCGAATCGGGTATGGCCACCTTGCCGATGTCGTGAAGCACGCTCGATTGCACGAGATGCTCGATGAACCTCACATCCATCGAGTCTACATAATCCGGATGATCCGCCAGCCGCTCCGCGAGGACTCGACAGTAATTCTTGATCCGTTCGAGATGGCTGCCGGTTTCGTGGTCCCGCGATTCGGCCAATTTGGCCAGAGAAAAGATTGAAACGCTCTGGGTGTTCTTGAGCTGCTTGACCAGCCTGAGAATCTCCTTCTGTCGGCGCTCCTCTTCCGTGACGTCCAGACCGACGCCCAAAATGCCGATGAGCTCGCCGGCGTCATCGAGCATGGGCGAAAGCGCCATGGAAATGGTGAGGACGCGGCCGTTCTTGGCGATCTGCTTCATCTTGCCGTGGACCGTGCCGTGTTTGCTCTTCACCATTGCCCGAAGCTGCTTCACCGTCTCGTACGTGAGCGCGTCCGGCGGGTAGAGGAGCGTAATCTTGGCGTTGCGCATCTCGTCGGCCGTATACCCGAAGATGTTCTCCGCGCCGGAATTCCAGTAGAGAACGTTCTGGTCAAGGTCGGTGAGTATGACGGAAACGAGAGTCGAGCTATTGAGGATTCCCTGGAGGAAATTCTTGTCGCGGATCACCTCCATCGTCTTTTCTTGGATGCGTTTCTCCATCCACAGGACGTGATCCTCTTTGAAGCGTGTGAGTTCGGCGAACTCCGCCGCCCGCTCCAGCGTGCGCGTCAACAGCCTCGGGTGGACCGGTTTGGCCACCGGGCCGAACGCTCCCGCTTCGACGGCTTGTACGGCAAAATCGTCTTCCCCGTCTTTTGAGACGATTACCGCGGGCAGCGGCTCGAGGCCGTCGTTCAGGGCACGGATCAGTTCAACCCCCTCCAGCCCGCATGTATCGGCATCGATCAGGGCTACGTCCGCGCCGGATTCACGGAGGTCGGCTTCCGTAGGCGGCTCGGAATCGAAAACGATCAGCCGGCCTCCGTCGGTGTCTATCAACCCGTCGAGGAAGCGGATCAGGTCGGAATCCGAGGAGACCACTGCGATGTTTCGCTCGTCCGCTGCGGTGACGACTTTCGGCTCCGGTTCGATCTTGAGGCCGACGTACGTCTCCAGATCGAGCGTGATTTCGCCGTCGGGGACGTTATTCCTTCGTTCGACCTCGTCCTCGTCGATCACCCCCGCTGCGACCAGCTTCGTGAAAAGGCTTTGGAGTCCCTTGGCCGAGACACCGTACTTGCGCATCAATTCCGCGTCGTCGAGGCCGGCCCGGATGTCTTCGCCCGCTTCCTTCGCGTCCACCATCGGTTTGTTCATGGTCTTCCCCCGAACTCGGTCGTCCGAGTCACCGGCTGGTTACCTCCCGCGCGAAATACACATTAGCCCCGAAAAAATTGGGCGCCGAACACCGAGGGCGACTTTCCTGCGGCGCCGCACCTTTTCGCGGCGCTCCGCCCCGGTATCGAGGAATAGGACCTTATTTCGCGGTCCACCCCAGGTCGATCAGCTGGATCGAACCGGTGATTCCCCACGCTGCGGGCGAACAGAGATAGACCACGAGGGCGGCGATGTCTTCCGGCTCGAGCAGTTTCTTGATTGCGGCGGGTTCAAGCATCACCTGTTCGATCACTTCTTCCGGCGTGATTCCTCGGGTGCGCGCCTGGTCGGCTATTTGATTCTCGACGAGCGGAGTTCGGACATACGCGGGACAAACCGCATTGACGGTCAACCCGTGTTCGCCCCCTTCGAGCGCGGCCGTGCGGGTGAACCCGATCAGGCCGTGTTTCGCGGTGATGTACGCGGCCTTGAACGGACTCGCCACCACGCCGTGCAGGCTGGCGATGTTGACGATCCGCGGGTGTTCGGCCTTGATCAGATAATTCCAGGAATATTTGCTCAGGAGAAAGGGCGCGGTGAGCATGACGGCTATAAGCCTGTCCCACGTGTCCTCGGGAAAGTCGGGGATGGGGTCGATGTGCTGGAATCCTGCGTTGTTCACGAGGATGTCCAACTGCCCGAACACCTCGATGGTCGCGTCCACGATATGCTTACATTGGGCTCTGTCGGCCAGATCGCCCCCCACAAAGCCGCCGTTGATCTCCTCGGCGATTTCCCTGCCCCGTTTTTCGTTGACGTCCGTGATCATGACGGTCACGCCGTCCGCGGCCAGGGCCCGGGCCGTCCCCTCACCGATGCCGCTCGCTCCTCCGGTCACCAAAGCTACGCGTTTCATGCCGCCTCCTCCACGACCCACGGCCGTATGTGTATATCACGGGAATATCTGCATTCGAATCGACCGACCGGTCCAGTATTAGCCCAAACAGGGAGGTTTTCCAAGCGGACTTTCAGCCCTCATCCGAATCATAGATGGTGTGTCGGGCGCGCTCGTACGCGGCCAGAAGCTTCAGCGTCTCGGCCAGGAGTGATGCGTGAGCCGCCTGAGCGAAAAGCTTGTCCAGCGCATCCGGGACTTCGGCGTACTTCTCGTCCATTTCGCCTTCGCTCAACCGGTTGAGGAGCATATCCGCGAATTTGCGCCTGCGGTCGGCTTCCATGAGAAGGTGTTCGATGTCGGGGGTTTCCCGCCCGTATGCCGTGATGTCGTCCCGTACGTTTTTTAGGGCGTCCGTCAGGACGGTCGCGCCGCGTTTTCGTCGTCTGAACATTGTCGTGTCGCCTCAACGGGGAGAGCGGCGCCGCTGCGTTACTCTCCGGAGTATCTTCGAGCGCTCCTTACCCCTTGGCCTCGGGAGTCACCCCCGATCGCTCACGATTTGCTCGGGCCGACTTCATTCGTTGCTTGCGCGTTCGATCGATCTCCCGCGCTGTCTTGAGTCCCCGAGTACGGAGCGAATACCAGACCAGCCGCTTTCGGTCCATGACGAAAAAGCGCTTTCCGAAGCGGCGAAGCGCAGCTTCATCGATGGTGAACCCCAACCCGGGAGCGGTGGGAGTTTCCAGGGTTCCGCGATTGTGGAGAAAAGGCGTTTGGAGTATGCCGTCGCGTGCTTCCACGGTCCATCCGGGCGGGCTGTACGGGTATTCCAATTCTTTTTCCTCCGCGAAGCCGCTTGCGGCCATAAGCTGAAGGTTAATCGCGAACCCGAGACCGTTGGTCCATGTGTGCGGCGTGTACACGAGGCCGTGTTGTCGACAGAGACGGACAACCTCGTAGGTTTGCGCTATGCCTCCCGTGAAGACCGCGTCGGGTTGGAAAATGTCGTAACACTTCCGTTCGATCATGTATTTCAGTTCCGGCAGGCCCGCGGAATGGAGTTCGCCGCCGGCGATCGGGACTTTGCTGTACGCGGTGAGCGCGGCCAGATCGTCGTACGTGTCCATGGGCAGCGGTTCTTCAACCCACGCGAGGCCCGCGTCCGCGCATGCGTCCGCAAAGCGTTCCGCTCGGCGGAGATCCCACAGCGGCGCATCCGCAATGACCGTGACGCGCCACCCCTGGTTCGCGTCCACGCCGATCTTTATCTTATCGCCGACCGCGTTGGCGGTCTCGGTAACGTGTCGAATATCGACGGCTTCGTCAAAATCGTGCACCCGAAGCTTGATTGCTCGGAAGCCCTCGTCGTAACGCGCTTCAGCCTCCCTGATGCGGTCTTCGGGGCTTTTCACCTCCCCGGTGGACGCGTAGAGCTTCACCGTGCAGGGCTTGCCGCCGAGAAGTTCGCAAACGGGTCGTCCTTCCACCTTGCCTCTGATATCCCAGAACGCCGGCTCGACCCAGTAATTGCGCCATCCCAGGTAGGAGACTTCCCGCATCCGCTGCTGTATCAGGCCGATGTCGGTTGCGTCTTCGCCGATCAGGTACGGACCGAGGAGCTCGCCGAGGCCCTCACGTTCTCGGCCCATCGCCGGACCCGCGCTGTAGCCTTCGACGCCGTCTTCCGTAATGACTTTGATCAGCGTGAACCGATTTTCGGTTTGAGGAAGGCCGGGTATCCAACTCGGGTAAAACGGCGCAGGAAGGGGGACGGCGACATGGTACAATTCGATCCGCGCGACGGTATCCATCAGGCGAGCACCTCCGGAGGCGGACTCCACGGTCAATGAGCCCCCGCCTCCGATTCGAGCGAGGGCGTTCGAGACTTCCCAGCGGGTTCGAGCGAGACCCTCCGGCCGGCTGCTCGATTCAGCAGCGGGCCGATCTCTTCGGCTAGTATTTCGGCGACGATTCGATTGCCCGCAGGCGCAGCGTGGCCATGATACCAAGAGTCCAACCGCTCAGGCGTGGGATTCTTCGCGGCCATGGCCCGAATCGCGTCAATGTAGTGATAACCCTTGGACTTCAGGTGGGCGACGAACGGTTCATGCCGCGCCGCGCCGTAGTCCATAAGTTCCCGCACATCGTCCTTGTGGGGAAGCATGACGATGATCGGCTGCGAGCCGCGAGCGCGCGCGGTCTCGACGAAGAGATCCGCGAGCCGACACATCACCGCGCTCGGCGTTTCCTCTTCATACAAGTTCCACGGGAACGACACCGGGCCCTCCCGACCGGTCAGTTTGCTCAGCGATAATCCGAGATGCTTCCAAATCGGGACACGCCATTGGAAAACGGCCGCGGTGTACGGCGGACCGACCCGGGGTAGGCGTTGGTCCAGGCGGTACCAGTAGTCGCGTTTGCCGAGATCCTCGAGGAACCACCGTTCATCGAGGAGCGACAGTTCCCACACATTCGATATAGGATTGGGGAGAATCTTGAATCCGTTCGAGGACCGAACCATCATCGGTTTCGTCAGGCGCATGGGCTCGTCATAGTTGTAAAAGGGCCGATAGATGTTGACCGCTCGATTGATATTCTCCGGCCAGACGCACAGGAGGACGAGGTCGGTGTCGATGTCGCGATGAAGTCGATACTTGAGAAAGGCCTGATCGGTTCCGTACCCGACGACGCCGAAATTCAGGATGTTGGTCCCGAGCGCTCGGCCGAGATACGTCTGCCACGTCTCGTCGTCGGCCGCATTCATGCAATAGGTGAAGGAATCACCGTACGTCGCAACGGAAGTGACGGGAAACGAGGTCATCGTACGCCGCTCTCCCATCGCGCCGTGGGTATAGATCGTCCCGTCAAGCCCTTCGTACACGATGCCCGGCGGATAATCCCAGCCGAGCGCGGAATGGAAGAGCGCGAACCGTGATCCTCGGGAACCGTCCGTCGGGAGATGATGAGCGGCCCGCTTGATCACTCGAGGCGCTCGAACGGACTCCTTCCGTCGTTGCGCCGCATGGAAGTCGATCGAACCTTTTTCCGCGCGCGCCCGGATACGCGTCGGAACGCTCCGGGTCAAGACCACATAGGAGACCACTTCCACCAGCACAAGGAGAGGGGCGAGCGCGAGCGCCCAAAACAGTATTTTCTTGAACGTGGAATGACGGGGCGGCAAAGCCGGTCCTTCCGATTGGGGGACAGCCGATTGAAATCCTATCATTGTTGAGCGGCCACACCCGCTTTATGCCGAGCGGCTTCGTATGTCAAGCCGAAAACCGGGGGACGACGTCGTGTGAAACGGTGAACCCCGCTTGCAAATGGCGAACCTCACGTACATAATTGTGTTCCTTCGCTTTGCTTTTGTAATCCAATCGCCCGCCGAGGACAAGTCATGACCGGATCCGAAATCTATATAGCGCTCTCTGTGATAACCATTCTCGTTATCGCGGTGGTCGTCGTTCTGGTGGCGCGGGAATGGAAGAATATGGCGCTCATCGACGCGGCTCTGAAGGGTCGAACCGACGACGTGCGAAGGTTGCGCGACGAAGGCGCAAATCCCCATTCCCGCACCAGGAGCGGGATGTCCGCGCTGCACATGGCTGCGTCTCAGGGGCACGCGGACGCGGCGAGGATCCTGATCGAGCGCGGCGCGCGAATCACCGAACGCGACAAAGACGGGAACACTCCTCTGAGTCTGGCCGCTGCCCGCGGACATGAACCGGTGATCAAACTTCTTCTCGAACACGGAGCTGAAGACTGAACGAGATGTCGCCGGACGAGGTCGACAATCAAAGGCGAGCTCGGCTATAGGCGAGCGAAGAAACGGAAGCGTTCACAAAAAAGGAGGAGGTCGGCGCCGAGCCGGCGCGAATTCCTCCTCCATGACGGATCGAGTGTCCCGTGTGATGGGGTTGTCAGCCTACTTTGCTTTCAACCAGTTTGCAGAGCATCGACAACGTGTCCTTCGTCGTGGTCAACGTCCCTTCTATTGCTTCAACTTTGGGCATGAGGCTCTTCACGTCGTTGTTTCGGTTCTTGAGCGTTTGGATGTCCGATTGGATCTGTCTGAGCATCTTTTCCTGCGAGCTCACGGCGCCGGCCAATTGGCTGATCCGTTGTTCCATGGCCCTGACCACGTCAGGCGCCGGTAATACTCCCATGGCGTATTTCTCCTTGTTGTCTACCTCGTGAACTACCTCGACGGTCGGATCGAACAACTGCGTTGAACCGCCCGTCAGTTGCGACGCTATCCCTGCATCGATTCCGGTTTGTTCCACCGGACTTGAATGAAATCTCTTGGAGGTTTCCACCCGCCGGCCCTGCGCCCCGATGAGAACGGACCCGAGTGTGCCCGGGCAATGTTAGACCCGTATTGACGGACGCGTAAAAAGTGATAAGCCTGATAGCCGCGCAGACTGCGCCCGCGAGGCGCGTCACTCGTGATTGCGCGGCCGCAATGTCGAACGCGGAAGAGGAAGCGCCCCCGTGAATCATTCCGAACACGACTTTCAGCGGTACCTGTCCTCGAAGAAGTCCATAGAGGACAGGTGTCTCAATCACCATGTACGGATGACTCTCGAGGCCGCTCTCGACGCATATCCGGGCGAAGGGCCGCTCCATGTCCTCGAGGCCGGCGCGGGAATCGGCGTGATGATCGAACGGACCCTCGAGTGGAGGCTTTGGCGCAGAGCGGATTATCTCGCGCTTGACGCGGATCCCCGTAATACGGACGCACTCCCCGGTCGTATTTCAACCTCGGCGCACAGCGCGGGATACGGGGTCGAGGCTCTCGAGTCGGGCGCGTTGCGCATCGTCGCTTCGGATTGCGATCTGACCGTGAGGACTCGCTGTGAAGATCTGTTCCGGTTTCTCGATCGGGAAGAGGAGAGCGCGAAATGGGACCTTCTCATCGCGGGCGCGTTTCTGGATCTCGTGGATTTGGAGTCCTCGCTGCCGCGGCTCTTCTCGCTGATCAAGCCTGGCGGTCTTTTCTATTTCACGATCACCTTCGACGGGGTAACCATTTTTGAACCGGTTACGGACGCCGGCGTCGAAGAGCGAATCCTCGGCGCGTACCATGCGACCATGGACCAACGCATCATCGACGGCCGACAATCGGGTCACAGCCGCACCGGTCGACGGTTAATCCACGTCTCGCAAAGCTGCGGAGCGGATCTCCCGGCCGCGGGCGCGTCCGATTGGGTCGTGTTCGCGCGAAACGGCGTTTACCCCGCTGATGAAGCCTACTTCCTGCGTTTCATCATCCACACGATTCATCAGGCGTTGAAAGGGCGTGAAGGCGTGAGTTCCCACGAGCTCGAGGAGTGGGTTGAGACCCGGCTCGGGCAGATCGATGCGGGCCGTCTCGTATACATTGCGCACCAGATCGACGTTGTCGGTCGCATTCCGATTTGAACGAGATCGGTTCTTCTGTTCGGGCTCACTCAGCCCGCTCCGTGTCGTTCACGCCGGTGTACGCGTTGATGAGGCATCGGAGCTCGCTCAGCGCGGACGGGGTGATCTCCGTGATCTCGAATCCCGCCGCGACCGTCCCGTCCGACTCCCGTTTTCTCCAACGACACACCGCCTGGAAGCGGAACGATTGGAATTCGCCGAAGTCGTCGTCCGGCACCACCAGTTCCTTGAGTTCGCTGTGTTTGACCGTGACGCCTCGGATTCCCATGCCCTTTTCCGTAACGTCGTGGAGGCGGCCGCGGTTGTCGTGATCGTGCGCTTCGTACACCGGGATGACAACCGACGGAAAGAGCCGAGGCATAGACCGAACGTTCTGAATGACTACGCTGTCCTCGAACGAGGAGACTCGGCCGTCGATTTCAAATTGATAGAGCGCATGGGACTTGATGAGCTTCCGAAAAGCGCTTTGCAATCCCTTTGATGAGAGTTTGTACTTCCGCATGAGTTCGGCGTCGCTCATGCCCGAACGGATGTCGTCCACAATGTCGCCGGCGCTTACTTCGCGCTTCTGTGCACGCACCCGCACATGTTCTTCGGGCGGGGGCGCCTCTTTGACCACGGACGTCACTCGACGTTCGCGACTGCTGTCGATAACCTCCAGGAGATCCTGAAAGGCTTTCGCGTATCCTTCGCTCGCGGCTCGACGCACATCGTCCCAGGTGGGAGGCTGGGATTCCTCGTCCTCGATCGACAGCTCGACGCGGAATCCTTCATCGAGATCCTTGACGATCATTTGCCGCAGTTCCGTAATGGTTAACGGTTCATCGGTCATGACGAGGCCGGTCCAGGGATAATCGGTTGTGGTGCGGAGTCCGTGTACGGTAGTCCCAGACTAAGCCAAAGTGAAGGCGCGGGTCAAGGAGGAGAGGCGGTCGCCGCGGGTAAAGTGAATCTGAACGTCGATCCGCGTCCCTCTTCCGATTCGACGGTAATTTCTCCGCCGTGACGCTGAACAATGTCCCGGGCAATTGCCAACCCAAGTCCTGTTCCGCTCAACCCCTCAGAGGTGGGAGCGCGCACGAACCGGTCGAATATTCGGTCTACATACTCCGCGGGTATACCCGCCCCGTTGTCGGCCACTTCGGTCACGACGGTGTTGTCTTCCGAGTAGATTCGCACCTCTATTTCAGGTTTGGGCTCGGGGCCCATGTAGCGGACCGCGTTGCCTATGAGGTTGTCCAGAACCTGGCGTATGCGGCGGCCGTCGGCCAGCGCGTGGGGCGCTCCATCCTCCGCCCGAACCTCGACGCGGATATCATTCTCCTTGATCGCCTGAGCGTGTTCCTCGAGGACGGTCTTCGCGACGGCCTTGACGTCCGTCGGGCTCTGTTCCACGGTCATGGTTTCCACGGCCAACCCGTCGAGCAGGTCCTTGAGGAATCGCTCCGTTGTCTCGCTGCTTGCGGAGATTTGATCGAGGATTCTTTCGGTGTCCGGATCGATCTCACGCGCGGCGAGGCGCTTCCGTAAACGGCGGACCAGTCCCGCGATGGTGATCACCGGTGATTTGAGGTCATGCGCCACCATCTGCACGAGAGATTTCAGCTCGTCCGTTCGCTGCTTCGCTTCCGTTGTGCGCTGTTTAAGTCGGCGCTCGACGGCTTTTCTCTCGGTGATGTCTCGAATCACGCCGGTAAAAAACCGATCGGCGCCCACTTCCCAGGACGAGAGGGATAGTTCCAAAGGAAACTCCTCGCCGGATTTGCGCAGTCCCTCAAGCTCGACGGTCCGCCCCGTGAGCGCCGGGGCGCCGGTTTCCAAGTATCGTTTCAGACCTTCGGTGTGCGGTTCGCGGAATCGTTCGGGCATGAGTATGGTGACCGGTTGTCCGATTATCTCGTCGGGAGCGTATCCGAAGACCTCTTCCGCCGCCTTGTTCCAAAAGATGATGCGGTCGTCGGAGTCGGCCGACACGATTGCGTCGACCGCTGATTGGGCGAGCGCGCGAAAACGTGAATCGCCTTCGAGAAGGGTGTCGCGGAGGTGATCCATCTCGTCGTCGGACTTTTCCTGCAGACGCCGGCGGAGGCTCTCCACTTGTTTCAGTAAATCGACCCGTTCCTTGTCCGCGTCCATGGGCTTCTCCGGTTTTGCCGCCCCGTGCGTCGTCGCCGCGCGATGCGGGTTACCCGTTCGGCGCACTCAAATAAAGCCGCGCCTGTTTCTCTAGATTTAACTATGAGCGGCGCGTGGGGCAAAGAACTTTTCGGGTCGTACGGAATCGAATGTGGTGAGGAAAGGCGAAACGAGGATCGACGACGCGCTGTCGTATCCGAAAGGCCGCCCCGGGCGCAGTATCCGGACGGCCGGCGGTAGACTTGATATCGGCCGATGAATACTCTAGTCTGGAACCGCATCAAATCGGCGATCCTATGGAGGTATCGTGACGAACAAATCCAGAATTCTCAAAGCCATGGAGTGGGTGGATCGGACCGCCGGCGAAGGCGACGTGCGTCTCTTGGAAAGGGCCAAGGAGGCTTTGGCCGAGGAACTGGCGCACGCCGGCAAGAGCGGGTCTTCCGAAGAGGCCTACAGCGGGGCTGTAGAGAGCTTTGTCCGTAAGCACGGACGGGAACCTCTGGAGGACGTCGCCGACGATGATGAAGCAATCATATGACGCGATGACCTTCGGAGTTCCGGCCCGCCGGGAAGCCTCTTCAGTCTCTCGCGGAACGATGTTACTTCTTCCGGGCATTCGATCGCGCGGTGAAGGCAAGGCCCTCTCGATGGATGAACACGACGGACCGCATTCGCCGATAACGGATCTTTGCGAGTACCGAAGCGAAAAGCGGAAGGAGACGTTTGTTCTCAAATCGATGGCGAAGGCGGAAACATTGCGGGATTTGCTTACCGAGAGTCTGACCCTGTTCAATCGATCCCACGAGAGGGACGGACAAGTCATCGCGTTCGCTCTCAACGATATGCTCTCACCGATATCACCGGAATATCTGGATTCTCTCGAAGGCCTTCTCCGAAACCTGTCCGAGAAGGAGTTCCCGGAATAGGCTCGACGATGAGGATCGGTCCATCCCGCGATCGGTCCCCGTCGTCCCAATTCGAGGTTGCGACATGCTCGGCGGCGCCGGCCGCCGGCTATCGGCCGACAGACTCAAACGGAGACATCACGACATATGGCGCAGGTTGAACAGATCCGGCTCAGGCCCGACTCACAGCTTGGAAGCGGCGGCGTAATCCAGTATCTTATACCCGACCAACCCATTAAGATCACCCGTATTTCGACCTTCTGCCCCGATGTGATCGGGCCCGGCCCGGTGCATGTGTATCTTATCGAGAGCGACGCGCTTGTGATGCTCGACGCGGGGATGCCCACCCATCCGGCGCGAACGTTCTTCTACACGTGGCGGCGGCAGCCGATTCCTCCGGAGCTGGCGGAACTGCCGCCGGATCAATCGGAGCGCGAACTTGTCTCCGGGCTGGAACGTGCGGGATACGCGATCGAGGATGTGGACCTCCTGGTGATGTCCCACGGCCACCCCGACCATTACCTAAACGGCCGGACCATTGCCGAAATCGGCAATTTTAAGACCGCTGTTCACGTTCTCGACACCCCCGACATGTGCAACCCCTGGGGGCTGCTCAATATGTGGGTGAACGGCCGGAAACGCATGACCGCGACCGGTATGCCCGAGTCGTTGCCCTTCACCGAGCGCGAACTGAGGATGCTCGGCGGAGATCGGGGATTTGACTCGTTTCGGTTCGGGCTCTCCGTGGATATACCGCTACTCGGCGAAGGCGCGCTTTCCCTCAACGGCGCGCCGATACGCGGGATCGAGACGCTGAACCTGCCCGGGCATTCACCGGGGAGTGTCGGGCTGCTCGTCGGCGCGGAAGGTCGCGAGCGGATTCTTCTCGCGGGCGATGTTCTCCTCTCCCCTACCACGCCTCATCCGAACGATCTGCTCGCATATCTCAGGACCATGAAACGCCTTGGAGCCCTTGAGGACACATCGCTCGTCCTGGCGGCTCACGGCCTGCCAATGTGGGATCTTCGGTCACGAGTCGAGGAATTGAGCGCTCACCACAAGAAGCGATTGGAACGCACCCATCGGATCTGCGATACGCCGGCCTGCGTCTGGGACGTGGCGACCGCGCCGAAGTATTTCGACACTTACGTCGACCCTGAGAAATTCAATTATCTCGCCGGCAACGAGGCGCTCGTTCACCTGGAACTGCTCAACATGGTCGGAGCGCTCGAAAAGACCCACGTCGAGGGTCACGTGCAATACTTTCGCAATCGCGGCGAAGATTTTGATGACGTGTACGACCGGATTTCGGATATGATCGAAAGCGAACAGATTGGGGCGCTCATGCGTTCTTGACTGAACCGGATCCGCCGACCGAGCACGCCGCCACTCCTAATCCTCGACCTTCTCGGCCACCCGAAGCGGCCGTCAGCGACCTCGTCGAACGCTCTCTCGACCGATCTGCGGCCTCGAGATCTCTGCCTTTATGCCTTTAGGCGTTCCGGAAACGGTAAACGGGAGGGGGGAATCACCCTCAGTGGGCCCGTGCGTATTTACGGCCGGGGAGCGGCAATTCTGTTTCACCGTCGCGCGACATATGTTAGAATTCATTTAGCACATGAATGGGGCTCGATGAGCCGGGCGTGACGCGCCGCGCCGGTGTATACAAGACGTAGTCCTCCAGGCAACCTGAACCTTTCAATCGCCGTCTTCAGATCGTGAAGGCCTCAGCCCGAAAGGAGAGCAGCAATGCGCCCCAGGTCCTTTGCCTACCTATTCATGGCCGCCGTCATTCTCTCGATCGTTCTTCCTCGGCACGCGGCAGCTCAAAACCCTATTAAAATCGGTTTCATCTATTGCTTCTCGGGGCGATTGGCTCATTACGGATTCGGAGCGAAACAGGGCGCGGAATTGATCCTCGAACAGATCAACCGCGCCGGCGGAATCAATGGGCGCAGAGTCACCGCCGTGTACGGCGACACCGAACTCAATCCGGAGGTGGGGGTTCGAGCGGCCGAGAAGCTCGTTCGTGAGGACCGGGTCGATGTGGTGATGGGCATCGTTTCCAGCGGGGTGGCCCGAGCGGTGGCGCCCGTTATGAACCAGCTGCGCACGCCCCTGATCATTACATTGGCCATGACGCCCGACGTAACGGGGACCATGTGTAATCCGTACACCTTTCGAATTTCCCTGAACGGTCCGCAGAATCTTCGGGGCGCGGCCATCCTCGCCTCAGGACTGGATGTGCGCAAGTGGACCACTTTGGGACCTGACTACATCTTCGGATATCAATGTTGGGAGTATTTTCAGAAATATCTCAAGGATCTCAAGCCGGATGCGACGTTCGCCGGCGACAAGGAGATTGCGTACGCGCCCGTGGACACGAGAGACTTCAAGAGCGACATCAGAAAGGTGGTCAACTCCGGCGCTGATGGAATCCTCGTCTCGTTGTACGGCGGCAATCTCGTCGATTTCATCCGGCAGGGGCAGGAGCTGAAGATCTTCGACAAGGGCATCACCTTTCTCTGCAATCTCGCCTATTCGGGCGACGTGATGTACGGTCTCGGTTTGGAGATGCCCAAAGGCCTGTGGCTGAGCGGACTCTATTGGTTCCAGGCCAACCGGTCGCCGATCAATCTGGAGTTTGTCGAGTCGTATTCGCAGCGGTATCGAATCTTCCCCGATTATAACGCTCACGGCGCGTACGCGGGGATTCTTGCGTACAGAGCCGCGGTGGAGAAGGCCGGCTCGACCGACAAGCACGCGGTCATCGCGGCGCTCGAGGGTCTTACGTTGGATATCCCCGCAGGTCGGGTGACGATCCGCCACGAAGACCACCAAGCGGTGGTGGACGGTGTGTGGGGGGTCAGCGGAGAATTCAGCCCGAAGTACAGAAGCCGCCTCCTAAGGCCAATGAAGGTTTTCCCGGGCAGCATTATCACTCGTCCGTTCGACGAGACCGGCTGCTTGCGTTGAACTCCCTCAATAGAGGGCGAGAGGGAAGTCGCTCGATCGGACGCTTCCTCTCGCCGCCTTCCGAGAGCCCGGTCCGTTTTCCGGCCATGATTCGGTCGGCCGGTTCACTCCGGATTGCTCGGCCCCGTGGCGCGCGCCGGTTCTCTCAGCCATTTATTCCTTGACCCACCGATCCGACCGGGATAACACGTTCGTCTGAACTGCTTTCAAAGCCGGGATAGCGGAACGTGCCGGCGGGAGTCTTCATGTGGGTACGCGCGACGTGCTGCTGACGGTCGAATCGGCGAGTAAAATCTATCGCATGGGAGAGGTGGACGTCCCCGCTCTGAGAGACGCCTCCCTCGACATCTACGACGGCGAATTCCTCATCATCGTCGGCCCGAGCGGCTCGGGAAAGAGCACCCTCCTCAATCTCATCGGCGGCATGGATTACCCGACGTCGGGGAAGGCGCTCTTTAAAGGCCTGGACCTCGCCCGCGCCTCGGACTACGAGCTCACGCTTTATCGCCGCGACGAAGTGGGGTTCGTTTTTCAGTTCTACAACTTGATTCCCAGTCTCACGGCGCTGGAAAACGTTCAGGTCGCGGTCGAAATAGCCCACGATCCGATCGATCCCCTGGAAGCCCTCGGATTGGTCGGCCTTCGGGACCGGGCGGATCATTTTCCGTCCCAACTGAGCGGCGGACAGCAGCAACGGGTGTCGATCGCTCGCGCCTTGGCCGGCAATCCCCGGATGCTGCTCTGTGACGAGCCGACCGGCGCGTTGGACATCGAGACGAGCAAGCAGGTGCTCGGCCTTCTGAAGGATCTCAACCGCGATCTGCGGAAAACCGTTATTTTGATAACCCATAACGGCGCTATAGCAAGCATCGGTGAACGGATCGCGCTCATCCGGGACGGGACCATCGCGTCCGTCGAGGTGAACGAGCGGCCGACGCCGGTGGAGGATATCCGGTGGTGAATAGCGTGCTCGCGCGTAAGCTCGCGCGCGACCTATGGGCCCGAAAATGGTCCTTCGCCGCTCTTGCTGCGATGGTCGCCGTGGGCGTGGCCGTCTTTTTGAGCATGGTGACGGTTTACCGCGATCTGGACGGCGCTCGGGAACGCTACTATGCGCGGTACGGGCTCGCCGACTTCGCGGTGAATCTCAAGCGAGCCCCGGAATCGACCCTCGAGACGATTCGCGCGCTTCCCAATGTTCGCGCGGTCCGCGGACGAGTCCGGGTCGACACGCTCGTCTACCTGGACGATCGATATCGACCGACACCCGGCGTTGCGCTGTCGCTTCCTCCGGACCGTAATCCCACGATCGACGATGTGTTGCTCGTTTCCGGCGCCTTCTTTTCGGGTTCCGAGGCCCGTGAAGTCATTCTCGACGCTCAATTCGCCGAAGCTCACGATCTCGTTCCCGGCGATCGCATCAAAACCCTTCTCCTGGACAAGCAACACGATCTTCTCGTTGTCGGCACGGCAATGTCCCCGGAGTTCGTCTACTTGATCGGGCCCGGCGGCGGCGTGGCCCCCGATCCCGCAGGATACGCCGTCATGTATTTCCCGAGGCGATTTCTCCAGCAATCGGGCGATCTCGAGGGAGCGTACAACGAGCTGGTGGGTACGGCCTTCGATGCGTCGAAGATCACTCTGGAGGATACCCTCGACCTTATCAAGGACAAGCTTGATTCGTACGGGGTCACCAACGCGGTCCAGGCGCGGGATCAGCCCTCGGTAAGCGTCTTGCGGGACGAGCTGACCAATCTCAAGGCAACAGCGACCATCTTCCCGATTATATTTCTCGGCGTGGCCGCGCTCGTCCTCAACATTATGATCGCCCGGCTGACCGCGCAGCAGCGAACCGCGATCGGGACGCTCCGAGCGCTCGGATATTCTCGGTGGGCCGTGACGCGTCATTACATGGCGTACGGGGTCATCCTCGGCCTGGTGGGGGGAGTTTTCGGAATAGCGCTTGGACTCCTGCTTCAGGGGCAGTTGATCGAGATCTACAAGAGTTTTTTCGCTATGCCCGGCATCCAGGCCCATTGGTATCCGGAGATACCGGCGATCGGGCTTGTTATAGCGATCGGATTCGGCGCCGTGGGCGCGGTGAGAAGCAGCCGAAAGGCGGCTCGGCTGGAACCCGCGGAAGCCATGCGTCCGCCGCCGCCGGAAAAGGGCGGACGTATCGTCCTGGAGCGTATCCCGATCTTCTGGTCGAGCCTGAACTTCCGAAGCAAAATGGTCTTCAGATCGGTATTCCGCAATCCTTTTCGCAGCGCGGTCAGCATCTTCGCGTCGATGACCGCGACCGCGCTGCTCCTTGCCACCCTCTGTCTCTACGACGGGCTCTACTACATGATGGATTATCACTTCACCAAGATCGCTCACCAGGATATTACCGTGACCACGCGCAATCCCGTAGGCATCGACGCGATCGGCGAGCTCGCGGCCCTGGGATCGGTTTCCAAAGCCGAGCCGCAATTATCGGTGGTGAGCGATCTCCAAAACGGGCCTCGGGAGAAGCGAACCGCGATCACCGGCCTGCCTCCTCGGCATCCGCTGTATACGCCCCTTGACGCGGAGGGGCGCCCGATCGAGATACCGGACAACGGCGTCGTCCTCTCGCGCAGCTTGGCGCACATCCTCGGCGCGCGCGTCGGCGACGAGATCTCAATCCGCCCGCTCATCGCCGAGCGTAGGCGGACAAGCGCGCCGGTCCTGGGTATCATCGACACGTTTCTCGGCCTCTCCGCGTATTGCGATATCGGCTACCTGAGTCGTCTTCTCGGCGAGGAGGAAACGGTCGACTCGATTCTGCTTACCACCTTCGGCGTGGAGAACCGCGACCGGTTGATGAAGGAGATTCGTCGCAGACCCAAAATAATCGGGGTGACGCTCCGAGAGCGGGCGTTGAAACAAATGAAGGAAACAATGGGAAAATTCCTGGGGAGTTTCCTTGGGGTGACGATAGTCTTCGCCGGCGTCATTGCGTTCGGCAGCGTCATCAACACTGCGCTCGTCTCCCTCAGCGAGCGGCGTCGAGACGTGGGGACGCTCCGCGTGGTGGGGTACACCTCCGGACAAGCCGCAAAGATCTTCAGCGGAGAGAGCTTTCTGCTCAACATCGTCGGAATTTTGGCGGGATTGGCGCTGGGAGTTCAATTGACGGTGTGGCTCTCGAAGGCCTTTCAAACGGAGTTATACCGCGTTCCCGTTGTCCTTTTCCCCTCCAGATTCGCAATCTCTGCGGCGATTATGGTTGGATTCGTCACGGTTGCGCAAATCATCATCTATCGAATGATTCGAGGGCTTGCGTGGCTTGAGGCGCTCAGCGTCAAGGAGTGAAGCATGAAGATAGTCCGGGAATTCGTCGGACGCCGGCGGCGAACGATACCGCTCATCTGCCTGATTATGACGATATCGCTTACGACCGGGTGCGGAAAGACCGACGTGCAGGTAGTGACCCCGCAACGGGGCGAGATTCGGGAGTCGTTCACCGAGTCCGCCCGGACGCGGCTGACCGAGACCTACCCGATTTCTATGCCGGTGACGGGGAGAATCGGGCGAATAGATCCCGAACCCGGCGATACCGTGAAGAAAGGCGAGATCCTCGTGGAATTCGACCGATTGCCGCTGGAAAAGGAGGTCGAGGAAGCCCGCGCGCTCGTCGCCGAGTTGCAGGCGGAAATCGAAGTCAACAAGGACAATCGGATCGAGAAGACCGCGATTGTTGAGACCGAGGCGGCCATCGAGGCGGCTCAGGAGGCGCTCAAGGCGGCGAACGAGCAGGTCGACGCGGAACGGGCTCGAGCGGAGCGCACGGAAAAGCACCGCCAACGTATGCTCATGCTTTCCAAAACCGAGGCAATCCCCCAGAGCAAACTGGACGACGCCAACCTGGCCGCGGACACAGCGCTGATCGAACTCCGCCGTCAGCAGTTCTATCGGTCCGCGTTCAATGCGCTGATGGTCGCGATCAGGCTGGGTCCGCAATATGTGAACCTTTACGTTGAGCGTAAACTCCTCAGCCGTAAGGTGATCAAACACCAACTTGAGCAGGCCCGGGCAAAGCTCGAGCGCGCGGAGCACAATCTCGAGCTCGCGCGTATCACTTCGCCCATAAATGGGGTGGTCCTGAAACGATACAATCTCGGCGACTCGACGCTGCCGGCCGGCAGGGATCTCCTGCTGCTGGGCGACCCGGACCTCATGGAGGTGATCGCGGATGTGCTCACCCAGGACGCGCTCAAGCTCAAGCCGGGCGGTCCCGTCGAACTCAGGCCCGCAACGGGAACCGACGTCATCCGCGGAAGGGTGAAGCGCATCGAACCCGCCGGCTTCACGAAGGTGTCCTCCCTGGGCGTGGAACAGCAACGCGTCAACGTGATCGTCAAATTTGGAGGCGCTCATGACGGCTTGGGCGTCGGGTATCGCGTCCGGGCCCGATTCGTTACCGGTTCCAAGGACGACGCGTTGATCGTGCCGCGGTTCAGTGTTCTCCAAGCGCCGGATAGGACGTATTACGTCTTCACGGTAGAGCGCGGCCGGCTGCGGAAACAGCCGATCGAATTGGGTCTACGAAACGACCTGGAACTCGAGGTGGTCGGCGGCTTGAGCGAAAAAGATCGAATCGTCGCGCGTCCCACCTCGGCAATGACGAGCGGGATGAAGGTCAAAGCGCGAAACTAGCGCCTGAGAGTTTCTCGAAGAACTCGGCGAGGCGCGGCGGATCTTTACTTTTCCGTCCGTTCGGCTATAATTGAGCGGCTAATCGCAACACTGAGCCGGCCGCTTAAGTGGACGATGCTCGCCGTGCGCCGGCACGGACGTCGATCCCGAAGAGGCCGGATCGAAATCAACGGCCCAGTTGGAGGAAGGCTATGCCACAGTCAGGGGAATCGGGCGGAAAGCTCGCCGGGATGATCAAGAAGGCTATTCGCGACGGTGAAGTCGACACTCAGGAGTATCAGGAGATTATGTCTGTTGCCGAAGCGGATCACCACATCGACGCACAGGAACGTAACCTCCTTCGTCAACTCCACGAAATGATCGCCAACGGAACGGTCAAGCGAGTCATGAAGTAGACCGCGATCGGTCGTTTGGCAGGGCGCTTTGAACGTGAAAGCGGCGCGCGATGCGGGCCCGCGGACGGCGCCGGTTTGTTCCGGACCGATTCCGCCGGCCGCGCCGTGCCCGAGGCCGCAAGCGTCCGCAACGGCGTGACGAGCCGACACTTCGATCCACGCCGAACCGCGAACCAAACACGATCGTCCTTGACACACACACGAGGCTTTGGATGACGCTCGATCCCGCCAAGCGGCGCCTTATCTGGGAACCGCTTGAGACTGAAGAACTCGCGCGGTGCGCTCTCTTCTCGATACACAGGCAGAGGAGCCGTTCCCCGCGAAACGACAAGATCTACGAATTTCAGGTGATCTCGTCTGCGGAATGGGTCTGCGTGGTACCGCTCACGCCGGACGGCAAGATCGTCATGGTTCGGCAATATCGCCACGGGAGCAAGACGCTCTCCCTCGAGCCGCCCGGCGGACTCGTCAAGGACGGGCAACACCCGCTCGAAAGCGGTCGGGAAGAGCTCGAGGAGGAAACGGGCTACATCGCCGACGAGTATATTCTTCTCGGCGTGCTGGATCCCATGCCGGCTCTCTTCACCAATAAGTTCCACATCTACTTGGCGAAAAACGCAGTCCCCGCCGGCACGATCAATCCCGAGGAAACCGAAGATCTCGAGACGGTCTTGCTCACGCCGGCCGAAGTGCGTGAATTCATCCGATCCGGCGAGATCACGTCGGCCGTGATGATCGCGGCGCTCCATCTCTTTCTCGATTACCCGGATCGCAACGCCTGACCGCCCGTCAGAGGACATCGACCCGCCCAAGGATGGAAGTCTCGGATCATCCCGAATCCTCGGACTCCGGCCCCGTCTCCTTTGGGACCGTCACTTTTCGATAGTAGGAATTCTTCAAATAGACCGCGGCCAGCGGATTGTGGCCGGTGACGCGATCCTTCACCGCGAGCACGGTCGTGTATGCGTCCGCGTGCTTGAAAAAAAGCGAATCATGCCCCACGCACAATCCCAAGAGCACATTGAAGTCGGTCTTCTCCGCATTGAGGGCGTACGCTTGAAATATGGGATTGCACATGGCCTCGTCGGTCCCCCAAAAGATCTTGTCCTTGTCCTCAAGGCCCAACGTGTCCTTCGACGTCCGTCCCGCTTTGCAACAGACGGAAACAACGTCAAAGCCGTGCGCCCTGAATATGGAATCGACCGCGGCCGCTTCCGCGCTCAAACCGATACAGAAGACCAGCCCCAGCTTGGTGTAATTCATGCGTTTGGCGAATTCGCAGATCTCCTGGATGCGTGTCTTGGTCGGCTGCATGACGTACGGACGTTCATCGCGGTTCGCGTAACACTCGGCCTCCTGGATCGAGGCCTGTCGGGCGAACTGCGCGATATCGGCCTTCTCGAACTCACGGTTGGCGCGCTCCAAGACATCTTTGCGGGTCACGGTCGGGCACCCTTTATGAGAGGACCCTTCCGGTGTGTAGCAGATCTTCCCGGGCGCTTCATGGGGACACGTCGCGCACGAGGGCGCGGGGCCGGACGAATCGGACGCCATTCTCAGCTCCTTTCTTATTACGCCGGAGATCGATGATCGTTACCGGTAAAAGCATATCACGTACGGCGGGAATTCGAAGCCGTCATTCGGGAAGGCACGCGGTCGCGTGGACGGGCCGACCTGAATATGCGCCGGCGCGCCGGCAGGGACGCATGGAATCAGCCTTCTTGGTCGGAATTGCGTACGAGCCGCCTGAGAGCTTGAGCGGCCGAAAAGCGGGGCACTCGCTTCGACCGGATCTTGATCCGTTGTTTCGTGCGGGGATTTCGGCCGATGCGGGTTTTGGTGGTGGCGACTCTGAACGTGCCGATACCCGCGACGTGAATCCGACCGGCCTCACCGGCAAGGGCGGCTCGTATTGCGTCCGTGAACGCATCTACGGCTTGAGCGGCGGCTTTCTTGGTTATGCCGGCATGTTCCGCCACCCGTCCGACGATCTCCTCCTTCGTCATCTCCCTACCTCCCATACCAAACACGGCGGGCGATCGCTTTGTTCCCGAGGGTCGGCGGCAATCTATAGCCGAATGATAATAGTGTCAAGTACATATGGGCTGAGAATGAGCCGAGAATCCGGACCGCGCGCTCGGACCGCGCCGGCCGCGTCGTGAGCGCGATACCTGTGCCGGTTCACCCCACGCGTCGATCGACACCGCGACTTCCCACGAGCTCAGACCATCCCATTCACTGCGCTGTACGCTTCGGCGAATTCCTGTCTCAACACGTCCGCCAGGACGAAATCCAGCCCCGCGCCGGCGAGTACCGCAAGGTATCGCCCTTCCACCGAAAAGGGCACGCGGGACCGCATACCGCTTCTGAGATTCGACAATCCCGCCATGGTGCGAACGGGCGCTTGGAAAACCGCGCCCGACGAGAGAAGCCGCACCGTCTTGACCACTTCCCTGAGGCGAAGCTCCGCGTCGTCCCAGCTGAGGTTGGGCAACACGGGATCAAAGATGAGCCTGTCCAAGTCCAGGCCGGCGGCCTGCGTATGCTCGAAGATTTCAAGCGCGAGCGCGAGCTTCTCCTCGACCGTCGGCGGAGTGAACGACCGCTCGTCCATAAGGAGGATTACCAGGTCGGTCTCATGTTCCGCGGCCAGGGGAAGCAGTTCCTCGATCTTGGCGGCCTCCAAGGAGAGCGCGTTGAGTATGGGTTTGTGAGAGCACGCGGCCAGACCCAGCGCAAGAAGCCGCGGATTGGGACTGTCGAGGACCGGACGCTTCGAGCTCGCCTGCTCGACGGTCTCGACGAGAAACGCCATCCGATCCTCGTTTCGCTTCGACAAATACCCCGGATTGATGTCGATCAAATCCGCCGCGCTCTCCTCGCATTTCCGCGCCAAATCCCGAATCGGGCCGGGGTCAAGGCGCTTCATCGCGTCGGAAACGATCGGGTTGAGCCCGTGAATGTTGTCCGCAATCAGTCGCACTTCCGGCTCCTTTGCGCACGAAGAAGCGCTTTCCTCCCGGGAAGTCCTCGATTTCCACAGGTTCTCGAAAGCTCTGCGCTATGGGACAGCTGTTCGACGCTACGCCGCGCCTGCGGTCGGGGGAGACTCCGGAGCGCCACGCTGCGCCTCTATTCGAAGGG
>CAYLRL010000047.1:25499-36450 GCA_964385875.1 uncultured Syntrophales bacterium
GCGCCTGCGGTCGGGGGAGACTCCGGAGCGCCACGCTGCGCCTCTATTCGAAGGGGGAGACCTTCTCCCCCTTCGAACTACCCCCATCGTGTTCCCATACGGCGCCGCCGGCGACCAATTGCGCGCGGGTCCGACAAACTCTTTGAGACCTGTTTCATAACCTAACCGTCTCGTATCAGCGCGCGAACCAACTCCGCGATGTCGTTATATACATTCGACGCGGGTTCCGGAGGTCGGGTCACCACCACCACGACACAGCCGGCCCGCCTTGCCGCTTCCAGCTTTTCCGGAACGCCCCCTTCCGGACCGCCGTCCTTGGTGACCAGTACGCCCGCGTCGTATCGGCGAAGCGCCGCGAGGTTCTCGTCAACGGAAAACGGTCCCCGGCCTGCGATGATGTGATCCTCTTCGAGACCCGCCTCCACCGCGGCCGCGATCGAGGCCGGAGACGACAACACCCGAGCGGCCACGGCCACGCCGGCTTTTCGGGCCGCTGCGACATACGGCGCAAGATTCTTGGACCCGACGGTCAAAAGGATCGGTCGTCCCACCGCGACGGCCGCCCGGGCCGCGGCTTCATGATCGGAACAGAGCCTGATTGATTCCGACTCGGTCACGCCGCCGGCCCGCGCAAGGCGGTAATAGGGAATGCCCGCTATTCGGGCGGCCGATTCAGCGGAGGCATGAAGCTCCGCCGCGTACGGGTGGCCGGCGTCCACTATCGCTCGAATCCCTTCCCGTTTGATGAGGTCGATCATCCCGTCTCGAGTGAGCGCTCCCGTACGGCGGCGTATCCTCGGATGATCCTCCACATCGAGCGGGGTGTCCGTCGCGGTCGAGACGAGGACGTCAAATCCCGCGTCGGCCACGGCGGTCGCGGAACGCTTCGTCTCCACGGCCCCTCCGAAGAGCACAATCATACCGGATATCCCCGGGGTGTGACGAACCATTCATCCACGATGCGCGAAGAACCGTTCCCGATGATGACAATACTCCGCATGTTCATGTCATGGTCAAGAAAGCGCTCCAGGTCTGTGATGACAAGCGATTCATCCGGCGTCCCGACCGCGGTGCCGATACCGACGGGAACCGACCCGTCCCGCGTCCGCCTGAAAATGCGCGCGGCCTCCTCGATATGGCCTGTTCGCCGTTTACTTCGAGGATTGTAGAGCGCGACGACGAGATCGGCCGCGGCAACGGCTTCCAGGCGCCGGACGATCGTTTCCCAGGGGACCAGAATATCGCTCAGGCTGATCGCCGCGAAATCAAGCATCAAAGGCGCGCCGAACTTCGCCGCCGCCGCCGAAGCGGACGTCACCCCCGGCACGATCTCGAGGGGGACTCGGAGGTTCTCGCTATGGGACAACTCGATCGCAAGGCCGGCCATACCGTAGATACCCGCGTCGCCGGACGACACCAGCGCGACGGTCGCGCCGTCGACCGCGCGTTCCAAGGCCGCGCGGCAACGTTCCGTCTCGTGGGTCATGCCGGTGGACACGATCTCCTTGCCGGCGGTCAAATCACGGATGAGGTCCAGATATCGGCCGTATCCCGCGACCACCGAACTCTCCGCGATCGCCAGCTCGGCCCTCCGCGTCCGATCGAGCGGATCGCCCGATCCTATTCCGACCACAAACAGCTTTCCGATGCGATCGCCACGGTCACGCCGTCGTATTTCTTCTTGTTGAGCAGTAATTCCGTCCTCCGTCCCGCAAGGAGCGCGGCCGGTTCGGCCACCGCGGGGAGTCCCACCTTGTCCTGAACGAATTCGGATCGAGCGAACTCCCGACCCGATCGTCGAATCTCGTCCGACGCGACGAATCTGAGCCCCGCGCCGAGCCTCCGAGCGGCCTCGATCAACCCGGGCTCACCCGACTTTATATCCACAGACGCGATGAGCCGCACGTCCGCGGGGTCGACGCGGGCCTCGGCCAACGCGGTCCTGATCGCGTCTTCGATGCGCTCCGCGGATGTCCCGCTTTTGCACCCTACACCAACGATGAAGCGCTTGAGCGCCTCCGTGGTGGTGGTGATCACCGGCTCCGCGGCCAGGATATTCGCGACCCGAATCGTCAGATCGTTCGCGCCGCCCTCGTGGCCGCTGAGCAGGCTGATCGCGTACCGTCCGCCCACGTCAACGACCGTCACCGCGGGGTCTTCGGTCTTGTGTTTGAGCAGCCCCGCGACCGCTCGGACGACGACGCCCGTCGGCATGATGTAGATCAAGCCGTCGTACCGATCGAAAATCTCCGTCGTGAGCTCGATGACGCTGGTGAACCGTGCGGCGCCGCCGGATCCCTGAACGCTCGCGTGAAGAAAACGTTCCGCGGAATCGAACTCATCGAGTAATCGCCGGGCGACAGCATCCCCTTCAGACGAGAGCGTGATCACCGCGAAACTTTTCACGACCCGCCGCCTTCCCGCCGACCGTGAGAAAACTTCGGGTCGTAGAGCTTGGACGCGGGACCCTCCCGCCCCAAAGCCCACCCCACCACAATCATGGCGGTCTTGGTGACGCCTTCCGTCTCGGTCTTCTCCGCAATATCCGCCAAGGTTCCTCGTATGATTTTCTGGTCCGGCCACGACGCGCGATAGACCACTGCCGCGGGGCAATCGCTTCCGTACGATCCCTTGAGCGCGTCGGCCGCGTCCGCGATTCCTCGCACCGAGAGGAAAATACACAACGTGCCTCGCGAGGCCCCGAGCGTCGCCAAATCCTGATGGTCCGGGACGGGTGTGCGGCCCGCGGTGCGGGTAAGGATGACCGTTTGAGAGACCTCCGGCGCGGTCAATTCGGTCCGAAGCGCGGCCGCGGCCGCCTGAAAGGAACTCACGCCCGGAATCACCTCGTACTCGATCCCTTCCCGGTCGAGCGCATTCATTTGTTCGCGAATCGCGCCGTAGATCGACGGATCGCCCGAATGGAGCCGCACCACGTCCCGGTCCGCGTCGCGCGCCCGAGTGAAGACCGCGGTGATTTCCTCGAGATTCATACCCGCGGAATCGTGTTTTTCCGCATCGACGGGGAGCAGGCCGACGACTTCCGGGCTGACGAGCGACCCCGCGTACACGCAGACACGGCAACGCTCGAGGAGACGCCGAGCTTTCACGGTAAGGAGTTCCGGATCTCCCGGTCCCGCCCCGACAAAATAGACCTTCATCGCTCCTCGATTCCGACGCGGTAATGTGTCGAGCGCGGTCGACTCATTCCAAGTGATCCTTCCTGATGACGAGCGCAATGGCCCGCGAGCTTACATCGATTTTCCGAAGCCGTTCGACCGCGACTTCTCGAATCCGTTCGCTTTCGAGCGTGAGATCCTCGCAGAGAAACAACCGACACTCCCACGGGAGGCCGGCCGCGAAGCGCGCGATCCATGTCGGGGACGCCTTTCGCCCCGCAAGTATCGCAATCTTGCCGGCGGCCTCGGCGCGGCGAACAGTGTGCTCGTCGGGGTCGTCCTTATGCGCGCTGATAAAGACCGCGTCGGACCAATCGAGGCGCACTGCGGCGAACGCCGCCTGAAGCGAACTTATCCCCGGGATGACGTGACACGCGTCGCGGCCGAACCGTTCGATCACCGGCTTGGCCAAGCTGAACGCGCCCGGATCGCCCGAGACAAGAACCGCGACCGCCTCCGTATCCGGGATCCGCTCAATTTCATCCAGCGTTTGACCGATGTTCGATCCCAGGGCAACTCGTCGGGCGTCGCTCTCGGGGAACAGGTCCAGCAGCCGCTGCGCGCCCACCAGAACCGACGCTTCCAGCGCGGCTAGGCGAACCGCAGGCGTGACGAAATCGGGACTCCCCGGTCCGCATCCGAGAATGCTTACCTTGCGCGCCACGGTTCGAGTTCACCCCACGATCCGAGGATTTCACCGCCGAGATTCACGAGGACCACGGAGACGGGGAATCGATCCCCTATCTTGCCGGAGATCGCATTCACGATCGTGTACGATAGGCGTTCGGCCAGTATCGTGCCCTCCTTTCCCGTCAGCCCGTGGAAGACCGCCTCGACGGTATCCGCTTCGTCGACAATTCGCCCGAACAACTCGCCGGCCAATTCGGCAACCAGCGGAACCGCGCTGTGAGATCGTTTCGAATGGGTGTCCCACTGATCGCCGGCGAGTTTCGCCAACTTGCCGGGATGCCCGAGCGCGAGCAGCCGATCGAAGGGATAGTCCTCGGCCGCATCGAGCATGAATCCCCACTCGTTGCTCACTTCGATCAGTTGCTCATCCGAAACGGCAAAATGCCGTTGAGCGGCGCGCGCGCCGATCCTTCCCGGGACAAAGACCGGATGCTTCACTTCGCACGCGCGGGCGACTTCGAGGGAGCATTTCAACGCGTCCCGGAGCGCGGAACTGCTGAAAGGCCGAACGATACCCGACGTGCCGAGGATGGAGAGTCCGTCGCGAACCCCCAATCGAGGGTTGAAGGTCTTCTCCGCAAGCTCTTTCCCGCCGGGAATCGACAGGGTGACGATTACTCCGCGATCAGTCGCTTCCCGAGCCGCTTCTCGGATCATTCGGCGGGGAACCGGATTGATTGCCGGTTCGCCGGGCGCCACGGCCAATCCGGGCTTGGTAATCGTTCCCACTCCGTCGCCGGCGGCAAGGACGATCTCCGCGCCGGGCGCGAACTCGACGGTCGCCTTGACCAGCACGCCGTCCGTCACATCAGGGTCGTCTCCAGCGTCTTTGCGAACCGCGGCCGTAACGCGACCGTCTTGGCTTTTGGTGTTTTCTATCGGCAACGTGAGCCGCGTTCCGTCCGGGAGCGGAATATCCACATCATCGGGTGTCCGTCGCCCGCAGAGGACCAAGAGAGCGGCCTTGGCCGCGGCCGCCGCGCAACTCCCCGTGGTATAACCGCTTCTCAGGCCGTGAGTCGGCTCGTCCCGGACCTTTGGATTCGCGTCGTGCGCCACGGGAACTCACTCCTCGTCGCGTTCCCGGGCGGCCAACGCGCACAGCGCGTGGATCACGCTTACGGCGAGAGGGCTCCCCCCGCGGCGCCCCTCCAGCGCGATGAAGGGAATCTCGAGGGACATCAATTCCTCTTTGCTCTCGGTCACATGGACGAACCCCACCGGCATGGCCACAACCAACGCCGGCCGGACGTCGTCTTCGATGATCATGCGATTCAGTTCGAGGAGACCCACCGGCGCGTTGCCGAAGACCGCTATGCCGCCGTGGAGAGCGGGTTTGGCTTTCTTCACGGCAAAGAGGGATCTCGGCTGCGATGCGTGTTCCGCGGCCCCGACAACTTTGGGGTCCGCGACGTAGCAGACGATCCGGTCGGGCTCGTAATCGGAGCACGCGCTCTTGAGCCTGGCAGTGGAAAGCCCGGTCCGGATCATGTTCGAGTCGGTGTAGATCGTACTGCATGCCCGCAAGGCGGCAATGCCGGCGTCGATCGCGTTCTCCGAGAACCGGAGCGTGTCGGCGATTGCGAAATCCCCGACGGTGTGGATCATGCGCCGCGCGACGTCCCACTCACGGTCGGAAAAGCGGTGTTCGCCGATCTCTTCGTCAATGATCTCGAAGGATCGCTCCTCGATGGCCCCGCCGGAGAGGGGATTCTCGTATATCTCGTAGATGAAGGGTTTTGGGCGCCGCATGGTTACCTATTTCGGTTTGTCGGTCGTGTGCGCTTTCCTGCGACAAAGATCGCAGAAATGCCGGACCGCGGCGGCATTCGATCCAAAATGTAGATGAATGTAGCTCGCCAGGATCGATCCCCGCTGAAATCCTTCCGGAAACGCCGCGTCGCCGCGCCGGTGTCGGGCTCGGTAGACGGCCTGCCACTCGGAGCTGTCGCAGGGATCGCCCGGCATCTCGGAATAATGAAATTCGTGGCCCCTCAGCGTAGCTCCCGCGGGCCCGAACAGCGATTCCGCGGTCAATTCCACTTCAACATAGCGCAAAGACTTGAGCCGGTCCAGCATTCGAGTCTCGGCCGGAAGCAGCCCGAGCATCTCGCAGCGTCGACCGTCGAGTGTTTCTATTCCCTCCGAAAGATACATGAGCCCGCCGCACTCGCCGTACACGGGCCGTCCCGACTCCGCAAACAATCTGACGGACTCGCGCATCGATTCGTTGGCCGAGAGCTGCTCCGCATATTCTTCAGGGTAGCCTCCGCCGAAATAGACCGCATGGACATCGTCGGGGAGCGCGGGTCGGTCGAGCGGCGAAAAGCGGATGAGTTCGCAGCCGTAGGCTTCGAGCGCTTCCAGATTGTCAGGATAGTAGAAGTGGAACGCCGCGTCGTACGCCAATCCGAGTCTGATCGGCCGGCCCGCGGCTTCATCGGCCCGAAGATCCGCGGGTATGCGCACCGCGGCGGCAGTCCGGGCGATCTCGAGGATTTCGTCGACCCGAGCGTGCGACTCCATTGCCGAGGCCACGGCGTCGAGTCGATCCGCGCCGAGAATCCGTTCGTCGGCGGTGAGGAGCCCGAGATGACGATCCGCCATCGGAGGAAACGCTCCTCGGGGGATCGCGCCCACCAGGGGCGGGAGGGCCGCCGCGTCGAGCGCCTGGGCCAGTATTTGCCCGTGTCGCTCCGAGCCGGTCTGATTTGCGATCACCCCCGCCAACCGGAGATTCGGCGCGAACTCCGCGTATCCCTTCACGAGCGCGGCTAGGCTCCCTGCAATCCCGTGGGCGTTCACCACGAGCAGGACCGGCGCATCGAGCCAGAGCGCGACTTCGGCCGTGCTGCCGGAGAGGGAATCCGGTTCCGCGCCGTCATAGAGGCCCATCACCCCTTCGACCACCGCAACGTCCGCGGATTGGGTCGCCCGGGCAAACAGCTCCAGGACGTAATCCCGGCCCGTCATCCATCCGTCGAGGTTGTAACAGTCCCGGTCCGAAGCGATCGCAAGATAGGTGGGATCGAGATAATCCGGCCCGATCTTGAACGTCTGCACGGTGAAGCCGCGCCGTCGGAGCGCGGAAACAACGGCAAGCGTGACGGAGGTCTTGCCCACGCCGCTGTGAGCGCCGGCTATGACGATGCGCGGACGGGAAGAGGTCATAATTCCGGCCCTTTGGCACACTTCAACGAATGTGTGTTGCTCATGACCACGCCTGAGCCGATAGGTTGACGACCGCAACGCGTCCGAGGAGCATGAGAAGCACGAAGAGCGCGGACGTCCCGATCATAAGGAAATTCCCATGCACAATGTGCTCGGATTGAATGGGCGAGACCGGATCGCCGAGCGTCGGTTTGTGCGACGGACGCCCCTCATAAAAGCTGAGCCCGCCCAACTGCACGCCCAAAGCGCCGGCGACCGCGGCTTCGGCCCGACCCGCGTTGGGGCTGGGGTGTTTCCGCCGATCCCGAATGAAGATCCGCCGAGCGTCTCGGGCTCGCAGGCCCACGATGAACGCGGCCGCGGGCACAAGCGCAGCGGTGAGCCTCGCGGGAACAAATGCGGCGATATCGTCCAGTCGCGCGGACGCCCAGCCGAATTCCGCGTAGCGTTCATTCCTGTATCCGAAGGTCGAATCGAGCGTACTGACCGCCTTATACGTCATAATTCCCACGGGTCCTCCGATCACCGCCCAGAAAACCGGCGCGGTGACGCCGTCCACCATATTCTCGGCGACGCTCTCGACGGTTGCCCGAGCAATCCCTTCTTTGTCGAGGTTTTCCGTGTCACGACCGCACATCATACCGACCCGCCGCCTCGCCTCGCGCATGTCGTCGTCGGCCAGCGCGAGCCAAACCTCCATGCTGTGCTTCACGAGATCGTGCGGGGCGAGGCCGGTGTACATGATGACAACCGACACGGCTATCCCCGCCCACGGGTGAATCGATGTCGCCAACACGACAATGAGCGCGGTCAGACCGGCAGTAAGACCGATCACGACAGCGGCGGTCATCAAACCGGCTATGCGGGGTGATCCGAAGAGTTTCCGGGTCGGCTCTTCGAGACGCAGAGCGCACGCGCCGATCAACCTCACCGGATGGGGAAACCGGCGCGGGTCGCCGATGCAGAGATCGATTACCACCGCGAGGAGAATCTGGTATTCCAGCCTCATCAAAGCCCCATGATGCGGTAGATCCGGTCCATGGCGAGGCTCTCCCGCACGATACCCGCCAAGCGGTCGAACGCCGGTTCAAGGTCGTATCGGGCGCACACCCCCTCCAGCGGCGCATATCCCTTCTTTTCGCGCAATCGATTGATGAACCACCGCCGGAATCCGTCCGCGTCGAAGATACCGTGGAGATACGCGCCCCAACAGAGGCCGTCCGGCGAAACGGCTCCCTCGGGTGTTCCGTCGTCTTTTCGCATCAAAGGGACCGCGTCGCCGGCGTCGGTTCGACCGTGGTGGATCTCATAACCCGTCAGAGGCTCGCCCGACGCCACATGGCGCCCCTCGGTGCGGGTCAGTGTCTTTTCCTTCGCCATGACCGTCGAAAGTTCGAGGAGCCCCAAGCCCTCGGCGGGGGGACTGAGCGATTCGATCCGGTTGGGGTCTTCCACCCTCGTTCCGATCATCTGAAATCCGCCGCAAATCCCGACGATCTCGCTGTAGCCCCCTTTTGCAAGATCGAGGATCTTCCGGTCGAACCCGTGTCGCTTCAAATACGCGAGGTCTCCCGGAACATTCTTACTTCCCGGGAGGATGACCGCTTCGGGTCGGTTCAACGCGTCCGGCGACCGAACAATGGTGAGGCGCACGTCCGGCTCGATGCGGAACGCGTCGAAATCGGTGAAATTGGAGATGTGGGGGAGGTCGATCACCGCAATTTCCACGTGCTCGTCAAGAGGAACCGCCTTGTCAAGGAAGCCGCTCTTGAAGGTGACGGAATCCTCCTCGGGCAAACCATGATCGCTGATAAACGGGACCACCCCCAGGACGGGGCGGCCGGTATGCCGTTCGACATAATCGAGCGCAGGTCCGAGCAATTCCTCGCGGCCGCGAAAGCGATTGACCACAAAGCCCGCGGTCAGCCGTCGTTCCCACTCTTCGAGCGTCTCCATAGTTCCGATGAAGGACGCGAACACCCCGCCCCGATCGATGTCGCCGACGATCAGCACGGGCGCGTCCGCATACTCCGCCATGCGCATGTTCACGATATCGTGCCGCTTGAGGTTCATTTCTCCCGGACTGCCCGCGCCTTCCAGCACCATGACGTCATACTCGGCGGCCAGCGAATCGTACGCCTCATGGACGCTCTTGAGCGCTTGAGGCTTGAAATCCACGTACTGCTCGACCTCCATGTTGGCGGCGGGCGTACCCATGACAATGACCTGGCTGCCGGTGTCGCTGCTCGGCTTGAGGAGAACGGGATTCATGCGGACGTCGGGCTCGAGCCGCGCGGCCTGCGCCTGGACCACCTGGGCCCGTCCCATCTCCTTGCCCTCGCGGGTGACGAACGAGTTCAACGACATATTTTGGGCCTTGAACGGCGCGACGCGATAGCCGTCCTGCAGCAATATTCTGCAGAGAGCCGCGGTCAAAACACTCTTGCCGGCGTTGGAACTCGTCCCCTGGAACATGATAGCCGGCGTTTTTCGAGCGCGGGTCCGCGAACCCTTAACCCGAAAGCTCTTCCGGAGCGACTCCAGGAGGAGATCGTTCTCTGTTTCCGTGCGAACCGCGATTCGGAAAAAGCGGTCGTCCAGACCGTGGAAATTCCCGCATACGCGGATGGCGATCCCGTGGCCGAGGGTCTTTTCGGCCAACGCGGGAGCGGCCATATCCGATCGGTCGATACGCGCGAGAAGGAAATTGGCCGCGGCCGGATAGACGGTGACTCCGGGGATCGATTCGAGCGCGTTTGTCAATCGTTCCCGCCGTTCGGTCACGTATCGCCGGCTTCGAACAAGATAATCTTCATCCTGCAACGCAACCGTTCCCACCGCCTGGGCTATACTGTTCACCGTCCACGGCGGTTGCAGGGCTTCGACTCGACGCGCAATCGCGGGATCCGCAATCGCGCACCCGAGTCGCAGCCCCGGCACGGCGTAGGTCTTGGTGAGGGAGATCAGCGAAATCACATTGGCCGGTCGATCGGACGCGAAGCTCGTGACACCCTCGGAAAGAGCGGTAAACGCCTCATCGATGATGAAGATCGTCCCGGGAAAGCGCGACGCAATCTCGAGTATCCGATCGTTGGACAACGGGAGTCCCGTCGGATTGTTGGGATGACCGAGAAAGACGATTTCGTCTCCGGAAAGCGTCGATTCGAGCTCCTCGTAATCGAGGCGGAAATCATCGGATTCGCGGAGCCGCGCGAGTTCGACGGAATACCCCGCGCGCCGACACGCGGTGACGTAGTCCGCGTACGACGGAACCGGAACGACGGCCCGCGATCTCTCCAGGGCCTGCGGCAGGAGATAGATCAGTTCGGTTGAGCCGTTGCCGACCAGCACGGTGTCACGGGAGATGCGATAGGTTTGGGCGATGACTTCCTTCAGCGCCCGGCAGTCGGGGTCCGGGTAGGCCGCGACCTCGGAGAGCGCGCTCGACACGACCGACCGCAGACCTTCAGGAGGGCCCAAGGGGTTGATGTTGGCAGAGAAGTCGAGAAGCCGGTCCTGAGAGAGGCCCGCCCTCCGCGCCAAGCGCCGCACGTCGCCGCCGTGGACGAATTCCTTCATCACCGCAGCGCCGTTCGGTCGGCGATCGGATCGCCGGATGTCGATTTTTTGTATGTCATTGTCCGTTCCACTTTGCGTATTAAACCACTCTCTCGGGGCCCGAATCAAGCACGGGCGACGTCGTCGGCAGGCGCGGGGGAAACCTTGACAACCCCCTGAAAAGCGAGCTAGACTTCGGTTTAAGGGTCGGAGGGGACATCCGAATTAATCAAGGCCGCCTTGACGAGGCGCGCAAAGTATGCGCCGCGCTTTTTCGATCGCAGTTGAATCCGATACGCGGGGTGCGCATACCGCCCGTTCCGAATCGCGGGGGCGCTTTGCTCCACCCTAAG
>CAYLRL010000048.1:0-35328 GCA_964385875.1 uncultured Syntrophales bacterium
CTCCCCCTCCATCCTCACCGGGCGCAGAGCCGCCTCAAGCCCGGTGAACCATAACAGTTATCACGCATCGCGAACCTCTTACATTCGTACGACCACACCATGACGCAAAGACTTCCACCGTGGCTGAGACGACGGCTCCCCGGAGCGACCGCGGTCTCGCGTATTCAGGAACGAACCTACGCAAAAGGACTGCACACCGTTTGTCGAGAAGCCCGCTGCCCCAATCAGCGTGAGTGTTACGAGAAGGGCACGGCGACCTTTCTGATCCTGGGCGATCTGTGCACGCGGGACTGCGGCTTCTGCGCGGTGAAGCACGGACGACCGTCTCCGCCGGACCCCCTGGAGCCCAAGCGGGTCGCGGACGCGGTGATCGAGCTTGGTCTCACCCATGCGGTCATCACATCGGTGACTCGAGACGATCTTCCGGACGGCGGCGCAGCTTGGTTCGCGGAAACGATCGCCGCGATTCGCGAGACCGCGCCCGGAGTGACCGTCGAGACATTGATCCCCGACTTCCTGGGTTCGGAGGACGCGCTGCGCACGGTGCTCGACGCGGCTCCCGAGGTGATCAATCACAATATGGAGACGGTCCGGCGGCTCTACCCCGCGTTCAGGGGCGCGGCGTCGTACGACCGCTCTTTGGAGCTGCTGCGTCGAGTGAACCGCTCCGCGCCGGAGATTATCACCAAGTCGGGCATCATGGTCGGTGTCGGCGAAACCGTCGACGAAGTGCTGGAACTCGTGCGGGATCTCCTCGACGCAGGCTGTCAAGTGTTGACGATCGGTCAGTATCTTCAGCCGACGCGACGCCTGCGTCCGGTCAAGCGTTACCTTACGCCTGAAGAATTCGATGATTTGCGGGAGCGTGCGTTGTCGGAAGGGATGAAGGAAGTAGCGGCGGGGCCGTCGGTTCGTAGTTCGTACAGAGCGGGGACACTTCTGGAGCGGCTCGCTCGCGCCGATGTTCCAGACTCCTCCCGTTGATCGTCCGCCCTCGCGCCGGTATGGGACCGGCGCGAGCGGTAGCCGAGAGGTTCGTGTTCGGTTCGGGCGGCGCGCCGCCTAGTCGCCGGCGGTCGCGAGCGCGGCCAGAATCTTCAGACCCACTTCCGTTGCCAGGTCTGAGTCCGAATCCTTGAGCACGGCCGCGATTTCACGCCACTCGTCCTCGTCGCCGGTCAACGTTATTTCAATGATGTCGTCGTTGGTGTCGCTTACCAGCGCTTCGGTAAGTTCCATCGGCTTCTCCTTTTACCTCACGTTCCGCATACCTGACGAGACGCCCCTACCGCTGCCGGAGAAGCTCTCAATCGAATAGTCTTGAGATGCGCCGTTCGATCGACGTGGCCGCAGCGCTTGCTTCGGACTCACCTGAGCGCGGCCGCCGCTCCGATCTCCCGGAACACTGTTCGGTTCGGCTTTCCGTCGGCCGGCCCTTCAACCGACTTTCCGGAGGCCGATCGTTAGCAAAAGATATCCGAAAGGCTGCGGTGATTGTCAAGCATCTTCATTGGGGTCGAAGCTATCTATTGAAAGGGTTCGGCGAAAAGTTCCGCTGCCGGGGTCGGCCGCAAGGTCCGGGAGAAGACGCGACCGAAGCATTCCGCGGTTACCGAACGGACCGATTCCACATCCGTCCGAGTGTCCGCAACATCGTTCAGCGCGACCATTGCGATCGACGGCATGCCGCAGGAAATCATGAAATCAGCGGGATCGACGTCAACGCGCACATTGAGGCTGAACCCATGATAGGAGACCCGTCGCCGGATGCGGAGGCCTATGGAACCGATCTTGTCGTTATCGCCGACCCAGACGCCGGTTTTGCCCGGCACGCGATACGCCCGGACGCCGAACCGCGCCAGGGTCCGGATCATGGTCGTTTCAAGGCCCTCCACCAGATCCCGCACCCGCAGTCGGGCGCGCTTCAAATTGATTATGGGATACCCCACTAATTGCCCCGGCGCGTGGAACGTGGCTTCGCCGCCGCGGTCGGTCGCGAAAACACGAATGCCCGCCTCAGCAAGCTCGTCGGCCGAGGCAAGGATATTCGCGCCGGTTGCGCGCTTGCCCAGGGTAATCGTCCGCGGGTGCTCCAAGAGCAATAACACATCGGGGCCGCCGCACATCGCGCGATCGACGATCGTCTCCTGGAGACGCAGCGCATGGTCGTAATCGACCGTGGGAAGATTTACCAGCAGCATGGAACCCGATCCGCGCGGAACACGGAACGTGGGGAGTGCGTCCGCCCGAGCGGGCGACCGCTTTTCAGGCGCTTTTCGGGATCGGCTCGACGTCGCATTGGTCGGCGAAGGCTTCCCTCACCTCCTGCCGGAGCGCCTCCAGCTCGTCTTGGTTTTCCACCTCGACGATCAATTCTCCCGTCTCGAAGCATTTGAGCCGGCCGTGCCTCTCGAAGATCTCAACGGCCTTGCGCGGATCCACGGTGATCCAACCCTTCATGCGGGCCACCAGTTCGGGACCCTTCAGGTCGCGTTCAATGGTCAGGTCGACTTGTCGATTCTTGGCTTTCCATCCGATGACGGCCGGCCGAACCAAGATCGGCATGACGGGGTCGTGCATGGCTGCGCACCGAAACCAGACTCTGGCCCGGATCATTGTGTGCTCCTCCTGAGAAATCGGAATGACGAGTCATGACGGATGACTGTTTGCGCCCTCCGCATGCCGGGCCGAGAGTGCTCCGCCTGCGAATGGGAGCACTCTTAAAGATATTTTCGAGAAACCTCTTTCAAAACTCATTGAAACGTGCTATAGATGGATCATTAAGCAATGAATTTAACAAGCAAAACATATACTGGGGTAAGAGAGTAAGCAGCGCCCATGTCTGTTCGAACCGCCACATCACGTCGTCTCCTTCGCCGGTCGTTCGTTATCGCATTCGCGGCGGCGTTTCTCATCGCCGGATTCTCCTGGACGCCCTCGCCGGTTCAAGCTTACTCCTCGAAGGGCGAGATTGCCAAGAAAAAGATCGACAAGCGCACACGAGCCCGTGGCAAGGTCTCGAAGAGGCCCCCGCGCATTCGGGCCAAGGCGGTCTTGTGCGTCGACCTCAAGAGCTGCAAGACCCTGGTGGCTCGAAACGCGGACCGACGCCTGCCCATCGCCAGCCTCACGAAGCTGATGACGGCGATGGTGGCGCTCGACAAGATGCCGCTCAAGAAGCGTGTTCGGGTACCCCGCTCGATCCGGCGGGTCCCAAGGTCGGTCGTGGGATTGCGGCCGGGCGACTTGGTCACGGTTCGGGATTTGCTCCACGGTCTGCTGATAAGTTCCGGCAACGATTGCGCGGAGACGCTTGCCCGAACGTATCCCGGGGGCAAGCGAGCGTTCATGCGGGCGATGAACCGCAAGGCCCGACGCATGGGCGCGCGCAAGACGCGGTTCTACACGCCGAGCGGACTGGATCGAAGAATCGTCATCAAGCGCAAGGGCAAACGAATTGTGCGTGTCCGCTCGAATGTCTCGACCGCTCGCGAATTTTCACACATCGCCCATGAGGCCTTCAAGAACGACACCATCCGATCCATATGCCTCAAAAAGCGCTATGTTATGGCCAGCGGGAAGTTCAAGCGAGGCTATCAGGTGAGGACGACGAACAAATTCCTGCGCGCCGGCAAGCTTCCCCTGCGCGGCGGCAAAACCGGATACACCTCCCGGGCGGGCCATTGCCTGGCGACCAAGTTCGGACCCGGGAAGGATTCGCTGCTAATCGTGGTCTTGGGTAGTCCCGATCATTTTCGTGACACGCGTCTGGCCTATAGGAAGGCGGTCCGAAAGATCGCCCAGAGCCGCAAGCGGGCCCGGTCTCACCGAACCGATCATCGATCGAAGGCCGCAGCCAACCTCCCAGGGTAGATCGTCGGGCGAGGAACCCCGGCCGGACGCTCAGGCGTCGTCGTTCTTGGGAAGGGTGAAGAGGAAGTTTATCCACTTGCCCGGCTGGGTTTCACACCAGATCTCTCCTCCGTGAGCCTTGATTATCCGGCGTATGTTGTACAAGCCGAGCCCGGTTCCGCGTTTCTTGCGGGTGTTTTCGTTTTCGACCCGGTAAAATTTCTCGAATATTTTTTCCTTCTCCTCCGGCGGCACGCCCGGGCCTTCATTCCATACGTTGAAGACGTACGCGTCGTCCCGCTCGTGAAAGCCGTAGGCGATCTTGCCGCCGGGTGAGCAGTACTTGAGCGCGTTGCCGAAAAGATTCCTGAACACGATCTCCAGAAGAGACGGATCCCCCGGGACCTGCACGCCCGAGACTCCCCCCATGCTCGTGTCATAGCTCCGGAAGGAGTCGGGATACCGGTCGCGCAGTCCGACCATGGCGGGGTAGACCACCTCCATGTAGAAATCTTCGATGATCCTCTTGTTGACGCGGATCTTTTCCCGTTCGAGCTGGGCCATAACGAGAAAATCGCCCGACATCGCCTCGAGAAACTTCGAGTGATGGAAGACGATCTCGAGCTGCTTCTTTCGTTCCGGATCCGTTTCGGACTCGAGCAGCCTTCTCAGGAAGCCCCCCATCACCATAAGGGAATTCTTGGATTCGTGGCTGATGAAGCCGATGGTTTCGCGATAATCCTGATTGAGACGCTCAAGTTCCCGCGTGATCTTCTTCTCCCGGGAGATGTCCTTACTCACCCCGACGGTGCCGAGGATTTCACCTTCAGCGTTCTTGAGCAACGACAAGGTAAGAGAGATCTCTCTCGGCTCCCCGGATTTGGTCTTCAGCCGCGTCTCGTAATTCCGCACGCCGCCCTTGGCCATAACCTGCTTGAGTATCCCGTTTCTTTCCTCCGCGTTCACCCAGACGTCTTGGACGGGTCGACCCTGCATCTCTTCCGCGGAGTAGCCGAGCATACGTTCAGCGCCGGGATTGAACTGGACAATGCGCGATTCCAGGTCGGTGGTGATGATCATGTCGTCGGAGGAATTGAGGATGCCGTGAAGGTAGCTGGTTTCCTTGGCGAGCGCGTCCGTCCTATGCCACATCTCCTGGGCCAGGTTGCCGGCGAGACGCTTATGGCGACGTTCGGAGTCGCGCAGGAATTCTTCCCGCTGATGAGCCGCGACCGCAAGACCGATCAGCGCGGCGGCCTCCTCGAGGAAGGTCTCCTCCTCGGGATGCGCGCCGTCGGAAGCCGCCCGCTTCAAGCAGAGTCTGCCGCGCCCCATCTCTGCGATGAGGATTTCACACGCGAAATCAGGCGAATTCGAAGCGTCGGCCTGGTCGCCGTATACTTCCCCGTCCAATTCGAGCCAAACGGATATGGTTTCGGGATTAGAGAGCGCGTCACGGATGCTCCGAGCGGCGTCTCGGAGCTTTTCGGGCAGCGGCCGCTCCGTGAACAAATGCCGAGCCGTCCGCGCCAAGCCCGCGCGTTGTCGTCTCACCTCGGAAATGACGAGCGACTCCGATTCTTGCCGGGCACGGGTCACACAGCCCTCCTTATTGTGTGCGCTCACGAGTCGAGAAGAGCGGTTCACGCATTATCCCGACAGAAGAGGGCGCCGAGCCGCGTTCTTCCACAATCCTTGGGAGGTTATACGGCCCCTCACGGGCTCGTGGTCAAAGGCGCTCCACTGGTTTCGACGGTGCGAACGTTCGTCGCGCTCAATCCCCGCCGTCGACTCGCAGGCGATCGGTCGGGTATACCTCGAAACCTACCTTTCGTCGCGTCTCCCTGCGGTGTCGGCCGAAGCGGTCTCCACGCCTTCACTTAACCTAGTTTGGTTTCCAAGTCAACGGATATGGAATCCCAAACGCCCGGTAATCAGTGATTCTCAGACCTGCGACAGGACGTGGCGGGCGCCGAGCGGGAGCTCTCGATCGAAATCGATCCGGATGGGAATGAGGCGCTCGAGGCCGCAATCGAGCCTCGAGCGGTCGAATCACTGAACGAGGAGTCCGAGAAAATATCCGCCGGCGACCGCGGAACCGATAACGCCGGCCACATTGGGACCCATCGCGTGCATCAGGAGGTAGTTGCGGGGATTCTCTTTCATGCCCATGTGCTGAACGATCCGAGCGCTCATCGGAACAGCGGAGACGCCGCACGCGCCCAGCATGGGATTAAACGGCTCTTTGGACAACTTGGACATGATCAACCCCAGGATCACGCCGCCCACGGTTCCCATGCAAAATGCGAAGAGTCCCAGGCCCAACACCATCAGGGTCCGCACCTGGAGGACTTTCTCCGACGGCATGGAAGCGCCGATGCCGAGCATGAGCAGTATCGTGATGATGTTGACGAAATCGTTCTGCGCAGTCTTCGAGAGTCGCTCCACAACACCGCTCTCCCGAAAGAGATTGCCGAGCATCAACATGCCGACCAGCGGCGCGGACCGAGGAATCAACAGCACCACGATGAACATGGTCATCAGAGGGAAGATCACCTTTTCCAGCTTTGATACCGGCCTCAGCTGCGGCTTCATCAAGATTTGCCGCTTCTCTTTGGAAATCATCGCCCGGATGATGGGAGGCTGGATAATCGCGACCATGGCCATGTAGCTGTACGCCGCGGTCGCGGTGATGCCCATCATCTCCGGCGCCAGAAGCGCGGTGGTGAAGATGGTGGTCGGGCCGTCAGCGCCTCCGATGATGCCGATGGAACACGCCTCGGGAATGCTGAAGCCGAGAAGGATCGCGCCGAGGAACGCGGTATAGATGCCGATCTGAGCCGCGGCGCCCAGGAGGAACGCCCTGGGATTGGCGATGAGCGGTCCGAAATCGGTGAGCGCGCCGATGCAGAAAAAGATGAACTGGGGAAGCACCGGCCATTGGTACAGACCGTATTTGAGAATAATGCCGAGAAGACCGGCCATGCCCATCTCCTGATCGGCGACGGGCTCGGTCATCAAGCCGGTGAGCGGCATATTGGCGAGAATCATCCCCGCGCCGATGGGAAGCAGTTCATACGGTTCCCATTCCTTCTTGATCGCAAGGTAGATAAAACCCAGGCCCACCAGCAGCATTACAAGGTTGCCGACAGTGAGCGAACTGAAGCCGGTTTGGATTCCTAGAAACATTATTCCGCCACTCCTTGAATCACACCTCATCCACGATGAACGCCGACCGTCGCCGCTGTATCGCTCTTCTCGGCCGACGTCGGAATCGATCCTGCGCCTTGAAACAGCTTCAAGCTTGTCTCGGAGACTTCGAAAGAACCACGAGCGCCTTCCTCACGAGGTGACCGCAGCAACATGGCGTCGTCTCTCCGAGTTGCGGCAATCGCACGTCCGGCCGACCCGAACTCGGCGACCTCGAGTGAAGTCTATGAAGCTCCGCCTTGCTCTTCTTTCGGTTTGTCGAACTTCTGCAGGAGTTTTCCCACAAGCGTAGTTGCCACGGCGAGGATGACCATGATTGCGAAGACTGCTCCGAATCCTCTCACCATGATGGTTACGACGCGGGCCCAATCGGTTTCATTTCCCATGAGCGGGGCTTCCTTTTTCACAAATCCGCCGGGATCGTCCCTACGCGCAGCCTGTGCGCCCATCGCTTCGATTCCCCACATCTTTGGTAGGAGGAAACTCGACGCCTCTCCCCTCGGGAATCGATGTCGCCGCAAACGCTTCAGCGGGGCGCCCCGAGCATTTTCACTTGTAAATGAAGAACGGCGTAACGATATACCAATCGAACGGAGAAAGTCAATAGGCGTGTTTTTGGGGGGCATTTCCTACTCAGACACCAAAGAACATACCTCCCCCGCATCGGGTCCGACGATGTCCCCGGCACGTCGGAAGGGAGCAGTCGAGAGCTTTCGAGAAAAAAATGTTCGGTCCTCATACCGGCCCAGGCCTGCTCTTCCATGTATGAGGAAAATGCCAAAAAGGAGACAGGACTTGCTGGGTAATATCGCATCCGGTATCATGCAACCGATGACCCGGCATGACAAAAAGATCGACAAATGGCTGCGAAGCACCCCGAAGGAAGCGCCTGTAGAATCGGTCCTTGCAGTGCTCGATCGGTACTTTTCGGGGCGGTACGAGAGAAAGTCCGGGTCGCACATCGTCGTCAGAGATGAACGCTTGTGGGGAGTGGAAGGACTTGGCGCCGACGGCCAATTCGTCCTCGCCGTCAAGCGGGGGCAGGCCGTCAAAGGCGTCTATCTCAAGAAGATCGCCGCTGCGATTGAGATTCTCAAACGACGGGAGGAGACAAAAGATGAATGATATTGAATACTATATGGGATTGCCCTATAGGATCGAGCTGGAACGAATCCCGGAGAATCTGGGCGGGGGAATAATGGCTTCGATCCCTCAGCTCGGCAGACATGCATTTTGCGCGGACGGCGAGACCGTGGATGAGGCGCTTGAACTGCTGGAAGAAGTCAAGAGATCGCTATTCACCGACTACCTCGAAGAAGGCGTCACTCCGGCCGAGCCCGAATCCAGGCTCTTTCTCGAGGAATTTAGCGGCAAGTTCGTCGTCAGGATTCCCAAGAACCTTCACGGTGAGCTCGTCCGGCAGGCCAAGGAGAATAACGTCAGTCTCAATCAATATGTCGCATCGCTCCTGTCTCGCGGTGTCTGTGAGCCGTCAGCGCCCTCCTTTGGCGCCGTCGAGAAGAAGATCGACGATCTGAGCGGACGCGTCGCCGAGCTCATCGAACGTGTTGCGCAGATTTCCGGGTCGTCGTCGGAGACATCGTATCAAGGTGACGCGGAGCCTCGATCGTGTGGAACGGAATCTGCGGATGGGGCCGAACCGACGAACCGTGACCATTCCGCCGGCGCAACTGCGGGATAGGACCTTTCAACTCCTCGTCGGCTCTTTTCCAGACGATTCAAGGGCCTTCGCCGTCAGTCGAAACCGGGAAAGCGCGGAGCGGGCTGCAACCACCGTTGACAGCGTCCTCGGCAGGTCGTATCCTTCAAGGCTATTCGTTTTTCTCCACGGCAAGCCGAGCGGTAACACCTTGAGCGCGCCGCATTCGTCAAGGAGAGTCGACATGTCCGAGCTAACCGTCATCGATATGAACAAGCAGAGCCACGCGGTCGATCAGTTCCTCTACTTTTTCCTTCGTCTCCGCAAGGATCGGTGTAGGAAGGTGGTGAAGGCTCTGAAAGCGAGGTATCCCAACGAAACTCCGAAGCGTTTGGCGCGACGCTTGATTACCGCCCAAACGCAGCTCTCCTTCCTCGGCGGCGTGCTCATGCACGCTCCGCAGGCCGTGCCGGGCATGGGGGAAGCTTTGAAGTTGTTGGGCGTAGCCGGCGGAACGTCCGTGCTCACCCGGATGCATCTCTATCTCATTCTTCAGATCGCTTTGGTGTACGGCAGGGATATCGACAATCAGGAGCGGGTTCCGGAAATGGTGACGGTGGTCGCGGCGACGGGACTGGCCGCGGGGGCGCCCCTGGCGCTCAGGATGTTGGAAATGCATCCGCTCTTTGCCGCGCCTGTTGGCGGGTTGGCCGCGTCGGCCGCGGCGCAGTTGATTGGACAAAACGCTATTCGGCTTTATGAGGGAGTATTGCAGCCGTCGACGGTCGGCTCGACGCCCGAGCCCGAAGGGGCGCCGGCTATCTAGGATTGCGCGATCGGCGCGGAGTGCCTCTTCACACTTAATCCGTACTCGTCACTCCCATTTTCCGTTACTGCCTCGATGCATATCGTAGGTATGGTCAACGCCACGGCGGTACACTACGCGTGGACGTCCGACTTTTGCGTGGTCCACGACCGCAAGACTGAGAATCATGGAAACAATGCTGACGATGAGCGCGCCGGCGAACGCGGACCAAAAGGACGCGATCTTTAGACCCGGCAGGAGCCATCCGGCGAGTTGGAACAAAAGCGCGTTGATGACCAGGATGAAGAAGCCCAGTGTTACCACGGTCAGCGGGAGAGTAAGGATTATCAGGACGGGTCGCACGACCGCGTTGAGCACCCCGAGTATGATCGCCGCGGCAAGGGCCGTGCCGAATCCCGACACCTGCACTCCCGACACGATCTGGGGAACGATCAATATGGCGACGGTCGTTATCAACCAGCGAACAATCGTGTAAAGCATCCTCTTTCTCCCGGGGGGACGGGGAAGGCGCGCCGAAACGCCGTTCCGGCGATCCTTCCGAAGATTCGAAAGAGCCTCCCGGCTATTCCTTCTTATCGGTGAACCGATGCCGCACGAAGGGCTCGAGCATGTCGATCGGCACAGGGAATATCGTGGTGGAGTTCTTTTCCGCGGCCACTTCCATGAGCGTTTGGAGGAATCGAAGCTGGAGAGCCATCGGTTCCTGCGCGATGATCTCCGCCGCGTCCTTGAGCCGCGTGGCCGCCTGATACTCGCCTTCCGCTCCGATGACCTTGGCCCGTCGTTCGCGTTCGGCTTCGGCCTGTCTGGCGATTGCCCGCTGCATCTCCGACGGCAGGTCGACGTGCTTCACTTCGACCGCGCTCACCTTCACACCCCACGGATCGGTCTGACGGTCAAGAATCTCCTGCAGCTCCAGGTTGATCTTTTCCCGCTCCGCGAGCACTTCGTCGAGTTCGGACTGGCCGCAGACGCTTCGCAGGGTGGTCTGGGCGAGCTGGGAGGTGGCGTAGAGATAATTCTCGACTTCGATGACGGCTTTCGTAGGCTCCATTACGCGGAAGTAGATCACCGCGTTCACCTTCACCGATACGTTGTCACGGGTGATCACGTCCTGAGGCGGAACGTCCATGGCCACCGTCCGGAGGCTGACGCGGACCATCCGATCGATGATGGGGATCAGGATGATGAGACCCGGGCCCTTGTGATCGATAACCCGACCGAGACGGAAAATAACGCCCCGTTCGTATTCGTTGAGGATTTTGATTGCCAGGAACAGGAAGATCAAGACCAGGAGAATCGCAACGCCTATGCCTATCATGGATTCGCTCCTTGAAATTATGTGATCTCCGTCTCGAGGAGATCTTCAAACAGCTGACGAGACAACGATCCTCGCTCATCATCTCCCATGCGCACGATCTCGTCAACAATTGACCGCATCGCAAGCGACCGAAATTCGCCCGTGATATTTGGGCGGTCCCGGAGCGTCACTCCGTCGAATCGCCCGACCGCGGGAAGCTTCCGGAGGTCGGCTCTATTGCCGCGTCACGCGGACCGACAGGCTGTCCACGTGCGTGATCCGGACCCGCTCGCCGCGCGGAATCCGCGAGTCGGCCCGCGCGTTCCAGTATTCCCCGTGAACGTAGATCTTGCCGTCCTCATCGATATCCGTGACCGCGGTCCCCACTTCTCCAAGAAGTCCTTCGCCGCCGGTTCGGGGCATGGTCATCCACGCCTGCACAACGAGCCCCATGGCGAAGATGAAAAACGCGGAGACCAGCGTTACCGTCGGAATGATCACCGCCCAGGATACGCGCATCGCCGCGTCGCCCTCGAACAGCATGATCGACCCGAGGGTGAGGCTGATTATGCCTCCGATGGATAAGAGGCCGAATGAGGTGATCTTCACCTCCAATATGAAGAGGATCACCGACACAATGATCAACATGACCCCCACGTAGTTGACGGGCAAAACCTGGAGCGCAAAAAACGCCAGCAGCAAACAGATGCCGCCGACGACTCCCGGAAAGATCATCCCCGGATTGTAGAGCTCCATCATGATGCCGATGCCGCCGATCATCATGAGGATGTACGCGATATTGGGATTGGCGACCACATCGAGGATCTTGAAGCGCCAGCCGGTGGCGATCTTTTCGATCTCCGCGCCCTTGGTCTTCAGCGTGAGGGTGACGTCCTTTTTCTTCACCTTCATGCCGTCGATCTTCTCGAGCAGATCGGGCACGGAAACGGCCACCACATCGATCGCGTCGATCTTGAGCGCCTCGGCCGCGGTCGCCGAAACGCTCTCTCGGATCGCGCGCTCGGCCCATGTGGCGTTCCGGCCTTTCCGCTTGACGATTCCCCGAATGTACGCGGTCAGGTCGTTGAGGATTTTTTCAGACATGGTGTCCGATATCTTTTGGCCTCCGCCGCCCACCGGATGAGCCGCGCCGATGTTCGTTCCGGGGGCCATCGCCGCCACGTCCGCGCAGAGGGTGATGAGCGCTCCCGCGGACGTCGCCGATGAACCGCTCGGCGCGACGAACACCACGATGGGGACGCGCGCGTTGACCATGTGCTTGATAATAGTCTTCGTGGTGGTCACCACGCCCCCCGGCGTATCCATTCGGATGACGACCGCGGCAGCGTTTTTTTCTTCCGCCTCTTCGATGCCCTTGATGATGTAGTCCGCGAGCGCGGGATTGATCGAGCCTTCCACCTCGAGCTGGTACACGAGCGGAACGCCGGTCTGATCTTCCTGACCCCGCGTGGACTCGGGCGCGGCGTGCAATATCACGAGCCCCGCGGCGATGAGACCGAGCCAAAGCATACACGTCTTGAGCTTCATGACTTGTTTCCTGCAGCGGTCGGAGGGATACCCAGAAGCGCCATGACCTTCTTCAGATCCGACCATGCTTGGCCCTTCCACCGCCGGTCCTCTCCCGTCCTGAGCAGAAAGGACGGATGATATGTGGGCATGACGGGAATGCCGTCACGTTCCTGAAATTCTCCCCGAATTCGGCTCAGCGGCGCGTTGGTATCGAGCAGCGCGTTCGACGCGACTCGTCCCAGAGCCACGATAACCTCGGGTTGAATCGCTTCGATCTGTGCCTCGAGAAACGGGAGACATGCTTCGATCTCCTCCGGTCGAGGATCACGATTATCCGGCGGTCGACTCTTCACAATATTGGTGATGTACACGTCGGAACGGTCCAGGGTCATGGCGTTGATCATCTTGGTCAGCAATTGGCCGGCCCGACCGACGAACGGCCGACCCTGCGCGTCTTCCTCCGCTCCCGGTCCTTCTCCCACGAACATGACCCGCGCGTTGGGATCGCCCTCGCCGAAGACGATATTCCGACGACCCTGATGCAGCGGACACCGCGTGCATTCTCCCATTTCTTTTCTGATGTCCTCGAGTGTGGGCATGTTGCGACTCACCGTCTCGCGCGGCGGAAGTATCGCCTCTCGAAATCCCGCGTCCGCCAGATACCGAAGATGATCCCTCAGAAGAGCCTTCCAATTGTCGTCGGCCCGCTCCATAACCTTCCTAATATCTGCACGCCGACCGCGGCGTTCAAGATTCGTTCTCCGCGGCGGCCCCGCTTATTCGTCCGGAACCGACAATCGGCGGGCCTCGAAGCGCTTTCACCCGATCGAGCAGCACGTCCGCCACCGCTTCCTTGGTCATCAACTCGAACTCTTCATCCTCGCCCGACCGGTGAAGAAAACGCACAATATTGGTATCATGGTCGAATCCCGCGCCCGGTCGGCTCACGTCGTTGACCACGAGCATATCGAGGTTCTTTCCGTGGAGCTTCTTTCGGGCGTTTTGGATGATGTCTTCCGTTTCCGCGGCGAACCCGACGAGAATCTGATCGCGACGCTTTCGCCGACCAAGTTCCTGCAGTATATCCGGGTTGCGAATGAGGTCCACCGAAGGATTCATGCGGGACTTCTTGATCTTCTCGCCGGCCGGACGAGACGGACGAAAGTCCGCGACCGCGGCGGACTTGATTACAACGTCCACGTCGGGAAAGATCTCCATGACGCGGCTGTGCATCTCCTGCGCGGTCCTCACCGGAAGATGACGCACTCCGGCGGGCGGAGGAACTTTGAGAGGCCCCGCGATCAACGTCACTTCGGCGCCGCGCAACCGCGCGCGCCGAGCTATGGCAACTCCCATCTTGCCCGACGAGCGATTGGAGATGAACCGCACCGGATCGATGGGCTCCTCGGTCGGCCCCGCCGTCACGAGCGCCCGCACTCCTGAGAGGTCAGGCTTGATCAGGAGCCGTTCGATCTCCTCGACGATCGCGAAGGGCTCCGGCATACGCCCTTCGCCGGTCCAGCCGCACGCAAGATCCCCCGCTTCCGGGGCCATAACGTGATAGCCGATCTTCTCGAGCCGCTTGAGATTCCGCTGAGTGACCGGGTGTCGATACATATTCACGTTCATGGACGGGCAAACAAGCACGGGGCAGGTCGCGGCCATGAAAACCGTGGTGAGCATATTATCCGCGAGGCCGTTGGACAGCTTCCCGATCGTGTTCGCGGTGGCCGGAGCGATCACTGCCACATCGGCCCGGTCCGCGAGCGCGATATGCTCGACAGCCGGACTGCGACCGTTACCCCACATGTCGTCATAGACCGTGTTTCCGCTCAGCACCGCCAGGGTAAGAGGAGTTACGAAGCGCTCCGCCGCCGCGGTCATGACCGCGTGGACGGCCAAGTCGGCCTTGATCAACAACCGTACCAGGAGCGGCGCTTTATACGCCGCAATACCGCCGGTGACACCCAGGAGTACGGTCGCTCTTGGTTGCGGCGTTTCGATCCTTTCGGGCGGGATCGGGATATCCGTCAAACGTGAGCTCCGACGCGCCGGTAATTCCGACGGCGCTAGAGGGGACCGCGCGACTCCGGAGGAGACTCTATCGAGGGTCTGTTCGGCGCGATCGCCGGAATGAATCGCCGTGCACGACCTCCGGTCGAGAACGATAAACGACCGGTATCATTGAAAACCTCAGCCTTGTTTCACTATAGCAGCCGCTCGACGGCCTGTCAACGAATCCACGACCGGGATCGCCCCCTTCCGAGCCGCTCCGACGGCCGAATCGGACGCTGTGTTCCACGTTTCAGCGTCTCCGAATGTAGGGTCGACCGGCGGGATTCAAGAAGGACAATGTGTGTGGATTGCATGCGCGCTGCGGCCCCTCGGTTGACACGGCTCACGGCGCTCTGCTAGCATCGTCCCGTTTTTCTCCATCAATTAACCGGAAGGTAGGAAGAATCATGGCGGACGTTGAAGGACTGAGGGAAGCTCGGGACGTTAAGGCATCCGAAAGTGTAGGAACGGCGGGATTCTATATTAAAGGAAGCGCCCATCTGGATTGGGGCATGAAGAACCGCCTGGCCCGGATTATCAAACCGGAAACGGGTCGAACCGTGATGCTCGCGGTGGATCACGGCTATTTTCAGGGTCCCACGTCGGGGCTCGAGATCATGGAAAAGACCCTTGAACCGCTCATCCCCCATGCGGACTGTCTCATGCTGACCCGCGGCGTTCTCAGGACGTCGGTTCCTCCGTCCGCGCAGGCGCCGATCGTGCTGCGCGTCTCGGGCGGAAACAGCGTTGTTGCCGACGACCTTTCCAACGAGACGTTGAACGTGTCCGCGGAAGACTGCATGCGCCTCAATGTGTCCGGCATGGCCTTCTCCATTTACGTGGGCGCAGAGTATCAACACCAGACGCTTGCAGCCTTCTCGGAGCTGATCGACCTCGGCTATGACATCGGCATTCCCGTCCTGGCCGTGACCGCGGTCGGCCGCGAAATGGCTCGGGACGCGCGCTACCTGAGCCTCTCTTCCCGCATCGCCGCGGAAATGGGCGCCAACATGGTGAAGACCTACTACTGCGAGGACTTCGAGCGGGTTACCTCGACCTGCCCGGTTCCGATCGTCATGGCCGGCGGCAAGAAGCTCCCCGAGATCGACGCGCTGAAAATGGCCTACGCCGCGGTCACCGAAGGGGCGGTCGGCGTGGACATGGGCCGGAATATCTTCCAGTCCGACTGTCCGGTGGGCATGATCAAGGCAGTCAAAGCCGTCGTTCATCGCAACGAGAAGCCCGAGCAGGCCTTCAAGCTGTACGAAGAAGAAAAGAACAAGTCGTAAGCCGGTTAGGCGCAGGGATAACGCTTTCGGGTTCGAATGCGAACGGCCGTGAAGTCGTGCGCGCGAAACAGGATCGTGAAGCGCGAAATTTCTCGACCGGCTTCCCATGAGCAGGCGCACAGGGAGGATACGCCATGCGCGTGGCGATGTACTATAACAACCGCGACGTCAGGATCGAAGAGGCGCCTCGGCCGAAAATCGGTCCGGACGAGATCCTGGTGAAGATCCATGCGAGCGGGGTGTGCGGCAGCGATGTGATGGAATGGTACCGGCTTGCGAAGGCGCCGCTCGTGCTGGGGCATGAGATCGCGGGTGAGATCGCGGAGGTCGGCGCGAACGTGGGCGAATGGAACGTGGGCGATCGCGTCTTCGTCACCCACCACGTGCCGTGCAATATGTGTCGGTATTGTCTGGACGATCACCACGCGTGCTGCGATCTTCTCAGTTCGACTACCTTCGACCCCGGCGGTTTCGCGGAATTCGTCCGAGTCCCGGCGATCAACGTCCGCAACGGGACGTACGCGCTTCCCGATTCCATGACGTACGAGGAAGGCTCGTTTATCGAACCGCTCGCCTGCGTTTACCGGGCGCAGCACAACGCGGGATGGAAGCCCGGCCGGCGAGTCCTGGTCATCGGCAGCGGCATCGCGGGGATCATGCACATTCACTTGGCTCGAATGACGGGGGCGAGCAGGATCATCGCGGCGGACATCAATCCCCGGAGGCTTGAGTCGGCTCGCGACGCGGGCGCGGATGAAACGCTCCTCGCCTGCGACGACCTGACCGAACGCATCGAGGATTTGAATGAGGGCCGACGTGCGGAACTCGTCATCGTGTGCGCGGGCGCGGTCCCCGCGCTGAATCAGGCCTTTCGCTCCGTGGACAGGGGCGGGACCATCCTTTTCTTCGCTCCATCGGATCCGGGGGCTCAGGTCGATATGCCGTTCAACGACCTGTGGCGGCAGGAAGTCACCATAACCTCTTCGTACGCCGGCGCGCCGCGGGACATTCGCGCCGCGATCGAAATCATCGCGTCCGGCCGAATGGACGTAACCTCGATGATCACGCATCGTCTGCCGCTGGAGAAGACCGGCGAAGCCTTCGCGATGGTCGCGGACCCGGCCGGCGATTCGCTGAAAGTCGTCATCGAACCCCAAAAGTAGCCGGCGCGGCGTCGCAACCGTCCGGCCCGTCGAGAGAGACCCTGCATGGCGTCCATTCCCCGTGAAGAAATCTACGCTCGTATCCGCCGACTCCAAGCTTTGCTCGACGCCGACCAAACCGAGGCCGCGATCATCGTCCAACGCGCGGATCTCTTCTACTTCTCCGGCACGGGACAGGACGGTCATCTGATCATTCCCGCCGATGGGGAGCCGATCTTGGCGGTCAAACGGAACTTCGATCGAGCGCGGGAAGAATCTCCCTTGGATCGCGTGATCCCGCTCGGTGCGCTATCCGACCTTTCCGAGACGGTCGGGAACTCTCTTTCCCGAGCTCCTGGGTCCATCGGCATGGAACTGGACGTGCTGCCGGTGAATCACTTCCGCAAGTACGAAAGCCTCTTTCCCGACGTGACAATAACCGACGTTTCGCCGCTCGTGAGAGAACTGCGCGCGGTGAAGTCGGCGTACGAATTGAGCTTCATCCGGGAAGCCGCCCGGATGAATCATACGGTCTTTTCCGCGGTCAAAGACCTGCTCGAGGAGGGCATAACCGAAACGGAGTTCGCCGGCCTCATCGAGAGCGCGTATCGTCGGCTCGGGCATCAGGGGTATGTGCGCGTTCGCTCCTTCAACAACGAAGTCTTCTACGGTCACGTGATGTCCGGTCCGGATCTCGCGTATCCCAGCTGCTCGGTGGGCCCCACCGGCGGACGTGGAATGAACCCGTCATTTCCGCAAGGCGCGGGGCCCCGGATAATCCGCGCCCATGAGCCGGTGCAGATCGATTACGTAGGCGTGGTCAACGGGTACCTGATCGATCAGGCGCGCACCTTCTATATCGGCGAGCCGCCCGAGAAGCTCCGGCGGCTGCACGGCTTCGCGCTCGAGGTTCAGGACGCGACGGCGACCGAAGCGCGGCCCGGCGCATCATGCGCGGAAATTTATGAGAGCGCGCTGAGAATGGTGCGGGAAGCCGGTCTGGAAGAGGGATTCATGGGTTATCCCGATCCCGCCCCCTTTGTGGGGCACGGCTTCGGACTGGAACTGGACGAATGGCCGGTCATCGGCCGACGGTCGCCCCATGTGCTCGCCGAGGGAATGGTCGTCGCGATCGAGCCGAAATTCATTGTGCCCGGCGAAGGGTTGGCCGGCATCGAAAATTCGTTCCTGGTAACGGCGGAAGGAGCGGAAAAGCTCACACCCTTCGACGACACGATTCAGGTTGTCTAGAATGCGTGGGAGACGCGCCGGCCGGCTTGCGCGCGAATAGTCGGAACGCGCTGCGAGAAATCGGTTTCTTTTTTCGGGACGAAAACGATATAATGACGCTGCTTTCTCGAAGTACATCAGCTGAGGGGACGGGATTGTGAAGCGGTCGTTTCTCTGTGTAGCGGCGGCGATTGCGCTCCTTGCCGTATCGGCGCAATCCTCGGAATGCCAAATCCTCCCGTGGAGTATCGGACTCGATTCCTCCTGGAGGGTCGGGTACGTCTTCGGCAGACAGTTCGTCCGGTTCGACAAAGCCGACGTCTCGGGCGACCCCGCGTTTGGGCACATCAGATCGGACTTCGCCCCCCAACTCCCCATTCTATCCGGAATGTGCGAGTTCTCTCCGTTCGGCTCGACGTCCCTCCGTCTGGCCGGAACAACGAGCGTGATCGCCGGCGACTTCCCGTACGAGCACACGTCGGAGGATCCTATTAACCCGACCGAATGGAACGTCAAGCCCGACTTCAAGCACTGGGAAGCCGCGGTCCTCTACCATCTGTATAACGACGGCGCGTATCGCTTCAGCGCAGTGGCGGGATATCGGCAGGAACGGTGGAAATACACCGGCGATCCCAACAGCGGACAAGGGCCGGATTCATGGCTCAAGAATGAATTCAACTCCCGGATTCCCTTTCTTGCGCTGCAGACCGCGCTCTTCTATCCCTGGTGGCGCGCCCGTTTCGAGGTCATGGGTTCGCCGTTCATGAGCGAACGGATCTTGACCCGCGTTCGGGACTCGGGCCAAAGCGCCGACTATGAAGGGACCGCGGATTCCGGCGGACTCATCGCGTTCGAGATGGAAGGTTCGGCGGCGGTTTCATCGACCATGCGGGTCGGCGCGTACGCTCGATACGGCTATCAAGAACTGTACGGTGAGTATTCCCGCACCTCGCAGGGGACGGAGTTGTCTGACGATATGTTCGTGCAGCAGCACTTCGTCACCTTCGCGCTCAATGTGAATATTATCTTCTGATAGACGCCGGCGTTCGAGCCGGTATTCCGGCGCGTGCCCATATCCAAGCCGCTATTGAGGGTCACTTCGATCGAACGAGCCCGCGCGCTTCCATAGCTCGTCCGTTTGCCTCTTCCACTCTTCGATATCTTCCAAAGCTCGTTCAACCTGGACCTGCTTCCGGGTGTGCTTGCGCGTCCCCGGAGGCGGCGGATCGATAAGGCCGAAGTTGACGTTCATCGGCTCGAACTTCTTTGCGTCCCGATTTTGTGTGTGCTTGAGCAGCGCGCCGACGGCCGTGGTCGAAGGAGGCGGTTCCGGTTCGATTCCGTGAGCGACGAGCCCCGCCATAATCCCCACCGCCAGCCCCGATGCGGTTGATTCGATATAGCCCTCCACGCCGGTTATCTGTCCCGCGAAGTAGAGGTGAGGGAGTGCGAGCGCTTGTGAGAAACGGTCGAGCAGCCGGGGGGAGTCCAGATAGGTATTTCGATGAATCGAGCCGAGCCTGGCGAATACCGCGCGCTCGAGCCCGGGGATCATCCGAAACACCCGCTCCTGTTCAGGATGCGTCATCTTGGTCTGAAATCCCACCAGGTTGTACAGCGTGCGTTCCTTGTTTTCCGAGCGCAGTTGCGCCACAGCGAAGGGCCTGCGACCCGTCCGGGGATCGACAAGTCCCACCGGCTTCATCGGACCGAAGGCAAGCGTGTCCCGACCCCGCGCGGCAAGCTCTTCCACGGGGAGGCACCCCTCGAAATGAGGGATCTTCTCGAACGGATGGGGGTCGACCTTCTCGCTCGATCGAATCGCGTCCACAAAGGACCGATAGGTCTCCTCATCCATCGGCGCGTTTAGATAGTCCCCTTCCTCGCCGGCCGCTCCGTACCGGGAGGCTCGGAATATGATGTCCGTATCGAGGGACTCCGCGGTGACGATTGGAGCGATGGCGTCGTAAAACGACAGGCCGTCCGCTCCGAGAAGCTCCGTGATATCCGCGGCGAGCGCGTCCGACGTTAAAGGTCCCGTCGCAACGATGACGGGGGCGTCCGCGTCCCGCGGGATTCGGGTCACTTCGTCGCGTTGGATGGTGATGAGCGGATTTCCCTCGATCTTCTCCGTGATGAAGGTCGCGAACCGGTCCCGATCGACGGCCAGAGCTTTTCCGGCAGGCACCGATGTTTCGCGCGCGGCCTGCATGATCAGCGAATCGAGTCTTCCGAGCTCCTCCTTGAGCAGACCGGGGGCTGACGTGATCACATCGGATCGCAGCGAGTTCGAGCAGACCAGTTCGCCGAGCGCCGGCGACGTGTGAGCCGGCGAGAAGCGCAACGGCTTCATCTCCGTCAGCTTGACGCGCAGCCCCCGAGATGCCAAGACCCATGCGGCTTCGCTGCCGGCGAGGCCGCCTCCGATCACGATCGCTATCATGAATGACGTTCCTCCGAGAGCCGAACAATCACCTATTGCCGGAATGTGTTCGATTTCGTCGGAGTCACTTTAGCGCACCGCCCAGCATGGGTGAAGGGGAGCGAAGGGGGTCGTCGCGGGGCGCGTGGGGAGTTCGCCGCGCGCTTGAGACCGATTACGAAAAGAACCAGTCGGATATCCGTCGCAACGGAGACGGGGGGGATTTCGCCGATTCTTCCGCTGCGACGGTTTTCGCTGGTTTGGAGACGGCTATCCACCGGTCCGCAAAGGCCTTGTAATAGGGGTTCGGCGCGGCGAGGGTAGGCGGCGGCGCGGATTTTCTTCGCGGCTTCTTTTTCGCGAGCGCAGTCCCGGAATCCCCGAGCACCTCGATACTCACCGGCGCGGTGCCCGGCCCGACCATCGCGATGCGCTTGGCGGCCTCGAGGGAGAGGTCGATAACCCGATCGTCCACAAATGGTCCTCGATCGTTGATGCGCACGATCACATCTTGCTTGTTCTCGAGATTAACGACGCGCACGAGGGTGTTCATCGGCAAGACCGGGCTGGCTGCCGTGAGTCCGTGCATATTGTAGATTTCGCCGCATGCGGTCTTTCTACCGTTGAATTTGGGGCCGTACCAGGACGCGACACCGTGTTGGCGATACCCTCGATCGACCTTCTTGAGGGGATGATAAGTCTTTCCTTTTATGCAGTACGCGCCTTTGGGGGGCTTTCGGATCGAGCAGACTTTCTGAGCGCACCCGCCGAAACTTACACAAATGAGCAGTGCAAAAACAAAGAGATGGAACACTTTCATAATGCGTCCAAAGAGACAAACAAGCTAAAAGCCCGATACAGCATTACAAAGCTAGCATACAAGACACCCGGAGTCAAGCGACCCGCGCGGAGAAAAACCGCCCCCGTCACCTTACGCGCCGCAAAAGTGCGAGGCGTTGCGGGGGGCGGCGTCCCCGCGGTCGATATCCCCGGGAAGTTCTGCGGGGTTGACGAACCGGCGAGAACCGGTGTACTCTCGCTCATTGCCGGCCTCATCGCCGCGGGGAGGGCCGCGCGCACCCTGCGCCGGCCTCTACGACGAAATGCGGAACGCAACGAATCTCGTACCGTCGGTGTTGAACGTGTGATGCGGTCCTTACGCGGTTCCGGAGTTGACTTCGATGAAGAAGAGTTTGTTGAGAATACTCGGCCTTGTAGCGGCGCTTCTCGCGGTGGGGGGATGCGACCCGGAGCAACTGGTGAAGCAGAAAGTTCCGGACCCGGTGAAGGAAGTTCTCGGTCCTCCCGGAACGGTGGCGAAAAAGAAGAAGGCCGGCCGGAAAGCCGTGCCCAAAAAGGTTTTTGAGATAGTCTCGCCTAAGCACAAAGCGGTGCTCCCGGATATGAAGGAGATCCATTTCGAGGTGGATCTCAATCTTCCCGACACGAACCCTATCCCGGACTCGAGCATTTCGTGGCGATGGTGGGACATGATCAACAAGGTCGGCGGACAGCTGAATACCGGCAGATCCTTTGACTTTAAAGTCGATCAAGGGCATTGGGCCGTGGGCTGTTATGTGACTCCTCCGGGCAAGAAGAAGATGGAAAAGGTTATCGAGTTTTGGGTCAAGCCGAGTTCCAAGGGGAAGGTGACGCATAACGGGGGCGGCCTTGGCGGCGTGGAGATCAAGGCGGTCCCCATTGAGGGCAAGAAAGAGGAGATCGGTACGGTCGTATCCGAAAAGAACGGAGAATTCGTCACCATCATGCCCGAGAAGGATTGGTGTATGCTTATACCGTCCAAGCCCGGTTTCAGCTTTTCCCCTCCCTACAGCATCGTCCGCAAGGGCGGGAAGCCGTCCGGATTTGAATTCCAGGCCGCAGCCGCCCAAATCAAGGATATCCGAATTGCCGAAGACGCCGCGGGGACGGGGGCTCTCGAGTTTGTCTGCCCGCGGGAACCCGCCTTCGTTCGCGCGCACGTCAAATCGCAGACGATGGTCAAGCGATTGTCCGCGTACTTGACGCCTCCGGGATTGGCCTCCCGCGAGCCGATCCTGATGGGCGAAGTTCTCGATCCTCCTCTGAGTGAGCGTACGCCGGACGATTTCTCGATCGTGACGTTCCCCGTGAAGGTTCCTCCCGAGGCGATTCGCGACACGACCAGAACGCGGTTCAACCTTCGAATCACCGCGTGGGATGAAAAGGGAAACGCGTTCGCCGCGGAAGTCCCCGACGCGGTGACCATGGACATGAGCAAATGTCTCGCCCAAACGTTCAAGCAAGCGGAGGCTCTCCAGGAAGAGGGCAAGTATACGAAGGCCGCGGAACTCTACGGGGAAATGGAACAGTATCAGGATGCTATGGGCTCACGGTCGGCCTTTGCCGCGCTCATGGAGAAGATGTATTTCAACAGGGGCCTCCTTTATCTGCAAACGGCCGCGGATCTGCCTGAGGGAGACCTCAAGAGAATGGGATATTTGGCCAAAGCGGAGACGGACTTCGATCGGGTGCTCGAGTTTCATATTAAGGACGATAAGGCGTTGCTGCTGAGCGGACTTGTGGATCATCTCAAAGGGGACCAGGAAGAGGCGATCGAAGCGCACGGTCGCGCTCTGGCGCTCAATCCCGATCTGACTGAAGCCTACGAATTGCGGGGGCGCGCGTTTTTGGCAAGCGGTAGGAAGAAGAACCTCGCTCGAGCGGTTGATGACTTTACGGCCGTTCTCGAGCGCAATCCCGATCGAAGCGGACTACGACGGGCTCGAAAAGAGGCGCTGAAGCTGGAACTTGAAAACGAAGATACGGCGGCCGAAGCCGAGTTGAATACGCAGTCGGTCCCGATCGGCAATGCCCTCGAATCCGTTTCACTGAAAGACTACCGGCGGGAATAGGCTCTCTCGAAACGGTACGCGTGCGTTGGTCTACCTCGTGGCGCCCGTCGGAAACGTGTTCAATGCGTTTACGCCGACCGCCCGATCCCCGGATGACGCGCGACTCGCCCTTTCTTTGAAGGCTGTTGCGGCGAGCGTGAACCAGCGATCCCGCCGAAGGGAGGGGCGCCCGTATGAACGTAAATGCCGGCCGGGACTGCTCCGTAAGCGCTCTTCCGTTTGAATTTCGCACATCCTTGATTTCGGCTCACGATTGAGAAGACAGAGACGATGAGACGAGGGAACTGCGCGACGGGTTTGGTGATCGTGTCGGTTCTGTGTACAACGCTGTTCTACGGCGGCTGTTTCTCGACGCGCGGCATCGAAGAAATCTCGGTTCGCCCCTATCCGATCATCTATGAAGATGACTCGGCGATCCGATTCGGCGATCGAGACGACACGGTCTTGATGGAAGTGCGCCGGGCCGAGATCTCGGGGCCTCTGGAAAATCTGGCGATTCATTACCGATCGTTCTTTCCGGAAGGGGAGATCGTTCGTCCGGGCGATCTGGAGGAGTATCTGACCGTCGACGGCCATGACGCGTATCGCGTCGATTTTCGACGAAAATACATCAGGAAAAGAAAGCGGGCGGAGGATGGAATCAAGCCTGAAAACGTTCCGCAGGGTTGGAGCCTCCAAACGATTGTCGACCCGACGACGGGCAAGCCCGTTCCCGTATTGAACGGCCCGGTCATTCCCAGGGAGAAGATAATGTACCTTGTCGAAGGCGACCGGTATCTTTATTATGTTTTTATGAGAGCCGACGGTGAGGCGATCGAACCGACCGTGAAGAAGTTTGAGAAATTCGTCTCGGAAGGCATCGATTATAAATGAGGAATCGCCCGGGTGACGCGTCCGGACGGAGCCCATCGGAGCAGGAAAAGAGCATGGTCAACTATATCGGGAGCGTGTATCGGCCGCCGAGCGAGGCGGGAAGCCTCATCATCCAGGCCACCTTGGGGTGCACGCACAATAAGTGCACCTTTTGCGGAAGTTATCGCGATAAACGGTTTTCCATCCGCTCCCTCGAAGAAATTCGGGAGGACTTGGCCGACGCGGCGCGAATGGGGCCCGTTCGACGGGTTTTTGTTGCCGACGGCGACGCGCTGGCTATTCCTCAGGACAAATTGGTAAAGATACTCGAATCCGTCATCGAGTTTTTCCCGTCAGTGGAGCGCATCGGGATTTACGCGTGCGCGAAGAATATTCTGCGAAAGTCTGTCGACGACCTGAAACGCCTTCGGGATTTGCGGCTCGGAATCGTTTATCTCGGGGTGGAAACGGGCGATCCCGAGTTGCTCGAGAAGATCCGAAAACGGGCTACCTATGACGAATTGGTGACCGCTGGACACCGCGTCAAAGAGGCGGGCATAGCGCTCTCGGTGACCATTCTTCTGGGAATCGGCGGCGTTGAAGATAGTGTGAAGCACGCCCGAGGAACCGCTAGGATCCTTACGGATATGGATCCGGACTATGCGGGCGCCCTGAGCGTTATGCTCGTGCCCGGAACCGAGCTGCATCAGGATTACATGGAAGGGCGATTCCGACTTCCGGATCCGTTCGGTCTGATTGAAGAGCTTCGGATCATGGTTGCGGAATCGAATGTGACACATTGTGTATTCAGGTCGAACCACGCGTCCAACTATTTACCCGTGAAAGCGACACTTCCCCATGACAAGGAGGCGGTCCTTGCGGCGATCGATCGAGTGCTCGAAGCTCGGGACCGCGGACAGTTGAGACCGGAATTCCTACGAGCGCTCTAATTTGTTCTCCGCGTGCTCGACCTGACGCCGACGCGATCAGGCTGCGGGAGAGCCGAAAAGGCTTCCGACGCCGCGGAGCGCGAGTGACCCGTTGATGTGACGCACATAAAAGGAGGGGTGTGATCCGCCATGTCGAGCCGGCGCGACATTGGAATTGATTGTGGATCGGTCAGCCTGAATCTGGCGTTGGTGTGCGATTCGTCGAGCGAGCCGCTCACGATGTATCGCCGTACCGGCGGCCGATCCTTGGAAGCCTTTGTTCACGCAGTCGACGAGCTTATAGAGATAATCGGGGGCGATTGTCCGATTCGATCCGCGCTCGTGACCGGCAGCGGACGCGAGTGGCTCTCTCGGGCTCTCGACATACCATCGGTCAACGAGATCAGCGCCCACGCCGCGGGCGCGCTCTCCGTGAATCCTCGTATACGGACGATTATCGAGATCGGCGGTCAGGACTCGAAGTTCATTCGCATCGAACCGAGTTCGAATACCTTTCCCAAGCTCTCCGCGTTTCGAATGAACGAAATCTGCGCGGCCGGGACCGGGGCGTTTCTGGACGAGCAAGCCGGGCGGCTGGGCATACCGGTGGAATCGTTCGGACGGATTGCGCTCACGAGTTCGTCTCCCGCGCCCATAGCGGGACGATGCGCGGTCTTTGCCAAGACCGATATGATCCACCGAGCGCAGGAAGGCGCGGCGATTCCCGACATCCTCCTCGGTCTGGCGTACGCATTAGTAAGGAATTACTCGGCCGCGCTGATCCGAGGCGCGCATCTCGAACCGTTGATCAGCCTGCAGGGCGGCGTGATGGCGAACGAGGCCGTGGTCTTCGCGTTCAAGCGGTTCTTGGGACTTTCCGACGACCATATCATCGTGCCGCCGCACTTCAATGTTCTCGGAGCGATCGGCTGCGCTCGAACAGCGGCTCGACGTGATCGACAAAACGGACTGACGCTCCTCGAATTACGACGACGCGCGAGCGAGGCTCTGGGCAAGCCGTATTCTCGGTCCTCGCTCCCTCCTTTGCGTCGCCCTCGAGGCGGAAATGGTGAGCGGTCGCCGGGCGTGTGCGCACCCTTCGATCCCGCCGCTGTGCGCGCGCTCGGCCTGGACGTCGGGTCCGTGTCGGTCAAAGGAGTGGTTTTGGACGAGCAGGGCTCGATTCTCCGGGAGGATTATCGGCTTTCTCGGTCACAACCCCTCGAGCGGCTTTCCGAGGTCATTGAATTCCTTCTGGGCGACGGCCCGTTCAGCGGCGTCGTCGCGGTCACCGGCAGCGGGCGGCAGCTTGCAGGGCGATTGATCGGCGCCGACTTGATCGTAAACGAGATCGGCGCCCAGGCCGCCGCGGCTCGACACGGTTTACCCGACACGGACACGGTGGTCGAAATCGGGGGTCAGGATTCGAAATGGATACGCCTTGAAGAGGGCGCGCTGAAAGACTTTGAGATGAATCGCGTGTGTGCGGCCGGGACGGGAAGCTTCCTCATGGAGCAGGCCGATCGGCTGAACATCCCGATGGGGCGGGAGTTTTCCGACGCGGCGTTCGCAGCCGAGGCCCCGGCGGACTTGGGCGCTCGATGCACCGTCTTCATGGAATCCGACCTCATCCATCATCAAAATTCGGGAGCGTCTCCGGAAGATCTCGCGGCGGGGGTATGCCACAGCGTCGTGCGGAACTACGTGGAACGCGTGGTTAACAACAAAGGGCTCGGCCAAACGATCGCGTTTCTCGGCGGGGTCGCGGCCAATCCCGCGGTCCGGGCCGCCTTCGAACAGCAGACAGGCCGTGCGTTTCACACGCCCGCGTTTCATCGAGTATCCGGCGCGTTGGGCGCGGCGTTGAAAGCAATCGAACAGGTTCCGTTCGACAAGAGTCGACGCCCCCGAAACCTCCGGTTCAATACGGACGACGTCCGGAAAGAAAGCTTCCGCTGCAACGGATGTCCGAATCGCTGCTCCGTCGATCGCTATCGTCTGGACGATCGAACGGTCTATCACGGAGGGCTCTGCGACAAATGGGAAGCCGAATCCGAACCGCGAAGATTCGACGGTGAACCGGATCTCTTCCACACCCGCCCGGAACTCCTCCGGCGAGAAGCTGAACGAACCAAGGAGTCCGGCGTAACCTGGGGCATGATCCGAAGCCCGCAGTACTTCGAGTGGTTTCCTTTCTGGAACACGCTCTGCGCGGAACTGGGAATAGCGCTGCGGCTGCCCGGCCCCCCGAACAGATCCGCGTTCGAGCGCGGACTCAAGTACGTGAAAGTGGAAACGTGCCTGCCGATGAAAGTTCTGGCCGGACAAATCGCCGAACTGTCGGAATCCGGCGTCACGAAGATCTTCCATCCGGTTGTCCTCAGCGAGGCCCCCACAAGCTCCGGCGAGGGCAATCTTCGCCATTGCGCGTACATCCAGGGATTGTCCCAATTCTTCCGAGGGACCTTCGATATCGAGTGGAAAGAGCCCTTCATCAGCTATGAATTCGATCCGGACGCAATGATCCGCGGCCACGCCCGCTTTTTCGAACAGGAGGGCTTTTCCCGCGCTGAAGCTCGGGCCGCGGTGGACAAAGCTTTGGCTGTTCAAGAGGAGTTCGACCGCACGCTCCGAAGGGAAGGGGAGCGCGCCCTGAGCGCGCTCGGCCCCGATGAAACGGCCCTGGTCGTGCTGGGCAAGCCCTATCACAACGCGGATCCGTTCCTGAATATGAGCGTCGGTCGGCTGATCCGCAGATTGGGAGTCCGAGCGCTGCCGTCGGATGTGTTCCCGATCTCCGAATCGGAGCAGCGTAACGATGTTCCGTGGAAGTATCAGAGCAGAATGGAGGCGGTCGCGCGACGAATCGCCGACGATCCGAGGCTTTTCCCCGTGATGATAACCTTTTTCGGCTGCGGTCCGGACCCCTTCACTATTCGTCATATTCGAGAGGCCCTCGGCGGAAAGCCTTTGCTTATCCTTGAGATGGATGAACACACGTCCAAGGCGGGCGTCGTCACGCGCTTGGAAGCGTTTCTCGAGCAGATCGGCCGAGAAGCAGGAGTTCGAGCGGATGACGTCGCTTCCGAGCGGGCGGGGGCAAGACCCGCGACGCGTGAACGCAAACCCGAAGCGCTCTATTTACCCTATATGGCGGATCATTCGTACGGCTTTGCCGCGGCGGCTCGATCGGTGGGTGTCGACGCGCAGGTGCTCGCCCCGCCGGACGAAGAGTCCCTCCGGCTCGGTTGGAAGCATATGGTCGGCGGCGAATGCCACCCCTACGCGCTGATCCTGGGAGACTACCTGAAACTGGTCGAAACCCTTTCGCCGGATCATGCCGAACGGGGGCTCTTCTACTGTCTCGGCCCGGACGCGTGCAGATTGGAGCAATATCCCGCATACATCGAAAAGGTGCGTAAGGATTTGGGCTGCCGACTGCCGGTCGTTTCGGATATCGGGGAGACGCTCCGTGCGTTCGGCCTATCGGAAAAGGCTACCCAACGTGTGCTGCTTAAGGCCTGGGAAGGACTCAATGCATACGACCTCCTGATGAGCCTGTTTTATCGCCTCCATCCAATCGCTGCGGACAAAAACCTCCTCGAAAGGACCTACGGATCGTGCCGCGACAAGCTCTTCGACGCTCTCGCCGAGGATAACTTGTCCCCGGGAATGGAGGAGGTCCTCAACGATCTTCACGCCGTTCCAATCGAAGAGCGTGAACCGCGCCCGTTGGTGGCGATCACCGGCGACTACTACACCCGCGTGGTCCCGTACGCCAATAATAACGTCTATCGAGAGGTGGAGCGGCTCGGCGGGACCGTGTTGACTCCTCCCACATTCACCGACGCGTTCAAGCTCGGCCGATTGCAGGAGATGGTCTGGTTCGGCCTCGAGGGAGGCCGCAAACGTCGCGCGCTCGGCAGCGGCCTGCTCTATGCGTTCATGGCCTACTCGGAATACAAGGTGAAAGGCGGCGCGTGCGCGCGTCGGGTTCTCGGCGTGCCGCTCGACATCAGCGGACGTCGCCTGTGGAAGAGGGCGGGCTCATACACGCCCACCCAGTTGCCCCCCGGCATCACCGCTCCGCTCGCCACATGCCTCCACCAGGTCGAGCAGGGCGCGGACGGCGTACTCAACCTCATCACGCTCAATTGCTCGTTCGGTACGGTGGTCACCGCGGCGTTGGCCAGAGCGTTGGAAGACTATGAGACCCCAATGCTGACCCTTGTTTTCGACGGCTTGAAGCAGACCAACGAGAAGACACGGCTCGAGGCCTTCATGGAGCAGGTCAAGGAACGCTTCAACGAACGAATGGACGGCGGGGGGCGGGGAGCGTCGGCAATACCCTCACCCTAACCCTCCCAGCGGGAGAGGGAAAAGAAAGCCGGCGCCGGCGGACGCTTCTCTCCTCCCACGCCGGGAGGAGCGCTGATAGAGTGAGATTCCAAGTTCGTCCTATGAATGCGCGCCGGTATGAGGCGCCCTGCGGAGTCCGTCCGCGGTATACTGGCTCGGACCGCTGAAAGGGCTCCGGCGCGGACATGAAACCCTCGACACATCCTTCCGAATGTTCCGGCGTGTTCGGTCCAAAGCTTGTTGTGAGCGCCGCAATCATCGTTTTGGCGCCGTTTTTTCTCGCAATCGCAGCGTTTCCCCTGCTCACGGGTATGCCCGATCCTGCGCTCGACATCGACATGGCCATGATCGAGCTCTATACGCTTCATGCGGTCGAGCGCTTCCAGAGCGTCGGTCCCTATTCGAGATTCGGCTGGAATCATCCCGGTCCGTCTTACTTCTACATGCTCGCGCCGCTGTATGCGGTTACAGGCGGGCGATCCTCGAGTCTTTTCCTCTCCGCTTGGGTCATAAGCGCAATCGCGGTGCTAACGCTCGTCGTGATCGTTACGGCTGCGGCGCGCCCCCCGGACCTCGCCTTCGCTTTCGCGATCACCATTCTGCTCGCGGTGTACGAGGGATATCTTGGGCCGACGGTCTTAGGCAATCCCTGGAACGCGGGGATAATTATCCTGCCTTTCGCGCTGTACATTGTCTGCCTGGCGGCCTTCGCGCAGGGATGCTCATGGCTGCTTCCGGTCGCGGCCGGCGTGGGGTCGTTTCTTGCGCAGACTCACGTGGGGGTTGCGCCGAGCGTTGCGGCTTTGGCCGCCACCGGATTGGTTTTTTACGCCGCAGTGGGGCGCCGACGCTACAGTGATAGGGGCCCGGGCGGATCGCCCCGGTCTTTGACACTGCCGTTTGCCGCGGCCGCGCTCGTGACCGCGCTCGTGACCGCGCTCATGTGGGCGCCGCCTGTCATCGAGGAGTTCGGGAGTACCCATGGAAATATCTCGAAACTGGCCGGGTTCTTCACCGCGGAGGCGAAGCGGTAGTACTTCGAAGAGGCTTTTTTTGCGACCGCGCGACAAATAGCGTGGCCCATCGTCGGCCTCATCCGGATCATCCCGATTGGGACGCCGCGGTTCGAGACGGATCTTCTCGCAGGGGCCGCGGCGATCGTATTCGCACTCGGATTGCTCGTCGAATCCGGACGGTCATTGAGGAGCGGACGCCCCTTTCCAGCGGCCGCGGCTGTTTTGTGCCTCGTGGGAACCGGGGTCGCGTTCTGGTCGGCGCTTCAGGTTCGGGGGGAAATTTTCGTATATCTGGTGCGTTGGATTTCGGCTCTGGGACTGGTCGGTTGGGCCGTCATCGCAGCGGGAGCGGTGGAAAGGGCGGGGGCTCGCTTCACAAGAGGGAATGAAGCCGGCCGACGAGTGGCCGGCGCCTGCGCCTTGATTTTCATCGTTGGGCTTTCCGGCCTGAACACGTGGACGTTCCTCAAGTACGCGGCGCGACCTCCCAAGGACTCCCCGATCGTGGCGTCGCTCTCCGACGCTCTTATCGACCACATTCGCGGATACCCGCTCGGTGAGCGTCCGCTGATCCATTTCGACTGGTCGGCGTGGACGTGGCAGGCGGGAATTATCGTTCAATTGCTCAAGGCGGACGTCCCGTTTGCGACGACCAATGTGTGGAAACGACATGCGCCCGACTGGCCGCTGCTTCTGGGGGCGGAATACGCTCCATCGGGGCGGGAGCCCTGCGACGTATACTTTGTGCGTGAGTCGACGAACCGCGAAGCCGCGACGCGGACCGTCGGGCGATTCGACGGCGTTCGGATTGACGTGGTGCGCCGGCCGGGGGGCGCGAGGGAGAACCGGAGGAGGAGATAGAACGCAAAAACCCCCGATCTTTCACGATCGGGGGTTTTGTTATGGGTATCCCGGCGACGACCTACTCTCCCACGCGGTCACCCACGCAGTACCATCGGCGCTGGAGGGCTTAACTACTGTGTTCGGAATGGTAACAGGTGTTTCCCCTCCGCTATGGTCACCGGAAAAGCGTAATATGTCAAATCCCCTTGAAGGGGACAATCGAATAGGTGATCGAGGATGCTGATTGTATGTTGGGAATCAAGCCTCACGACCTATTAGTACCGGTAAGCTCCATGCGTTGCCGCACTTCCACACCCGGCCTATCAACCTCGTAGTCTTCGAGGGGTCTTTAGGGGTCGAAACCCGGGATATCTCATCTTGAGGTGGACTTCCCGCTTAGATGCTTTCAGCGGTTATTCCTTCCGAACGTAGCTACCCGGCTGTGCCGCTGGCGCGACAACCGGAACACCAGGGGTTCGTCCATCCCGGTCCTCTCGTACTAGGGACAGATCCTCTCAGATATCCTGCGCCCGTGGAAGATAGGGACCGAACTGTCTCACGACGTTCTAAACCCAGCTCGCGTACCGCTTTAATTGGCGAACAGCCAAACCCTTGGGACCGACTTCAGCCCCAGGATGCGATGGGCCGACATCGAGGTGCCAAACCTCCCCGTCGATGTGAACTCTTGGGGGAGATCAGCCTGTTATCCCCGGGGTACCTTTTATCCGTTGAGCGACGGCCCTTCCACTCGGAACCGCCGGATCACTAAGGCCTGGTTTCCCACCTGCTCGAGATGTCTCTCTCGCAGTCAAGCTCCCTTCTGCCTTTACACTCTTCGGCTGGTTTCCAATCAGCCTGAGGGAACCTTCGCGCGCCTCCGTTACTCTTTAGGAGGCGACCGCCCCAGTCAAACTACCCGCCAGACAATGTCCTCGACCCGGATAACGGGCCTGAGTTAGTACCTCAGACTATCCAGGGTGGTATTTCAAGGTTGGCTCCACCGAGACTGGCGTCCCGGCTTCAAAGCCTCCCACCTATCCTACACAAGATAGCCCGAAATACACTGTCAAGCTGTAGTAAAGGTCCACGGGGTCTTTCCGTCTTTCCACGGGTAGACGGTATCTTCACCGCCACTTCAATTTCGCCGAGGCCATCGTTGAGACACCGCTGCAATCGTTACGCCATTCGTGCAGGTCGGAACTTACCCGACAAGGAATTTCGCTACCTTAGGACCGTTATAGTTACGGCCGCCGTTTACCGGGGCTTCGGTTTACCGCTTCACCCGAAAGCTAACGGCTCCCCTTAACCTTCCGGCACCGGGCAGGCGTCAGACCCTATACATCATCTTGCGATTTAGCAGAGTCCTGTGTTTTTAGTAAACAGTCGCCACAGCCGGTTCACTGCAACCTCCTCGGGCTCCACGAGCGAGTCGCTTCACCCTAGCGAGGCACACCTTCTCCCGAAGTTACGGTGTCAAGTTGCCGAGTTCCTTAACGATGGTTACCTCGAGCGCCTTAGGATACTCACCTCACCCACCTGTGTCGGTTTCCGGTACGGTCACGTGATAAACTCGCTTAGAAGCTTTTCTTGGCGGCATGGAATCAACCAGTTTGCGAGGCATAGCCTCTCCTAGCACCCCTCGGAGTTAGCGGCGCTCCGGATTTTCCTAGAGCGCCCTCCTACAGGCACGAACCGGGACGTCCAACACCCGGATGGCCTATCCTTCCGCGTCCCTCCATCGCTCAAACGCTTATCACGTGGTGCAGGAATATTAACCTGCTTCCCATCACCTACGCCTTTCGGCCTCGGCTTAGGGACCGACTAACCCTGAGCGGATTAACCTTCCCCAGGAACCCTTAGGCTTTCGGCGAACAGGTTTTTCACCTGCTTTATCGCTACTCATGTCAGCATACTCACTTCCACTACGTCCACCGCTCCTTCCGGTACGGCTTCAACCGCTTGTGGAACGCTCCCCTACCGATGCATCGAAATACATCCCGCAGCTTCGGTAGCGTGCTTAAGCCCCGTTATATTTTCGGCGCAGACCCACTCGACCAGTGAGCTATTACGCTTTCTTTAAAGGATGGCTGCTTCTAAGCCAACCTCCTGGTTGTCTGGGCGTTTCCACATCCTTTGCCACTTAGCACGCTTTAGGGACCTTAGCCGACGGTCTGGGCTGTTTCCCTTTCGACCACGAAACTTATCTCCCGTAGTCTGACTCCCGTGATTCAACTCGGCGGCATTCGGAGTTTGATTGGGTTTGGTAATCTGGTGGGACCCCTAGCCCATTCAGTGCTCTACCTCCGCCGGCCATTCACGAGGCTATACCTAAATATATTTCGGGGAGAACCAGCTATTTCCGGGTTTGATTGGCCTTTCACCCCTATCCACAGGTCATCCAGGTACTTTTCAACGTACAAAGGTTCGGGCCTCCACGAGATTTTACTCCCGCTTTACCCTGCCCATGGATAGATCACCCGGTTTCGGGTCTGCTACGCACAACTAATCGCCCTATTAAGACTCGCTTTCGCTACGGCTCCATCTCACGACTTAACCTTGCTGCGCGCAGCAACTCGCTGACTCATTATGCAAAAGGCACGCGGTCACCCCTTACTCAAAGAGCAATCTGGGCTCCCACAGCTTGTAGGCCGACGGTTTCAGGTACTTTTCACTCCCCTCACCGGGGTCCTTTTCACCTTTCCCTCACGGTACTAGTTCACTATCGGTCGCCGGTTAGTATTTAGCCTTGGAAGGTGGTCCTCCCAAATTCCCACAGGGTTACACGTGTCCCGTGGTACTTGGGAACACGATCCAGGAAGGCGCACAGCTTTCGTCTACCGGACTATCACCGTCTTCGGTCTCCCGTTCCAGGGATGTTCAACTAGCCGTACACTTTGTAACTTCCCGAGCTTTCTGCCGCAAGCTCCGATCGCGTCCCGCGACCCCTTGTCAACAACGCCGGCAGGCTTGGCATTGACAGGGTTTGGGCTCTTCCCCGTTCGCTCGCCGCTACTGGGGGAATCTCTGTTGATTTCTATTCCTGGGGATACTAAGATGTTTCAGTTCTCCCCGTTGTCCCCATGAGCCTATGTATTCAGCTCATGGTGATGGAGGTTTACTCCATCGGGTTGCCCCATTCGGAAATCCCCGGATCAACGCTTGTTTAGCAGCTCCCCGAGGCTTATCGCAGCTAGCCGCGTCCTTCATCGACTTCCGGCGCCAAGGCATCCACCGTTGGCCCTTAGTAGCTTGATACCTACAATGAGCATCCTCGTTTCAAGACATAACCTATTCGATTGTCAAAGAACAATGGTGGAGGTGAACGGACTCGAACCGATGACCCCCTGCTTGCAAAGCAGGCGCTCTCCCAGCTGAGCTACACCCCCTAACAGGCGTGGTGGGCCTAGTTGGAATTGAACCAACGACCTCACGCTTATCAGGCGTGCGCTCTAACCGAACTGAGCTATAGGCCCGAAGCTCTCGTCAACCTCTCAGAACTGAATAGTACGAACGTTCGGGTATTGACCTTAGGTTACCCGGAGTTTCCTCCGGTGTGCACCTTAGAAAGGAGGTGATCCAGCCGCAGGTTCCCCTACGGCTACCTTGTTACGACTTCACCCCAATTACCAACCACACCTTCGGCGCCTGCCTCCCGAGGGTTAGCTCAGCGACTTCTGGTGCAGTCAGCTTTCGTGGTGTGACGGGCGGTGTGTACAAGGCCCGGGAACGTATTCACCGCGGCATGCTGATCCGCGATTACTAGCGATTCCACCTTCATGGAGTCGAGTTGCAGACTCCAATCCGAACTGAGGACCGTTTTTTGGGATTTGCGCCCCCTCGCGGGCTGGCAGCCCTTTGTACGGTCCATTGTAGCACGTGTGTAGCCCTGGACATAAGGGCCATGAGGACTTGACGTCAT
>CAYLRL010000049.1:0-35265 GCA_964385875.1 uncultured Syntrophales bacterium
CTGAAACCTCAGGGGCAACGAGGTTTTTCACTTTTTTTGACCCGCGATTATGGCATTTTGCGACAGACTCCGAGGGGAAAAAGCGGGAGCTCGGAGCGGTAATTGTTCGGTTTTCCTCCACCTGAAATTGGACGCCGGCCTGCATCCGCAGGCGGTTTCGGCGACGGAATGATTTTGATTTGCGCGGGGTTTCGTCGGCGTCCTCGGTGTTCGGGGCGGCAACACAGCGAACTGCACATCCCATACCGCTTGACCGAACCGACCGGGGGCGTTAGGCTTGCCGAAAACGGCGCCGGTGATCGCTCCGAGATCAGGGTGAGACGACCTCCCGGCGCCGGCGTATCCCGGAAGGCCCGGCGGGCGCAGCGCTCGTACGCGAGGGCTTGGAAGAGGCGCACGTGAAAGGAGCGAGGAGTTTCTATGAACTCGGACGGCGAATGGGAAAAATGGGGCCGTCGGGACCCCTATTACGCAGTGCTTACGGACACGAAATTTCGCCGCGATAATCTTACCCCGGAGGCGAAATCGGCGTTCTTCGAATCCGGTCGCATCCATATCGCTCAGATGTTTCATGTGATACGGGATACGATCGACCCTGCTTTCTCTCCGAAACGAGCGTTGGATTTCGGCTGCGGAACAGGTAGGATTGTCATCCCGCTTGCAGCGATGGTCGAGCATGTGGTCGGCGTCGACGTTTCCGAATCCATGTTGCGCGAGGCCGTCAAAAACTGCGGGGAGTCGGCCGTCCGAAACGTGGAGTTCATACGGTCGGATGATGCGCTTTCCGCGGTCGAGGGACGGTTCGACTTCATCCATTCCTATATCGTGTTTCAACACATCCCCACTGAGAGGGGGAAACGCATTTTCAGGGGGCTGCTCGACCGCTTGGCGCCGGGAGGCGCGGCCGCGCTGCACTTCACCTACTCGACGATTTTCAATAGGCTCCACGGTTCGCCGCCTCGACTGTCGTGGCGCGTCCGCAACAGAGGCAATCGAATTCTCCGCCGGCTCCGGTACGGCGATTCTCCGAACGGCCCGGACCCGGAGATGGAGATGAATTCCTATAGCATGAACGAGCTCATGTCCATCATGCAGGATGCGCGGATCCGCGATTTCCATGCCCGGTTCACCGACCACGACGGCGAGTTTGGTGTGTTCCTCTATTTTCGGAAGCCGAGCGATTGAGAATGGGCGATCGCATGGCCGGTTCGGGATCATCCCGACACTCCCCCTAAAGATTGCCTGGTGCGAAAGCGCTCAGAATTCCGATCAGCGCGCCGCCGGAGACGGGGAGGATGGGATTTCTCACCCGCGCGCGGCCAAAGCCCGTCGCGCGTTGACGTTTGTCGCTGAGACATACTATACTACGTGGCTCCGATCTTTCCGGGACGGGTTCTAAGCCCTATCCGGCGAGAGGCCCTAAACGATCGGCGCTCGGCGAACCGAATCTCGGTACACATGCATCCAAACGCTGCAGACAAGGCGCTCCGCTACCGTTGGGCGGTCTTCGCAATGATGGCCCTCACGTATGTGTCGGCCTTTTTTCACCGCGTCTCCCCCGCAGTGGTCGCATTGGATATACAGGCGAGCTTCGGCGTTTCAGCGGGCCTCATCGGCCTGATGGCGTCCGCGTATTTTTACAGCTACTCGTTCATTCAGTTCCCAGCGGGCCTGCTGTCGGATTCGCTTGGACCCCGCAAGAGCGTAACGCTCTTCCTGTTGATCGGCGCCGCTGGGAGTTTCCTCTTCGGCGCCGCGCCCAATTGGGAATGGGCCGTCGTGGGACGCGTGCTGGTGGGTTTGGGGGCGGGCATGGCCTTCACGCCGACCATGAAGATCCTCTCAACGTGGTTCCGAGTCAACGAGTTCACGCGGATGGCCGGCGCGCTTCTGTTCATGGGGGGAGTCGGGGCCCTGACAGCGGCCGCGCCTCTGGCTTTCATCGCGGGACTCATGGGGTGGCGCGCTGCGTTTCAGGTTATCGGGGTAGGGACAGTGCTGCTTGCGTTGGTCGTCTGGCTTGTTGTGCGGGATAAGCCCGAAGATCGTGGGTGGCCTTCGCTCGCGGAGATCGACCCCGTGTACGGCCGAACACTCAAGCCGCCGGCGGGTATCGGTCTCGCCGAGGGAGCGAAAAAGGTCCTCTGCGAAAAGTATTTTTGGCCGCCGGCCGTGTGGGGTGTGTGCGTGATGGGTTCGTTCTTCGCCTTCGCCGGGCTCTGGGCGGGCCCTTATCTGATGCACGTCTACGGGATGAGCCGCACGGAAGCGGGGGGCGTCCTCAACATGACCGCGGTCGGAATCGCCCTGGGAAGTCCGCTCATGGGGTATATCTCCGATCGGGTTCTCCGCAGCAGGAAACGCCTGCTCATGTGGTCGTCGGTCTGTTTCGTCGCCACTATGCTTTTCATGAATCTGGTTCCGTCGGGCCTCCCGAGATTCGCTCTATATCCGCTGTTTCTGATTTTTTCAGTCTGCTCGTTGGCGCCGGGGGTCGTCTTCATCGCCGCGGGAAAGGAGCTCTTTCCTCTCGAGATGACGGGAACTTCGGTAGGAACCATAAACCTCTTTCCGTTTCTCGGCGGAGCGCTCCTCCAGGCGCTCCTGGGACGGCTTCTCGACTCATATCCCGCGCTCCCTTCCGGGGCCTATTCCCTGACAGCGTACTGCTCCATGCTCAACATCTTGGGTGTTTTGGCGCTCGTGGGGCTCTTCTGCACGTTCTTTATCAAGGAGACCTTCCCGGGCGCCGAGCCGGCGGGCACGGAATAGGGAATAGGGAATGCGGAGAGTGGGGCGGATTTAGGCTGAGGCTTCGCCCGCCGAGGCTGCGCTTCGATCGCTCATGGTCAGCCCGAAGAGGCAGATCCCCACGAGGAAGTCCGACAGCGTGATTGAAATGTACGGCAGCATCGAATTGGATATATAGGTGATCGGGTCGGTCGTGAAGTCGACTTTGATCCATCCCTTCAGCTCCGAGACGATCGCGAGATCCGTCATGATGATGATGCCGAGAAACGCGATGAAACTGTTCAGCAGGAGCGCATATACCGCAGTGGACCGAAAAAGAAACAGGATCGAGACGATCACCAGGTCGGTCAGCGTGAAAACGACCGCATAGGTGTGGCTGAGCGGGAACCAGAGCGGATGAAAGTTATAATGCATGATGACCGCGGCCGTCGCGAGTCCCACGAGCGCGCCCCACAATTGCAGTCGCCGGTTTCGCATGATTCCCTCGCTAGAAATGGACGGTGAGGCCGAGACAGAAGATCGCAATCACCGCTATGGCGTGGAGCGCAAACCACCCGGGTTTAGGATACATTACGTATTTCATGGTTTAGCCTTTCACGAGCAGGGCCGCGATGCGCCCGACCGAGTAAACCGCGGCAAATCCGACGAAATGTATAATCCACCACCGTGTGGACAGGAATCGCCATTTGCTGCGCTGCATTATGGAACTCCCGGGACGCCGAAGGCTCGCCTCGGCGGTATCTCTCAGGCTCAGGATGGTTCCGGAACGCGATCAGCCCCGAAACACCGGCCCCGGCTCAGTGCGCCGGCTTCTGTGCGCAAAGTCCGTAACCGAAGCGGAGGCCCTCCGACCGCCCTTATCCGGCGAGATCTTCGGCCGCTTGGGCTTCTTCCTCCATAAGGGCCCGCGTTATTTGGCTTTCGGACAGCGTGGTTCGCTCGTACAACTGCATATGGGTAATAAGATCGGCTTGGACCAGCGCTCGCAGCACCTTCTCCAACTGTTTCGCCGTGAGTCTGTATTTTTCCATAAGGGCGTAATCGCCGACGCCGTCTTCAATGTCGCGAACCATCTTTTTTGCGCTTATCTTGACTTTCTGCATGACAACCCCCATCAATGCGCCCATCAATTTCCCCGGCGGTTCTCCGACCTCGTGGACGGCTTCGAGAGGTCGGGCCGGATCGGTCTTTCTTTCGATGTTTCCATTCCGGGAGCGGCAATCGGTGAGAGGCGGATTGCCCGTCCGATCGAGGTTGTAAGGCCGGGGCATTTACGAGCGTGAGCAATTCTTCGAGCTAATGGGCGATTCCGCCTTAACGCCGTCTCCGCGGTTGTTACCTCCTTCAGTTGGGAACCACAGGCCGAATTGTCATTGGCGATTCGTCTCCGGCCTACGCGGTATGCGTGCATCCTTCAGCTAATGCAGTTCCTCCGGATACGACATCAAACTTTTCGAGTTCGGCCCTTCGTCGGTGCGTGCGGGTGATTCAAACAAGATCTTGCGTCTTGACGCCAAGGCGCCGCAAGGGTTGCGAGTCGAAACACCGCATATCAACGGTCCGGCCGGCCTTTTTCCCCCTCTGATTGAAGCTCGACAACGTGTCGGTGTTCTTGGTTTTCTCGAAGCGGTCGGCGGCGCGTCCCTCCGCCACCATTCGGTCCGCCCCTTTTGGATAGAGACCAATCGCTATTCGGTCATCCGATAATATCTCGAGACCGGCGCTCACATCCGTGAATTCCGGCGCAGAGGCGCTTGCTTCCCCCTTCATGCGAGCGCTCTTCAAGCCGACGGGTCCGCGCGGTTTTCAGACCTACACCATCACCATAGCGAAAAAACGATCGTTCCGCAAGAACGATGTGCTGAAATTATCGCGCCGTGTGGGACCCGAATATCGAGAGTCGTCCCCCGCCGCGTCGCCGTAATTAATTGAATTCCCGTGAGGTTGCCGTTGACCTTCCGCGTTCGATTGGATATCCTGACAAAAGGGGATTGATAGTTTTTTCGACCGGCCAATCTCGAAAAAGAATCGCTGGTGAGGGAACGCCATGGGCGCCATGGATCAGGAGACGAGAGTCGAGCGGCTTCTCGAAGAATTGGCGGAGTTGCGCAAGGAGATCGAACTCCTCAGGAAGTCGGAAAGTCGCAACCAGGGCCTCCGAGAAGAATCGTACGCGGTCGACGCGGGTTCGGGCCGACGGGACCGCGTCTCCACCGATCTTACCTGGAATCAGGACTATTTTAATCTCCCGACGCTCGATGACGAGACGGCCGCCGCTGAGCCGGACGAAGTGCTCGAATTCGGAGCGCAGTCCCGAGATGACGCCGCGGCCAAGAAGTACCTGCCAAAGTCCGTGACCGAGTCCGGAAGTTTCGATTTGCGCTGGATGCGATTCGCGGCGTTCGGTCGGTTGCTTGACGCGGTTCCCATTCCGATGGTCATCGTGGATGAAGACGGCGTGATCCATCAGGCGAATGAAGCCATGCGCACATCGGTTCATTCCGACATGGAACCGGTGGGAGCGTCCCTGCTGCCTTTCCTCGGCCACGGGGTGAAGGCCTTTCGACCGTTGCTGAAAGAGGCCTTCGAGACGAGGAAGCCCGTGGTGCAGGAGACGCCTTTTCGGATGGGTCGAAGGGAAGCGCCGGCGCGAATCACCCTCCGGTCCTTGCGATTCGGTTCGGATCGATGTCTCCTCGTGGCTTTGCAGGATCTGAGCCCTTCGGTGCGAGCGGTTCAAGCGGATCGGAAGTATCGCGCGCTCCTGGACCGAATGCCCTTTGCGACCGCGGAATTCACCCTGCCGCGACCGATCAGGCCGGACACTCCGGTCGAAGAAGCCTTTCCTCGAATAGCCGAAGCCAAGATCACGCACGCAAACACTAACTTCGCCAGGCTCCACGGGTACTCGGACGCCGAAGATCTGAAGGAAGTCCGATCGTCCGATGTTTTTTCCCTCGACGAGCAGGCCGGCGATCTCTACAGAGCGTGGATTCTGAACGCGTTTGACGCCATGACCGTCGAAGTGGACGAGCCGATCGGCGCCGGCGAGCGCCGCAGCATTCAGACGACGCTTTTCGGAGCGCCCGAGGGCGGGGTACTCCGACGCTTCTGGGCGATGCGCCGCGACGTCTCGAAAAGACGACGGATACAGCAAGAGCTCGTGGAGAAGATACGGGTCATCGACGAACTCTACGAACGTCTCGGCGAAAAGGAGAGTGCAACTCTCCAATTGGAACGAACGGCGACCGTCATTCACGAGGTTCGGCAACCCCTGGCGATCATCGGAGGCTTTGCACGCCGCGTCGAGCGCCGTCTTGCGACGCTGCCCGAGGACGATCCGGGCTGCAGCCGCGACATACGACTCCTGATCGGGGAGATTCAGCGTCTCGAGCGGATATTGGAACGCCTCAACAGAACCTCCGGTCGAATCGGACCCGACCGACGGTTGGTCGATCCCAACAGCATTATCGAATATGTCATTCAAATCCACCAGGGGCTTCTGAGTCGCAAAGGGATACGATGTCTGGCCCACCTCGAGGAGATGCCGGCGCCTATCTCGCTCGATACGGAGCGTTTCCAGCAGCTGGTGCGGAATCTCGTGTCCAACGCGATCGAAGCGACGCCTCAAGGTCGGAGTATGAGAGTTGAATCGCGCTGCCTGACCATTCCGGGGATGTCGGACGCCGACGCCGAACAGACAACAGAGCAACGCTTCGAGTTGGTCGTCTACAATCAAGGAGCGCCGATCTCTTCGGATCACTTGGAGCGAATCTTCAATCCGTTTTTCACCACGAAGGCGTCCGGGACCGGCATCGGCCTGACGCTTGCCCGCACAATCGCCGAGGAGCACGGCGGTTCCATTACTGCACGGTCGGGCAAGGGAGGGACGGAGTTCCGGGTCTCTTTGCCCGTAAAGCGAAACTAGGCCGCAGCGGCAACAAGAAGGCGGTCGATGGGGCGGGACCGAAGGGGGAGGAGCGGTACTCCCGCCTTCGACCCCGATAGGGTTCGGCCCTCCCCGGGTGTGCGCCGATCGCAGGCGTCTCGCCGAATCCGTCGAGAAGTGCGCGATGCAGGACTATTCTCCGCTCGATGCTTGAGCCTCTTTGATGGACCCCTCGAGCTTGCTGAAGCCGTCCTTGACCATGTTTTGATACGTTTTCTGGGCTTTGAGGATATTATCCCACGATTCCTTCATGCGTTGCTCGATTGCTTCATTGTAAAAAGGCGAGTCCTTATACATCTTGAAGAACATCTCTTGATTCTTCTCCATGAACGAGTTCCACGCGTCCATGTTGGCGTCAAACGCCGAGCCCATCGTGGACATCCATCTGCCCATGTTTTCCTGAAACATCTGATCGCCCGATTTGGGCCAGAGGGGATTTTCTCCGATCATTTTTCGCCACTGCTCGTGCGCCTGATCCATCATTTTCCTTGACTGGTCAAACATGCTTTCCATCGAAACAACTCCTTTGTTTGGTCGGCCCCGTAATGATTGGGTTGTGCCACAGGGCGGCCGCCCGTCGAATCCTTTTGCCTGCCCGCGGCACAACATTAACGTTCGTAGAAGAAGTAATTGCGTTCCCTACACATATGAGCCCGGACCGCGCTGACGGCAAGTGCCGTTGTCACGGAACAATCGCCAAACCGACATATTTACGGCGCCGGGGCCCCTGGAAGTTTTTCAGCCGCGCTTATTCGGCCCGATCCGGTTTCACCGACGTGTTCCTTCGGCCCGCGCCGGTTGCGGGACCGTTTGAAGCCCGTCTCTGCAGACGGATCTCGGTGAGCGAGAGCGGAGGCCGGGGAGGGGGGCGCTCCGCCAGATACGATCGTCCGGAAGGAAAAAATACGATGAGCACCTGATATGGAACGCGCGGCTGAAGGGGGAACGGTGTCGGAAAGCTCACATCCACGGCTTTCAGTCGCTCGAGAGACTTCGAACCCACGTGCGCGCCGTCAACGTAAACGTGCGTGGAGCCGTCCTCGAGCAGCGACATGAGACCGGATAGGACTACTCTGCCTTTCTTCAGACCTAGGCCCGGCACGGTCTCGGGAATTATGTACACGGCCGCCGTGTCGCTGAGCGTCAGCCTATCCCGGCCGGCGGGATAGACTCCAACGACGTTGTACTGGGTAAAGGCGTTCCGCGTCTCCGGCGCCGCACGGCCGTGGGGCCAGCGAGCGTCCTTGACAACAAAGAGGAAATCCGGAAGCCCCGCACGCGTCGTGATCGTAAACCCCTCCTCAACGTTTGCAAGCCTCAGGTCGGGGGCGCCGGACGCGTACATGCGGAGATTGTGAGGCGCATAAAGCGCCAGAGCGACGGCTATGAGGGGCGCGGCGAATCGCGCGGGAACAAGCGCAAGCAGGATCGCGAAAAAGAGCGCAATAAGAAAGTAATAAAATTCTACAAAAAAACGCATTACCACAATCGGACCCACACATACCACAATACCGTTCATGCACGCAGTGACGATTAAGAGCGCTACCAGCGGACCAAACAACGGTCGTTTCACTTTCCACGCTCGGTAGAGAGCGAGCGGCGTCAGAACCGTAAGCGCGGCGAAATGCGGGTTATGGAAAAAGAATGCCGGCGGACGCCCCTCCCATATGGAATAGCTCCTTTCTTCGAGCTTTAGTCCGTGTACCATGTCAGGAGGCCCGTAATAACTCACAAAGTTGAACAAGGCGTTCCAGAATTTCGTGGCCGGCGAGAAGAATCCGGTAATCACGCGGAGATACCGGTCGCCCATGGGATGCTGGCGGACGAAAACGCCGAAATCCAAGAACGAATCGAACCTTACGTAGTTGACGACGAAGAGGCCCGCCAGGAGCGCAGCCGCGGCGCCCAGCCACGCTACGGCTTTCACCCCGCCCGGGAAGGTTTCTCCCCGGACGATCGCCCGACCGGACAACAAGAGCGCTGCAAACAGAGTGAGCCCCGCGGGCGCCAACCACGTGCCGCGGGTCCAGGCCGCCGGCGCCAACAGCGCCGACGCCGCGCATAGGGCTGTCGGATCACGACTCGTCAGCGCGCGGAGGATGAAATAGACCCCCGCCATGGCCACGGCCGTACCGAAAAGCACCTGTTGCTCATACACCTCAAATCTGCTGAAAAACCACGAGGATTCCGAGGCCGGGAAAGGGAGGACGAAGACGAAAAGCCAGAGCAAAGGGAGCGCGGTCAACAGCCAAACGCTCCGTCTGCGGTCCTCGGCGGTCAGGGAGACTTCGATCAGAAGACCGATGATGCGCTGATAGAAATAACAGAAACAGAACAGAAACAGACCGACCACCGCGTAATGGGCCGCGGTCCGGGAAAGCAGCGTGGACGCCGCGGTGTACGCGATCGAAGGGAGAAGTCCCCAGTAGAAGTAGTAGTTGCCCCGATAGAGGCTGGCGTCGTGATAGAAGTGGGTCTCGGGCCCGGGAGAAGCCGCGAGGCTTCCCTGCGCGATCGCATGGGCTTGGATCTCGTAATATCCGTCCAACAGAGCGTCGGCGGTGAATCCGCCGGAAAAAAAACAGAGCCACGCCGCCGTCGCTGCCGCAGCGTTGACGAGGTAAGCGTATCGCACAAGACTCGGATTGAGAAGAGACGGGGCGCCCATTCAGCGCGACCTCCCCGCGGCCGGGCGCTTCATTCCGGCCCGCCTCGTTACCACATGGGGTCTATCCATCCATCGGCGAGACATGCCGTAACTGTAAAATCGGTCCGGCACGCAGGTCAAGTACGAAGACCGTGTGACGCCGGCGATTTCCGGAGGCGTGAGTGACGACCATTGGTCGCGATGGGAATGCCGGTTGCCCGGCGCCCCCCGCGGGGATCCGTACGAGCGGGTTTCCCGCATACGGCTCCTACCTCGGGTAATGGCGCAAGAAGCCTGGAGTGAATAGGGACATGGCCCACATCCCCCATGCAGCCTCACGCACACCTCGGAGTTCGATCAACGCCCTACTGCGGCTCTGTGTCCGGGCCGCGGTCGTCTCGTCGGCGTTCCCCTTGGTCGATCTCCCTTCCTCCACCACCTCCGCTGACGGCAGGGGCCCATCGTTGTTCGGCGGCTTCTCAGGTACTATGGGACCGTCCGACTTCCCGCCGGCGCGCATGTCGGACGTTCGGCCGGCAACCTTCCCCGGCCGGCCCTCGGGACCATCACCCGAGGGCGCCGGCGGGATCTCCCGATCCCCGGCTTCATGTCATTCGGGACGCCGGGAGGAGGGCGGCCGGGCCCGGCTTCGATCAGTTCCGCACGATTCGCCCACGCAGCGGCGTTTGCTTGCGCTCGGGGCTTCGGCCGCGTACCATAGGAACGACGCGTGCGGCGCGGCCGGCCTATGACTATGACGCCGAGGTTTCGATGTTTATTGTGGTCACCATACTTCTGTCGATTGCACTTGTCTCGTCGCCCTGCACCGCCGAGGAGGCTCGATCACGGGGTGAGTACTCGGTCGGCCCGGTCTGGGACAGGATTGAGGATCGTCGTCATGACATCGAGACCGAAAAGTCCGAGGCGTTTCCCGGCCGGGCCGAGTCGCAGGCGCCTAAGCCGTCGGAGTATGAAGTCGACGAAGCCGATTCGTATCTGGAGCGGTTCAAGCGGAAGTTGGGAACGTCCCGTCTTGACGAAATCCGAGCGGGATGGGCGGTCGAGGACGAGGAGCTTCTCGAGTCGATCAAGGCGGAGATCGAGCGAAGGCGCGCAGTGCGCGGCGATCGTGGGGACCGTGCCGAGGCGCGGGCCGGCCGTGACCTCCTACGCTACCAGGGACAATTCTCCGAGTGGGAGCGATCTCGGAATCGATCATGGGACCTGCGCGAACGCGCGGCTGAAATCAAGCGGGCTCTTCAGTTCCGACGACGTGACGCGGAGCGCACGGTTCGTTCGCTTGTCGACGATCCTACTCGACGTGTTCCAGGAAGCGGCGTGATGTCGCGCAAATTGCGGAAGGCCGTTGAAGAGGCGAGGTCGGGCGACCCCGCCGCGCGTCGGCGCGCTCTCTTTGAAATCAAACGTTTGACGCTCCAGGACCGCCGCGCCCTCGAGAAACGCCTCAAAGAAGGTGACGCCCGGGGGATCAGGCGGCTCGGTCGAGAGACCGCTCGGGATCGAGGCATCCTCCGCGGGCGCTATCCATAATCGATTACGGTTTGTAATACATCAGTTCCCGAGCGTACGGGCTCATTCGATCGATCAGCTCGCGGCGTTCGCCGTCGGACATGGGCTCGAATTCCCGAGCGAACGCCACATTTTCCTCGACCTGTTCCACGGAATCGCATCCGATAACGATCGTCGACACATCATGCGACAGCGCAAATCGGAAGAAGGAGCGCATACCGTCGTAGAACGGCAATCGCGCGGCGAATCCCCTGAAATACACTTTCATACCGATGATTCCCATGCCTTTGGCGGCCGCGACGGGCATTACTTCATCAATGAAACTTTTGTATGCGGGTTCCGCTGGATTGACCGGAAGGAGGACCGTGTCGAAATCGAAGAGGTCCAGGCTGCGCTTGAGAATATCCGGGTCGTGGTGTCCGGTGACGCCGACAAACCGGACTCGGCCTTGCCGCTTCGCCTCGTCAAAGGCTTCGATCGAGCCTCCGGGCCCGAAGATTCGTTCCAGGTCCTCCTCGGTCCTCACGTCGTGAACCTGCCACAGGTCCAGGTAGTCGGTCCGCATGTTCTCGAGCGTTTCGGCAAGCTGAGCTTCTGCGCCCCGCGCGTCTCTCGCGTGCGATTTGCTGGTCAAAAAGATGTCTCGACGTCTCTCGCCCAGTGATTTTCCGTAGTAGGACTCGCTGCCGGAGTAGGCTCGAGCGGATTCGCAGTAGGCTACGCCGAGGTCGAGGGCCCGATTGATGACCTCGTAGGCCTGCTTCTCGTAGCCGAAGGTTCTGAGGACGCCTTCGCCTCCCAAGCCGAGGATCGTCACGTCCTCGCCCGTCGAGCCGAGCGCTCTTTTCCGAATTTCCATGACGGCATCCTTTCGACGGTATTAATTGGCAATTTGACGGGCCGGGCCTCTCGACGGTCTCCGATTGTGACCGACGCGATCTTGAGCTATACGACGCCGCTAATAACTTGCCGAATCGTCCGACTCAATTCCTGAATTCTGTACGGCTTCGGCACGACGCCGACAAATCCGTGTTCTCTATAATTGGCCATGATGGGATCGTTTGCATACCCGCTCGAGACAATCGCCTTCACATCAGGATCGAAACCGCGGAGTCGCGCGATCGCCTCTTTGCCCCCCATGCCTCCGCGAATGGTCAAATCCATGATCACCACATCGTATGGTTTGCCGTCTTCCTTTGCCTTCTTATACAAATCGATCGCTTCGCCGCCCTCACATGCGAAATCGCCGTCGTAGCCCAGCTCGGCGAGCATTTCGCAGGCGAGGGCACGTACGATCTCTTCATCATCCATGACGAGGATCTTTCCCTCGCCGCGCACGGCGCGCTGAGGAACACTTTGTTGTTCTGGCGCCGGCTGTTCGGACGCGGGCAGGTAGACGGAGAAGACGGCGCCCTTTCCTTCCGTCGATTCAACGGTGATACGCCCGTCGTGTTTCTCGACGACGGAAAACGCTATGGCGAGCCCCAAACCGCTCCCTTTCGGTTTGGTGGTGAAATAGGGGTCGAAGATCTTGGTCAGATTCTCACGGGGAATGCCGATACCGTGATCCCGAACGGTTATCTTCACGTACCGGCCTTCAGGGAGGCGCAAGACGTCGGCGTGTTCTCGATTATCAAGGGTCACGTTCTCGACGACCACGTCGATGAAGCCACCCGAAGGCATCGCATGCTGAGCGTTGACGATGAGATTGTTGATCACCTGGCTGATTTGACCCTCATCCACTTCAACGGGCCGGACCGAATCGTCGGCTCTGAACCTGCACTGGAGATTCGACCCCGCCAACGCGAACGCCGCGGCGCCCTTTACCAGGTCCGCGATCGAAGAGATTTTCTTGACCGGCGCTCCGCCTTTAGCGAAGGTCAATAATTGCCCGGCCAGATCCTGAGCTCGATAGGAGCCTTTTTCCGCCTCGGCGAGCCGTTTGACGACCTTCTCGTTGCCCTGCGCATAGAGGCGAGCGAGGCTGATATTGCCGAGGATCGCCGTGAGTATATTGTTGAAATCATGAGCAATGCCGCCGGCCAGCATACCCACGGACTCGATCTTCTTGACGCGCTGAAGCTGCTCTTCCACGTGTTTTCGCTCAGTGATGTCGAGCAGTGAGGCGACGCGGCCTCTCGAACCCGGCACCGCCGCGGTTGTCATGAACACCCACCGTACATCGCCGTTCCGATCGAGGAACTTCAGTTCATCGGTGTACGGCGAGGCTTTGTCGGGCGTGTCCGAATCCGCCGCGAAACAGGCGGGAGTCCGGCCCCCGTCTGCTTCCAGGAAATCATCGAGGCGCACGCGCCCCTGAATTTCTTCTTTCGAGTATCCCGACAGCTTCTCGAATCCGGCGTTTGCGAGGGATATGACCATGTCCTCATCGAGAACAACGGTAGCCGTTCCGGTGGATTCGAAAAGGACCCGATATCGTCGCTCGCTCTCCCGGAGGGCTTCCTCGGCCTTTTTTCGTTCGATGGCGTAGCGGAGGGCGCCTGCGAGTAGATTGGCGTTCACGTCGCCCTTGACCAGATAATCCTGCGCGCCGGATCGTACGGCCCTGGCCGCCATTTCTTCATCGTCCAGTCCGGTCATGGGCACGATGGGGAGGAGGGGAAACTGTGAATGCACTTTTGCAAACGTTTCAAAACCCCGACTGTCCGGGAGGGAAAGGTCGAGGAGCACCACGTCGAAACCGCCGCCGCCCAGTTTCTCCAGGCCCTTGGAAAGACGATCCACCCACTCGACCCGGAAAGACCCTTTCTTGGAATCCGCCAGCATCGCGCGGATGAAATACGCGTCGGGCGGGTTGTCTTCAATCAGGAGAACTCTGATGGGTCCTTCGAGCATGGGTCCGTCCGTCACTCCGCGGGAAGTTCGACCACATTCAGCCAGAAGCATTCGATGGCCTTGAGCACTCTGTTGAATTGTTCGATGTCCGAAGGCTTGGTCACAAAACAGTTTGCGTGCAAATCGTATGCGTTGAACACGTCCTTTCGATCCTGAGACGTGGTCAGCACGACCACGGGAATGCGCCGCAACCGGGAGTCCTGTTTTATCGCGGCGAGGACGGACCGACCGTCCTTCTTGGGAAGGTTGAGATCCAGGAGAAGCAGGTCCGGCCGCGGAGCCGCCGCAAATTGGCCCTCCCGCCGGAGAAACGCCAACGCTTCCTTTCCGTCCTTGGCGAGGAAGAGTTGCTGGGACCCCTCTGAGGCGCCGAACGCCTCCTTGGCCATATGCGCGTCCACAGGATTGTCTTCCACCAGGAGTATCCGAAGTCGTCGGTCGGTCATACGGCGACCTCCTCAGGCGAGTCCGGGCGCGGCAACGTGAATCTGAACGTGGTTCCCCGACCGGGTTCCGATTCAACCCATATCGCGCCGCCGTGTTGTTCCACGATCTTCTTGCAGACCGCCAAGCCGATGCCCGTGCCGGGGAACTCCGAAACGGAGTGGAGGCGCTGGAAGATCTCGAAGATGCGTTCGCCCTGATCCGGCTCCAAACCGATGCCGTTATCCTGTACGGCAAAGACCCATTCGGAATTTTGCTCCTCGGCCCATACCCGAATACGTGGAGGCTCCTCGGCCCGGAACTTCACGGCGTTGCCGACCAAGTTTTGAAGTAGTTGGCCCATTTGCCGAGCGTCCGCTTTCACCGTCGGCAATCGCTCGAACGCCACGACCGCGTCGTTTTCCTCAATGGCGTTACGCAGATTTGCCAGCGTGTTTTCCATGACCTCGCTCATGTCGATCGTTTGAAGTTCGTGGCCGCGCGTCTCGACGCGTGAATACTCGAGCAAGCCCGTGATCAGCGAGCGCATCCGGTCCACACCCTCGACAGCGTACGTCAAAAACTGATCCGCTTCCTCATCCAGACGGCCCGAATATTTCCGAGCGAGCAGCTGAGCGCAATTGGAGACGGTCCGCAGGGGCTCCTGAAGGTCGTGGGACGCGACGTACGCAAACTGTTCCAATTCCGCGTTCGATCGAGCCAGTTCCCGCGCCTGCTCCGCAAGGGCCTCCTGAGCTTTTCTGCGCTCGGCGACCTCCTTTGTCAATTCGGTCGTTCGCTCCTCTACCATCTTTTCCAATTTCTCATTCAACATGACCAGTCGAGCCCGCATGTCACGCAGCTTCTGATTCTGAAGCACAACGTCCTGGTAGGTGGAAAGGAGGAGATTCAGGATTTGCAGCCGATCAGAGGCAATGTCGTACCGTTTGCCTCCGAGATCCACATGAATGATGCGAAGCGATCGGGCTTCCTCTTCAAGCTTCGGCGCGGCCGCGACCGCTTTGATTCGCGAGAGCAGGACCGCCCCGTCGAACGGTTTGCTCACGTAGCTGTCCGCGCCCGACTCGAGACCCCGCAGAATGTCCTCCGGGGTCGAGAGCGACGTCAGAAGAATCACCGGAATGGACCGCAATCCCGGGTCGCGCTTGATGCGCCGGCACATTTCAAAGCCGTCCATTTCCGGCATGATGATGTCGCTGATGATGAGCGGGGGCCGGTGTTCTTCGGCGAGTCGCAGGCCTTCCACTCCGTTGCTTGCGACGAGGACCCGCATACCGTGTTCTTCGAGAAACTTCCGGAGTCGCTTCGCCTGCAACCGGCTGTCTTCAACGATCAGGACGTCACGGACCTCTTCCATCGGCTGGTTACCCGGTTCGATCGCGTTCGCGTTACCTTCGTGCACGGCGTCCAAAGCGCCGAATCCCGATGCGCCGCGCGCTTGGATCCAACGGCGTGGAACCCCGTCCCCGGCCGAGCGGCGGAAGCCGAAGTTCCATACGGGGCCGCCCGGTTCGAGCGCAACCAAGGGGAGGATGCCGGACGAAGCGCTCGAAGGGACGCTGATGCGTTTTCGGGGTTGAGTCAACCCGTCACGGAATTTGAGATTCGGGATCGCACGAACCAACCCGCGGCGTTCGAGCAATCGCGGATAACGGTCGCGGGTCATTCGTTTACCGTCAGAGTACACTATGACAAGGCCGTGAGCAATAACAATGTCCACGGGGACTTCGGCCCGAGGCGTATATCCATTCGACCGAAGGAACGTCGCCGACCGCTTCGGATCGAGCTCTGCGACCGGTTCGTTAGTTTTGCGCGCGATATCGCCGAGACAGACTTTTCAGGGAAGCCGCCGCACAATTCTTCGAGCGTGGAAGGCGACCGTTTTCTGCTGTCTAACAGGAGTCGGGTCCTGACCGGCCGGAGCTTTGACGGGCAAGATCGCGGAGTATTCGATCGATCTCGGCGACGTCTATGGGCTTGGCGACAATGCGGTCGATACCGGCGGCTGCGGGGGCGAATTCGCCTTGAGGGCGCCCCCATCCGCTCATCATGATGACGATCGGCCTGGACCAACCCTGCGCCGGACAGAATTCCTTGAGTCGCTCGCAGAAGAGCCAACCGTTCACTCCCGGCAAGCCCTGGTCGCAGATGACCGCGTCGAAGGATTCGGATTGCAGCAGTTTGAGGGCGGATTCCGAGGCGCCCGCAGTGGAGACGCTGTGTCCCGCTCTCTCGAGGCCCCCGGCGATGACGTTCGCGACCGCCTCGACTCTGTCCACAACGAGGATTCTGAAGCGCTCGGCGGGTTCCGTGGGGCCCTCGGTCGACGTTCGCCCCCGTTCAGACGCCCGCGGCAGCCTCACGGTGAAAATGGATCCTTTGCCCGGTTCGCTCTCCACCGTGATTTCGCCTCCATGTCGGCGGACGATGCCCAGGGCGCAGGGAAGCCTCAGCCCGAGCGCTTGCGGGCCTTTGGTGGTCCAGAAGGGGTGAAACACCCTATCAAGGTCATCAGGGGCTATGCCCACTCCCGTATCGGCGACCCGCAATACAACGGATTCGTCCCCGGCCGCGACCGATACTCGGACACGGCCTGCGCCTTTCAACGCTTCGACGGCATTCTTGATGAGCGTGCCGGCCACATCGAACAACTCGTGTTCCGCGCCCTCGACCATACACCGAGGCGCAAGATCCGAAGAGATGGTCACCCCGCCGTCTTCCCGGCCGGAGGATACGCTCCACGTGGGTTCCGCAAGTTCAAGCGCCTGCTCGACGGTCTTGGATAAGTCGAAGACTTCCGCGGTCGCGCGCTTATTGTCCGACATCGACCGCGTGAAGTCATGGAGACGCCGTACAATGTGCGACCCGAAGCGGCACCCCTCGGTAATTTGGCGGAACGCTCCCTTCGCGTCGTCAATCTCGTCCATATCGAGATTCATCAGGCCGACTTCCGCGCCCGCAAGAATGACTTGAAGGAGGTTGTTGAAATGATGGGAAACGCCGCGGGCCAATTCCGCGATGGCCTCGAGACGCTGCGTACGGTCGAGCACCTGCCGAGCCTTCTTCATCTCGGTGATATCACGCGCCGCGTGTACGGATCCGCGCACATTGCCCGATTCGTCAATCAGCGGAAACAGGCTGATCAGGAACGTTCCGGGAAGCCACTCGTCTTCGATCTCTACGCTCTGTGTGCGCCCCGTTTCGATGAGCGTCGCATGGGGACAAAACGCCGGAGGCGCGTCCAGATTGTGTACCGCCTCATAGCAGCGTCGCCCGACAGCCTCTTGTGGAGTGAGACCCATTCGAGCGGCCATCGCCTTGTTCAGGCGCACTATTCGATAGTCCGCGTCTACGAGTGCGATCAGGTCCGAGACCGAATCAAATGTTTGTTCCCACTCCCGCTTGGCTCGGATAATAGCGTTTTGGATTCGTTTCTTTTCGGTGACGTCGTGAAGTATGCACTGAACGGACCGAACCGTCCCGTCCGAACGCCGGGAAACCGTCCCGTCGAACGCGGCGGTTATGTGTGAGCCATCCTTCCGGACCAGTTCCCATTCAATCCCGTGAGCTTCTCCCTCCGACAAGAATCGAGCGAACCGCTCGCGGAACGCATCCTGCTCGTGCGGGGCCATGAACTCAGCGAAATCCGCGCCGACGGCCTCGCTGCGGTCGTACCCCAACATTCGCAGCCATTCTCGATTCACTTCACGTATGCGGCCCTCAGCGTCGAGCGACTGATAGCCCAGCGGCGCGTCTTCGTACAGAATCCGAAATCGCTCTTCACTTTCGCGGAGTCGCCGTTCCATGCGGGCCTTGTACAAGGCCATTTCCACGGTGCTTCGAAGTTCGTTTTCGGAACACGGTTTGATCAGATAGCCGTGAGGTTCGGTGACTTTGGCTCTGGCAAGAAATGTATCCTCCGCATAGGCGGTAAGAAATATGACGGGGATGTCGTACGCCTCCCGTATGCGGCTTGCCGCTTCAATTCCGTCCATATCTCCTTCAAGGAGAATGTCCATCAGCACCGCGTCCGGGTTTGTATGTTCGGCCGCTTCAATGGCTTCTTCCCCGGAGGCGACGACGGACGGAACCTGATATCCCCAATCGGTTAGGCAGCGTTTCAATGATGACGCGACAAGACGTTCATCCTCCACAATGAGTATGCGCTGTTCGGTCACGGAGCGTCTCCTGAAGATTCGGCCGGTGAAGCGGACGGTGAAAAGATCCCAAAGGACGACGGACGATGAGGCGCTGTGCGTTCGCCGGACGACGTCCTGAGCGTCGTTGAAATAAGGTATGCGCTGATGGGGTGGTGGGCCGGCTCGACGGAAAGCCTGCGTTCCCGGCGTATAACGGCGAACTCGTACACTCGGAGGGCCGCCCCTCGCGTGTGAATAGGATTCGCTCTGATGCCGTGAAACGGGGAGAGCCGACACGTGCGCGACTCATCGCACTATCTCCCTCGAGCCTCTTCCGGGTTCCGTCGCGTGCGGTAGGCGACGGGTAACCTCTTGATCGATCCTATCGCACTTATGCGCGCAAAGCAAACGAAATAGGCGCGCTTCGGCTCTCGCGGAAAAAGGGCGCTCCGACGCGCTTGCCGCAGCAGGACAATGAGAAGCCGGACGGCACGTCTTTTTGATCGCGTACGCCGGTACGCGCGCCGAGTCGGGGGGCGCCCAAACGGCTCATGAAAGGTGGCAATGCCACATCATCTCAATACGATGACTTCATTTTATTACCTGGGCGCGCGGTAAAGACTCCACCTCATGAATCGGCCGGGTCCTTGATCCGCGCCGGTTGAGCTTGTTGAGGCGAAAGAAAGTATTTGCCGGTTGTTCGCACTGAAAGCGCGATTTTGGTCTATCGCGTCCGATAAGTCGTATTATCGATTGACAGCGCCGAAAGAAGAGATTAGGTCTACCCTCCGACAGCAACCCCCTACGACGAATCGGTTTCGTGATCATAGGAGCGCAGATGATAATACGCACCTGTTCGGTCGTCGCGATCGTCATTTTTCTGGCCGCAAGCGTTTCGGAAGCAGCGGACCCGGGCGTCTTTTCCCCTTTCAGGTTCATGGGCGACATCGGCGCTTCTCTTGCGCAGCGCTTTGATGTTGATGTCCCTCGCCTGAGGACGGGCCTGACTGCTGAAGTGGGGTACGCAATCCCTAACGTTGTTCGGACGGAACTTACGTGCGACGTGGAGAACGTTGTTCAGGACTACCCCAGTGGCGGCCTTTGGCTGGGGCTCCGGGGTGATGTGGGATTCACCGATCGAACGGCTGCATGGGCGGGTGGAACATGGATGATCCCGCAGCATTTTGAGGCCGATGAAGAGTCGCTTCGATTCGTCGAATGGCGTCGGGCCGACCGGAAGTGGGATGTCCACACGCAGTGGTACACGCTCGACGGGGCCTTCACGTACGCGGTCTATCCAACTCTCAAGGCTGTCGGAGGCTTGCGATTCGACTCATTTACGGCGTTCTGCAGCGATCCGTACTCGGCCACGCCCGATGTGAGCAGCGGCTCGGGCGACGAAGCCGACACCACGATCACGACGTATACTCCCTTTGTGGGCTTCCTCGTCGACTACGGGTCGACCCTCCGGGCCGGCGCGATCGGGTTTCCGAGAGTCCCCGGCCGGGCGACCCACAAAGAGACCTTCGGCGGCAAACTTCGGTGGGAAGCGCGAAGTGACCTCGCCGACAGTTACTTCGTGGAAGCTTTCTGCGAATGGAGGACCGACTTCCCGGGCGGAAGTCTCGGTCTCTTCGGGAAATGGAACTACATCCACGGCACGTCGTTCTTCTATGTCGAATCACTCGGAAGCTATACGGACGATTTCACGCTCAAGCTGACATTCGATCGTCAGAATTGGATTCTCGGCGGTCTTGTCTCCTTCGACCTTCCTCGGGTGTTCTAACTTCCTCGGGTGTTCCGACGCCGCCCGTGACGGACCGGGATCTCGTCGAGCTATTCGGAAACGCCGCTTTCAATCAGGTCCCGCGAATCCGCGTAACGACAAGGGTCAGTCCGGATCCTTTTCTTCAGCCAACCGGCCCTCGATCACATATTGATTGCACTGATCGCGAAAGTCGGCCGTCACCTCGCGAAGACTCCTTCCCGTGGCCGCCGCTTCGGACCGCAGCATCTCCCAGAATCTTCGCAGGAGCGGATAGGTCTCTTCGGTGAACGACAGTATGAGGGTGCTACCGCAGGCGCAATTCCGATACTGCATCGTGTGCGGGACCTCCATGATGTCGCTGATGTCTTCCAGCGCGTGCCCCACCGGCCGGGTCGCGTGAATGTACTCGGGAAAGCCCTCGTACGTTCGTCCGCAGGCTCGGCATGCCTTGGGGAAGAGTTTTTCATTCTTTGCCAGGTCCCCGAAGACGCGTATGAATTCGAGGAATCGTTCGTTGTATGCCTTTTTTAATGCGGGTCCGTTGAGGGAAGAGGGGGTCATGGATCAGCCTCCCGATAGGTGGTGAGCGAGCGGGCCGCGCGATACATAATGTAATATACATATAACCTTATGAAGGCCGCCCGTCAACCGCCTTTCGCGCTTCCTACGCCCGGCGCCTGACCTTCAAATCCCCCGACTTCGGAAAACCACTCTTGAACCGCGGAAACCGCAGGCTCCGCACGCTTTACCCATCCAAAATGGCCGAGCCTGTCCAGACCGTACGCCCGCGGATCGAGGACGCGCCGGGTAACCTCGGCCGCGAACATTTTGGCGAGCAGGTGTTCCGCCGCTCGCTCCGGAGCGAAGTAATCGTCGCGCATTCGTATCGACAGGAGCGGCGCCCGGATTTCGGCCAAAAGGCGCTCGAAGTTCGTGGACTCTCCGGTCACTCGGTATGCGCCGGTCCGGCCTTGTCGAGCCCAGTCGCGTATCACTCCGCGCGCCTCTCGCCCTCCGAATCCCAACCTGCGACCGGGGTAGTGTCCGATTAGGGTTGATGTCGCCAGGGCGAAATGCTGAAGCGTGAACACGCCGTAATTGTGCGGAAACGCCCACATTCGGTAATACACCGAGCATGTGGCGATAAGAATGAGTCCTGAGACCGCGTCGGGGTTCGCTGCGGCAAACAGGCAACCCAATTGTCCGCCGAGGCTGTGACCCAGAATGAGAATCGGGGTGCGCGGGGTTCGCTCCCCCAATCGCGCGAGCGCGGCGGGGATATCGTACCGTATGATCTCTCGATATCCGAAATTCTCGCGGCGAGAGGCTCTGACGGAACTGGTTTCAATACCCCGCAGATCCATGAGAGCCGCGTGCGCGTCGACGGCCCGGCAGAGCTGGACGACGAACGGCTCATAAAACGACGCCCGCGCGCCCATTGCCGGCAAACAGAGGATCCACGGACGAGCTTCCAGCTGATCGGCTCGGAAGAGCCCCACGTTGAATTCATGTCCGTCGGAGGCCTTCACTCGGACAACTTCGCGGTCGTTCGCCATACCCGCCGCCTTCTTCATCCCTTGCAAAGTTAAACGCAGCGGAAGATGGTAATGCGGACCGCACGGGGGAGTCAAGCCGGACGGGTCGGCGCGACGCGATTCTAGCGACCGCCTTTCAGCAATTGAACGATCCGCCGACGAACCCGGAGCGGCACATAATCTCCGGGGAGCGGATTGTACGCCCATCCCAGCGCGCTGATGCCTTTCTTGTTCTTGACCGACACGTCCGCGCCGTGCCTCATCAGGGCTTGCACCGCCTCGATCCGCCCGCTGCCGGCGGCCACCATCAGTGCGGTATTCCCCGATTCATCAACAGCGTTCACATCGGCGCCGCGAGCGATAAGGGATTCGATGCGGTCCACATCGCCGTGACGAGCCGCTTCGATAAGTGCTCGGGCGCCCGTTTTCCCATCGAGCGAGGCCGCGCGTTCCGGCCGTTCCTCTTGCGCGACGGGTCGCGCAAGGGGTGTGGGGGCTTCAGCGCTCGAAGGTTGACGGGTATCGCTCGGGACACCCTTTTGTTCGTGGCTTTCCGGCTGGGGCGCCTCCGCTTCGCGTGAGGGGAAGCGGGGAATTTCCGCCTTCGGAGGCGCGGCCGATACAATTTCGGACGTATTCGCTGCGGGCGGTTCGTCCTCGGTCTCGCCTATCGGAACCTGCTCCACATCCGGAGATTCGACGGCTTCGACCCTCGGCGACTCCGGTTCGAGCTTTGCCGTCTCCGTCGGCGGTTCGGTTTCGGCCGGCGCCTCCGAAGACCGCGGGATTTCACGCTTGGCGCCGGCCTGCGGTACGTTCTCTGTTCCGGTCGTCCCGCTTGGTTCGCGTACGGCGACCCGGGGTTCCGTTTCTGCGCTTGGTAGAGCCTCCTCGACGGGTTGCTCCGACACTACGGGCGCACGTGTTCCCACGGCCTCAGGCGACTCCGACAGGGGCGATTCGGCCGGTTTCGCGGGTTCGGTCTTGCTTGGCTCGGGTACGGCCGGAGGTGACGGTGGAGCGGGCGGGCTATCGGGTTCTGCCGCCGCCCTGGCCGAGGTCGGCGCGTCTTCTGCCGGCCTGACTTGCTCGGCCGGAGGAGCCGGTTGTTGCGTTTTCGCAACGCGATCCGGCGCGGCTTTCGGCCGCGTCGACGGGCGTAAGGGGACTTCTCGTTTCACGACCGGCGGTTCGGGCCATAACGTTTCCAATTGAATCACATTGGTGAATATGGCAGCGCCCGCCGCGACCAAGACCAGAAGCAGCGCCAGGCAGGCCGCCGCCAATACGGGGGAAACTCGACGTTTGCTCGGGGAAGGGGCCTCTGCGCATTCATCCATGGGGGAGGCCCCGGACAGGTTTTCTTCTCGAGACGTCGCGCCCTCGGTCAACGTCTCCGTCGGCTTGAACGCGGAAACTTCTTTCCGGATTTTCTGAATGACCGTCTTGGGATCGGGCGGGGGCGGCGGCTCCACAGTCGGCAGAGACCCTTTCGGGCCGGTCGAGGGCTCTCCCTCATGCACGGTTACTTCGCATATGGGACAGTGCGGCGTATCGGCAAGCATCAAAGCGCCGCAGTTGGGGCACGTGCCTGCCAGCTCCATCGTGGGCTCGAAAGTCATTCCTTCGTCGTCGAAGTCGGTTAAATCGAGTTTGCCCAGTCGAACCAATTTCTCCAGGGTCTTGTCGAGTTGTCGGCGGGTGAGGGCGTATTTCTCGCGGAGGTCGGAATCGTCCATTCCGCTGCGGAAATCTGCAATGAATTCCTTGACGACGATCTTCTGCTTGGCCATGCTCGGTCTTCCGGATATCGCTGCCCGGCTCGTGTGGGCGAGTGCTTCTCTAACATACTATTTTTATCGTCATTTTTCAAACAATCATTGAAAAAGGGCGAGGAATCACTCTCGATTGAACCACATTCACGGTTCGATGAATTTGGTCTCCGCGCCGAGGATTCCCGAAACGGCTCGGCTCAAGGTGTCCGGAAGGAGCGGCTTGACAAGGGCTTCGCCCGCGCCGGCTTCGATCGCTTTGTGTCGTGTGATGAGGTCATCGAAGTCGACGCACATGATGACCGGTGTTCCCGGCCGCAGCTCAAGCGCTCGTCGGGTGAATTCAACACCGGACATGCCGGGCATGGTGAAGTCAACGATGATCAGATCGAAACCCGGAGAGCTCGTGCGGAAAAGGTCGAGGGCGTCCGCGGGATCGGAGCAGGCCGTGACGTCGTAACCAAGTGAAGCCAAGACGCTCTTTTCCATCTCCGCCACCTGCGGATCGTCATCCACCACCAGCACTCGGACCGCGATGAGTTCATCCCCGGTTGTCTCGATTCCGGAAGCCGGCTGCGCTGCAGCCTCCTTAAGCAACGGAAAGAATACGTGAAACGCGGCGCCCCCGCCGTCCCGGCTCTCGACCGAAATGTCTCCGCCGCATCGCCGGACGATCGCTCGGGCTACCGCCAAGCCCATGCCGCCGCCCTTTTGACGTTCCCACGTGGTGAAGAACGGTTCGAAGGCCCGTTCGGCCGTCTCCCGCGACATGCCGCATCCCGTGTCCGTGACCGACAGGTGAATATACGAATCAGGCGTCAACTCGGGCGAGCCGAAGCGATCGAAGTCTTCGTTCGCGTCGCGGCGGGTCAGGGTGACCGCGACCGTGCCCGGCCGGGCGCCGACGGCTTTCCTCGCGTTCGAGACAAGTTGGGCGAGGACCTGTCGGATGTCCGTTTCGCCGGCCATGGTCTCGCCCGCTTTCCTGTCGATCTCCTCGGTTATGTCGATGGTCGGGGGAATAGTCTCGCGGAGCCGCTTCAACTCCTCTCGGACGATACGCTCCACCGCAGTCGGTTCGGCTTCATGCGCGACGTGGCCGCTGTAGGTCAGGATATTCCTGACAAGGTCCCGGCCGCGGCTGCACGCTTCCGTGACGTTTTCCAACTCGCCGGCCACGGGATTATCGGAAGCCAATCTTTGATTGGCCAGGTAGGTGTATCCGAGGATAGCAGAGAATATGTCGTTGAAATCGTGAGCGATCCCCTGCGCGAGAAGCCGAAGCGACTCTTCGCCGCCGCCGACCGGGATTCTCCGATCGACAGGACTCTCGTCGGACGTGATCCTCTCGACCACCACGAGGTCGGTGAACCGCTTGGAATTGCCGAGCACTGGAGATACGGCCGTATCGACCGTGTATTCGCTTCCGTCTTTGCGGCGGTTGGTGAGCCGTCCCTTCCAACTCTTTCCCTTCTTAACCCGCTTCGTCATCTCAGCGAGGGCGTTCTTGTCGTTGCCCGGCGCTCGAATGAGTCCTATGTCCATCGAGATGATTTCGTTCCGCTTATACCCCGTCTGGCGCTCGAACGCCGAGTTCGCGTACTTGATCGCTCCGTCCGGATCCGTAATCAGGATATTCTCCTCGACTTGCTCCACGGCCGCGGTCAGTCGTTCGTGGTCCGCTTCCGCGAGTTTCCGTTCGGTAATGTCGGTCGCTATGGTCAGCACATGAGGCTCTCCGTCCAATTCGATCGCCTCGGCCGACAAGACCGCGACACGCGCTCTCCCGCTCTTGGTGCGAAGAGCCGTCTCCACATCGCGAATTCGCCGTTTTTCGGAAAGCGTCCGCAACAGGTTTTCTTCAAACCCGGAGCGACCCCACAGTCCGAGTTCGGAACCCTTTCGTCCGACCACTTCATCACGAGCGTAGCCGGTAAAGCGACAGAAACTGTCATTAACCTCGATGAATCGCCCGTCCTTCAGCGAGGCGATCGAAACGGGCGCGGGATTGGCGCGAAAGGCAACGTCAAACTTCTGCTGAGAGGACCGCAGCGACTTTTCAGCCTGTTTGCGCTCTTGGATCTCTTGCCGAAGTCGCTTGATCGTGGTCTTAAGCTCGGCGGACCGTTCCGCGACGAGCTTTTCCAAATCCCCACGATGCTTTCGGAGTTCCGCCTCGGCGCGTTTGCGTTCGCCGACTTCTCGCTGGAGTTGCTCGTTCATCTTGGCGAGAGCGCCCGTCCGCTCCTCGACACGCTTCTCCAGCTCCTGACGAACCTTCTGCTGCATCCGGAGCTGGGTCTTCTCGAGGGTCAGATCCTCGATGAGCACAAGCAACGAAGCGTCCGCCCCCATCTTGAGCGATCGCAGGTGCGCCCGCGCCCAGATCCGCTTGTTCTCGATCTTCAAAAGTCCTTCGATGATCTGCGTCTTCCGCGTCGTGAAGACCTGCTCCACCAGCGACTGCGCCTGCTGGGCGTCCCGAGGATCGGGAAAGAGGCCGGAAAAGGGACCGCCTTGGATTTTCGCAAAGTCGGGACTAATCTTTTCGCACGCTTGGTTGGCGAAAAGGATCCGTCTGGACCGATCGATAAGGAGGGTCGATATGGGCAAGGCTTCGAGGAGCTTGCCGAGAGCGGTTTCCTGCATCGGAACGGAAGACGATTCTCCCAGGGGACCGTCCAGTTCGTCCACAAGACCCTTCAGGTCGATCGATTCCGTCGGATGGAGACCGAGATCGATAAGACTCTCGGCTTCTTCGTACTCGAAGTAATCAAAGCTCGGTAGTTCTTTGTCAGCCATCGGCTTCACTCTCGGATTCGCAGTCGGAGGTAGACGTCACTCACCGCGCTCTGGAAAATCACCGAGGTCCGAAGCCCACCGCAGGTCGAAACTCAGACGTATCGATCCGACGCGGCGCATCCGGCCCATGGAGCGGGCAGATCGCCGACGTCGTCCGACCGGGGGGAGCGTCTGTGGGCTTCTTCTCATCTGTGAGCCTACAGGAAAGACCGCGGGGAGTCAAAAAAAATGCGCTGTTCAAAGGCTTTGCGCGTCGTCGCGCGACGATGACGCCGGTCGGAGTCCTCCGTCCGCTGTGGAAGCCTCTCGGCGATCGGGCGACCGGCCGCGGCTCGAATCGCCGCCGGCTGAAGGCTCGATCAACCGGCGGTTGCTCCCTCTGAATTCGAACCGGACCGTCCGTCACCGCGCACGGAGGCGCGGCTCTGCATCCCGGTCGGAAGAAAAACGATTGACGTACGAAGCTCCGATCTTCTAGATTTTCTCGATCAACGCGTTATGATGTGTACACCGCCGTGCCCCCGTAGCTCAGTGGATAGAGCGACGGATTCCTAATCCGCAGGTCGCAGGTTCGATCCCTGCCGGGGGTACCAAACAAAATCTTAAATAATCGAAGACATATAAGCCCTGGGCACCGCTCCAGGGCTTTTTTTTGTGCGATTTTCACGCAAAAACCACCCTGAATAATTTTGTTAACTTATGACAGGTGATGACAAAACGGTCACCGATTTCTATAACCCCCCGTATAACCCCAAGGGCAGAGAGGGAAAACGGCTTAGGCTAATGATGTCGGCAAGTTATGACACGAGGCGACAGATCGGTCATCGCCACGGGCCGGCTATATCCATCGGGGTCGGCGGGAGTTTACGTCAACCCGGTCGGCAGAATGAATTCATCGGGGGGTGAGCCCGGGGAGATCGGCTGGGAATGATGGCGGGTCTCGTTGGCGAGATCAAAGGATTTCTAAAAACCAGATAGTTTCACCAGCGATACAGATGAACATCATGACATAGAAGTCAGGATCGTCCCACGGGATCGGCTCGTCGTCCTGCAGCCACTCAATCGATCGTTTCCACGCGGAGGAGACGACCGTTCCGATCACGGATGATAATCTTGTTGCCATGTCGCTTCCGAATCTCTTTGAGCGCGCCGTTCCGATCGCGGACTTCGACGTGGCCGGCACGTTGTTGTCTCCATGTCTCGATGAGCCGACCGTTTCGATCTCTGATCTGCTTACCGCCGGCGAGGACCGGGCTCGTCAGCGTCAGCATCATCACGATCGTAGGAAGGATTAAGCATCTCATGATACGCGTCCCCTTGACGCCCTCAGTCTAACACTTTGAGGCCCTTTTCGCCAAGCGGCCCCGCTGTGGCTTCTCAGAGGACGAGAGGATGGCGGTCATCCGACGAACAGCGGCCGGATTGAATGGAGTGCCGTTGCGACTCAGGAAGCCTTGACGGGCCATTTCCTCGGAGATCGCCCGAAAACTCCTGCCTTGTCGCCTCAGATCCCGCGCCACCCGAAGCGCTTGCTGCTCTCGATCATTCTTGACAAGCGTGTCGCCGTCGATCGAGTATCCGTAGTGCGCATGCAGACCAACACGCCCACCGCTGGCCTTCTTGATCGCCAGGGCCGCCTTGGTCCGTTCGGCGATCTGATCCCGTTCCATCTCGGCAAGCGCGGCCATGATCCTGACCACGAACCGGCCGATCGCCGACTTGGTGTCGAGGTTCTCGGTAATAGAATGGAGCGCGACCCCGGTTTTCTCCATCTCCTCCACCATCATGAGGGTCTCGATGGTGTTTCCGGCGAGCCTGTCGAGTTTATAGACGATTATCGCGTCGACCTCCCCGGCTGAGACTCTCTTCAAGACTTCACGAATACCGGGCCGTTTCTCGATAGACTTCCCCGAGATGCCCGCATCTTTGACCGTGTCGACCAATTCCAGATCATGCAGGTCGCAATAGGCCCGAATCTTCTGGGCCTGGAGGTCCAGGCTGATACCGTCGCGGCTCTGTTCCTCCGTGCTGACTCTGATATATCCTACCGCCTTCATGATTGCCTCCTTAATCGGCGCTTAGGCGTTATTCGCCGGCTCTTTGCCGTCCAGGGCCTGATCGATGACGCGTTGTTTTTCGACCAGAGTCCTGGCCATGGTGGCGTCGAGTGAGCCCTCAAAGACGAGGTGTTGGACAAGGACGCTCTCCTGCTGTCCGATTCGGTGACACCGATCCTCGGCCTGGGCCATGTTTCCGGGAACCCAGTCGAGTTCCGCGAATATGACGTGACTCGCGGCGGTCAGGGTCAGCCCCACGCCCGCGGCCATGATCGAGCCGATAAAGACCTCGCAGGTCGGATCGTTTTGAAATCGGTCCACTGCTTCCTGGCGTTCCTGCACGGGTGTGTCCCCGGTCAGGACCACCGCCGTGTCGCCGAGCGCCTGCGCGTACCGCCGGATGACTTCCTTGTGGTGAGCCAAGAGCACCACCCTACCGGATCGGTCTGCAAGACGTTCCAGGACCGGCGGGACCTTCCGGAGGGCTACCTCTTTGCGCGCCGCGGCCATCTCGCCGAACGCGACCCGAACCCCCTGTTTCAGATTATCGACCGCCTCCCGGTAGTCGGAGGGGTTATCGGAGGCCCGGGACATCTCGACGGTCCGTTGCAGCTCTTCGACCAAATTTTGCCACTTCTCGTACGCCCGATATTCGTTTCGTACGGCCTTGGAGGAGCCATTGGCCGGGAGTTCGATGAGCTGCCGCATCTTGGGAGGCAAGTCGCTGAGGACGTCTTTCTTGAGGCGACGAACCATGACCGTCGCACGAAGCTTCTCCTGCAGCTCGTCCAGATTCGTCGCCCCTTGAAGCGTCTTGGCGCCTCCGCCGACGACCGCGCCGCAGTACCGTAAGACGTAGTCCGAATAGTGAGGCCAGTGCTCCGGGTCGAGCGCGTGTACAAGCGGCCAGAGCTCGATCGGTCGATTGACGATCGGTGTACCGGTGAGGAAGACCTTTCGTCGGGCCGGGATCGGCTCTATATCGTAAAGTCGAGGCCCTCTGATCTTCTTCCCCAGGATGTATCGAGAGCGACGGGATTCCGGGTTCTTGAGGTAGTGCGCTTCGTCGACGATCAAGAGGTCCCATACCCGGGCTCGTAGCGGGTCATGGAATTGGTGGACAATGTCGTAGTTGATGATAAGGACATCGGGTCGGCGCGTGATCCATTCATCGTTCTTGGTGTCCACCACGTGGATGGACCGCCTCTCGACGAGCCACGTGCGCACCTCTCGCTGCCAGTTGAGCTTGAGTGACGCCGGACAGATCACCAGGATGCTCTTCGCGGCAAGCGCGTTGGCGAGGCCGATTGCGGTGACGCTCTTCCCGAGACCCTGCTCATCGGCCATCAGCGTTCCTTCTCGGTTACGTGCGTACTGGACACCTGATCGCTGGAAGGGGAGATATTCGAGACCGTCAGGAACGGGGATCTCATGAGAGCGCTCTGAAGACTGAGACGGGCCGTCAGAACAAACTTCGTGGTCAAATCCGACTCGATTTTGTCTGTCGGCTCCGGTCTGGAGCGTACGGTCGGAAGCCGGGGTGAACGAGAATGATGGTTGAAAGGGTCGGGCGTCTGATCCGAAGGATCGGTGAGTGTCCACTGCCCCCTCCTGAGCGCTGTTTGATACAGCCAAGCTAGCTGGTATCTACCCATTAGGAGAAGCAGCTACTGTGCCAAGTCGGGAGCCGGGACCGAGATACCCCAACGTAATTGCAGTAGGTTATGACCTTGTCGAAAACCGGGAATTGCTTCCACTGCCTTTCAGCGCCCGATGTCGTCAAGTGCGTGGACGCGAGCTACACGTTGTGGACACTGCGGTAAAAGGTCTAGTGATATCGGCTTACTACGGAGGCAATACGTGAGAGCGCCGTGACGTAAATTGTCAAGCTGAGCAGCTACTGGAGCGGGTGTTATGCCTATTTTGGAGTAGGGAGCGCGTCGGATCGGCGTACAGAACGCGCTGGAATATTAAAAGACGTTGGTGTTCCGTACTAGGCGATGACCACCCGGTCATGTTGCCGCGCACGCAATCGATCGAGCGATGAAAAAAAGCCGGAAATCCACAAAAATTTTCCTGGAAGTCATTGTCGGAAGGTAATGAAGTCGTTGGATTGGATCTTCGTGCGCACAAGCGGCCGAACTAAGCGGAGGAGGGTGTTTCGAACCGAACGGTTCGAAACGGATGTTCGGTAAGTAGCTGATATGGCGTTGGTAATGAGGGCGGAGGGGGCTCCCCCCACCCTGAAACAAACACCCCGCCGCCCCTTGGCTTTGGGGGCGCGGATTTTGAATCCCGTCATTTTCCACGAAAGTTTCGGAGGCCCCAGCCTGAGCAGCGGTATCAATTGCACGAAAAGAAGTTCCCGCACGACGGGAACGCCAAAAGACAGTTTCGTGTTCGCTCCGCCAACGTAACAGCCTGCAGGAGTTCACACCGATTCTTGCTCCGATTACCCGGTTTCCACGAGTTCTCATCCTTTCAGCGGCGTTGACATTTTTCACCCCGTTTAATATGATTGGCGGCTCAAACAGCACCTTTATCGTGAATTCGAGCGCAGTCTCATCCGAGCGGGAACCTAGTCGAATGGGCGGAGAAATGGCTGCGCTGAAGGGCATCGAGGATAACCCGTCGTGTCCCGCGGGACCTGTCGGCGAACTGCGCTCACGAATCACATTGCAGACATTGAGCGGCATGCTGGAGCCCGACAACTGAGTGGAGGCAAGAAATGAAGCGAGACACCTGCACGCTTGTTCTGATGGCTGTGTTTTCCGTTTCCGTACTCGCCGGGCCGTGCCCTGCACGCGCTTGGGAATTCTCCCTCAGCGGCGTCTTCACCTGGGAATACGATTCGTATTCGCAACTCGGCGCCCGGGGTTTCTTCGGGGATTTTGACACGGATGACGCGAACAATCCGGGCGGGTACGGCGGACGGCAGGGGAGCGCGGCGTCCATGAACGGCTGGCTCGGCGATGAAATCGGGCAGATCTCATCGGGAAGCGACTTGGCCTTGGCCACGATGTACTGCATGCTCTATCCGCAGATCCGTATCAACAAGGCGGTGAGACTCCGCGGATCGTACCGAATCGGTTCCTGGGCCACCCCCGAGGCCTCGACCAGTCTCGGCGCGCTCGTAAGATCCGAGTCTCCGGATGGGTTTGCGCCGGGCATCAACCGATCATTGTCTCCCGGATACTGGAATACGCTCTGGGTGAGCGCGCAGACGCCCTGGGGCATTGTGGTCGCGGGCAAGAGACCGGATATGTTTGGTATCGGCCTGATGTTCGACGCGGAAGACAACGCCGACTCGGCGGGTCTCCTCCTCGTTACGTCGATGGGACCGATGCGCTTGGCGTTTGGCTTCTCCCCGTGGTTCGTCGACAATCGGCGTTACTTCACCCTGGCGGATAAGAATGCCGTGAGGCAGGTCGATTTCGGCGCCGGCATGACGTACGACCAGGGACCGTTTTCGTTCGGCGCCGGCAGTCGATACTTCAGATTTCGGACCGGTCCGGAGGCAAGCCCGTTCCAGGGAGTCGACGATCCCGTCAACCCGACGGGTCGATACGCAATCATCCCCGAGGACACTTCGGTCAACTATTATTCGTTCTACGCGCTTTACAACAACGGCCGATTCTTCTTCAACGCAGAGTTTGACTGGATTCACAGCATCACGCGGAAGCAGCCGTGGCTCTCGTCGGGATCAGGCGTTCTGCCCGGCGGTCGGAGCCTCTTTGCTCCGTCGTATGTGGAGCATCTGCGCGCCGGACTGGAACTGGGCGCGTACGCCGGTTCGTTCAAAGTGATTGCGCTTGCGGCTCGTATCGAAGGGCCGGACCGCCGACACGGCGTGCGAATCGACCGACAGGGCGACATTCGGTTCGTCAGCGCGTTCAGCAACGTCACCTTGTTCAAGGTGTACAGCCTGCTGCTCTCGTACACCTACGGCGGAGGCAACAACTCGTTCACGCTCGACAGCAGGAGCGGCTACTTGACCGACGTCATGGCGTACGGCGCGAGAGTGGATTACGCGATCGCCTCCAACCTCAATATCTTCGGGACCTTCTTTTGGGCGGATCGCGTGTCGCATGGGTACGGCTGGGGATTCATCAGACCGTCGTACGATGAGGTCGCAGGCCGGTTCACCGGCACGGTGGAGTACGTGGAGGTCGACGATTTTGAGGAGGCTCGGCCGTCCATACCCGACGCCAACCTCGGGTACGAGATTGATTTCGGATTCGGATGGAAACTCCTGGAAGGCTACTCCATCAGCGCCACCTTTGGCTATTGGCAGCCCGGAGGGTGGTTCAAGTACGCGACGACCGATCGCTCCGTGCCCGACTGGAAGACCCCGACCGCGGCCAACCGCTTCGGGACGAATCCGGCACGGGAGATCGATCCTGTGTTCGGTACCGAGATCCTTCTTGAGGCGGAATTCTAAGAGGACAAGCAAAACAGATGTATCGAATGCCCTTCACGCCGTCTTCGTCGTCGGAGTCGAGGATTCTTCCGCTCTCTCTTCATCCCGGTGCGGCGAGAAGGTAATCTTCCATCGCGTTCCGGCGCCGCCGCTCACTTCGTACGAACCTTCCAGTTGTTTGACAAAGGTGGTGACGAGACCCACACCGAGGGAGTCGAGGTTTTCGACGTCCAGATCCTCCGGAATACCGACACCGTCGTCTTCTACAATCAACTCGACCACGTCATCCGATATCGCGCGAAGGACGCACCTGATCCGGCCGCCCCGGTTGTCCGGAAAGGCGTGCTTGATCGCGTTTGAGACAAGTTCGGACGTTACGAACCCGAGGTTGAGGGCCGCATCCACGGGAAGGGTGACTTCATCGAGTTCGCTCCTCATCTCAATACCGCGACGGCTGGTCCCATACGAGTGAACCAGGTTGTCCACAAGGCTGCGGAGATACTCGGCAAGCTTCAGTTCTTCAAGACTCTCCGACTTATGGAGTTGCCGGTGCACGAATCCCATGCAGCGGACACGGAACTGGGTCTCTCTGAGCATGTCCAGGAGCGCCTCGTCCTTGACTCGCCGTGATTGCATGCTGAGCAGACTCGCCACCACCGCGAAATTGTTCTTCACCCGATGGTGGGTCTCTCTGAGGAGCGCCTCCTTTTCGGCCAGCGACGCCTTGAGCTTGGCCTCCGCAAGCTTCTTCTCCGTGATGTCTCTGACGACGGCGAGCACATAATCCCGGCCTTCCAATCGGATCGGCCGCAAAAAGACCTCGACATCGATGACCGCGCCCGTGTCGCTCCTCTTCGTCTGCCATTCGAAGGTGCGGGTGTCGCCGTTGAGGGCTTTGTTCCAGGCTTCCTCCAACGATGAATCATCGCCGATCGGTCCGTAATAGACATCGGCCTTCTGACCGAGGAGTCCATCCGTCGCCGTCAAACCGAACGTGCTGAAGACTTTGTCATTCATCTGCTTGATAACCCCGGAACCGTCATGAATGAAGATCGCCTCCTGGACGCTGTTGAAGACGGTCCGCAAGGCCAAGTCGGCTTCCTCGGTAGCTTGCACCGCCTGCTTTTCCTCGGTGACGTCACGGACCCGAGCCACCAGGCCTTCGATCGGCTTGTCGAGCCGATTCCATGCAGTGTCTTCGAGGTGATGCCATCTCCCCTCGGCGTCCATGACCCTATGTTCAATCCGTAATGAACCGCCAACCGGACCTTCAAGCAGTTTCCGCCATTCCAGGCCGACGTGGGCCAATTCCTCAGGCGGATAGAGCTCGTGGAATGTGCGGCCGATGAAGTCCTTGCGGGAAAATCCCGAGGTGATCTCGAACGTTATGTTGGAATAGACCAGACGGTCGTCCTTGTCGATCACCTGAATCGTCTCGTCGTCGATGGAATCCAGGATCGCCTCGAAATATTCGACTCTTCCGAGGGCTTCGTCACGCTCAGCAAGCGCCTGCTTCAGCGCCGCTCTGCACTCATGAATGTCATCAATCCGGTCAACCGATTCCCGGTCCCACTGCGAGCCCATTACTTCTCCTCGATTAAGAAGTCTTCAATGCGTTCGAGGTCGCCGTAAGGCCCAATCTTAATTCATATTGAGGCGCTCTTCAAGCCCTCGGAATTACGCGTCCTCAGGCAGGTGAGCAGGGGCAGTCGAACGCCAAGTGAATCCGGGTGCCGCAACGATTGCTTCCGACGACCTCATCCAAGGCCATCTTTGCAGAAGGTTCTTCTTCGACGGCGGTCCTCTGAACCTCAAAGGCCGGATTTCTTCCTCCCATAGGCCTAAATTGCGCTGCTTGCAACCTGGATGAGGTCCTCTCGGGCGATGGGCTTGAGCAGACAGCCGCATGGACTTATTCTCTCCGCCAGGGAAATGATCGACGGGTCCGACCAGCCGGTAATGAAGACTATCGGCAGGTCACACTTCTCCTTTATCGAAGCCGCCGCATCGAGGCCATCAGTGAGATCGGACAGCGAGATGTCCATGAGGATGAGGTTAGGACATTCGTCCCGGGCGCGGTGAATTGCTTCTTCAGCCGTTCCAACCGGCTCATCGGCCCAATAGCCCGCCTCTCGGAGCGTCATCTGCAGATCCAAAGCGACCAAGAGCTCGTCTTCCACGATCAGAATTCTCGGCCTGGTCATTTTTTCTACCGATGTCGAGATCAGTTTATCAGAGCCTGATTCAGGGTTAGATGCCGGGCTGGAGGATAATCGGTCGGTGTGTCATAGGCGGTCACCTCTAGTCGGTTTTCGCCGAGCAGCCTTCTTTTTCCTGGGACCGATCCCGGGAGCTAATCCGGCGCAACTCGGAGATCGCAGCGGGCCTGCTCGATTGATGTGGAAGAGAGATTCGCAGGCCGGAAGCCTTCTTCGAGGATCTCCCAGGCCGATTCAAGATGAATCGATCCGGTGGGTTGTCTAAATTAGGAGAGATCATTGGCTCGCTGGACATAGGCGAATTCCGCATCCGTTTGAAAGAAGGTAACCGTTCACCGGGATAGCGACAAGCCATTGATATCTCGATGGGGGAGGC
>CAYLRL010000050.1:0-34339 GCA_964385875.1 uncultured Syntrophales bacterium
CTCCGATCCTCGCAAAGACGTACTTCCGCGTACCTTCAACGCACACGCCCGACGGCGTCATTGCCGGCGAAGCGAAGCAATCTCAGCGCGGAACGGGCACTCCAGCCGGCGAGATTGCTTCGTCGCTCCGCTCCTCGCAAAGACGTACTTCCCGTGCCTTCAACGCAAATGCCCGACGGTGTCATTGCCGGCCAAGCGCAGCAATCCCCGCGCGCAGGCCCCCCCTTCTCCGTCTACTGCAACGTCGCTTCCGCGAGCGAGAACCACCCTTTGGGGTCGGTGTGGCGCCGCGTGATGGTCATGCCGGCCTCCGCGATCATGCGTTCTGCGGATTCGGGGCTGAATTTCCGGCAGATTTCGGTTCGGATGGTTTCGCCTTCCGCGAAGTCCACTTGCATCTCCAGGTCGTAGATGTCCACCGACACGGACCGGTTTGCGCGGAGGTGCATTTCCACCCGCTCTTCGGCTTCGTTGAAGAAGGCCAGGTGATCGAAGTGGTCGAGATCGAAGGTTGCGGCGAGTTCCCTGTTCACCACACGGAGGACGTTCTTGTTGAATGCGGCGGTGACGCCCGCCGCGTCGCTGTATGCGGCCTCGATGATTTCGACGGGCTTGAGCATGTCCATGCCGAGCAGGAAGCGATCGCCCGGGGTGAGCGAATCCGAGACTTCATCAAGGAACGTTCGGCTTTCGTCATGATCGAGGTTGCCGATGGTGCTGCCGAAGAAAAGAACCAGCTTGGAGCGATCCCGGGGAATGCGATGGAGGTCGACGGTGAAATCCGCGACGACTCCCATGACGTCAAGCTCGGGGTAGATGTCCAGGAGATCGCGGGCGGCCTCGACGAGCGCGCTTTCGCTCACGTCCACGGGCACGTACCGCGTGCCGGCGCGGCGATCCCGATCCATGGCATCGAGGAGCATTCGGATCTTCCAGTTGGCGCCGGACCCCAGTTCCACGAGGTCGCCGTTGTTGAAGTCCGCTGTGATGTCCCCCGCAACCTCGTTCAGGAGCGCCATTTCCGTGCGCGTCACGTAGTATTCGGGCAGCCGGCAGATCTCTTCGAAGAGAATCGATCCGTCCGCGTCGTAGAAGTATTTGCTCGGGAGGCGTTTTTGCTCGGCCAGGAGCCCCTCCCGCACATCTCGGGCAATTTCACGGTCGGCTCGGTCCTTTAAGCAATTCCGGATATCCAGACCGTAGCATTCCGCAGTGTTTGAAAGCATTACAGATTCCCCTTTCTTAGCAACAAGAGAGACCTATTCCGTTATTCTATGCGGCGCCCTTCCGCCGCGCGCCTTCCTCCCCGTCACCCGGACCGGCCGCTCAGCGGCACGGCGCAAATCGAACGGTCTCGGCCGCGGCGCTCATCATCCATTCAATCGCGGCGAGCGTGTAATCGATGTCCTCGTCGGTGTTGTCTCGGCCCAATGAGAAGCGGAGCGCGCAGTGCGCGTCCTCTTCGGACATCCCCATAGCCAGGAGCGCGTGGGATGGATCCGGCGACCCGGCGCGGCACGCGGATCCCGACGAAAGCGCGATCCCTCGTTGGTCGAGCGCAATGACCACCGATTCCCCTCGGTAGCCGGGCAGCGTCACATTGAGTGTGTTCGGCAGACGCTCGTCGCGGGGTCCGTTGAGCTTCACCCGCGGGACCAGGTCTTGAATGCCTTCCTCCAATCGATCGCGCAGCGCCTTGACGCGGGGCATGTCCGTCAGCCGGCGCTCGGCCAATTCCGCGGCTTTTCCCATTCCCGCGATTCCCGCGGCGTTCTCCGTGCCGGCTCGAAGGCCGTTCTCCTGCTTACCGCCGTGCACCAGCGGTTCGATCTCGACGCCTCGGCGCGCGTACAGGACGCCCACTCCTTTGGGGCCGTGGAGCTTATGCGCGGAGAGCGTCAGCAGATCCACGCCGAGGTCTTCCACATCCACCGGGATCTTACCCGCGGCCTGCACCGCGTCGGTGTGGAAGAGAATGCCGTGGGATCGAGCGATCTCGGCCGCATCCCGAACCGGCTGAATCGCGCCGGTCTCATTGTTGGCGAGCATCACGCTGATGAGAATTGTCTCCGGGCGGATTGCGACTTCCACGTCCGCCGGGTCGATGAGCCCGTCGGAGTTCACGTCGAGATAGGTGACGTCGAATCCCAGCGTTTCGAGCCTGCGACAGGTCAGCAGGACCGCGGGATGCTCGATTGCGGTGGTGATAAGATGATTTCCCTTGTCTCGATGGGCGAACGCGATGCCCTTGACGGCCAGGTTGTCCGCCTCGGACCCGCCGCCCGTGAAGACAATCCGTTTCGCCGCGCAATTGAGCAACTGAGCCGTGCTGCGCCGAGCCGCGTCCACGACGGTTCGCGCGTCATTGCCCTCAGCGTAAATGCTCGAGGGATTGCCCGACATTTCAGCGAGGCGATCGGTAACCACGTCCAAGACTTCCGGGTCGATCGGCGTGGTCGCGTTATGGTCGAGGTAGATTCGACGCAACGGCCTCGGAGCGGAGACGCTCGCGCCGGGGCGATCGACGATCTCCTGGACGTCCGCGCGATCCTCGAATCCTGCCCGATCGCCGTCTTCATGTTTGACCACATTGCAGAGAAGGCACTTGTACACAGGAAAGCCGGAGATGGGATCGTAATGGTCAAGCGCGGTCAGCTCGTTCACGTTGCAGGCGCGCCATGCGTCCGGACCGACGGGCCCGCCGCCGCCCATGTCCGCGTCCACGACCCCGGGCATGATATTGTCGCTGACCTGGGCCCGAAACGAGACCGCGCCCCGGGGAGTAAGCACGTCGACCTTGTCGCCGTTGACGATCTCCCGCCGACGCGCATCCTCGGTGTTCATCATGACCCGCGGCTCGGGCCGATCTTTTACGAGCCCGGGAATGCCGTGAAACTGCGATCGAAAATCCGTGGTTACCCGCGAGCCGGACATGAACACCAACGGGAAGCTCTCCGCGGTGTCGGGCCGAGACTGCGGCCCTTCCTTGGGTTCGGTGTACACGGGGAGCGGGTCGTATCCGTGTTCCTCGAGCATCGTCGAAGCGATTTCCAGTTTGCCGGTCGGCGTGTCGAACCCCGGTCGGCCGTCGGGGCGAAGCAGGCCCTTCTCCCACTTCGTGTACTGCATCATGCCGCCCGGGAGCCGCACGGTCCCGCCGGCGTTTCGCACCTCTTCGGGCGTGAATCCGGTTCCTTCGAGCGCATGGGCGATCAGTTCGTCTTCAGTTTGCGGGTAGAGATGCCCGTATCCCAATCGTCGGGCAAGCTCGGCCATGATGAAGTAGCTCGGCCGGGATTCGCCGATCGGATCGGTTACCCGTTCCCGAATACGGAAGATCGGACCGTACCGCATGTACGATTCGGTCTCGTAGTACGTGGACGCCGGCAGGACGATGTCCGCATACGCGGCGTCCGAAGTGAGGAACCGATCCACGCAGACGAGGAAGTCGAGCGCGGAGAGCGTCTCCCGCCAGACCGAGGGCTCCGGCCAAGACGTAATGATCGAACCGCCGTTGATGATGAGGGATCGTATCGGGTACGGCCGCCCTCGAAGAACCGCGTCCGGGAGCGCGATCGCATGGGATTCCCCACGATAAAGGCTGTACACCGGAAAGCGGTCCCTGCCGAGGGCTCGTTTCACGTTCGGGTTCGGCAGGTGGCCGTCACGGTTCATGGGAAAAACGTTGTCCCGCATGGTGAAACATCGACCGCCGGGGACATCCAGCTGCCCTGCCAGCGCCCAAAGAACCAGGGTGGCGCGTATCGCCTGCACGCCGCTGTCGTTGTATTCCAGACCGCTGTACATGACCGGCGCCGCGCCCCGCGCGGTCGCGATCCTCCGGGCCAAGGTCCGCACCGTCTCCGCCGGCACGCCGGTGATCGATTCAACCGCCGCGGGTCTGAAATGCTGCGCGTAGCGCGCGAAATCGTCGAAACCGTAGGTGTGGTTTGTTACGAAGTCGTCATCGAAGAGTTCCTCTTCGATGATTGTGTTGCAGAGCCCGAGCGCCAACGCGCCGTCGGTTCCCGGTCGTATGGGTATCCATTCCGCCTGGGTGGAGAGGGCGGTCCCCGTCCGGCGGGGGTCGATGACCACCACCTGAGCGCCGTTCCCATGAGCCGCCAGAATCCGGTGGAAATCGACCGGCGGGCAGTCGGTCGCGGGATTCGCTCCCCACACCACGACAAGCTCCGCGTTCTCGATATCGGAGAACATCGTGGTCAGCATGCCGCCGAGCGTCACGTGAGGCGCAATCATCGCAAAGGAGACATAACAGAGCGCGCCGACCCCGAGGGTATTGGGAGACCCGAACGGGAACAGCACGCTCGACGCGGACGAAACCTCGACGTCCTTCGGTTGGTACACATCGCATTCCGGGAGTTCGAAGCTGCCGCGGCCGGTGTAGATCGCCGCGGCCTCGGGCCCGTATTGGGATTTGATCTCCGTGAGCCGGTCGACGATCGTGTCGTACGCTTCGTCCCAGGTTATGGGCTCGAAATCATATCTCCCCTGGGGGCCGATGCGCTTGAGGGGCGTTCGGAGCCGGTCCGGCGAATAGATAATCTCGGAGGACCGGCGACCCAGGTTGCAGATCATGCCCAACTCGGTATCGGTGTCCGCGGCGACGTCCGCGACCTTTCCGTCCTTGTCGTACGCGACCTCAACCCAGCATCCGGCGGGGCATATTCCGCATATTGCTTTGCGTCTATCCAACCTGGTTTCGGAGGCGAATTCGGTCATATGAACCTCAAGCGCTGATTACGATTCTATCGACGTGAAGAGCGAACCGACATGAGCGTGAGCGGTATCCCGGCGACGCGGATACGGAACAAGCGGTCGAAAATGAAGACTGAGCCCTGCGCTCCCGAGGGCCCGCAGACGAGCGTTTGACAGACAGCGTTCATTTACGCTCAGGTAATCACACGGCCGGGTCAAGACAAGCCTGAGACAAAGGTTGTGGGCTGGGACGACCTCATGTCAACGCGCTTTCCAACACTCGAGGTCCTGCTCAAGCTCAGCCGTCAGGTTGCGCAGACTAAAGACAAGGTCGCAAGGAAATCGACAAACTCTTCGAAGCCGCCCTCATCCGATGGATGCGTGAAGCCGCCGAGAAAACGAAAGGCGAAAGATCGAGGCCCCAAGCGCAAACCCGGCGTCCGGAGGGGTATGGGGGTGTCGCCTGAGAGATCTTCCCGTCCGATCACGTGAGCAATGCGCAGGCGCCCCGGACGTCATACCTCAGGGGGGCGGAGCCGCTGGAGGGGCTTTTCGTTATCATCCAACGTTGGGATGCCGTTCGGCGCGGCCCAGGCGAAGACCTCCTGCGTCTTCGGCGCCCGGATGCGGCGCCTCCGGGCCGGCCGGTAGAGAAGCGGTCGGCCGTTATTCGCGGACATGCGCAGAGCCATGTCATTGCCGACGGAGCACAACGGTCTCGAGCAAACGGGGCGCTCACGAAGGTCAGTGCAGGCGAAGCGAAATAGTCTTTCTTTTCGCGTCCGCCACGTACGCCTCGACCCTTCGTCTGCCTTCGGTGAGGACGTCGGCTGCCACGGCGAGTTCCAGCGTGAGGGGGCCGTCATAACCCACTGCTGTGAGAGCGGTCATAATTCCGGAAAAATCGATTATTCCGTCGCCGGGGGTGAGGTGGAGGTCGTCTGTGGCTTTCGAGCCGCCGTGATTATCGTGAAGATGAACGTGTCGGATGAACGGGTGAAGCGTTTCGATAATCCCGAACGAGGCGTTCTCGTCCGCGAGGATCTGTCCGTGGCCCACGTCGAGAGTCAGTTGCAGGCCGGGGGTCCCGTGAACCAGCGGCGCCAGGTCCGACGCCTGTTCCGAGAGATTCTCGAGGCAGGGGATCACGCCCCGCTCTTCCGAGTACGCGGTGATCTCCCGGAGTATCGCCTTCTTGACCGCGATCGTCTCGGGCTTCACGAATCGGGAGTCCATCCAGAGGTGAAAGGTGAAAATCTCGATCTCCATCTCCGCGGTGAGATCTACCGAGTCCTTGAGAGCGGGAAGGTAGTTGGTTGTCAGCATTGCGATATCGTCCGGGTCTCCCTCGAACGGACCGTGCGCGAGAAGAAAGAAGTCGTCTTCGAAGCGATTCCGAACGCCCGAGTCCCGCCACATGCGCCGAGCGTCGGCATCGCGCAATACAACTTCACCGAAATCGAAGTCGATTTCCCTGAGTAGCTCGATGTGGTCGAGCGCCTTTACATGTCCGCCGTAGAGCATCCGTTTCCAGGAAAGAGTGTGAAAACCCGCCGTAATGCAGAAAGACCGCTATGCGAGGCCGATCTCCTCATCCGTCAGATAACATGCCGGGTCGGGCGCCCAGACGTCGTCGTGCACGGCTTCGGCCCGCACGCGGAAGTTTCCTCCGCAGATGTTCAGCCATCTGCATTGAGCGCATCGCCCCGTCACATGCTTCTTCTTCTCCTTGAGCATCATGAGGAACTCGTCGGCGGGGTCGGTCCAGATTTCGCTGAATTTCCGATCCCGCACGTTTCCGAAGGAGCGGTGGCGCCAGAACTGGTCCGCGTGGACCGCGCCGTCCCAGGAGACGCATCCGATGCCGCGGCCGGAGTTGTTCCCTTCGTTCATCTCGAGAAGTTCGAGCACCTGCGCGGCCCGCTCGGGATCTTCCTTCGTGAGCCGCAGATAGGTGTACGGCCCGTCCGCGTGGTTGTCAACCGTAAGAACCTCCGCAGGCATGCCGCGGTCGTGAAGACGCTTGGTGCGGTCCAGGATCAGGTCGACCACGGATCGGGTCTGCTCGTGGTCGAGGTCCTCCTTCATGAGCTCGGTTCCTCGGCCGGCGTAGACCAGGTGATAAAAGCAGATCCGCGGAATCGCACGCTCTTCCACCAAGTCGAAGACGCCGGGGATGTCCTGATAATTGCGCGTGTTGATCGTGAATCTCAGGCCGACCTTGAGGCCGGCCGCTTGGCAGTTCTCGATCGCGTTCATCGCGCGGGGGAACGTGCCGGGCACGCCGCGGAATTGGTCGTGGGTCTGTTCAAGGCCGTCCAGGCTGATCCCGACGTAGGAGAGGCCGATATCCTTGAGCGCGCCGGCGATGTCGGGTGTAATGAGCGTGCCGTTGGTCGAGAGGACCGCTCGCCTGCCGCACGACGACGCGTAGCGGATCAGATCGAGGATATCCTTCCGGACGAGCGGCTCACCTCCGGAAAAGAGAATCACCGGCGAACCGAACTCGGCCAGATCTTCGATGAGCGCCTTGCCTTCGTCGAAGGAGAGCTCGCCGCCGTAGTCCTTATCTTCCGAGCCCGAATAACAGTGAACGCACTTCAGGTTGCAGCGCCGCGTGACGTTCCACACGACCACGGGCTTCTTGTCCTTGGAGAATTGCAGGAGATGCGACGGCAGATCGCCCGACCTGCGCCCGTATCGCAGCGGGTCGGAGGCCTCCACCGCTCCGCAGTACAGCTTGGAAATTCCTATCATCGAGTACCTCGCTCGGCTTCTCCTCGAAGAATAGCGCGGCCGCGGGCGCGTTGCAACAGGCCGAGCCTGCGCGGACGTGACGGATCGAAAGCGGCGCTCCGAGTCATTCCTCCGTTTGCCCGAAATAGTCGCTCAGGATCTTCCCATGATCGAACGCCAGGGGTCCGGGGAGCGCGTCGGCTTGAAAAACACCGATTTCCGCGGCGTCGTCCGCCGCGCGCGGGCGCCCGTCCGCGCGGGCGGTAAAGACCACGGTAAGCGTATGATGCCTGGGATCGCGGTCAGGATCCGAATACACTCGAAATTGTTCCAGATTTTCGACCCGCAGAGACGTCTCCTCTTCGGCTTCCCGCTGAGCCGCATGCTCCGCGCTCTCGCCGTAATCGATGAATCCGCCGGGGATTGCCCATCCGTGGGGTGGGTTTTTCCGCTTGATGAGCACGACGCCCTCTGGCGTTCGGATGATGATATCAACGGTTGGGATGGGATTTCTGTAGTATTTAACAGTGGTTCCGCACTTCGGACAGTGGATGGAGTCCTTCATGGTCGTCTCCTTGTTCGATCGGCGTCGGCATCAGGATACGGAAAAATCGGAGCGGGGTGGAAAAAAACCTATTGCGAGGGTTGACAAGGCGGGCTACTATTAGCACTCACCTAAATAGAGTGCTAGCAAGCGCCCGGCGCCTAGGTGCATACCAAACCAGGAGGTAATAACATGAAGTTCCGTCCTCTCCACGATCGCATCCTCGTCGAAAGGGTCGAGTCGGAGGAAACAAGTTCCGGAGGTATTATTCTTCCCGATACCGCCAAGGAAAAACCCCAAGAGGGAAAAGTCATCGCGGTCGGAAACGGCAAGAAGACCGAAGACGGAAAGGTGATTCCCCTCGAAGTCAAGGAAGGCGACCGCATACTGTTCGGTAAGTATTCCGGCACGGAAATCAAGGTCGCCGGCGAAGAGTACTTGATCATGAGAGAGGAAGACGTCCTCGGCCTCGTCGAATGACCGAGACGAGACACGACGGCGTTTCCCGCCCGAAAATCGAAACAAACCCTACGATATAGTTTAAAGGAGGAATACATCAATGGCCGCTAAACTGATTAAGTTCGAGCAGCAGGCTCGTGACAAAATGCTCACCGGCGTCAACATCATGGCGGACGCCGTGAAGTCCACGCTCGGTCCGAAGGGTCGTAACGCAATCCTCGAGAAATCCTGGGGATCGCCCAACGTGACCAAAGACGGCGTGACCGTGGCCAAGGAGATCGAGCTGGAAGACAAGTTCGAGAACCTCGGCGCGCAGATGCTGAAGGAAGTCGCGTCCAAGACCTCCGACGTGGCCGGTGACGGCACCACCACCGCGACCGTGTTGGCTCAGGCCATTTACCGTGAAGGCATCAAGATGGTGGCCGCGGGCGCGTCGCCCATGGACATCAAACGCGGCATCGAAGCGGCGGTCGAAGCGATTGTCACCAAGCTTCAGTCTCTGTCCACGCCCACCAAGGACAAGAAGGACATCGCCCAGGTCGGCACCATCTCCGCGAACAACGACGCAACTATCGGCAACATCATCGCCGAGGCCATGGAGAAGGTCGGCAAAGAGGGAGTTATCACCGTCGAAGAGGCGAAGGCCATGGAGACCTCCCTCGAAGTGGTCGAAGGTATGCAGTTCGACCGCGGGTACCTCTCCCCGTATTTCGTGACCGATCCCGAGCGCATGGAAGCCGGCTTGGATGATCCGTACATTCTGATTTACGACAAGAAGATCTCGAACATGCGCGACCTTCTACCGCTGCTCGAGCAGGTGGCTAAGATGGGGCGCCCGCTGCTGATCGTCGCCGAGGATATCGAGGGCGAGGCCCTGGCCACGCTCGTGGTGAACAAGCTTCGTGGAACCCTGAACTGCGCGGCCGTCAAGGCGCCGGGGTTCGGCGATCGCCGTAAGGCCATGCTCGAAGATATCGCGGTTCTCACCGGCGGTCAGGTGATTTCCGAGGATCTCGGTCTGAAGCTCGAGAACGTTACGCTGAACGACCTCGGCACGTGTAAGCGGGTTAACGTGGACAAGGACAACACCACGATCGTCGACGGCGCGGGCGCGAAGGACAAGATCGAAGGTCGCGTGCGTCAGATCCGGACCCAAATCGAAGAGACCACGTCCGACTACGACCGTGAGAAGCTGCAGGAAAGACTGGCCAAGTTGGTCGGCGGTGTCGCGGTCATCAACGTGGGCGCGGCCACCGAGACCGAAATGAAGGAAAAGAAGGCCCGCGTCGAAGACGCCCTCAACGCGACCCGAGCGGCGGTTGAAGAAGGGATCGTCCCCGGCGGCGGCGTCGCCTACATCCGGTGCCTCGACGCGGTCAGGGAACTAAACCTGTCCGCCGACCAAGCCGTCGGCGCCAAAATCGTGCTTCGAGCGCTCGAAGAGCCGATCCGTCAGATCGCGAACAACGCAGGCCATGACGGTTCCATCGTCGTTGAGAAGGTGAAGGAAGGCAAGGATTCCTTCGGCTTCAACGCCTACACCGAGGAGTACGGCGACATGCTCGCCGACGGCGTCATCGACCCGGCCAAGGTTACCCGCCTTGCGCTGCAGAACGCCGCGTCCGTGGCGAGCCTCATGCTGACCACCGAGGTCATGGTCGCCGAAAAGCCCAAAGAGAAGGGCGAAATGCCGGCCATGCCCGGCGGCGGTATGCCCCCCGGCGGCATGTACTAACCCCAAAGAGCACAACCGGTCGACGGCTCGGTCGGAGCTCCCCCTGGGGGGGTCCGGCCGCCCGTCCAACGGTATCTCTCACGAGAAACGGGCCGCTCCTGTCGGAGCGGCCTTTTCGCGCGGGGCGGGCGATTCTTGGCGCTCCAGTGATCTTATCCCGAAATACCCGGCAGATTGAGAGCACCGAACCATCCGAAAGAACGGAAGGAGCCGTGATCAGGAATTCTCGGGTCAGAGCGCCGGGGCGCTCCAAGTCCCTTCCTGCCTCCCGGCAACATGCTTTCTTGCGGCCACGCCGCCCTGCGGCTCTCTCCGGTTGACATGGGGCGCGTGGGGGCGTACCATAATCGTGCTTTGAAGGCGTCGCGCGGGACACGCGCCTCCGGCTGACAGCGGGAGCGCGGCGCATCGAACACATTCCTGGAGTCGCTTTGAACGCTCAATCCAGCGCTGAAGCAGCCAAGGCGCCGATTACGGCGCGGTATCGGCACGCGCTTTGTCTGCATCCGTATTCTCGGGACAGTCATTCGGGTTCGCTGGGACTGGCCATCTTCCCCCCGACCGGCATCGAGTATATAGCGTCCGCGCTGCGGCCGCACGTGGAACGGGTGACCTTTGTGGATCGTCGTCTTGCGGGCCCGTTGCGGAACGAAGCGTCGCTCCGCCGGTTCATCGAGCGTGAGGTGGACCTGCTCTGCGTGAGCGTCAACTGGGAGTATCATTTTGACGAGGTGTGCCGCCTTGTGAGCGGGCTTCCCGCGGGCGTCACCACGATCGTCGGCGGCAAGCAGGCCACCGACAACGTGGAAGAAGTCTTCGAGCGCTGCCCGAACGTCGACGTGATCGTCCGGGGCGAAGGTGAGGAAGCCATAGCCGAGATCGCTCAGGGGGCGGATCTTCGCGACGTCCCGGGCGTCTCCTTCCGTGACGGCGATCGGCTGGTCCACACGCCGAACCGCCCCTTGGGCGACGTCGACCGCTACGCCTACCCAGATCGAAGCCTCAGGTCGGTCAAGTATCATTTCAGCGTGGGCGGCTATGCGATGCGGGGCGAGGAATTCGACATCATCCTCACGTCGAGGGGCTGTCCGTATAACTGCAAATTCTGCACGTTCAACATGAATCCCTGGACACAGAAACGCCGCTTCAGCGCTCGGTCGATCGATTCGGTGATGAGGGAACTCAGGGAAATGACCGCCGGCGTCGTGCTCATCGCGGACGAAAACTTCTTCGTGAACCCGCGTCGAGCGAAGGAGATCTGCGAACGCATCGTCAGTGAAGGCATCGAGAAGCGGTTCATCGTTCAGGCGCGCATCGAAGTGTACAAACACCCCGACGTGTTGGAAGCCGCGACCAAAGCCGGTGTGAAAGTCTTCCTCCTCGGGATCGAGTCCCCAACCGATCGCATTCTCGAGCAATTGGACAAGGGCTTCACCACGGAGACGGTGCGCGAAGCGTTCGAGACGTTCAAACGGTTTCCCTTCTACTATCACGGCTATTTCATCTACGGCAATGTGGGCGAGTCCGAAGATGAAATGATGGAGATTCCGGTATTTGCAAAGGAACTCGGGCTCGATTCCATCACCTACCAGAAGCTCCGCATCGAAAAGTATTCACCGCTCAAAGAGGTCGTGGAAGCCACGCCCGGATACTTCATCGGCGACGACGGCATCGTCTACTCGGAAGAACTGCGCCGTCCCGGCTTGAAACGTATCGCGAAACAGATTACCGCCGCGTTTTACACGCCCGCCCAGCTCTGGTCGCTCACCCGGAAGATCTTCCGGATACGGCTCTTCGGCGCTCGTCACATCGGAGCGTTCGTCCTGTGCGTGCCGGTCGTGCCGGCCAATGCGGCGGGCCGCCGCATCAACAAGTACATGCGACGGTACGGCGCGTGGCGCCGCCTTTTCCCTTCGTGGTCGTAAGCGCTCGGTTTGCGCCGCTCATCTCAACCGATAACGCAAGATCTTCGGAACGATTCGTCCGAATCTGGTATGTTTATGCGCGCGACGCCGAGCTTCGACCGGACATCAGCCGACAGGGAGTGGTCTCGCATGGAAGAATCGTTACTGAAAGCTGTCAAGGAAGGGAATCTGGATGATCTGCGCAGGCTTCTTGCGGAGGGAGCGGACGTGAACACTCGGGACAAGTTGGGCTGGTCGCCGTTGATGTGGGCGGCCGCGCTGGGCCATACGCCTGTGGTGCGGGTCTTGCTCGAGAACCGCGCGGACACGGAGGCCTCCGACGATTACGGCGCGACCGCCCTGATGAAGGCGTGCCGCCAGGGCAATATCGAGGCCGCGGGATTGCTGCTCAATTACGGAGCGGACGTGAACGCGGTCGACGCGCTGGGATGGACCACGCTGATGCGCGCGGCCCAGCGGGGCCACGTAGAAGTGATGGAACTCCTCCTGAGCGAGAATCCGGACACGGAGATTGCGGATCTTTCCGGCGCGACCGCGCTCATGCTCGCCGCTTCCGAGGGCCGAACCGGAGCGGTGGCAGCCCTGGTCGAGTGGGGAGCGAATCTTCACGCTCAGGATCTCGACGGAAACACCGCGCGAATGCGGGCCGCTAAAGCCGACCGCCACGAAATCGCCAAGATGCTCGGAGAGGCGGAATCGGACAATTTCTGATTTCGTCATGGTCCACCGGGCTTGAGGCGGCTCTGCGCCCGGTGAAGATGGAGGGGGAGACTCATCTCCCCCTCCAAGCCTCCCCCATCGAGATATCAACGGCTTATCGCTATCCCGCTGAACGGTTACCTGATTTCACTCTCCTTCGGCAAAGGATTGCGGGAAAGGTTATTATCAACGGGTTCGGCTCGGGTTAAGACCACCGAACCTATGGGATTCGAGTAGGTTTTCGGGGTCTTCGCGAAAGAGCGCGCCATGATTGAAAGGTGAAAGCGGACATGATTTCCGCCTTCTTGGCTTTGCAAACAATCTGAGCAGGCGAGGAAGTCATGTCCATGAGGAGAGGGCGCCGGATATTCCGTATTCGTCCCATGGACGCTCGGCCGCGTCAGACTCGGAGCGCAACATTGTTCTCTCCCGCGGCGCCCGCCCGTGGTCTAAAAGAGCGCCCACCTAGCGGGGTTGCAGCGATTCTTCCTCGAGCTGTCGACCGTGACGCCCCCCCGCGCCTTCTTCAGAGCGGCCGTCACGTCCGAATTCTCCCGCAATGACGAGTAGAAAACGGTGATGAACTCGGCTTGCTCGGCCGCTCCTTGCCGGTCCGCGGCCCATAGCGGGAGCAGTACGCGGCGAAGTCCCACGGTCCCAAACGTTTCAAGGAGGAGGAAGACGCTTCGGTAGTCCGAGCCGGCGGAGCATGTCGCATCGGGAAGCGCGATGAGTCCGGCGTCGAGGCGAGCCGCGCTCATGCGATCGACGCCGCAGAAAGCCGATCCGGGGTCTTTCGAGACGGGGGAGAAGACGAAGACGGGCTGATTGAGTCGGCCTGCCGGCAATTCGGGCAGGAGTAACGGACACGCAGCGTGGATACACGACGCATCCTTGGTTTCGTCGCCGAGAAACGCCTGAGCGGTTGCCCGATCGCCTGTGAGCAGTTTTCCCCGACGTCCGAAGATCCCCGCGATGTCGGCCGCGTCCGACCGGTTCGAGCGTGCGGCTGATTCAATTCTCGATAGATCGTCCGCCCACCGGGAAAGCATTCCGACACCGCCCTCGTTGCCCGATTCGCCCTTGGAGGAGGGCAGAACCGGATCCGCGAAGACCGCCAGCGAGTCCGCCTTCCCTTTTTCAGAGGCCGATCGGGCGGCGGTGAACCTGAATGCGGACGACGTTCTGACGATCGGCGTTGAGTCGAGCATCAGCGGCGCCTGCTGTTGATCTTGATATGACGTCGGCCATTCGCCCGGAACCAGGGCCTCGAAAGGGAAGAGCGTGAGAAATCCGTCCACCTCGATCGTCAGCCTGTCGGCCTTGCCCACCCGCTCCTCGTACGCGCCGAAGAGGCCCTTCCAGAGCGTGTTTGCCGACCGCGAAACCTTGTAGTAATAGGGACTGTCGATTCCTTTGACCACGACCGCGGCCTGCTTGCGCATGTCTGCCGCGGCGCCGCATTTCGCGAACGCAGGCGGTGAAGCCGCATCCACCCAAAAGCTATAGACGCCGGTTCGGGTGACGACCAGGGAGAGATAGCCTTCGTCCGAGGCAAGAAGCTGTCGAACCCGCTCGACCTTGGGCGGCTCTCCCTTGATCAACCGGACGAAGACCGGGCTGGTCTTGCCGATCTCCTCGAGCGCGGCGTCGATCTTTGCGGCGGGTTCCACCGGAGCTGTTTGCGCGCCGGACGGCCGCGCCTTCTCTTCGGCCATGCGCTCCACCACCGCAGGCGACCGATGACCGGTTGCGTTTTTCGCAGACATCTTCCCATTGTTCTCTTCCGACACGTTCGATGTCTTGAGCGCAGGGATTGCCGCCACGGCGCGTTCACGTTTTGCCTTGTTCCTCGCATCGAACTGCAGCGACCGGAGCTTCGCGATCGATTCAGCGGATACGCCGGGGAAAACGTCGGCGCCGACCGCCGCTCTCGCATAGAGGAATCGCCTCATCTTGAGCGTCCGGGCCGCCTTCCACGCTTCGTTGACCGCATCGGACGGCGCCGCGCCCGCGTCCTTCGGCCCCAACACTTCGAGGTAGTCCTGATAGATCCGCTCACGCCTGCGCATTTCGAGCGGTCGCACATTCCACAGGCCTTCACGAAGTTCGCGGGATTTCAAGTCATGAACCAGACGACGGAGCTTACTCAGGGCTTCGTCACGCTTCCCTTCCTGCGCCGCGGCCATGGCCTCCGCGTGCAGGAGCCGGGGGCCCTCGGTGATTCCGCCGAGCTTGAAAGCTTTCAGCGCGTCGACATACGCTCCCTTCTCCATGAGGACCCGACCCAGTAATCGCTCGAACCGGTCGATCGTCCGGTCGTCCTTCACGCTTTTGACGGCATTCAGCGCGCCCTCCGCTTCTTCTTGCGCTGCGCCCGTATCGCCCGCGGCCAGGGCGATTTCGGCTTTCAGCGCGGTTATTCGAGCGTTCAGAACGGCGCTGTCGGGTCCTCGGATCTGCCGCGGCGCAGAACGCTCGTAATTCGGCCGACGATATTGCTGAGAATATCCGCCGCCATATCCGGGATACGTACCGTAGGCTTGCGCCAGACGGATATACGGAACCCGCGGCTCGATGTCGCCTGCCAATCGCTGTCGAACTATCGCACGCGCGGTCTCGCCGGCGCCTATGTCGAGCGCAAGGCCGACTCGGGCTTCCCGCGCGCGGACGACGCCTCCCGGACTGCCCATGCTCTCGAAGCGGGCTTCCACCTGTCGCCACAGTCGGTCGGCCGACATAATATTCCGCACGCGTTCCTCGCATTCCGCCTTCAGGATGAGAACTCCCGTGGAGGTCACGGGACGCTCGAACTTATCGAGCACGCCGGCGGCTGCGTCGTACTCCTTGAGGGCAGCGGCTTCGTTTCCTCGGGCCGCCGCGATCCTCCCCTTCAGCATGAGCAGCTGCGCGCGAACAACAAGATCCTCGCCGCCTGCGGTAATTTCTCGAACCCTGTCCGCATCCTCTTCGGCTCGATCGAGAAAGCCGAGGCTGATCATCGAGACGGCTCTGTGCAATAAGCAGTTTACCTGTCGGCGACGGTCGCCGACTTTTGCGAAAAGCTCCAAGGCGCGGGAAAAGGAACGGTACGCCGCTGGGTGATCATCGTCGAGGCGCGCGGCTATGCCGCTCACGAGGGCAACGCGGCCCCGCGCGTGAACGGTATCGAGTTTGTCGGCAATGCGCCCCGCGTTGGCGAGATTGTCCCGAGCGGCGAGAAAAAGACCCTGAATCGACTGAACGTGAGCGAGCGCAACGCGGGCCTCCATTTCATCGTGCGCGGCTTTGTACGACTCGAGCGCATCTACCGCCTGCTCGAGGGACGCCGCGGCCTTGTTCAAATTGCCCAGACTGAGAAAGACGCGCCCCTGCGCCGTCCGACATCGCGCCAGGTCCAGACCCGCTTCGAACTTCGTCAGGACCTCAGATGACCGGCTGAGGACCTTGTGCGCGTCTTCCGGTCGAGAGCGTTCGAGCATGAGATCGCCGAGGAATATGGTGTAGTGCGCCTCCAGCCTCGCGGCTCCCGCCTTTTTCAGCGTCTCCAGGGAGGCTTTCAGCGTCTTCTCCGCTTGAGCCGTATTGCCGCGTGCGTCTTCGAGCAGGGCGCGTTCCGCTGCCGCCACCGCGGGTAAGACCTCCCGACCGCTCGCCTCGGCCGCCTTTTCCGCCTTATTGAGATACTCGGCCGCTGTCGTGTAATCATCGGTCAGCCTGGCAATGTGTGCGAGACTGATGAGAGCCTCGGTGTAGCGCGCGGTGTCCCGAAAGGTCGTGAAGCGTTCGAGAGACTCGTTCAGAAGGGGGCGGGCCTTCTCGTATTCTCCTCTCACGATCATGATCCGCGCACGTTCCAGATCGATCGCGGCCAGAAGCCGACGGTCCTCGACCGCGCGCAGGTTGGAGAGCGCCTCCTGCAGATACTCGGCGGCCTTGTCGAAATCCGATCTCGCGCGTTCAAGTTGCGCCATTCGATAGAGGACGAGGGCTTCGCCTCGGATGTCCCGCTCCCGAGCCTTCTTATCTTCGGCGCGACGTAACTCTTCGAGGGCTTTGTCGTATTCTCCCCGGGAAACGAGAATCTCCGCAAGGGAGAGGTGTGTCATGAAAACCCCCTTGGGGAGGTCCTCGGTTTGGAACGCCTTGAGGAGGCCCCGCAAGGTCCGAACGGCCTCATCCGCCTTTCCTTTCCGGTAGGCTTCCATTGCCGCGAAATATTGGTCTATGGCGGTTCGTTCGGCGTCTTCCCGAGCTTCGGCGGGGAGAGCCGCTGCGGTGAGGAGCGCAGCAAAGATTGCAAGGTTGCATAACTTTCGAAACAGTCTGCACATACGGCGAGTCTCCATGCACGACGCCTCGATCGCCGAGACGGCTCAGTCCAAATCAAACGGAATCGTAAGCGTGAATTCCGTCCCTCGGCCCGGTTCGGAATCGACCTTCACGCTTCCTCCCAGTTCGTCGATCGCTTGGCGTACGATGTCCAAGCCTACGCCTCTCCCCGAGATAGTATTGGCGGTGTCTCGGGTCGAAAGGCCGGTAAGGAATATGAGATTCAAGAGCTCGTGCGCTTCAAGCCCGGCAGCCTTCTCCTGATCGTACACACCCAATTGAACGGCTTTGCGGCGCACGAGGTCGAAGTCTATGCCTTTTCCGTCATCGGCCAGCTTTATGGTGACCGAACCTCTGCGCGCCTCGGCCTCGAGGGTGAGCAGGCCCTGTTCCGGCTTCCCGAGTTCGGCCCGCACTTCCGGCGTTTCCAGGCCGTGGTCGACCGCATTGCGAATGAGGTGGGTGAGCGGTTCGGACAGCCCCTCCACCTGGTTTTTCTCCAATTCGACGTCCATGCCTTTCAACGCAAGCCGGACGCGTTTTCCGTCGCGCTTGGCGAGATCGCGCACGAGCCTTGGAAACCTGTCGGAAAGGCTTGACAACGGAACCAAATGTAAGCGGCGCAGGGATTGGATGAACGCCCGAGCGAATCGGGTCAAATCCGATTCCATTCCCTGCAGCCACGGATACGCCCGAGGTTTGATCATGGGCTTCATCTTTTTCAGATCATGGCTCAGTCGTACCGCATACGTCGAGAAATCATTCACCAGCGTCTCGAGCATGTCCACGTATTCTTCCTTGATCTCGAGAACCCGTGGCGGCGCCTGGATCCGTTCGTCGGAGGACACGGCGCCGAAGGCCGGCTGCTCCGGCGGCCGACGCGGTCCTCCTGCGCGAAGCATTCCCCTGAGATCCTCACCGATCAGCGACCACCGGGCGATCTCTTCGGAGGTCCACTCTCGGTCTTTGGCGAATTCCAACGCGTCCAAAGAGGACCGGACCCGCTCGACAAGGTCGCTTCTCCCGGCCTTTTCCGCGGCCGACGAAAAGAGCGCCAGCTTGCGTTGGAGGGCTTTCACCAGACGCGGGTCGGGCACGCCCGGCGTCCACTTGGACAGGTAAACCTCAAGACCTTTGATCTGGGCTCCGGCGGTCTCGTGGAAGAACTTTGATTGATCGTAGGACGCGGGACTTCGATCGGTGGTCACTTCTCGGATGATGTCATGGAGTCGGGCAAGGCTCTCATCCCACGAAGCCGACGGGGGACGACCGTCCCTGAAATCGTCCAGCAAGCCACGAATGCAATCGTGGCATTGCAGAAGCGAGTCGACCCATTCCATTCTGAAGGGTACGCCGTTGTCCCGCACGTGAATGAGCAACGTTTCACCGGCGTTGCTCAAGTCGATGATCTCACGGGTGTTGACATAGCCGGCGATTCCCTTTATGCCGTGAAACCCTCGAAACATCAGACGTATTTGAGGATTCAGGTCCAGACCCCGCTCCACATTGAGGAGGCCCGTTTCCAGGTCCCGAAGGCGTTCGGCGGCCTCCTTGAGGAATTGTTCCTTCACGTGCGGTGAGATCGATGCTTCGTCGGTCATTGCCGTCCGTTCCCCAGGTCTCGGGCGCGCCTCGGTGATCGGGCGCGAAGTCGGCGTCGGCTCGTTCAGCCGATGTCCATGCGTGAGATCTTCCAGCCGATGTCGTCCTTGGTCATCTCAGCCCGTGCGGAAATGCTTCGGACCGCGCCCTGGTACGCGTCCATCATCCGCCCTTCAAGCTTGACCAGCACCGTTCCCTCGGGCGTCGCGCCCATATCCGCGACCGTGATTTGCCACAAACGGGGCGATCCGAAGAATTCACTCCTGAACTTCTCGAGCGAAACGCTCTTCCGAAGGTCGGGAGATAAAATCATATACGCCTGATCGGTCTTGTCGAAGTTCAGCGAGTCCACAAACGTCCGGAGAACCGTGTTCACCGCTTCGGTGACGGCTTCGTCCGGCTTGACCGTCTTGGCTTCATCCGGCCCCGGGACCGAGCCCGTTCGACCCTCCGGCGCCAACACAACGGACCGGGCCGCGGTCTCCCCAACGGCCGGTCCGGAGGCTTCCTTCGGAGCGCCGGCCCCTTTCCTGTCGGATCTCCACACAGAAAGACCGACGATGACCAACGCAATCACAAGCGCAAGGACACCGACGCCGTACAACCACGAAGGAGCGCCGCGTTTTTCATTCTCCATCGAGGTCGGCGAGGGCGGGGGAGCTTCTTTGGGAGAGTCCGGCCGGACGTCGACTTCATCCCGAACAGTAGGGCGCGCGGCTGCGGGAGGACCGTCGGCAGTGTCTTTCGCAGGCTTCTCTTGAGCCGGCGCCGGCGGTTCCTGCCGAGTGGTCGGCTGAGCCGGCGATTCTTCAGCGGGTTGAGCATCCGGCGCCGCCTGAAACGCGGTGATCACCGTGTCGCGCGAGAGATCGACCGACTGCGGTCGATGTCCCGTCTCGTTCATGTACGCGTCGACGAATTGTGTAACCGAGTCGAAGCGGTCTTCCGGTTTTCGCTGCAGAGCCGTGATAACGCTCGGAGGGACGCTTTCCACGTCGATGACGCCGATGGGAACCTCGCCGGTGAGCGCGTTGTAGAGCGTGGCGCCAAGCGCATAAATATCCGACCTGTGCGACACATATTTTCGACCCCGGAACTGCTCCGGCGGCATGAACCCGACCGATCCGGTGATGATCCGTTGTGTCGCGGTCGTGGTCGTCCCGAAGGCCATCCGAGCTATGCCGAAATCGCAGAGCTTGACCTGACCGCCGCTCCCCACAAGGATGTTCGCCGGTTTGATATCGAGGTGGATAATCCCCCGTTCGTGGGCGTACTGAAGCGCCGCGGCCACCTGGAAGAATATCTCCGAGGCCTTCTCCGCGCGGAGCTTCTCCGATCGCTCGAGCATGCCCTGGAGGCTTTCCCCGTCCACGTACTCCATGACGATGAAGTAACGATTTTCGGTCCGTTCGAGGCTGTACACCTTCATGATCGCATCGTGGGTCAGTTCACGGGCGATAATGACTTCCTTCTTGAGCAGACCGATCGTGGTGTCGTCCTCGTTCAGATCCGGATGGAGGACTTTCACGGCGACAGGCATATTGTTCAAACCGATCTGTCGCGCCTCGTACACCACTCCCGCGCCGCCGAACCCGACCGTCCGAACGATCCGGTAGTTCTCGGCAAGCACCGTCCCTTCGGGATAGATCTCCGCGGGGTCCATGAATTCGTCGTCGGCGGAGTCGTCTCCCAAAAGGATGTATCTGCATTTGGGACAGACCGGAGCGTCTTCGTCCACCTCGGTTTGACATTTGGGGCATATCTTGTTCATCGGGTCGATTCCTCCGCAGCGCCGTCGCTCCGCCGCAGCCTCTCTTGTCGTCATCTTTTGATAATCACGCTATTCGCTCAGTTTCACGAACGATTGTCCCCGGACCATGAGAACGGACGGCAAGCGGGACATCGTCCGGGCCGCATCATCCAGGACCGGCTTCATTTCGCCGGCGTCGGAACCGTCGTACGGAAACGGCAGAATGACAAGATCCGATTTGACGGACTGCCGCGAGAGCCAATCGCCGTCGTTAAAAAGGTCCGCTGCCGACATGTCGTCATGGAATTCCGGTTCCATTGGAATCCTCGATTCATCCAGCTTCTTTCGAACATCGACTTCGGCCGACGGATGCGCAGAGTCGCCTCGCAGCAGGCGCACGTGAATCCGGGACGTTTCCCACTCCTCGTCCTGGGAGATCAAATAACCGAGGAGCAACATCATCGGCAGATACATCGAATCGATTTCTACCCATATATCGATCCGCCGCCGCTCGCCGAATTTCCGATCACGATCTACGTGAAGCACGAGCAAGGTCTTTTCCGCGACGATAACGCCCTGGCAAAGATCTTCGAATTGTCCGGGCTTGAGCTCGTCACGCTCGGCCCAGTCGAGCATTACGGTGTTCGGCTGAAACGACCCGAACCCCTGGCTCGCAATGATCTTCCGAAGATCCGCGGAACGATCCTCGACCACATCCACCGCGGGGAGCGCGTTCAGCGCATTGTCCTTGATGAACCGGTCCAGGTTGTTGAACGCCATCTTCGCTCGGCGTCGCATCCTCGAGTACGGCCCCTCGAGCACATGGTGAAGCGTGACCAAGCCGCGGCGGCTTCCCAACCAGTCCGCCAGGTCCACAAGATCGAGCCGTCCCTGCGGTATTCGCGTCAGGACCATCACATTCGGGCGCCAATTCTTGGGATGCTCGGGGAGACGCTCGACCTGAAGGAGCGATCGACGCACAAGCGACAACCAGAAGCCTCGGCGCAGGTCGCCCCATGTCGCGTGCAATCGACGCCGCTTCAGCAACAGGTAGATGATCGTGATCACCGCAAACGCGACGATTGTTGCGACCATGTTGATAAGGAACATCACTGCGAAGCAGCAGGCCGCGCCGAACAGGGAGACGTACCACGGCGTGCGGAGCGTTGGACGATAGCTCGGATTGTCGACGAGCGTCTCGAGGCCGGCGATCAGGTTCAGCATGCCGTACGTGACCAGGAAGAACATCGACAGCACGGGCGCAACCAGGTCGAGTTTGCCCATAAGGATTGCGGCTTCCGCGATGATCAAACAAAGGACCATCGCGATCATCGGTTCCTCGTTCTTTCCTGTTGTCTTCGCAAGCGCCTTGGGGAGCACGCCGTCGTTGGCCAGCGCCTGGATGGTTCTCGGCGCGGCGAGGATCATCCCCAACCCCGACGATATGGCCGCGGCCCACAGCCCGAACAGTATCGGCTCGGGCCGCCACGCGATCTTGAGAAAGACCTGCGAATCTCGACTCAAGGTCTCAGGCGAAGCCGCAAAGCACAGAAACACGCCGACCGCCGCGTACACGATCAGCACCGTCACGATGGAAAGAATCGTTCCCCTGGGGATGGCCGATCGCGGGTCTTTGAGATCTCCGCTCAGGCTTACCCCCGACATGATGCCGGTCACCGCGGGGAAGAATATTGCGAAGACCTGCCAGAAGGTGAAGTTCTTGAACTCGCCGATGAGATGCGGTCCTGAGGCCGAGGGCTCTATCCCACCGGCGAAGAACGCGACGAGCGACAACGCGACCAGCGCCAACACCACATACTGCGTCTTGAGCACAACCGCCGAACCCTTCAGCGAAATGACCGCCATAAGCCCGAGGGTGATCGTGCCCAGGAGCCACATGGGATAGCCGGCGATCGGGGAGATCGCCTCGAGGCTGCCCACGTCGGAGAGCATCTTCAACGATTCCGCGAATCCGATGGTGTTGAGCGAAATGGCGAGGGTCTGTGACAGCGCCAAGGGTATGCCGATGCAGCCGCCCCATTCGATACCGAGGCTCCGGCTGATGATGTAGTACGCTCCCCCCGCCTTGACCCGCATGTTGGTCGAGACGGAACTGAGCGATAACGCGGTGGTGAAGGTCACTACATTGGCCGCTACGATAATGAGCAGCCCATAGAGGAGGCCGGCTTCGCCCATGACCATGCCCTGGCGCAAGTACATGATCACGCCGAGCATTGTCAGGACGTTCGGGAGAAACACGCCCTCGATTGTCCCGAACTTCTTCTTGCCCCCTTCAGGAGAAGCTTCCGGGGATCGGGTATCCGGATTTGTCATACCGTGACTCGCGCCTGCGCCCGGCCGCTCACCAGACGTCCTGCAGGATAGTCTTGAGCGCCTCGAGCGTCACCGGCTTCTGAATGAACGCGTCCGCGCCCGAGTTGAGGGCGTCGTCCCGCTGCTTGATCTGTCCCAGGGTGGTCATCACCAAAATGGGAAGGAATGAGAACTTGTTGGAATCCCGCACCTTTCTGATGAACCCAACCCCGTCCATCTCGGGCATCTCGATGTCGCTCACGATCAACTCGATGTCGGGCTCCGCCTGCAGCTTGTTCCAGCCGTCGACTCCGTTTTCCGCCTCGATAATGTCCGCGCCGAAGTGTGCCCGGAGGAGTTCGCTCACCTGCATGCGGGTCATGCCGCTGTCTTCGACAATGAGTACTTTTCGTCCCATACTGTGGAATCCTCACATGTCGATCCGATCGAGCCCGAATCCGACGCCCCGCCCATTTCGACGCCGCCGCCGAGATAACCGGATCACGGCCGGACCTCGACCGTCGGGATATGGCTCCCGTCCTGCCGCCGTCTCCCCGAAGACTGAACCTTTGCTGAAGAAATGATCGCGATCCGATTCGATCGGCGCTCGGTACTGTTCTACCTCATCCGGGCGAGATAAAGCAATCACAAAAAAGGGGCCTTTTGAGCGAGAACAAACGCTCGCGCGCAGGTGAAGGAAGGACCTTCGCGCCGAGACCGGACAGGCCCCGGACGATTAAGAACCCAATGGAAGGAGTGTCAGCGATCCGCCTGCTCGGCAAGCCAGTCCTTGGCTGCTTCCAGGTCGTCGAACGGACGAACGCCGATGCCGGTGGTGCGATTGAGCATGTCCAGGAGCACCTTTCGCCCACCCTTCACGCCCACCACCGCGCTCGCCTTCACATGAGGCCTCAGCCGGTCCGCGGCTTTTCTGAACGCTGAGAAAATCTCGGGGGACGCCCACCCGTCCCTCACGTCCGTCAATCGAAGGATGTTCCGCTCCCCCTGAGCGACCATCTCCTCGACCGCGCGGACGTTTTCCTCGATCCGTCGAACGATCTGGTCGTCCTCCAGCCCCCGGTACGTGAAATAAACGATGGTCTTCCCTTTATGGCGGATCTTTTCCATGACCGGCCCCCCTTCCCAATCATGCCGAAAGCGGTTAAACGGGCGCACAAATCCATAGCCGGCGTCGAACAGCCGCATCCGTTCGACTCCCCGTATTTAGGATACCCCTCGTGTGATCGCAGAGTCAACGAAGATATGAGGCACATCGACAACTTTTTCGGCTTTGAGTTCACGGGGACTGTAACCGTTCACCGGGATAGCGACAAGCCATTGGTATCTCGATGGGGGAGGCTTGGCGGGGGAGATGAGTCTCCCCCGCCATCGTCACCGGGCGCAGAGCCGCCTCAAGCCCGGTGAACCATTACCGGGGACTCAACTTGTCTCCGCGGTGTAGAACGCTACGAAACCTTCTTGTCCGGAGTTTGACGGAAAGAGAACGCCGGGTGTTTGAAAAGAGTTGACAGGCGGCCCCAGATATGGGAATACATATATTGGCATTTTGTGATTCTTTGCCGTAACGGAGGTACCATGGCATCCAATCCGACTCGGTTCGCATTCTACGCTTCCCTGGTTTTGGTTCTCGTCGCTTCCCTCACGGAGGCCCGCCAGGGGCCGCTTGCTCGCGATCTCGCGTCAAACGCCAACATCTATCTCTATCCCAAGCCCCATGAGGTCTCGAACATGACGTTGCGGGACGCGTCGGGACGCGTCGTCACCCTGAACGATTACCGGGGCAAGGTGGTGCTTCTGCACTTTTGGTCGATCAATTGCCCGGCGTGCAGAGCGGAAGAGCCCTCACTCCAGGCGCTCAAACGTCGATACGGCAATCAGGGGCTGGAGATCCTCGGCGTGAATCTGGTGGACCAGCCGGCGAATATCGTGCGTCACGCCAAAGCCTCTCACTGCCCGTTCCCGGTGCTGTTCGATTCGGGCAAGGGGTTCAGTCTGCGCACGGTCAGCATGAGCGGCCGGAAGACCGCTTTTGTGCTGAATCCCGAGCAGGAGGCGATCCTCGAGGTCCCGGGATTGCCGACCACGTATATCATCGATTGTCGGGGCCGCGCGGTGGGATACAGCATTGGGGCCGCCCATTGGCAGAACGGATCCGCGTCGCGGCTGTTGCAGTCGCTCCTGAGGGACTCGGCCTCCTGTGACACGGGGACCCGGCGCTATTCTCGGCTGTGGTAAGACTCGAGGGAACAGGCCTCCCTCGCGTAAGCCGTCGACGTTGGGTTATCCGGCGTCGGCGGTTTCATTTTCGGCGGCAGCGTTCTTCTGCGCCTGTCAAGGTCTCACGCGCCCCTGATTTCGCTTGACAGAGGCGAAGGGGGTTGATAGTTTTGACTTTGACTATAGGCGCGTAGCTCAGGGGGAGAGCATCACCTTGACGCGGTGAGGGTCTGGGGTTCAAATCCCCACGCGCCTACCACGCCGGCAAAAGGGCGTGGCTGTGGCCGCGCATTTCCGGTTAAGGAGGCCGAACGAGTATATGCCGAACAATTCAGTCGAGGACGCTTCAAAAGCATCCGGCGATGATCCGACGATAGCATGAACCCCTCCATTGATATCCAAGTCAGCGGTCTGGAAAAGTCATACCCCGCCGGCATTACCCCCGCAGAAATACTGAAGGAGAACGGCGCCGAGAATCCGAAAGACGTGGTCGCCGCGTCGATCGACGGCCTGTCCATTGACCTTGAATCTCCCATCACCCGCTCGGGCTCGCTTAGCTTCATTGACGCCCATACGCGTGAGGGCATGGACATACTGCGACATTCCGCCGCGCATGTGATGGCCCAGGCGGTCAAGGAGCTTTTTCCCGAGGTCAAGGTAACCATCGGCCCTGCGGTCGAGGACGGCTTCTATTACGACTTCGACAGCCCCCGGCCGTTCACGCCGGACGATCTGGATAAGATCGAAGGCCGCATGCGGGAAATCGTCAAGAGCAAACTGCCGTTTCGCCGGATGGTCATGTCCAAGGAGAAGGCCGCGGCGTTCTTCGAAGAAAAGGGTGAGGACTACAAGGTCGAACTGGTCCGAGACGCGAACGGGGACGACGTGAGCCTCTATTCCCAGGGGGAGTTCACCGATCTCTGCCGAGGGCCCCATGTTCCGCACACAGGATACATCCGTGCGTTCAAACTGATGAAGGTGGCGGGCGCGTACTGGCGGGGCGACGAAAACAACCCGATGCTCCAGCGGATCTACGGCACGGCGTTTCCCTCCAAGGACGATCTGAAACACTACCTTTACGTGCTCGAGGAGGCCAAGAAGCGCGACCACCGGAAGCTGGCCAAGGAGCTGGATCTCTTCTCGTTTCACGATGCGGTGGGGCCCGGACTGGTGGTGTGGCATCCCAAGGGGGCGCTCCTTCGCCATCTGGTCGAGGATTTCCAGAGAACGGAGCTGCTCAGACGCGGCTACGAGATGGTCCAGGGTCCGCAGATCCTCAAACGCGAGCTCTGGGAGACCTCGGGGCATTTCGACAATTACCGTGAAAACATGTACTTCACTGAGGTGGACGAGATCGAGTACGGCCTGAAGCCGATGAACTGTCTCGCCCACATGCTCATCTACAAGGCCGATGTCCGGTCGTATCGCGATCTGCCGATCAGATATTTTGAGTTCGGGACGGTGTTTCGACACGAGAAGAGCGGCGTGCTGCACGGATTGCCGCGGGTGCGGCAGTTTACGCAGGACGACGCGCACATCATTTGTCGGCCCGACCAGCTGATCGATGAAGTCCGCGATATCCTCGATTTTGTGCGGGAAACCATGGCCGTTTTCGGTTTCGAGTATTCCATGGAACTGAGCACCCGGCCGGAAAAATCGATCGGCACGGACGAGGATTGGGAACGCGCGACCGATGCGCTTAAGCGGGCGCTGGACGGTCAGGACGTCGAGTATGACATAAACGAAGGTGACGGAGCGTTTTACGGTCCCAAGATCGATGTCAAACTCCGGGACGCGTTGTCGCGTGAGTGGCAATGCTCCACAATACAGTGTGACTTTACTCTGCCGGAGCGATTCGACCTCACCTATGTCGACTCGGACGGTGAACGCAAACGGCCCGCCATGATCCACCGCGCGGTGCTCGGGTCGATCGAGCGATTCATCGGGATTCTGGTCGAGCATTACGCCGGAGCGTTTCCAATGTGGCTGTCTCCTGTTCAGGCGACGGTCATGACGATCACCGATCGACATATTCCGTATGCGGGTGACTTGGCCGAACGACTGCGTCGCGAAGGCGTGCGGGTCCATGAAGACCTGCGCAACGAAAAGATCGGGTTCAAGATCCGCGAGGCGCGCAATCAGCGGGTACCGTACATGATCGTCATCGGCGACCAGGAGATGGAACACGGGACGCTGGGCTTGCGCAAACGCGGTGAGAACACGACCGAGGAACTCACTCCGGAGGAGTTCATGTCGATTTACCACAAGGAGGTTTCAGAGCGCACATGAATCAATTGGGAGCCGTAGCCCTTGACGGGCGAATTCCAAGGGGGCCCGGCCGATGAGACGCAGACCGAGAGGTCCCGTCCGAGCGGAACCGAAGGTCCGGGTAAATGAGAAGATTCGCGCGCCGCAAATTCGCGTCATCTCTCATGACGGAGAACAGTTGGGGATAATCACCCCGGAGGAAGCTCTCGCGAAGGCGTACGAAGCCGGTCTCGATCTTGTTGAAGTCTCACCGAACACGGATCCGCCCGTGTGCAAGATCATGGACTACGGGAAGTTTCGCTACGAAGAGAGCAAGAAAGAACACAAACGGAAAAAAAAGCAAGCCACGGTCACCGTGAAAGAGGTCAAGCTTCGCCCAAAGACCGAAGAGCACGACCTCGAGCACAAGGTGAAGGGCATGAAGCGCTTCTTGGCGGACAAGAACAAGGTCAAGGTGACTATCCGATTTCGCGGCCGAGAGATTACTCATCCGGAACAGGCTCGTGAGGTGCTCGACAGGCTCGTGAACATGGTCGGAGATGAAGCTCAGGTGGAACAGCCTCCCAAGTTCGAAGGCCGCACTATGGTAATGGTATTGGGGCCGGTCGGATAGACGTTGATCGTCGATCGCCGGTCGTGGCGACTATCGCCCCGCAGCCGAAGCAGATCCCGCAGGAAGTCGATCCGAACGCTCTCAATGAGGATTTCGGACAGGGCGAATGAACGCTCCGTGGTCGGTCGAACGTTCCCGGCCAAGGAGCGCAGGATGCGCCGCGGGAAACACTTCCAACGGCAGGGAGGTTCGTCGAGCATTTCTCCGCTTCACTTTCGAGCGATTCCGAACTATACTTCGACCGTGAAGTCCGGGACCCGCCTGCGGAGAGGCGGCGGCGCCAGCGAAGACAATGAAGGCCCTCATCAGGGCGCACGCTCTGGGACTGAAGTAAATCGGATCGACGAACCGGCATCTTGTCAACCGCACTCAACGCCTCGGACGGAGCCGGGATCCCCTGAGCGAATGACGAACCCTCACCTTCAGGTGGACGTCCATGGCCGACACCGACAAACGTAGGTTCACGCGCGTTCCCTTTGAAACTCAGATTAGGATCAGTACGGGTAACGCGGTCATACGGTCGTCCGAACTCAAGAACATCGGGTTGGGCGGCCTTTTCGTGTTCTGCGATGAGTTTCTACCGCTCAAGAGCCAATGTGTGGTCGACATCGAATTGCGGGGACGGGCGTCACTCCTCGAAATCGAAGTCGAGGCCGAGGTGATCCGGGTGGACATGGACGGTATGGCGCTGCGCTTCACCGGCATCGATGTGGACAGTCTCATCCATTTGCGCCATTTCATCAGGATTCGCGCGCAGGATCCCGAGAAGATCGAGCGGGAATACGCGAAAACGCTCCTGGAATTGCCGTGGGCAGATGACTATCTCGATTCGAAGTGATCCCCCGGCCCCTGACGAGGCGATCCCCAACCCAGTAACGCTCCAAGTATTCGCCAATCTCTTCGCGTCGATTGCCGATGAAATGGGCTCGGCGCTGTGCAGGGCCGCGCTCGGTCCGAATATCAAGGAGCGCCGCGACTTCTCGTGCCTGATCTGCGATTCGGCCGGCGAGCTGACGGCTCAGGCCGCGCACATTCCCGTCCATTTAGGGAGCGCTCCCCTCTCGGTCCGGGCCGCGCTCGAAGCGGTCGAAATGAGGCCGGGCGACGTCGTGACATTGAACGACCCCTTTCGCGGCGGCACCCATCTACCGGATATTACGATGATCGCTCCGGTCTTTTTCGACCCGTCAGATGAACGTCCGGCGTTTTTTGCGGCCAATCGGGCGCATCACGCGGATGTCGGCGGTATGTCCGCGGGCTCCATGCCGATCTCGGACGAGATCTTCCAGGAAGGAATCGTCATTCCGCCGTTGCGGCTCGTTAAGGAAGGGCTCATCGACCGCGACGTCCTCGATCTGTTCTTGGCCAACGTCCGTACTCCGGTCGAACGTCGAGGGGATGTCGAGGCCCAGATCGCGTCGTTGCATATCGGCGTCAAACGATTGCTCGAGGTTCGGGAACGCTATCCCGCCGATGTGATGAGCCTCTACGCGAACGCGCTGAAGGATCATTCCGAGAAGATCATGCGGGCCGCGCTCGCTCACATTCCCGACGGCGACTACTCGGCGGAAGACTTTCTGGACGGCGACGGCTTTTCCGAAGAGTCTATTCCGATTCGGGTGACCGTGCGCGTCCGAGGGGAAGCGGCGATTGTGGATTTCACCGATTCTCCCGATCAGGTGCGGGGTAATCTCAACTGCGTGCGATCGATTACCCTGTCCGCGGCGCTCTATGTGTTTCGGCTGCTCCTCGGCGAGGAGATTCCTGCGAACCACGGCGCTCTTCGGCCTCTGACCATCCTGACTCGGCCGGGCTCACTCCTCGACGCGCTGCCGCCCGCGGCCGTGGCCGGGGGCAACGTGGAAACCTCCCAACGCATCGTGGATACGCTCCTGCTCGCTCTGGCGCAGGCGCTCCCGGATCGCATCCCATCCGCGTCGCAGGGAACCATGAACAACCTGAGCATCGGCGCGGCGGGTCCCCAGCCGGGGCAATCCTTCGCCTACTACGAAACCGTCGGTGGCGGCGTCGGCGCGGGACCGGAGGGCGACGGCGCGTCGGGCGTGCACTCGCACATGACCAATACCATGAATACGCCCATCGAGGCGCTCGAAGCCGGCTATCCGCTCTTGGTGGAGCGCTTTCACCTTCGTGAACGCTCGGGAGGAGGCGGCGAACACCGCGGCGGCGACGGGATCAGGCGGGATATCCGACTGCTTCGGGATGCGACCGTGACGATCATTTCCGAAAGGCGGGATCGTCAACCGTACGGGCTGAACAGCGGAGGAGCGGGCGCTCCGGGAGTGAATACGCTCATCCGAGCGGACCGCGCGAAGACGCCCCTACCCTCGAAGATCTCGTTCAGAGGACGGGCCGGCGACGTAATCTCAGTCCTTACACCCGGCGGAGGCGGTTGGGGCGAAGACCTCGGCGCGTCCGCAATCGACGAAGAGTGAAGGAGATTGAGGACCGGATTAACGGTTTGCGGTGAACCTCGATGATGTGGAAGCGGCCCGCAGGCGCCGGTTGATGCTGTTGGTGAAGATTGTCGGCGCCGCTGGTCCGAGCGATTCGAGGACGCTACGCCCGCTCGCTGCGAGGCCCGGCCTGCGAACTATTGTCGCCGGCCTCCGCTTCAGCGGTCTTGTACCGTTCGACCAGGCTCTTCAGGTGTCGACTCAGATCCTGTAGGCGAACGGCCGCGTCGGAGAGATCCGAAGCGCTGTCGAGATTCGCCCGGACGACGTTTTCGATATTGATCATTGCTTGGGCCACCTGATCGACACCTACCACCTGTTGTTCGCTGGACGTGTCGATGACTGAGGCGGCTTGCGCCGAAGCCTCCACGCCGGCGGCCAGGCGTTCGATCGACTCTCCCGCGCGCGTCGATTGTTCAACCCCTGCCCGGACCGCCTGCCCGCCCTCTTCGCCCGCCCTTACGACCGCGTCGATCCAGGCGCGCGTATCAGCAAGAATGCCTCGAACACGTTCAACCGCGGCGCGTGACTCATCAGCCAGGTTCTTGATTTCCGACGCGACAACGGCGAATCCTTTACCCGCTTCTCCGGCGCGGGCGGCCTCTATGGAAGCGTTGACTGCGAGAAGGTTGGACTGGTCGGCAAGGTCCTGAACCGCTGCCATGATCTCTTCGATCGTGGCGCTCTGATCGCTGAGTTTGATGACCGTTTCCCCGATGGACTCCATATGCTCTTCAATGAGCTTCATCCTCGCGATGGTCTCCCGTGTGGCGCTGCGGCCCGCGTCGGCGATCCCGACGGCGTCGCGGGCTTCCGTCAGAACATTCCCGGCTCTCCCGCGAGCGGTGGTCGCCGCCCGGCGAACCTGCTCGACCGTGGTGACCGTCTCACTCACCGCGGACGAAGCCTTTGAGGTGTTCTCGGCCAATTCCGTCGCCGACCCGGACAGGCGGTCCGCTATGGAAGCCAGAACCGCCATCCCTTCCTGCACTTCTTTGTTCCGGGCGGTGAGATCGTCCGCCATCTCGTTGAGAGCGTTCGTCAGTCGACCGGCTTCGTCCGAGCTCTCTACCCGAAGCCGCTTGCTCAGATCGCCGGAGCGTACCGCCTGGGCCAAATTGACGCTCTCCGAAAGGGGTCTGATTATGCCCCGCGTGATCAACACCCCGAGGATTACCGCCAATAGCGCGGACGACGCGGTTATGAGGCTCTGTCGCCAGGCGCTGCGCACGGCCTCGTTTGTCGCCTCCGACGCCAGGTTGGTATTGACCTCTATGAGCTTGTCCAGGAGTTGCTGAATTCGACCCATGGAGTTCACGCATCGGCCGGCGTACTGCGCTTTCATCAGCGCATAGAGTTCCCGCGCGAAATTCGCCTCACGGATTGCGGCCTCAAAGGCTTTGGTGATCGAACGCTCGGCCGGCAGTGTCTCGGACGTGTACACGCTCATCGCCAAGGACGCGGCCTCGTCCGTCTTACCGTATTCGTCGAAGATGTTCGTGACCTTTTGTCCGGTTGCATAGAGATCGGTCAGCGGCGCCGCCAAATCCTTCCGGATCAAGGTCTGCAACCGTTCATTCTCACTCTTGAACGTTTCCCGCCAATCCCAAATTTCGGTCGCGGTCGCGTCCAATTCTCCCAAAAACATCTTCCGGGTCATGATCGAGGACGCCAGTTCCACCACCCACATCCTGACTTCGCTCAGCCGACCGTTCAGCGTTCCGATAAGCTTTTCCGGTTCGCGGACTCCCTGTGCCGAGAGCTCGTCGTATACTTCAAGCAGCTTTTTATTGTCCGTCTTCCATTCCTCCAGAGCGGCGGTGAACTCCTCCCATAGCTTGTTTTCCTCCTCGGAATCGGGTCGGCTCTTCCGGTACACGTCCAGTTCCCGATCGATGGCGCTCAGCTCCGCCGCCATCTCCTCGATCGCAGCTTCCTTGGCCTCACGCACGCGGTACGGATTGAGGAGATCCTTTTGACGATTGGCGAACGCTTCCTGCGCATAGGCCACGCTCAGGAGACTCCTGACTGCCGGAACGACTTCGCCTCCGATATGTTTAATATTTTTCGAAGAGGAGAAGATACCGTACAACCCTGCGAGTCCCACACCCAGGCAAGACACCGCGACTACACCCACAACCTTGTGTGATATCTTCATCAGGCCTCGCTGCAGACCGTCCTCACCGGCGTCCGTCGGTTCGGAGCGGGAACCGTCACGTCCAAACTCAGGATATAACGACGTAAGCAATCATCATCGGCAGGTAACCCATTTGTAACACCCATCATGCACGAGTTTACTTCGCAGGTCAAATTCCGGGAAAGAATCGCGCGATCCCCGTTGGCTGTCGAAAACCCGGTTTGGCCGCTTTGAGACAAGTCTAAATGGAGCCGCATCGAACCGTGAGTCACGGCGAAAAATATATAGGAAGCGGTTCGTCTCACCTCCCCCACGAAACGGCAGGCGGCAGCCGAATGCCTTGCGCCGCGGCCGGCTTTTCATTACGATCCTCTTTCAAATGCTCCCGAGCAGCCATACTCGGGACGGCGTCAACCAAATCCGTACGGGATGACACGGGCATGCAGAGTCACGGAAGCCTCCGAGAGCGACCGGAAATCGATCTCCTGCTCCTCTGCGCGCGGACGAAATTGAGCGAGGACACGCGCAGACGATTTGACGCGCGCCTAGCCGGTCCCATCGACTGGGACATGCTCCTGGGACTCGCGGCTCGCCACGGCTTGACCTATTTGGTCTATCGGGCACTGAAAACGACGGATTCCGCGGCCGTGCCCGGGCGCGTCATGACCGAGATGCAACGCCGATTCCTAGCCGGGGCCGCGCGCAGCCATCGAGCGGTTCACCAACTCCTCAGGGTAATCGAACTCCTGGAATCGAAACGTGTACCCGTGGTCGCGTTCAAAGGCCCCGCATTGGCGAGTTTGGTGTACGGCGACGAAGCGCTGCGGCAGTTCTCCGACCTGGACATCCTCGTTCGCCCCGAAAACGTCTTCACCGCGCGGGACCTCCTTGCCGAGCTCGGCTACTTCTATTACCTTCCCGCCGCAGAGCACGCCCAAGAGGCTCTGATCCGCTATCAAATGCACTTCGTCATGAAGTCCGAACGGGGGGAACTTCCCCTGGAGATCCATTGGAAAACGGAGCCGGGTCGCCCGATGGCCGGCTTCAGCGAAGAGATCTGGAATCGAATAGGACGGATGAACCTGGCCGATCGGGAAATCCGACGCTTTTCAATCGAAGATCTCCTCATGTATCTCTGTATTCACGGTTCGACGCACTCGTGGGCGCGGCTCGCATGGGTGTGCGATGTCGCCGAGACCGTGCGACGATTCGAGACGATCGACTGGGACGCGGTCTTGCGCAGAACGCAGAAACTCAAACGCCTCAGGATGCTCTTCCTGGGTCTGACCCTCGCCGCGGATTTGCTCGACGCGCCCGTGCCCCGTTCGATCGAGCAACGGATGCGCGCGTATCCGGGTGTGCGGGATCTGGCGGCTCTGGTCAAGGAAGCGGTCGGAGACGTCGCCTCGCACGGGCAAACGCTCGAATCGAGCTTCTCGTTCCGATTCAAAGCGCGGGAATCCGTGCGGGATCGACTCTCTTTCGCCCTGGAACGCTTCTTCGCTCCCGATCCGAACGACTTTGCATGGGCGAAGGTCCCGTCGAGCCTTTACCCTCTGCTCCGACCCGTGCGCCTCTTGACGATTCACCTCCCCCAACGTCTGAAGCGCCGGCAGCCCCCGCGGACAGAGCAACTCTCCCCAATGACCGATGAAAAGACTGAATGAAACAGAATCGGAGCGGCGCATGAACAGAAAAAATGGGGCTCTTCGCTATTGTATGTGGGTAACCTGAAGGGTGCGCAGCGCGAATTGGTCGGTTTTGGTCGTCATGCTGCCGCAGCCTGATATTC
>CAYLRL010000051.1:0-34325 GCA_964385875.1 uncultured Syntrophales bacterium
GGATTCCGGTTGAAGGTTCCTCGTTCCCGGCCCAATGGACAAGATGAGCAAAAGAGAAAGGCTTTTGTGCGATGGCTTGCCGACTCTTTGACCGATCCCGACACAGACCATTGGTTCCTCGACCATGCCAATGCGGATATCCCCCTCCGGCGAAAGCGGAACATCCTCATCTGCGACAACGCATCGTGGCGCAAGAGCCCTTCCCTGAACCGGGGGAATTTCGAGCGCGTCCTCTTGCCTCCATATTCACCCGATCCGAATCCCATCGAGAGGCTCCGGCCGCTTATGAAAGCAGAGTGGTTCTCGGATTTCATTGCCAAAGACAGGGATCAACTCATAGACCGGCCGGCACGCGCCCTGAATTGGGTTGTTGACCGTGGAACTAAGAATAGCCAAACCTGCTCCATTAATACAGAATTACAGACAGTTGCTATACGTAGGTCGGCTCCACTACACTCCCCTCGACCAGATCCGGAAACCCTTCACCGTCACGTCGGAAGTGTCCGTTACCGTCAACGCGGGGAAGCCTGCCGTGGCCTCGAGCGTCACCGTCACGTTATCGCCGTCAACATCGCCGGCCGTGAACGCGGAGTCCGGATCTGCGGTTCAGCGCCGGCCGCCGGCCAAGCGGACAGCCACTCTCACAGGAACCGGGAACCCGGAAAAGAAGAAAGGCCGTGCGGCGATACCACCTGCGGATTTTCAGCGCCGACTTACTTCGGCCGATAGGACAACGCCAGGAGCGTGATGTCGTCGAACCGTTCCGCGCCGGCCCGGAAGCGTTGAAGATCGCTCAGGACGGCCTGCGCCGACGTATCGGCGCCGTCCGAAACGATCGCCTCGAGTGTTGTCTTCAGGCGTTCTTCCGAATATTGTTCGTTGCGCTCGTTCAGCGCTTCGGTGACTCCGTCCGTATACGCGAGGACGGTTTGTCCAGGCTCGAAAAAGAGCGATCCCGTCTTGAATTGGGCGTCTTCGAGGAGGCCGAGCGCGGGTCCCGGCGGAACGGGTAGGTCCTCCGTCGCCGCCCCGGGACCGACTAAGATCGGCGGCTCATGGCCTGCGTTGGAAAACCGAAATTCCCCGGTCCTTATGTTCAGCACACCACAAAAGGCCGTGACAAAGACACATGAATCGTTGTCTCGGCAGATCTGCTCGTTCACGGCCGCCAAAATCTCATGTGGGGACGTTCCTCGGCCGGCCGCTGAATGGACCAGATAAATCACGACCGCCATATAGAGCGCCGCAGGGACGCCCTTGTCGGCGACGTCTCCCACCGCGACGCAGAGATGATCTTCATCTACTAGGAAGAAATCGTAGAAGTCCCCGCCCACCTGTTTGGCGGGCTCCATCACCGCGTAAACATCAAACTCCTCCCGATCTCCGTACCCCCGGGACGCGGACGGCAGCATGGACTTTTGGATCCGCGCGGCAATCTCGAGCTCGCTTTCCATGCGCTGCTTCGCTGCGGTCGTCTCGGTCAGGTCTCGGATGTAGCGCTTCAGGTCCTCGGTCATCCGATTAAAGGATTCTGCGAGGAGACTTATTTCGTCGGACGTGTCGAGGCGGGGAACCTCCACATTCAGGTCTCCCGCGGCGATACGCTCCGTCGCGGTCGTTATGGTCCGAAGAGGTCGGGCGATGGAATGGGCGAGTATGACGGCGGCGGCGAGAGCCCCCAAGACAACAAGGCCCGCAACGATCATTTGCCGTGTGTAGAGCTCGGACACTTCGGCCAGGATTTCCTCGCGCGGCGCCACGAGGCCGAGCGACCATCCGGTGGCCGGCACGGTCGCCCAGGCTAAGAGCGAAGACTTCGGCGTAAGGCCGGTCCCGACATCCATGAAGCCCGAGTCCCCCTCCAACATTCGTCGGCCCACATCGGTGAGAGCGGCGCGACCGGGCTGGAAAGCGGCTTCAAATATCGATTCCGCGTACCGGAACCCTCGCGGAGGCGGAACGAGGAACGCGCCCTTGCGGGAAATCAAAAAGCAGAAGCCGCTGTTTTCGGGCCGAAAGTTCTTAAGCCGCTTCGTCAGATCCTCTACGGACACGTCCGCGGTAACGACGCCTCGAAATTGTCCATCCTTGCCCTTGCCCTTAGGATAGGAAAAGAAAGGCGCCGAATAGGTAGCCATCAGGACATCGCCGCCTCCCCGGTCGAAGTACGGTTCCGTCCAAAGAGACCGCCCGGTCCTCTTCGGCCCCGTGAACCAATCCTTGTCGAAATAGTTATATTCCTTGGCGCCTAATTGGACGAAACGCAGGCGCCCGTCCCGACGGCAGAAATAGGGCGAGTAGGCGGCGCGGTCCGGTGAGAACGCGTACGGCTCGTACGCAGCGGTCGATCCGAATATCCGGTGGTTATGCTCCACCGCGGTTCGGAGCAAGACGAGAAGAGTCGCCTCGGGTGGATTTATAACCTCGATAAACCGCGCAAGCTCATCGGCCGTTGCGGAACACGCAGTGAGATCGGCCGTCAATTGCGACGACAAATGGACGGCGTGATTCTTGAACCGCTCTCGAGCGTCCGAGAGGGCGACTCGACTTGAATAGACGTAGCTGTAGACCAGCAAGGCGACGAGCACCAACCCGAATGCGGTGATCAGGAGGATCATCTTGCCGGCGAGTCCGCCCGGCGAACGAGTATACAGACGACGTCTCATCCAAATCCGTTCCGCGGGCTGCCGAGAGATCTCCGCCCGATTCGACGTCGGCGTTTTCAATTCGAGCGGTTTCGGAAGACCAGTTGGACCACGTTCCGACCGTCTTCGAGAGCGTAGTGAATCTCGTCCGCGGCGAACCGGACAAGACTCACCCCGAGACCGCCCACCAAGCGTGATTCAAGTTCCGCTTTCCGGTCCGGCTCGGGTGCGTTGCGAATGTCGAAGGGGCGTCCCCAATCTGCAATCGTGACGACGACGGCGCAGGATTCTCGGTCCGGCTCGCAGGAGAGCTCGATGTCGCCGATCGGCTCTTCGTATCCGTGAAAAAGCACGTTGGCGAGGATTTCCTCGACCGCGAGTTGAACATCGAGGACCCGCGCCGGCGCCAGCCCCGCACCTCGGGCGCAATCCGAAACCCGGCTCACGAGAGCGGGAATATCCTCTACGCCGATTCTCACGAAAACCCCGGGGATCCAGCCGGCTGGTTACCGAGCAGGAAGAGCCTCTTCCAGCGTAGCATACACCGGAATGACCGCGGTGAAGCCCGAAACCTCGAATACCCTCTTCACCATATCTTGTAATCGGCAACACGCGAGACCGCCTCCGCAGGATTTGGCGGTCTTGGCGATAACGAGCAGGGCGCGCAGTCCCGCGCTGCTGACATACTCCACGTCGCTCAGATCAAGAACCAGATGCGATTCTCCCTGGTCGACCCATTCCAGTATACGCTCTTCCAAATCCGGAGCGGTCACCGTGTCCACCCGCCCCTCCACGGCTATGACCGCAGCGCTTCCTTGTTTGCGCAGTTCCAGATTCACCTTCGCCTCCTTGCCTTGACTCTGCGGGATTCGGGCGGCCGCATTGGCGGCATAGCTTTGAGAGTCCGGCGCAAAGACCGGAATGCGCCGGGATGGTAACAACGCGTCCCGTTGTCGTCAACTGCTTCCCATGAGCGAATTCCGACCCGTCACCTTATTGTGTCCCGCCCGCACGTTTTCGGCTGTGATCCCAATCTCCTCGAATCATTTCCAGGAGCGTCTTGGCTCGGTCCGACAGCAACCGTATATACTCGAAATCAGGATTGCATTCCAACTTCTGCATCAGAAAGCCGTCCTCTCCGAACCACCGCATAAGCGGTCCCCCGAAAAAGTAGCCCCGGAATCTACAGATTTCGACGGCTTCAGCCACCACCGGCGAACCAAGGGGCAGCCAAACTTGAAAGACCTTCACGTTCGATCGTCTCGCCTGTTCTTCGGATTCCCACATCTTGCCGTCGAAGTCCGCGCCGAGTTCATGGAATGCGACGCGCGAAACCCCGGCGAAATCGAAAATCTTTTGTTCGGATTTGCAGAGAGCGTCCGGGTCGAAGGATCCGCCCGAAGGCGTGAAGTCCCGTTCGTCGTCCAGCGCCGCGTATGCGAACTCAAGCTGTTCGTGGTAGACCTCCGGTATAAAAACGGTGTGATGATATTTTTTGAACGTGCGAAACTGTAAGACGGTGGCGACCCTGGATTGGGGGCCGTCCTCCCGGGCGTACGTCTCCGCCGGCATCAGCGCAACCTCGATGGCCGCGTCGAAGGAGCCGTTGCGAGCCGTCATCTTCTGCGTGTGGAGATGATTACAGACCGATTCGCCGAAGACTGCTTCGATCCCGAGTTTCGGAATCGCCTCTTCAACGACGAACCGACCGATCTCCCCAAAGACGCCCTTGCCGCGGAATTCCTTCAAGGTCAGCCCCACGCCCCATTCATAGAGATGCGGGTTGGGGGCGGAACGAAAGAGATGCTCGACGCCGACAACCTTTCCGTCGTCGGTATGCGCGGTGACGCTTATGTAATCGCCGGCTCGGTTGGCGCGAATGATCTCCTCCGGTGAATAGAAGATGCGGATCGGATATGCGTCGCCGTACACCGCCTTGAAAAGATCGGTTATGCCCGACGCGCGTTCGGGTTCGAAGAGACCTACGCTGAAGCCGGCGCGGTTGTTCGAGCTTCGCGATTCTCCGTCGTGTTCCATAGGCGTATCTCCTCTGCTTTGGTTATAGTCCCCGGCGGACCGCATACCGGGGACGTCGTTAGGCGCGTTTCTTCATCAAGGGGACCAAAGAGATCGCCGCGGCGAGCACAAGGCCGGCGCCGGCGGCAAACATGGCGGTATAGCCCCACCTTAGAAGAATCGCCCCTCCGATCAACGGTCCCAGAAAGTACCCTCCCTGGAACATCTCCATGGAGAGATTGGTATTCAAAGCCCGCAGCTTTGGTTCCGAAATGTCGAACATCAGGCTGCTGAGCATCGGCATCGCCAAGCCCCATCCGAGGCCGAATACGATTCCCATCGCATAGAATCCGCCCGGGCCGGGCATGTACCCCATAACCACGTACGCGACCCCGAGCCAGAGCAAAGAAACGATCAGGGCTTTGGACTTGTCCAACCGGTCGAGGTAAGGTCCGCCCACAAGGCGCACCGCGATCTCGCTCAACGTTGACAGCGTGAAGAACCAGCCGACGTTGGCTATCCTCAACTCTTCGCCGAATCCCTTCACGTAATAGAATATCGTCGTGAACGCGGACCAGACCAGGAGAGACGCAACCAGGAGAAGAATCACCCTGACGTCCTTGAGGTTTCGCACGATGTCATCCCATCCGATGCGCGCCTCCTCGGTGCGTGATTCGGCCCCGCGTTTGGGAAGGCCGAACGCGGCCACGGGAAATACGAGTATCATCACGAGCGCAAAAAGGTCCAGAACCCGGCCGAAGCCGCCGATCATCTCGCCCAGCGGACCGACCAACGGCGGAACAACCGCATACGGCAAAAGGGTCAAGACGGAAAGAAGGCCGAAGGCCTGAGCGCTCCGGTCCGGCGGAATGACGGCCGTAAGACCGCTAAGGACCGCCACGGCAAGAAGCGTATACGCGACGCCGTGAAGAATACGAACGCCGGCCATCGCCGGTACGGTCGTGCCGTAGTTGTAAAGCAGGAGGCTCACAATTATGCCGCATGTGGCGAGGACAATCCACAACCTCGCGTTCTCGGCGTGAAGAAACGGACTGATCGCGGGACGGACGACGAGCACGGTCAATGAAAAGACGCCGATAAGGAATCCGGCCCAGTCGGATTCGGTGGGCAGTGTCTTCAGATAGTCGTTGAACTGAAAAAAGACCGCCATGTTGCAGAAGGCCAGGAACATGACCGCGCAATAGCAAACAAACTGCTTGGTGAGGAGTCGAGGGGGTTTGCGCACGGGTCGGGACCTCAAGGAGAACCGTTCGATCGAGCGTATTGCGCCAGCCGTATGACGAGATTCCCGGCCGTGATTCGACGATACTCCGCGCTCGCGCGGACGTCGTCGATCGGCCTGACGACTTGTTCGACCAACCGTGCGGTCGACGCGAGGACTTCGACGGTCGGAGGTTTTCCCCGAAGCGTGTCTTCAACCTCGCGGGACCGTATAACCGTCGGTCCAACGCTGCCCCAGGCGAGCCGAACGGATTCGACCAAGCCTTCCGACGAGATCTCGACGAGCGCGGCCAGGCTCGCTATCGCGCAGGCTTGCGCTTTTCGACGTCCCACCTTTTCAAAGTGGTGAATCCCGAATCTCGCAGACCGGGGAACGATCACGCGAGTCAGGATTTCTCCATGCCGAAGCATCGTGATTCCGGGTCCCTCGATGAAGTCCGCAACGGGTATGGTCCGTGTTCCGGCCCGGGACCGTAATTCGACCCGAGCTTCAAGCGCATAGAGCGGCGGCAGTGTGTCACCCGCTGGAGACGCGTTGACAATGTTGCCGCCGATGGTTCCCATGTGTCTGATCGGCGGCGAGGCCAGTGAATCGAGCGCGTGGACGAGGACCGGAAGCCGGCCGGCGACGATCGGATCCCGCCGAATCCGCTCGAGTGTGAGCCCCGCGCCGACGCTGATTTCATCATCGTCTTCTCGAACTCCCCGGAGTTCGACCACCCGCTCGAGGCAGATGAGGCAGTCCGCTCGAGTCAGCCCCCTACGAAGCTGCACGAGGAGATCCGTCCCGCCGGCGTACACTCGGGCGCCGGGCTCTCGGTCCAGGATGTCCCAGACTTCCTCCATCGTCTCGGGCAGGTAAACGGGTCTCACGACGATTCCTCGTCCGCGGCGATCTTCGAGGCTTTCTCCACCGCGTCGACAATCTTCCGATAGCCCGTGCAGCGACACAGATTGCCGGCGAGCGCTCGTCTGATCTCTTCACGTGAAGGCGAGGAATTGCGACGCAGCAAATCCGCGGCGGCAAGCGCCATGCCGGGAATGCAAAAGCCGCATTGAACCGCTCCCTCATCCACGAACGCCTGTTGAATCGGATGGAGTCGACCGTCTCGTTCAAGTCCCTCTACTGTGGTGATATGACGCCCCTGGATCTGCGCGGCAAGCATTAGACAGGACAGGCGACTCTCCCCCTCAACCAGAATCGTGCACGCGCCGCAGTCGCCCGAACCGCAAGATTCTTTCACGCCGGTCAGTCCCAAGTCCTCTCTGAGGAGATCCACGACCCGGCGGTCCGGCCGAACGTCAAGCCGGTATTCGATACCGTTGAGGTGGAAGGTCAGGCGCATGCCGGCCGGCCTCCGTTCCGATCTTGAAGCGCTTTCAAGACGCGTTCCGGAGTCAGGGGATATTCGAATATCCTGACGCCGCATGCGTCGGCGATTGCATTGGCGATCGCCGGCGCAGGACCGTTGGTCGCTATTTCTCCTACTCCTTTGAGTCCGTACGGGCCGGTCGGCTCATACAGTTCCACGGCAATACTCTCGATATCGGGTATATCCTGCGCGCCGGGCACGACATACGTCCCGAAATCGGGCGTGCGAACCAAACCCTCGACCACGTGGAAGTCCTCCATAAGCGCATAGCCGACCCCTTGCGCTATACCGCCTTCGATCTGTTGAGCGTACACCTGAGGATTGACGACCTTGCCGCAGTCGCTGACCGCGGTGTAACCGCAGAGCGTGACCTCCCCGGTGAGTTCGTCGATCTCCACCAAGGCCAAATGAGCGCCGTACGAGAAAAGGACGTGCGGAAAACCGTGCAACCGAAGCTCCTCGCTCACCCCGGGCCGTTCCGACGCGGTCGGCGCTCGAAAGCGCGCGGTCGCAACGCGTTCGGAGGCGTCCATACGCAGAGCCATAATCGAGAGCGGGATTTGCGTGTTCGAGGGAAGATGTCGGACAGAGCCGGGGATGAGCGCCACCTCGTCCTCCGAGGACGCCATAAGAAGATCGGCCGCTCGACACAGAATCCGGGCTTTGAGTGTCTCCGTCGCCTGAATCAAGGCGCGGCCGAACGTATACGTGCACCGGCTCGCCGACGCGGACCCGCTCGGCAGGGTTCGCTCGGTGTCCGGCAGTACGAGCTCCATCTGCGCCGCGGTCTGCGAAAGAATACTCCCCGCGATCTGCACGTTGGTCGACGCGTTGCCCTGCCCCATATCGACAATCCCGCTGTAGACACGGAAGGTCCCGTCGAGAGTGAGTTCAACCTTTGCGTTCGCCGTGTCGGGAACTACCGGACCGTATCCCGACGCATGGGCCGGCGCCGCTATTCCCGCGCCCCTGCGCTTGAATCGCGGGGCCTGAGCCTTCCACTGCGTTCGTTCTTTCCACGCCGCTCGGCGCGCAAGCGTGTCGAGGCACTCCACCGCGCCGGTGGAAAGCTCCAAGGTCGTCCCCACACTGTTCCGGCCGCCTCGGCGAACCGCGTTTTTTCTTCGGAGGGTCAGCGGATCCATTTCGAGCCTCGATGCGACCATGTCCACCATCTGTTCGACCGCCGCGGTGACCTGTGTGACGCCGAACCCTCGAAACGCGCCGCCGATTGGGTTGTTGGTGTACACGCACCAACCGCGGAGACTGATATTGGGGATGGCGTACGCTCCGCCGGCGTGCTCCATTCCCAAGGCCAGGACCACGCCGCCCAGGTGATCGTACGGACCGGTGTCCAGATAGAGCCGCACGTCGAGGCAATGGAGAGAGCCGTCGGCTTTTGCGCCCAAACGATAATACATCACCGCGGGGTGGCGTTTTGACCCCGACTCGAAAGACTCCTCACGATCCCACCACATCTTGACCGCACGTCCCTCGGCATGCAGCGCGGCAAGACCGAGCAGGGCCTGAACCGTAAGCCCGTCTTTTCCTCCGAACGCTCCTCCGGGATATGGAGCGACAATGCGAACCTTTTTGAGCGGAAGTCCGAGCGCCTCGGCGACCTCGGCGCGATCGCGGAACGGCGTCTGGGTGGAGCAGACAAGCACAAGTCGGCCGTCTTCCTCCATCCGCGCCCACCCGCACTCAGTCTCGAGAAAGGCGTGCTCCTGACGGGCGGTCTTGAAACACGCTTCAAGCGTTACGTCGCATTCTTCGAACGCCGCGTTTCCCCTACCCGTAACATACGTGTCGGAGAGCAGGATGTTTCCTCCGGATCGACCTTCGTGAATCAGAGGAGCGCGGTCGTCGAGCGCGGTCTCCGGATCGAACACTCCCGGCAGAATCTCGAAATCCTGTTCGATGAGGCCGAGCGCCGTCTTCAGAGTCTCGCGATCTTCCGCGAGAACAAGAGCCGTGGCGTCGCCGCAATGTCGCACCCTTGAATCGACCAAGACCGGCTGATCCTTTTGCACGACGCCTTGCCTGTTGGTTCCGCGGACGGCGGTATGGGTGAGCGCCGCGACAACCCCCGGTAGGCCGCGGGCCCCCTCCACAGCGACACTTTTCATACGGGCGTGAGGGACTCCTGCCCGTTTCACTCCCGCCCAGAGGAAATCCTCACCATAGTAGTCAGCCGCGTACTTCTCGCGGCCGGTGACCTTATCGACCGCGTCCCATCTCGGACAGGAAACGCCGACGGCCAACGGTTCGTCGTCGAGGCCTCGCCGACGGAGGGAGCGATCTCCGCGGGACGGGACCTCCGGGGAGTTTTCTGCCGGCGTCTTCTTCATGCGGCTTTCTCGGCGAGCGTTTCTTCAAGGGCCGTGACCAGGGCCTTCATTGCTTCCATCTTTGCAATTGTTACGCGAATGTGATTCGGAAATCGAAATCCCGTCATCGTCCGGACCATCACTCCTCGGGTCATGAGTTTCCGATACGCCAGCGTGTCGCTCATCGGCAGCTTGACCATCACGAAATTCCCCTCGCCGCAGAAAGAGGGCAAGCCGAGGCGCGAAAACTCGTTCTCGAGGAATGTCTTGCCTTCCTTCACCAATCGACGTGTCCGCAGGACGTGCTCATCCTCGTCCACAGCGGCCAGCGCCGCCTCCTGCGCGAGACTGTTCACCGAATAGACGACGCAGGTGCGTCGGATGGCGTCGACCACATCGGGGGCCGCGGCAAGGTAACCGATGCGAAGCCCGGCGAGTCCGTACATCTTGGAAAATGTGCGAAATACGACCAAGTTGGGATATTCGTTCATGAGCTTCATCCCGTCGGGAAAATCGGGCCGGTCCACGAACTCGCAGTATGCTTCGTCCACGACGACGATCCTGCGGCCGCCGATCGCGTCGAGGAAAGACCTCAGCGTCGCCTCGTCCCAATACGTCCCCGTGGGATTGTTGGGATTGCAAAGAAAGAGAATCTTTGTGCGCTCGTCGATGCTGTTCAGCATGGCTCGGTTGTCGAAGCGGTCGTCTTTCAGGGGGATCAGTCGCGCCTCGAAGCCGGAAAATTGGGCGACCCACTCGTATACGGCAAATGTCTTGTCCGCGGTAATTATATTGTCGCCGCGCTCGCAGAAGGCCTTTATGACGAAGCTGATGACCTCGTTCGCTCCGTTGCCCACGAGAAACTGGTCGGGATGCTTGTCAAAACGCTCCGCAAGCTTGCGCCGAAGGTAGAAGGCGTCTCCGCTCGGGTAGATTGAGGCGCGCTCGGGTGGAAATCGCCTCAACGCCTCCTGAGCCGCGGGCGGCGGACCCAATGCGTTCTCATTATTGTTGAGACGAAACAGCCGTGAACAGCCGTAATAGCGCATCAGTTCGGGATCGGGCCTACTCGGGATATACGGTTCGAAACTCTTGATGTAATCGGGGAGAAGACGGTCCACATCTGAATGCATGGTCGGATCACCCGCTCCGTCTGAGCTGAAACACGACGATGTCGCCTTTACCGCAATAAGGCAGGATCAGTCTCGGCTCGAACCCGCTTCGTTGAGCCGCCGGAGCAAAATACGACTGCCATGTCCTACCGAGGTCGATATGAAAGAACACATTTGGAATGCCTTCGTTTAGGAGGATCTTCACGTCGTCGGCGACGACCTGTTCCGCGTCCTCGCCCCACCAGACCGGCCTGAGGATAACACTGGCCGAGGGCTTGTCAAATTCCGCGGAGACCACGGAAAAGGGAGATCCCCGCTCCCCTTCGGGCCGCCCCGGGAGAACCTCCCGAGCGAGCGCCAGCCGCCGGTATTCGCGTTTGAGGAACTCGATCAACGAGGGATGGGAGCGGACCGCGGTCCCTGCGTCCTCCATCAAATGCTTGAAGAAGACAGGCGCCTCGAGGACGTCCCCGTCCTCACCGCAGAGGCTCAAAGAGCCTAATTCCTCAAAGTATTGGGCGGGGAGCTCCGGCGTGGGGTTCAGACTTAGCAGTCCGACCGCGCCGCTCTTTGCGATCGCGGCAATGCAGGCGTTCACGAGCTCTTCCGCCATAGGCGAACTGTTCGTCCGGTCGAAAATGTACGGGCCGTAGACCCAAACAATCTTGGAAGTCCGGAACGTCCAGAGGATTCCGCCTCCTATGCGGCCGGCGTCGTCGGCGGCCGTCAGCGCTCGATACACTCCTTCCGCCGCCATATCCGCGGTCTTCCCGGGGTAAAGGAAGTCCTGCGACAGGAATTGATCCGCATAGCGCATACGAGCCAGCCGAACCAACTCCTTGATGTCCTCGCCATCCGGCTTCCGGATTGTGAAATGTTGCAAGGGCGTGACCGAGGTCGGCGCGGCCTCCGCCTCGGGATACGTCTTTTCCTTACGGAACGTTATCCGAAGCCCTCGCTCGTCCTCATGGAAGTGAAATCTGTCGACCATGCGTGAGGCAATCAAAAGACCGGTCTCTTCGATGGTCCGCCCATCGGCGACACGTCCCGGCGGAGCGAGGTTGAAGGTTCGCATCTCGAATTCTCGCGGCTGAAAGAGGAACTCCACTTCGGCGTAGTATCTTGTCCCCCGAGCGTTCATCGTGACGAGACGACCCGGAGCGCCCATTTTGCACAGGTAAACGAAGACCTCTTCTGCTGCGAGCGTCAAAGGCAGCGCGTCGGAGCGTTTCAGTCCGAACGCGGACGCCGTCGTCTCCACAAAGGTCGCAGCGACGTGGGCGAATTCGTCACGAGCCGTCAATCGGAGGGAGACCTCCGGATTCGATTCCGTGTTCACGCAACGCTCCTCGATGTGTTCCGCTCCCAAGGTCTCGTCGGGACGAGGCGCCGACAACTCTCAGAGCAGGATGCCAAATTTGTCCGCGTTCGACAAGTCGCTCCGCAGGTTTTTTTCCGGGAAAAAGCTTCCCGCTTCGCCGGCAAACGCGGTCGGAACGCCGGAAAGACTACGCGCCCTTCCGTCCAACACGTCAATATATCCGGAACATGAAGCTATTACCTGAACAGAACGCTGCAACAAAAGCGGGAATCCAGCCGTGGAGGGGTCATGGAGGGGGCAGACTTGCCGTCCGGGTATGTGTGGCAGTAACGCGCCGAGCATGGCACGGAGAGCCCGCATTGTGCATCCGTATCCTCAACAACGCTTCAACGTTATGCATCCAAGATAGGAGCCGTATGCGGGAAATCCGTTCGTACGGATCCGTGCGGGGGGCGCCGGGCAACCGGCATTCCTACCGCGAGCAATCGTTCTCTGCTGTCGATCGCTTTGGAACGCCGAGTATGATAGGGATCATCTCCGTCGAGGAGGCCGCTCACTCAGTGCTTCGATCTTTTCGCACAGCAGGCCGGCGATCGCGGCGTGACCGCGTGAGTTCGGATGGCCGTCATTCGTAACAGGGTACGGTTGGCGGCCCGCGGTTAGACACTCCTTGAGCGCCGGCGCTGCGTCGACGAAGTCGATATCCATCTCGATTAATCGGTCTTGTACGATTTCTCGAAGCCGTCGCTCTTCTCGGATGAGTTCGCGATAATCCGCGGTCGGTTCGACGCCCGACTCTCGAACCACGTCAGCAAAAACAAATTCTTTTGTGGGTATTATCAATACCAGTAAATGTATGCCCCGCGCGCTCAATTTGCGCTCCATAACGTGCAGAGCCCGCAGAGACAACCGCAACCCTTCTTGAATCCGCAGGTCATGTCTATTGAGAGCCAACAGCCGCACCGCCGGCATGAAGACCGTCCGAAAAACGCCGCGCTCAAACGGTTCGTATGCGGGCGGCGTCCAGGCCTTGCGCATCATGTGCTCCCAGTCTGATTCCGAGTCGTCGGAATACGTGCGCGTCCGTAAATAAATATTTTCTCTAAGCGACTGAGACAGTTTTAACAGATACAAATGCGGATCGATGATTCGCCGGGCAGAGGAAACGGACCTATCGCCGCCGACGTTGCTTTCTTTCCACAGCACAGGCTGAAAGATCTCTCGCCAGCGCTCACGGATCGTTTGAACGCGGTCCAGCTCTTCACATGCGCGAATAACATCACGATCCGCATTTCTCAGGAGAGCGAGGGTTTCCTCTTCTTCTTTCGGGCAGTCGCGTGCGGCCGTGACCAAGTGGTAACTGTCGAAGAGATCGTTGCCGGTGTAAAACCCGAAAATGACAAGGCTCGGCTTCAACGCGGCGGCCTCATCGAGCAGGAGCAAGCAATGAACGGGTCCCCATCCTCCGCAGGCAATTTGGTATACGGCCAGGCCGGAGAGCGCCTCCAATCTCTGCGGGAAAGCAGCCTCTCGCGGCGTCTCCAATCCGTAGGTTTGCGAATCGCCCAGGCAGACGACATCCGCGTGCCGGAGGGCCTCTCGATTTCGATACCCTCGTCGGTCGTGCTGAAAGAAATGTGGGGAGGGCCGAACTTCAATGCAGGGATCATTGATTATTCGAGGGGGCGGACCGTCTACCAATCGTTCCACGGGCGGGAACACAGCCCATAAACCCCGGAGGGCAAGTTCCACCGAGCCGAGCGCGATCAGACCGAGCAGCGCCCAGAAGCAGACCGTCTTAATTCTCCCTCCGGCGCGATTCATTCGCCTGCCCCCAACCGCCGCCTCACTCCCGGTTTAACAGCGGGGTGTCCTTCCCTGGATTTGATTCCAGCGGCCCCCAGTGCCGGCTCGGACCGAAAGCAGCATAAAATGCGCCGAGGCAGCCGGCGGGAAACCGTCCCAAGCTTTGGAAAACGCCCCCTCCTTGCGATCCCGACCCTATCCCATCGAGTGGGCCGCGGTCAAGCTCGACGGGGCCCATTTCGAGGGCAATCGGCAAGACGAAAAAGGCGAGAGCATATCTTGGCCGTCGCGGATACGCGGGCTTGAAGCGTGCACGCTCGTCGCCGGGTAATGCTAAGGGTGAACCTCGGGATGCGCTCACGAATATTTCAGTTGACCGTGAAAGGATTGCCGAGATATGGTTGAAAATGCCGGGGCCGGGGTTCGATATTATTGAATGCGTCTTACTTTCGAGACGTGCTCACGCATTATTGTGACTTGGAGAGTATTTGGCGACGATTAACCGGGCTCGGCGAAGAATCGCGGACCGGGAGGGAATTCTTATGAAGGCGCTGCTCTATCAGACCAGTCCGATTTTGCTCGATGTGCAGGCGAATCTGGACGAAATGATCGAGAAGATTCATAAAGGCAGAGAGAACGGCGCCAGGCTCATTGTCTTTCCCGAATTGGCTCTTACGGGCTATTTCGTCGGGGATAAGTATCACGAGGCAGCGCTCACAACGGATTCAAAGGAAATCAAGCGGTTGATCGCGGCGACACGCGGCGCGGCCGCTATTGTAGGCTTTATTGAAGAGTCGCCTTCGCTGAAGTTTTACAATTCGGCGCTGGTGGCGGTGAACGGCCAATTGCTTTTTACTCATCGTAAGCTAAATTTACCCAACTACGGGGTATTTGAAGAACGAAAGTACTTCGCGCCCGGTGAGACCGTGCGCGTCTTTAGGCTGTGCGGCTTCACGGTAGCGGTATTAATATGCAACGATGTTTGGCACCCGTCTCTGCCCTATCTGGCGGTTTCTCAGAAAGCCGATATCTTGGTAACCATTTTCAATTCGGCCGAAGAGTCGATGGGCGCAGAATTCAGCAACATCGAAAGCTGGGAAATAATCGATACATTCTACTCACGCGTTTTCGGGATTTACAATTTAGCCGTAAATCGGGCCGGAGATGAGGTTTTCGGCCAAGAAACGGTCGAACTTGCGGAGGGAGTTTGCTCACCTGAAGCCCTGGCGCATTATTCCGCGGATAAGGTTTACCGCTTCTGGGGCGGGAGTGAAATCATCAATCCATTCGGACGCCGAACCGCCAAAGCTGCGTACCACGAACCGGATTCGATCAGCGCGGAAATTTCCAAGGACCTGCTCAGGAAGAAAAGAATATTGCTCCCGTACCTCAGAGACGACGATCCCTACTTCACTCACAGAACACTTCAGCGGATACTCTATGAGGACGCCCGAGATGCGCTCCGCGATTACCTGCCGTTTGATTCTGCGGACGAGTAGGAGGACGGCGCCCTGTGGAACGGCGCACCCCGATAGTAAATCGCCGGGAGGCCACATATGACGAAAGCGGAACTCCACATTGCAGGCAATATCCATACGGATGGGCCGACGCTTGAGCGCTTCAGCCGCGATGCGAGCTCATACAAAATCGCACCTCGGATGGTGGTCGAACCCGCCGGCGAGGAGGATGTGGCCGCCGTCCTCGAACACGCTCGACAAGCCGGAGAAAGCGTCACATGCCGTTCCGGAGGAAGCGGCTTGAGCGGAGCGGGCGTGGGACGGGGTATAATCCTCAATTTCAAGGCGCTCATGAATAATAGGATCCGGCAGGTGGAGGGAGGTGTGGCGGTGGAACCCGGAGTGGTGTTGGAAGATCTCCTTGATGAGATTGCCGGGCATGGGCTCATGCTTCCCGCGGCTCCTTCCAGCAGCGTATGGTGCGCCCTGGGAGGCAATGTGGGTACCCGTTCGACGGGTCCTCGAACCGCACGGTACGGAACCATAGATTCCTTCGTGTCCTCGCTCAGATTCGTCACTGCAGCCGGTGATGTGGTAGACACAAGAGAAAAGCTCCCTGCGTATCTGGAAAACGGGCTCATGCGAATCCGGAAAGAGTATCTCGCCGATGAAAAAAGCCGGGAAATCTTTGGAAATCGCCCGTTTATCGCAGGAGGCTACAACATCCCCGCGCTCTCCGAGTATGAAGATCCGCGGGATATGGTGACTCACCTACTCGTCGGCAGCGTCGGAACGTTGGGGATTGTGACCGAAATACGCCTCGAACTCCTTGACTACCGCCCTCCCCAAGGGACATATGCCGCGTTCTTCCGAAGCGTCGACGAGCTCGCGGCCGCAGTGGACGATCTGAAGGATTCGGCGCCGGCTGCGGTGGAGTTCGTCGACTCGGCCGCAATGTCACGTGTCGACGGGCAATTCCTCAATGACGAGCAAAAAGAGCTTGCCGGAGTGTTGTTGGTCGAATTCGACGAGTCTCCGGACCAGCTCGAACAGGGCCGAAAGATCCTCGAGTCATTCGATCTTTCACAGCTCATTCCTATCCCGGTCGGGAGTGAGGCGGAAACCAAACTTTGGGAGGAACGCCGTCGCATATTGCCGTCTCTCTGGGCGTACGCCAAAAGGAATGGATCAATCGTTCCCTCGATCATCGACGATGTCGCGATCCATGCCGGCGACCTGGGACCGGTTTACACGGACCTTGGAAATCTGATGGCGGACCTCGGACATGAGATATACATTTTCGGCCATGTCGGTTTCGGAAGCTTGCACGCGCGACCGCTCTTCGAGCTTGAGCGGGGGGATCTTGCGACACAGATCGGGGAAGTGTCCACGCTGGCGTTTCACGCGGTGCGGAAGTACGGCGGCACGCTTGTAGGCGAACATAACGCGGGTCGATCCCGCTCAGTGTACCTGGAGATGGAGCTGGGAGAGAGTTTTCACTATCTTCGCGATATCAAAGCGCTCTTCGACCCGGACGATATTCTCAACCCTCACACCGTGTTCGACCTTGCGCCCATCACCGAGAATATGGAGCTGACGGGATAAGAAAACGTGAGTGCATTCGGAAACGCGACTCCCGTTACGCCGTCAATTCTTTGGGCGCGGCGATCATCATTCGATCGATGAGTCGTTCGCTTATTCCTTGTTGCATCAATTCCGTTCGAAATGTGATGAGGGCTTCCGGGGCCTTGTTCGATTTCTGGCCGCTGTCGCTGACCATGATCCACTGCGCGTCTTCGTGTCGTTGAATGATCCTTGTCACCTGCTCAAGGGAAGCCGCCTCGATCTTCCGTGTGAGTTGCGAGACCTCGAACCATACACTTTCGCTTTTGAGATCCTCCACATCTCCTTCGGTCAAAGCAGGCGAATAGAACAGCACGTGATTGACGAGGAGCCGAATCGTGTAGCGCTGTGCATTAATGACGCGAACAAGCGTCCTAATCTCATTCGCGGATACATGGCCCGTCGCAAGAACCACATTCCTATTGTTGAGGACCTCGAGGATTTCGTACATCGGTTCGACGAGGTCGTTCCCTTCCGTTATTCGTATGCCGCGATCCGGCATGAGCACGGTCTTCGGGGTCTGAAACGCGAAGCTCCCAAGCGGTTCATGGGCCGCGGCGTGAATCGTTGGAAGCCAGACGAACTTCCCCCCGAGCGCGCGACATACGTCGACGGCGTATGGGTTCAGCCCGCCGACGAAGTAGTTGAGGACAACACCGCCGAAAATGTTCATTTCAAATTGAGCGTTCAAGTGAACGGCGAGCTCGGTTGTCCCGCCGTGATGCGCCTTGAGCGCTATGCCCGCCATACCTGCGGCTTGGCATATTCGAGCGGTCTCCTCCGCGGCGCCCCATCGTTCGAAGATGCCGGGCGAAGCGTGAACATGCAGATCGTACACGCCTTTCAGGTCAGCGCTTTTGATTTCATCCATCCGAGCAGCCTTTCAATGAGATTGAGAAACGGATCGCAATCATCGCACATCCATTCCGTGTGGCCGGCATGTGGAATAATGTAAAGCTCTTTGTCGCCGGGATACTTCCGATACAGCGATTCGGCCTCCGAGAGGGGGTGCAACTTGTTATGCTCGGCGTGCGCGATCAACAAGGGAACCGCGGGGATGTCCTGCAGCCGTCCCTCCGGATTGAAGTGGAGCAAGGAATAGGCGAAGCGAAGCTCGACATCCTCCGCAAATCCTTCCACTTCGGACAATACCTCATCAACATATTTTCGTGTGACTCCATCGAGAGGATAGATGAGAAACGCGTCCACCTTCTTGGTTTCGCCGGTCAGCACCTCTTCGGCCCTCTCTCTCCCCAGCCAGTCCATAAATTTCCGCCATTCCTCCGGGGTTCTCCATACCCGTAGGAAGCGGTATCCATTATAGAATCCGTTAATGCAGACTAGGCCGGCGAGATTTGGAGACTCGTCCGCCGCCTCGATCACCAGTCCCGCGCCCATGCCCCACCCGATGAGCACAAGCTTCTTACCGGCGGTTTGAGGCTGCAATGACACGTAAATACACGCGTTCTCGATGTCCCTGACCTGTTCCTGGAGTAACACGCGTCGTCGATCGCCATGGCTCTTCGCAAAGCCCCGATAGTCGAACCCGAAGCAGATGTAGCCTTGATCGGTCAAGGCGCGAGCGAACCGGGCAGGATGGATATTGTTCATTCCCAGGAAACCGGAGCATATAACAATCACCGTATCGCGTTCTTCCGGATCTTCCGGGCCGGGATAATAGAATCGTCCATGGAGCTTGACCGCGTCACTGTAAAACCAGGCTTCTTCGTCTTTCATGGGATTGTTGCCCTTTGTCGGCTCGGTATGAGACTATGCTCGCGTCCGCGACCATTCGGACGGCGCCAATTGAGGCTTTACGCTCGGAAAGGCCCCAACCCAATTTCCCACAGCCGCCGAGCGACTGAATTGCATAATTGCGTTTTTAACGAGCGTCTCATCTTAATGTATCTCACCCGGTCCCTGCGGTCAAGCGATGAGACATCCGCGCGGGTCCGAGGGGTGGGACTGCCAAACATCGAAGAGAGGGCACGGCATTTTGCCGAGGAGTAATCCCTCAGTTACGCGCGGCACGGCAGCCTGCACAGCGCGTGATTTCAAAAAGTTAGAAGATTCCGGCCCCAAATAACCGAGTGCTTACGCCGAGGACGGAATTTCGCTTGAAGCCGGCGGGCGCCGCGAGTTAGGATGCCGGATTACAATGAGTTTCGTGGGATCGGTCCGTGCCTGAAACCAAAATCTCCGCTCTGATACTTGCTGCGGGTTACTCGAGCAGAATGGGTGAGTTCAAGCCCTTGCTGCCGGTGGGAGGAGTTCCTATTCTGCGGCGGAGTATCGAGCTCTTCAAGAGAGCCGGCGTTGAGGACGTGATCGTGACGACCGGCCTCCGGGCCGATGAAATAGAGCCCCTGATCGAGCGCTGGGGAGGACGGCCGGTTCGGAATGAGGAGTTCGAGCGCGGGATGTATTCGTCGGTTCAGGCCGGCGCGGCCGCTTTGTCCCACGACACGGACGCGTTCTTTATGCTCCCGGTGGATATCCCGCTCGTGCGGTCGGTTACGGTGCATCGGCTTCTACGGAGGTTCGCAAAGCAGGGCGGCTCCGTCGTGTACCCCGTATTTCAGGGACGTCGCGGTCATCCGCCGCTGATCGCCGCGGAGCACATCGATCGTATACTGGCATATTCCGGGGACGGGGGCTTGAAGGCGGTTCTCTCGGAGTGGACGGACGAGGCCGACTCGGTCGAGACGCCTGACGAGCACATCCACTTCGACATCGACACTCCAGAGGACTACGCGTCGCTTCTGGACCGATACGAGCGTTACACCGTGCCGACGGCCGGCGAATTGGAGATTCTTATCCGAGCGGTCTTCAATCTTTCCGACGATCCGTTTCTTCACGGACGGAAGGTGGCCCGGCTTGCGCTCCGTTTGACCGACGCCCTGGAGCGCTGCGGGATTGCCCTGGACGCGGATCTCGTCCTCGCTGCCGCCTTTTTGCACGATATCGCGAAGGGCCGGCCGGATCATGCGGCTGTCGGAGCGGAGATCCTGCGAGAGATGGGATTCGCCGCGGTCGGTGATGTAGTCGCGGTCCATACCGATTTCGCGGTTGACCCGAACGCGCGGATCACCGAAGCGGAAGTGGTCTACTTCTCGGACAAGCTCGTGCGGAGAGACCGGATGGTCCCCCTGGAAGAGCGTTTCGCGGAGGCGAAGCGGAAATGCGGCGACTCCGCGGCCGCATACGAGGCGCTCCTCGGTCGGTTCGAGAACGCGGTGAGGGTGCGGCGTCGGCTGGGGGCGGTCCTGGGGCGATCGCCGGAATCGATCATGCGGGACGGCCCCAACGGAAGGGAAGATGAGCGGATCTCGAGTGTACTTGTTTCGCCATGGTGAAATCGAGACCGGCGGCACGAGGCGGTTTGTCGGACAGGCGGATTTGCCGTTGACCCAAGAAGGGATTCGACAGGCGACGTGGTGGCGTGATATGTTCGAGGGGAAGGAGTTCTCGGCCCGCTACTGCAGTGATTTGTCCCGCTGTGTTCACACGGCTGAAATCATTGCAGGGCCGGGCGCCCCGGTCGAACGGGTCCCCGAGCTCCGGGAAATACGCCTGGGAGAATGGGACGGCGTCCCCGTCGGAGAAATCAAGAAACGCTTCCCGGACCAATGGCGGGAACGCGGCGCGAACTTGGCCGCCTATCGTACGCCGGGCGGAGAGAGCTTCCTGGATCTCCAATCTCGAGCAGCCACGAAATTTGAGGAACTGGTCACGAATGCGGACGGCGACGTGCTCATCGTGGCCCATAGCGGCGTCAATCGCATGATTCTCTGTCACGTGCTCGGCATGCCTGCGGGAAACCTTCTTCGAATCGTTCAGGATTACGGATGCCTGAACGTGATTCATTGTGAGGAAGGCGCATGGATGCTGTCGGCAATGAATCTGCGACCCGGACCGGTCGGTCCGGTTTAGATCGTCCAATTCGGCGCGAAAGGATCGCTCATGGAAAGGGATTACACAATTGTAGGCACGCGGATGACGCGGACCGACAGCCTCGCCAAGGTTACCGGCCGGGCGCTGTTCACGGCCGACGTCAAGCTTCCGAGGATGCTCTGCGCGAAGGTTCTCCGGAGCCCCCATCCGCACGCGAAGATCCTGAACATCGACACGAGCAAAGCGCGTGCGCTCCCCGGCGTGAAGTCCGTCGTCACTGCGGAAGACGCGTACGGCGTGAAGTGGGGCGTCTTCAAATATACGCAGGATCACCCGATGATCGCGATGGATAAGGTCAGATACATCGGGGAAGACGTGGCCGGCGTCGCGGCGGTGGATGAAGAGACCGCGCTCGAGGCCCTCGAGCTTATCGAGGTCGAATACGAGCCCTTGCCTGCGGTCTTCGACCCCGAAGAGGCCATGCAGGAGGGCGCGCCGCAGATCCACGAGCAATACGACAAGAACATCAACATACACGTGCATATCGAAGTGGGCGAAGTGGACGCGGCGTTCGACCAAGCCGATCTGGTGCGGGAAGACACCTTTCATGCTGCCGGCGAGGCTTATTCCACCCTGGAAACCTACGCGGTGACCGCCTCCTACGCAAACGGGTATCTTGACCTCTGGATGCCCAACGCGGGTCCGCACGTTCGCGCAAAGGCGCTCTCGAATCTTTTGAATATGCCGCTCAATCGGGTTCGGGTGCGTCGGATCAACGTGGGCGGCCACTTCGGCTCTCGGTCCGAAGTCTCCCCGGGGGATCTGGTCACGTCGCTGCTGGCGATCAAGGCCGGGCGTCCGGTGAAGCTGGTTCTGTCACGAGAGGAAAATGCGACGAGCACGCGTCAGGTCCACGACATCACTGCTCAAATCAAGACCGGCGTCAAGAAGGACGGAACGATCACGGCGAAGGAGTTCCGGGTGGTTTACGACGGCGGCGCGTACAGCAGCACGGGCCCGATCGCCACGTCTATCCCGTACTACGTGTACGAAGAGGCGTACCGATTCCCGAACGTGCGATACGACGGCTATCGCGTGATCACCAACAAGGGAATCCGCGGCATGTACGGGTGCCACGGTCGGGCCTTCCTCGGCGGCAACGAGATGCAGCTCGATATGATCGCTCACGAGCTCGGCATGGACCCGATGGAAATCCGGATCAAGAACGGCCTCAAGGTGGGCGAAGAGACGGCTACGAAATCCGTGATCATCAGCGGCGGGCTGGAAGAGCCCATCCGGCAGGCGGCCGAAAAATCGGAATGGAAGCAGAAATCGGCCGGTCGAAAGGATGGAGACGGTATCGGCATGGGATGCGTGGCCATCATGTGCGGCTTTCCCATGGGCTTCCGATCGGGCTCCGCATGCTACGTGAAAATCAACGACGACGGCCAGGCCACCATTATCTCCGGCATTTGCGACACGGGGATGGGCAACGAGTCGATGGCGATTCAGATCGCCTCCGAGGTGCTCGGTATTCCCGTCGAGGACATCAGTCTGGTCAACGCGGACACCGAGACGACAAACCTCGACCCCGGCGCCTATTCCCAAGCCGCAACCTTTGTAGGCGGCAATGCGGTCAAACGAGCGTGCGAAGACGCGAAGGCGCAGATCCTGAGTTTCGCCTCGAAAAAGCTCGATCATCCAGCTGACGACCTTGACCTTCGAGATCGCATGATCGTCTCGAAGACGGACCCGTCGAAGAGCATGCCCATGCGCTGGATCGTTCGGGAAGCCTTCTTCCAGGGCAAGCCCATAACGGGAACGGGCGCGTACATACCGAAGATCGACTTCCAGCGGGAGTGGGTGAAGAAGCCGTACGGCCAAATGGCCGGGACCTTCTCCTTCGGTTGTTCGGTGGCGGAAGTAACCGTCGACAAAGAGACGGGACAAATCCGTGTTCCTCATTTCGTCGCCGCGCATGACTGCGGAAATCCGATCAACACGATGGCGGTGGAAGGCCAGATCGAGGGCTCCGTCCATCAGGCCGGCATAGCGGTCCTGACCGAAGAGACCCGCTGGACCGGCGGTTTGTTGCTCAATCCCGATCTCCTCGAGTACAAGATCCCCCTCGCGTGCGACATGCCCGAGATCGAAACGCTGATCGTCCGCTCCAACGATCCCGAGGGACCGTTCGGCGCCAAAGAGGGCGGCTTGACCACACGAATGAACGCTTACAGCGCGATTGTGTGCGCGGCTCACAACGCCCTGGGAGTTTCCTTGAACGAGTTTCCGCTCACTCCGGATCGAGTCCTCAAAGCTCTCGACGCCGCGAAAGACGGGGGTAAATGATGATAGCCGCACAATTCGAGTTCAAAAGCCCGCAGAGTATTGAGGAAGCCGTCCGACTCTACCGGAACTTCCAAGGCCAAGCCGTGTATCTCAGCGGCGGGACCGACCTCGTTCCCCGTTTGAAGCTGGGGCTTGAAAAGCCCAAGGCAGTCATCGACCTCAAACCGATCTCAGCGCTCTCCTCCATAGAGGATCAAGGCGACGAGATCAGGATCGGCGCCCTGGCGCGGCTCTTCGATCTCAAAGGGAACAGCCTGGTCGGGGAGTACGTTCCGGCTTTGGAGGCGTCGCTCGAGGCCACCTCATGCGAATCCCTCCAGATGCGGGGCACGATCGGCGGCAACCTGCTGCAGAATACACGGTGCCTCTTCTATAACCAATCGGAATTCTGGCGAAAAGCCAAGGGTTTCTGCGTCAAGATGGGAGGCGAAAGTTGCAATGTGATCCCGGGCGCAAAGACCTGTTTCGCGAACTATTGCAGCGACAACGCTCCCGCGCTCTGCACGGTGTCGGCTCGGGTCGAGCTTGTCGGACCCGACGGCGAGCGAACCGTCGGTGTGGAAGATCTGTATAGCGGTAAGTCGGGAAAGCCCTTTTCCCTCACACCCGGCGAAATCCTGACCGCGGTTCTTATTCCCAAAAAGAAGAGTGTGGGCGGCTACGAGAAGCTGCGCGTTCGCGGCGCGGTGGACTATCCCCTCCTGGGCGTCGCGTGCTCGATCGTGGACGGTACGGCAAAGATCGCGGTCGGCGCGGTCGGAGCAAAACCGCTGGTCGCGGATATGCCGGCGCCGGGACCGGACGCGCGTGACGCGGCAATCGAGACGCTCGTCAAGCACGCGAAGCCCGTCGGCAATACGGTCGTGGACCCCGACTACCGAAAACGGATGATTCCCGTGCTGACGGCGAGGCTTGTCAACAGGGTCATGGAAGGAGCGAAGTAATGGAGCGACTCACAGTGAAATTGCGGGTGAACGGCGAGTCCGTGGAGGTCCACGTCAAGCCCTCCGAAACACTCCTTGAGACCCTGAGAGATCGATTGGAGTTGACCGGCGCGAAAGAGGGGTGCGGCCTGGGCGCGTGCGGAAGCTGTACGGTGCTCCTCGACGGAGCGCCCACGCGGTCATGCCTTGTGCTCACCGCGGAACTCGACGGCGCGAAGGTGACCACGATCGAGGGCGTAGCCAACGGCGCTGAACCTGCGCCGATCCAGGTGGGGTTCATGGAAAGAGGGGCCATCCAATGCGGCTTCTGCACGCCGGGCATGGTTCTCACGGCAAAGGCCCTGCTGGACGGAAATCCAAAGCCCGCCAGGGAAGATGTGATCCGGTCCATCTCGTCCAATCTGTGCCGATGCACCGGGTATAAGAAGATCGTCGAAGCCGTGGAAGCGACTGCGGCCGGCGAGGCTGAGGAAAAATAGGACGGAATGGCCGAGCCTTACGGTTAGACACATCACTCGGAGGAACCGGCGCATGAACTCGGCGAGGACGCGCGCTCCGTCGGCGGGCGTAGAAGCGCCGAGCGCGGCGGTTTCTTCCTGCACGACATATGTGGACACGAAGGAGGAGTAGAGTATGCGCGTATTCGTATTGGGCGGCGCAGGCGGAATGGGGCAGGGAGTGGCTCGGGACTTGATCAAGCAGGAGCCGGTCGAGGCCGTCATCCTCGGGGATTTGTATCCCGATCCGGAGAGACTGTCGCCGAAGCTTCGAGACAGCGAGAAAACGACGTTGGTCAAGACGGATGTGAACGATCACTCAGGCCTGGTGGAGGCGTTCAAGGGTTCGGACGTGATCATCAACTGCGCCGGCCCCTTTTACAAGACGGCCGTCCCCACAGCCAAGGCTGCGGTCGATGCGCGGGTGAACTACATCGACATCTGCGACGACTACGAGGGGACCGAGATCCTGTTCAATTCGGAAATCGACAAACTCGCCCGGGACGCTGGGATTACCGTGCTCACGGGGATGGGTTCGGACCCGGGAACAAACAACGTGCTCGTGAAATGGTATGCCGATCGGCTGGACACGGTCAATGAGATCTACCTTTACTGGGTAGTGAGCATTGCGGAGCTCGCCGGCGCGGCCTGGGATCACAGTCTCCATATGACGCTCGGCAAAATCCCCCAATACATCGATGGTGAACTGGTCCACGTGGAAGGGGGGACGGACGTTGTTGCGGAGCAATTCCTCGAACCGTTGGGTGTGTGCCACGTACGGTATGTGGGTCATCCGCAGCCGCTGACGATTCCGAAGTACATCAAAGGCGTGAGGAATGTGATAATCAAGGGCGCGCTCATACCCCTCTGGGTGGACGAACTCATCAAGGAACAAAAGGAAACCGGCCTCCTCAGCGCGGAGCCGGTCGACGTCAAAGGGATTCAGGTCACTCCGTACGATCTCGCGCTCAAACTGTGGGAGAGCATACCCGAAGGCAGAGACAACGGTCCGCAGGCCTCGGGGCTGAAAGTCATCGTCAAAGGCGAGCGGGACGGCAAAAAGGTGACCTACACCGCGGACATGGTCGGGAGAATGGCGCCGGGGACGGGCATTCCCGCTTCCATAGCGTCGCTCATGATGAACGACGGCGGCGTGACTGAAAAGGGGGTAACCGCGCCCGAGGGGTGCATCGACCCGGACACCTTCCTCGGGGCGTTTCTCCGGCGGGGGGCAAAGATTCATCAGACGGAAACAATTTCATCAATGTTTGAAATTTAAGCGAGTTCAGGAGACATTCTATGAAAGAGGCGGAGAAACTCGACATAACAAAAAGCCTCGAACTCTTCGAGGAGGCTCTCGAACTGGTTCCGGGCGGCGTTCTGGGCGCGAGAAAGCCGGCCGACTTCATCAAAGGCGAATACCCCATTTTTTTGGAAACGGGGAAAGGCTGTCGCTTGATCGACGTTGACGGCAATGAGTTCGTGGATTTCCTGTGCGGGTACGGCCCCGTCATTCTCGGTTACCGTGAGGAAGAGCTTGATGAAGCGGTCGCGACACAGATACGTGATAAAGGTTTCTGCTTCACCCTGACGCAGAAGTTCCAAAATATACTGGCCAAAAAGCTGACCGAACTCGTGCCTTCATCGGAGATGAGCATTTTCCTCAAGACCGGCTCGGACGCCACCACGGCAAGCATCCGTATCGCACGGGCGTACACGAACAAAATCAAAGTGATGCGCTGCGGCTATCACGGGTGGCATGACTGGTGCGTCGAAATGAAAGGGGGTATTCCCCCGAAATTCTATGAGGACGTCTTCGAGTTTCAGTATAATAGATTGGATCAACTGGAAGAGCTCATGGCCGCGCACGGCGATGAAACCGCTGCGATCATCATGACGCCCTTCGGGCATCCGAACCACGAAAAGATGCAGGAGCCCGAACCCGGCTTTCTCGAGGGCGTTCGCGAGCTTGCCGACAAGCACGGCGCGATCCTGGTCTACGACGAGATTCGAACCGCGTTCAGATTACGGCTTGGCGGCGCTCAGGAGCTCTATGGGGTAACTCCCGATCTGACCGTGCTCGGAAAGGCGATCGCAAACGGGTACCCCATTTCCGTGGTGACGGGGAAGAGAGACATTATGATGGCGGCCGCGGACAAGCTCTTCATATCCTCGACGTTTTTCCCGAACAGCGAAGGTTTTGTCGCAGCGCTCAAGACCATCGAGATTCTCGAGCGGGACAAGGTTCTCGAAAACATTTGGAAAAAGGGTGACCGCTTCGTCGCGAATATACGAGCGCTCGTCGAAAAGTACGATGTGGGCGCGGAACTCACCGGTGTGGGGCCGATGTTCTATATCACCTTCGAAAAAGACGCAGGGAAGACATACAAAGGGAAACGCACCGATTTCTATACGCAGTTGATCAGAAAGGGTTTCTTCTTCTCCCCGTATCACCATGCGTACATCAGCTATCGACACACCGAGGACGATCTTAATATGACGTTAAACGCTCTTGAAGAGTCGTTCGCCTATGTGAAGGAAAAGTATTGAACGGCCTTCCGGGGCCGTCATTTCGTGAATATCCATCGGAGTAGCAGGTCTTACGGCTAATCAGTCGACCTATTGTCTTTACCCGGGTTGCTTGCGCCCTCGCGCCCGACAAGGGAAGCTATCGATTCGAGGAGAACTCGAATGTCGACGGGTTTTTGCAGGACCATATCGATACCGCTCTCTTGCGTATTCGGCTCTTCGCCGGCTTGTGCGCCCCATCCGGTCAGCAGAATGAAGGGCGGTTTGGGTGTTCCTCGCTCTCGGCAGAGGTCGCGGATCGCCGCGGCGACCTGACGGCCGTTCATTTCGGGCATGGCGAGATCGCAGACAATCGCGTCGACGCGAGCCTCGTTGAAGATCTCGAGGGCCTGTCGACCCGACAACGCGGAGACCGCGTTCTGGCCGAGCGCAGTGAGTCCCGCTTCCAATTGTTGGGTAAGAGCGGACATGTCGTCGACAACGAGGATATCGAGCGCGAAATCGAATTTCGATCGGTCCGCGTTCTCTCGATCGGTGTGCGATTCGGTCGCCCACGGTAGCCTGACGGTGAATACGCTTCCCCGGCCGGGACGGCTTTGGACGGCGATTTCCCCGCCGTGCCGACGGACAATCCCGTAGCTCCCGGCCAAACCCATACCGGTCCCTTGGGGACCTTTGGTTGTCCAAAACGGTTCGAAGAGCTTGCCCACATCCGTATCGGCGATGCCCACGCCGTCATCTTCGACCATGATGGACACGAATCCGCGTTCGGTAAACGTTCGAACCTTGATCGCGCCGCCTTCGGGGAGGGCTTCCGCGGCGTTCTTGAGCAGATTGACGACCACCTCGAAGATCTCGCTCTCGCGCCCTTTCACCAGGCATCCTCTTCTGAGGTATCGATTCAGGGTTATCGTTGTCCCTTCTTTCTCGGGGTTGGTCTTCCACCAGGGCTTGCTCATTTCGATGGCTTCGCGGACGGTGTTGGAAACATCGAAGACCTTTCCGGGTCCGCGGTCCATGGGGAAGCGAGCAAAATCTTGCAGCCGCTTGACGGTTTGAGCGCCGAATTTGGCGCTCTCTACGATCTGTTCGAGACTCTCCTTGGCCTGGGTCACATTCCCCAGTTCCAGCGCTGTCAGGGCCAGTTGGGAGCCCCCGAGCACTATCTGGAGCAGATTATTGAAATTATGCGCCACCCCGCTGGACAGTTCCGCGGTCGCCTTGAGCCTCTCCGCGCTTACCGCGAGTTCCTCGGCCCGCTTCAGTTCCGCGATGTCGACCAGGGAAGCGATTGCGCCGGCCCTCGGATCCGCGGGATCGATGGCTTTCATCATCATCCGGCCCTCGAAAGGCGTCCCGTCCTTCCTGCGCCACAGCACGTCCAGTTGGTGCGCGTCTCCGTCTTTAAGCGCCTCGTAAAGAGCTTCCACTTTGTCATACTCTTCGTCGGTCAGATACAGACCCTGTGAGGATTTCCCCACGTAGTCCTCGTCCGAGTCGAATCCGAAGAGCTTTTCAAAGGAGTCGTTCGCCCACATAAGCCTCCGATTCCGCGTCAGCGTGATTCCGGCCGGCGAGCCCTGCAAGACCGTGCGGAGCATCTCCTCGCTCGTGCGCAGCGCCTGCTCGGCCCGCTTCCTGTCCGAGATATCACGGAAAACTGAAAGGATGGCGGATCGGCCGTCATAGGTGAACGGGGCGGCGGCGGCCTCCACGGAGACCTCTTGACCGTCGGCCGCAATGTAGACCTGCTCCGTTAGGGGCGCGGCGCGGCCCTCATCGATAATTCGTTTTATTCGCTCCTCGACGAGCCTGTGATACCAAGGATGCGAGATTTCGTGCACGCTCCTGCCGACGATTTCCGAAGGATCGCGTGCGTTGAGGATCGCGGCCGCGCTCGGATTCACCATTGCCGCTTTACGGTCGGAGTAGACGATGATGCCGTCCGGGGAGAGTTCAAAGAGATTGCGGTACTTGGCTTCGCTCTCCTTCAGCGAGGCTTCCCACGCCTTCTGTTTGGTTATATCCCGGAGCGCGGTTACCCGAATCCGCCTGCCCCGATACTCGAGCATGCGTCCTTGGAGCTCACATGGAAAGGTCGATCCGTCCTTCCGGAGGGCGACCGCCTCGTACGATTCCGAGATTTCCGACATCATATTCTTGAGAACCAAATCCCTGTAGTCCGGCGCAATCCACTCCGTCCCGTTTCGACCCAGCGCTTCCTCTTCGGTGTATCCGAACTTCCGCTCGGCTGAGAGGTTCTGACCGATACATACGCCTTTGTCCGACAGGAATATGGCCTCGAAGGTAGCGTCCGAGAGTGTCCGGAAGCGCTCCTCACTGTCTCTGAGCTTTTGTTCGGCGGCTTTTCGTTCGGAAATGTCCCGTTCCACCACGAGCATGCCTGCGGGCCGGCCTTGGGCGTCGAGGTATCGGGCCGCGCTGACGCTCACGTCGAGAAGCCGGCCGGACGCGGTTAATCGCTGTGTCTCATAGTTACGGTATACCTTCCCCTTATGAAGAATGTCGTTGATTATGGCGAACGTCGCTTCGCTGTCCCAATCGGGAAGTTTCGGCAGAGGTCGGCCTTTCACCTCTTCAAGAGGCCATCCGAACATGCGCTCGTGGGCCGAATTCAAATATTCAACCCGTCCTTCCATGTCATAGACGACCACCGCGTCGGGTGTGGAATGGAGCAGGGAGGCGTAGATCTCTTCCTGTCGGCGCGCGGTTTCGTAAAGACGCCTCGAGCGTTCTTCCGACGCTTTTAACGCCTCTACAGCCGTCCGACGTTCCGTCACGTCCGAGAAGGAAACGATGGTCGCGTAGGGAAGGGTATCGGATTCTCGGACCAGCGGGCGGGTGTTGATCGATATCCAGCGAGGTTCTCCCGTGTCGGCGGGAATTCCCATAAGCACATTGGAGAAGGGTTCGCCCGTCCGGAGCGTGAGGGTCGAGGGATGCTCTTCAGGGGAAAAGGGTGAGCCGTCTTCTCGAATACATTTGCAGGGAATCCCGAAAGCGCTTTTTCCGATGACCTCATCCGCGGGTATTCCGAGTATTCGTTCCGCTGCAGGGTTGTAGCTACGAACGATGAAATCCGCGTCCTGAAGTATCACCCCTTCGGCCATGCCTTCCACAAGGGTCTGATAGCGTCGTTCGCTCTCACGGAGCTCCCGCTCGACGGCATGTTTGGAAAGAGACATTTCAACCGCCCGGAGCAGTTCGTTGGGCGCGATGGGCTTTCCGAGGTAGCCGTACGGGTGGGTCTTCTGAGCCCTCTTGAACAGGTCGCTCTCGGCGTGCGCGGTCAGATAGATAATTGCCGCATCCCAATCTTCGGCTATCATATGCGCGGCTTCTATACCATCGATGTCGCCTTCCAATTCGATGTCCATGATCACGAGATCGGGGCTGCTCTCCTGCGCAACGCGCACCGCGTCGTCGCCGCGGCGAACATATTCAAGGACCTCATACCCCGCCTCGGAAAGGATGTCGCATATCTCCCGCGCGAGCATCACTTCATCTTCCACAACCAAAATGCGTCCATTCATGTGCGACTCTTCCTTGTGCGATTCTCCTCGGGCATCATGAATCGAATCTCGAACAGCGCGCCGTCTTGACGACCAATGAACAACCGGGCGTTCAATTGTTCGATGAACGCTTGAATCAATTCCAGGCCGACGGATTTGGGCTTCTCTATATCGAAGTCGGGAGGCAGCCCCACGCCGTCGTCCTCGACGATCAGCACGGCCGAACCGTCCGCGGCGATGCGGAGAATAACGTCGACCCGTCCCGAGCCGCCGGCCGGAAAGGCGTGTTTCAGCGCGTTGGATACCAGCTCGGTTACGATGAAACCGATCCGAACCGCAGTGTCGACGCCCACGAAGCGCTCGTCGATTTCGGTGTTGACCGCAACGGAAGAGCCCGTTTTGGAACCCGCGAACTGGAGATAGTTAACCAGTCTCAGGAGATACGTTCGGATACTCAGGAAAGCGAGATCCTCCGATCGGTAGAGAATTTCGTGCGCCGCGGCCATTGAACGTATCCGAGACTGAAGATCCCTGAGTAGCGCCAGGGTCTCGGGATCTTTGATATAGCGCGCCTGAAGAGAGAGCATGCTGCTGATTACCGCAAGATTGTTCTTGACCCGATGATGCAACTCTCTCAGAAGGATTTCCTTTTCGACCAGAGCCTTCCGTATTTGTTCCCGATTCTCCGTCTCAGCGGTGACATCTTGCGTAATGCCGAGAAGGAAGCTGGGACTGCCGTCTTCATCCATAACCGGGACTTTGCTCGTCCGAAAAATCTTCGGCGCCCCGCCGCGAACCTGAACCGCTTCCTCCTGTATGTCTTTTCGGAGTCCTTTTCGGAGCACCTCCCTGTCATCCGAAATGAACGCTTCGGCCTGGTCGTGAGTAACGAAGTCAAAATCGCTTTTTCCCAGGAGGTTCTCGGCGGGGAGCCCGGCAAGGTCCGATAACGCCTTGTTGACGTACTGGAAGCGCAGTTCCCGCGCGTCTTTCAGGAAGACCGCCACGGGAAGGTTCTCGAGAATGCTCTCGAGGAGCGCTTTCGATTCCCGCAGCGCTCGCTCGGCGTCGAGTCGCCGCTCTTCCGCGCGGTGTGAGACGATGATATTCGCGCAGGTGGTGAGGTAGGGTTTGAGATACTCAGCCCACTGCTCGTCATACCCTCCCGGTCTGTTGGCGATCCCGGCGGTTCCGATAATTCTTCCCTTGGCGACAAGCGGAAGCCCCAGAAAACTGACGATCCGCGGATGGCCCTCGGGAAGTCCCTTGCTGCGCGGATCGTCGGCGGGATCGTTCGATACAACGGGTTCGCCGGTCGTCAAGATCGCGCCCGAGAGTGTTGAATTGTCCGAAAAGACGAAGCCCTGAGCCGCGTGCGCGTCGTAGAATCGCCGCGTCTCTTCGTCCCAGGAAATGTTGGTGATCGCGTGGGTGCGTCGGAACGGCCGGCCGTCGTCGGCATAAAACACTTCATCGATGAAGCCGAATTCACTTTGGGTCAGATCGAGGAGCAAATCGAGCAGGTGATCGAACACGTGGGGAGGGTCCCGGCGCCCCACAAATTCGTTATGCGCCGTGTATGAAGCTTCGAGCAGGGCGTTTGATCGACGCAAAGCGTCCTCGGTCCTCCGCAATTCCGAGATGTCGAGAACCGTTCCCGCTATCCGGCTCGGCCGCCCCGTTTCGTCGTGTTCGGTCACCCGGCCGAGAACGTGAACCCACAGCCACTCATCGTCCGCGATCCGAAGACGGTACTCGACCTCGTAGCTCTCCGTTATCCCGCTGCAATGTCGCTCGAACGAATCGAGCACCGTCGGCCAATCCTCGGGATGAACCAGTTCTCGCCACGTCTCGAGGGTCAAGTTCACGTCCAGTTCGCCGAGGCCGACAACGTGAGCCCCCCGCGCGCTGATTGTACCGATGCCCGTCTGAAGATTCCAGTCCCACAGCCCCATGTTTGCGCCTTCGAGCGCATGACGAAGAAGCGTTTGGCTCTCCTCGAGGGCCTCTTGGGAACGAACCTGTTCCGTGACGTCGCGGGAAAAGATCGCAACCGTCTCGACCGAACCGTCCGATCCGAACACGGGAAACATGCTGTTGTCGAGCTTCAGCCCTGCGCGGGTGTCTTGAAAGCGAATCGGTTTCCCCGTCGCGATCACCTCGGCCACCCATCCTCGGCGCCGGCGCGCGGCATCCTCGGGAAGAAGATCGAACGCGCACAGGCCGAGCAGATCTTCTCGAGGCATAGCGTGGCGTTGAGCGCACGCGTCGTTCAGCGCGAGGTATCTGCCGTCACGGTCCAAGAGGAACGCCGCGTCCGTGGTGGCGTTCAGAAGGGCCTCGATGGTCGTCTTGCTCTCCTGGACGCGCTTTTCCGCGGCGGCTCGAGCGTCCACTTCTTCCTGCAAGCGAGCGGTCCGCTCGGCGACCCGTTCCTCCAGCTCCCGGTTGAGGTCCCGCAGCTCCGACTCCGCATTCTTCCGAAGGGTGATATCCTGAATGACCAAGAAGTAGCCGGAGACCACCCCGGTACCGTCGATGTCGGGAACAAGCTCGCCGTGAATATGCCGAGGGCTTCCCGACGCATACGGCACATAGGCCTCATAAGAGACTCTCTTGCCTTCGAGCGCGGACTTCACATAGTCCCGGACTACCTCATAGGCCTCGTCCCCGATTACGTCCTTGACGGTTTTTCCGACGAGCGCGTCTCTGCTTCGTCCTAACCACTTCTCGTACTCAGCGTTGACAAAGCAGTAGCGTTCGTCCGAGTCCACGTACGCGAGGCAGATCGGGACCTCGGCCGCGAGGAGCCGATCGAGTCGGTCGACCCCGCCGGATGCGCGGATCGCCGCCCCGGATTCACGCGCCTCGAGTTCGGCTCTGAGCCGCCGGATCTCGGCGACGAGACGATCGCTGGTTTCAGGTTCACGGCTCAAACGGCCCTCCCGAGAGCAGGCAGAGAAAAGACGTGGGGAGTGGAGAGAGAATACCTGATATCCCAGTCTAGCCGCTTCGTCGGCGGTGGGTCAAGGCGGAAATGGCTGCGGTTGGGCTGATCGCGGAACGCTCACTGCGCCGTGAACAGCCGCGAGGTAGGCTCTACCGTAACCACGTGTCGGCGTGCTTTTCGAGGGGAGAAGAGGATATCTTCCGCAGCCCGCCTCGTCACTCACGCCCAAGCCGAGAGTGCTCGGTCGGCCTTTCCCACGTCAGCCGAATTATGGTACAGTAATGGCACTCCTCGGTCGTCGCGCCGCATCGGACACGCGACGACGGTCCGACCGCCCCATGCCGAGAATAGTACGATTTACCGGGGGATTTTACGTGATAATCGAGTCCTATGATCTTAACATTGAAGTCTCGACGCACAGCGCTCTCGAGTTCGAATACGAAGTCGTTGCGCATTTGGCCACGGATGTCCGGGAGGTCCTTCCCTATCTCAATGCAGTCCTCAAGGGCGGGACATATGTTGCCGACGCTCCCGCATATTCCTGGCGCAAGAACAATCACAAGATCGCGTTTTGGCCCGATCGAATCGCCGCGGATCATCTTGAGAACCGTGAAGACGCGCACAATCTCATCGAAGAACTGGTCGCTATGGGTAACCGTTCACCGGGCCGGCGATAAGCGCTTGATATCTCGATGGGGGAGGCT
>CAYLRL010000052.1:0-2477 GCA_964385875.1 uncultured Syntrophales bacterium
CTAGTGCATTCTGATCCTTCTCCGGACTTCGTGCGTACAACGACATGATGCCCTTACAGAATGCGGACTGACTAAGGTAACCGTCGGTGCAAAACGCGTCCTTCTTGCCCATCATGAGGATTCGGCGATGAAAAGGGGAGCCTGGCGTTTTGTTCATTTGATAGGCGACGTCATGGGCAGTACGCTGAGGGCTGCGGTGGCGTGAGTACCCGAATAACTGAAATGCGATAGATGCATTCACCTTCTTCTGAGTGCTGTTAATTTTTGCGAATATTTCGGCACAGTCGATTTCAGCGAGGTCCAGGAAAATAGAGACTATAACCTCGAAGTCATCATCAGCGGCGTCCAGGGCAGCAGCGCGGTGCTGCCCATCAATGATGGTCATAACATTATCCGCTTTCTCAACGATAATCCTGCTTGTCCGCGACGCCGGGTCGTCACCATCGGGCCACTCCAAGATGTAATGAGAGTCGAGGGTCACGACTATGGCATTGGGAAAATTGCTCGTCGGCGTCTCCAAGTAGTCCCGAATCTGTTCCACCCTTGCATGATCCAGCGGTCGCTGTATACCGGCATACTTGGGCACTTCGAGAGCTTCGAGACGCATTCGGTCAGCTTGAGCCAAGGAGTAAAGATCCCTTGCTTTCATGACTCCCACCAGGAAATCACCTTTGTTCTGATGCACTTCGATGACTGGTATTTCGATCTGTTTAGTCATCTGATTCCTCCGGTGCTGACGGAGTTTGTTGATTAACCGACATCTTGCTCGACAACTCCATCGCTGTCTCCTGGAGGGCTTCCTGAGCTCTCTGTTCCCTGCTGTCAACCCTTTCAATGTCGAAGGCTTTGGGCGCGTCCTCAGGGCTCCGGAGTCCTTCGCGGTGCAACCACATGATTGAGGACCAGAGAAGGCATGCCAGCATTAGGATTAGGGCAATGACCCAGCACCACGCATATGGGATCTCTGGTGTCTTGACACCGGCAACGACTATGACGCCGTATACCAGCATGACAAGCGCTGCCCAGGCGAGATACAGCCACGGATTAAGATCTTCCGGGTTCCTCCGTTCGGTGAAGTAGTTCACACCCGTGACCGCTACCGAGATGGTACCGGTCACCAGGAGTACTTGCGGTTCAGGAGGGAAATCCGATCTCTTGAGGTGGAAGGCGAAAATCGTCAGCGATGCAAGAGCCCCGACTACTATTCCGCCAAGTTGAGAAAAGAGCCACAGCGCATAGTCGGCACGGCGGTCCCGCAATATTTCCCACATATCTGCCCACTGCATGAGGATCCTCCGGTGTTTCGCAACATCCGGCTCTTCATGATCGGCGTGCGAAGGTGAACTACCAAATAATCCGATGTGGTCCGTCGAGCTGGCATGTTAACAGGGTTATCATGTAACGTCAATCATCCTTATCTGATACGTTGCCCTTCACCTTCCGGACGGAAATTGGACTGGCGTGAGGCGCAGCCGTACAGGCGATTTTCTTCTGTCATCTGGCGGACTGGCTGTCCACCCACGAGGGAGACCAGGATCGTGGCGATCGGCTCTATATGTTGGCCGGTGTGCCGTCGATCCGGGATCGAAACAGACAAGTCTGTGATGCGTTGCGTCTTGGTCGGGTTGGTAGTAGGATTACGGCAGGCCTAGTGAAGAAGGAACATCCAATGAGTCAAAGCTGGGTACCAATATCCACCATACTCAAGACTGCGCCGAAGATCTTTGAGAAGCGGAAGTACGCTCGGAACATCGCCATGATACAGGTCGATCGGTTCCTCAAGAACTTGTCGCCTCGTCAGGGTGAAGGGACGGGCAAACGCATACGGCAGTTGGGCATACGCATCACGGATCTGTGCAACCTTCGATGCCACACGTGCGGGCAATGGGGCGATCAGGGTTTTCTGAAGACCTGTTCCATCGGCGGCCTCAGGAAGAACGAAGTCCCGCCGGAGCGCTATATCGAGCTTCTGCGGGACTTGAAGCAAAACGGCCACACCCCGTCGGTCTATCTCTGGGGCGGCGAACCCATGCTCTATCGGGGGTCCGTGGACGTGATCGAAGAGGCCGCGCGGCTCGACATGCCGCCGAGCATCGCAACGAACGGCACCGGGTTGGCGCAGCACGCTGAGCGTCTCGTCGCCGCGCCGATGTTCGTGGTTCAGATCTCGATCGACGGGCCGGACGAAGAGACACACAATGCTGCCCGCCCGGGAGCGAATCCCGCGACCAACAACTTTCGAACCATCCTTCATGCGATCGACCGGATCAGGGACGAACGGCGATCGAGAGGACAGCGGCTTCCGCTCATTGCGTCGCTCACCACGATTCATAATCTCAACTACAATCGCCTGGTCGAGATTTACGATCGATTCCGCGATCTTGTCGACGTCTGCGTCTTCTATCTGGCCTGGTGGATCGATCCCGACTCCGCGGACCGGCATACCGAAGACTTCGAGCGTCGATTCGGCTTCAAAC
>CAYLRL010000052.1:2577-33651 GCA_964385875.1 uncultured Syntrophales bacterium
CCCGACTCCGCGGACCGGCATACCGAAGACTTCGAGCGTCGATTCGGCTTCAAACCGGAAAAGCACTACGGCTGGATCGGCGGCTGGCGACCGCCCGACGTGAACGTCCTCTCCGATCAGTTGAAGACGCTCAGCCAAAAGGCGCTCGATCGATCGGGCCCCGCGGTGATCATCATGCCTCAATTGACCGAGCCCGCCGAGCTCGACTCGTACTACACGGATCATTCCAACCGGTTCGGCTTCGACCGCTGCGTTTCGATCTACAGTGTGGTCGAGATCAACTCGAACGGCGACATGTCACCCTGTCGGGATTATCACGATTACGTGGTGGGCAACGTGAAGGAGAACACGATCACGGAGTTGTGGAATTCCGAATCGTATCGGATATTCCGCAAGAGCCTATCCGAAGAGGGCCTCATGCCGGTCTGCACGCGCTGCTGCGGCCTGATGGGCTACTAGAGCGGCGAGCGCAACAGGGCGCGGAATTGGCCGACGTCGTACTCCGTCGACCGCGCGCGGACGATCGGCGGCTGCGGCCGTCATTCCGACACGATCGCCTCGAATCGGCGGATGAAGTATCGGGCCGCGAGACCGTTGATCACGCCGGTCGCTATTGCGGTGAGAAGCATCACCGGGAGAAGCAAAAAGACCCCCTCGTGTCGGATGAGCACGAGGTAGGCCGCGACGAGCTGGCCGATATTGTGGAAGATTGCGCCGACTACGCTCACGCCGATCACCGAGAATACTCGGCTCCCGTAGCGATGAACCACGCCCATCGCGACGATCGCGAAAACCCCGCCGGTCAGGGACAGAACGAACGCCGGCGAAGCGAAAAGCCCCACCGCGAGCGACCCGAGAAAGATCCTTCCTACGGTGAGAGCGCACGCGTCCCGGAATCCGTAGATGTAGAGCGTGGCGATCCCGATGATGTTCGCGAATCCGATCCGAAACCAGACGACGGTGATGGGAATGAAGGCCTCGACGGTATGGAGAACGACGGCCAGCGCAAGGAGGAGCGCGAGCCGGCTGAGACGCTGAACTCCTTCATTCATTGGCTCACCGCGTCCAATTCGTCCGGGCCGCCGTCTCCGATACGGAGAACGACCCGATTGGGCACGCACGCTACAACGCCCCCCTCCTTGCCGATGGACCCCATCTTGACGCAAAGCTTGTGAGGACACGGCGACGCTTCGACGCGCGCCCGGCCGTCCGCGATTCGAACCCTGGTGGTTCCAAGCGGCCCGGGGACTTCGACCACGCGATCCCTATCGAGGGAGTAGACCGCGTAAACCCGGTCCCCGGTGAGGATCTCGACGGTGGAGCCGCCTGTGAGGATCATCCCCGGGAGGACGATGAACGCGGCGCCTGCGAGCGCGGCAACGGCCGCGATGAGGAGCTTATCGCCGAGAGTGAAGCCCAATGAGCGTTCGAGCTTGGTGTTCATACGGTCTCGAGGGCATTTCGTGTTGTTGGATTCATGTTCTTCACCGATTTCTCACGGAGTCCGATCACAAGGAAACGGAGCACTCATCCGGTTGTACCAAAGTTAAATCTATATTTCTCTTGCATGATACCGGGATTCGTTATAAATATCCGCCTGCCAAAATGCGTTGATCTCTGATCATCCCCAAGGCGGTCTGCCATGAAATGCCCTGCCTGCGGAGACATAGAGGATCGAGTTATCGACTCCCGCCTGGGCAAGGACTATGCGGTCATTCGACGGCGTAGGGAGTGCCTCACCTGCAAGAAAAGATTTACCACGTACGAGCGAATCGAAGAAAGCATGCCGTACGTGATCAAGAAAGACGGCCGCCGGGAGGCCTTCGACCGCCGCAAGATCGTCGAGGGAATGCGTCGGGCATGCGAAAAGCGGCCGATCAGTATTGACAAGATCGAGCAGGTAGCCGACGGTATAGAACAAGAGCTCCTTGAACGTCCCGAAAAAGAGATCGGCGTCGCGCGCATCGGCGAACGCGTCATGGACGCGCTCCGCGACATGGATGATGTCGCCTATGTCCGCTTCGCTTCCGTCTATCGATCCTTCCGAGACGTCGAAGAATTCATGCGTGAAATACGAGAGCTTTCCGAGAAGAAGGAGGCCCGGGAACAGCGCTCGAGCGAGAACGAGACGCCTGATGAAGAGCCCCGATTCCAGCATTCCCCCTGATGTCCGATCGTTCATGCTGCGCGCGCTGAAGCTGGCTCGAGGGGGAATGGGTCGCACCGATCCCAATCCCATGGTCGGCGCGGTTCTCGTGAAAGACGGGAAGATCGTCGGCCAAGGGTACCACCGAGCGGCCGGACAACCCCACGCTGAAGCGGAAGCCATCCGGGATGCGGGAAACGACGCTCGGGGAGCGACGCTCTTCGTCACCCTCGAGCCGTGTAATCATCACGGTCGTACGCCCCCGTGCACGCAGGCAATCATCGAAGCCGGCGTCAAAGAAGTCTACTACGGTATGGAGGATCCGAATCCCGACGTCGCGGGGGGAGGCGCGGAGACATTGCAACGGGACGCGGGAATCCGAGTGGTCGGCCACGTGTTGGAAGACCGCTGTCGCGCGCTGAACGAGGTATACCTGACTCACATAACGCGGCGACGTCCCTTCGTCTTTCTGAAGCTCGCCATGAGCCTGGACGGACGGATCGCCACACGAACCGGCCGATCTCGCTGGATCACGTCCGAAGCTTCCCGCAAACGCGTTCACCAACTTCGGGACCGGGTATCCGCGGTGATGACAGGAGTCGGAACCGTGCTCGCGGACGATCCGTCGCTCACCACACGCCTGCCGGGGAAGCGCGGAAAGGACCCGCTGCGAGTTATCGTGGATTCAAGGCTCCGGACGCCCCTTCACGCCAAGGTCCTCAACTCCTCCCCCACCGCCGGCGTGATTATTGCCGCACGAAAGGAACCGCCGGCCGATCGACGAAAACAGCTCGAAGGTCGGGGAGCGCGCGTTCTGACCACGAACGATCCCGAGCGGGTGGATCTCCGAGGGCTTCTGTACGATCTCTACGGGATGAACGTGACGTCCGTCCTGCTCGAAGGGGGCGCCGGGCTGGCCTGGGGCGCTCTCGCCGCGGGGGTTGTCGATCGGTGCTTTTTCTTTTATGCTCCCATAATAATCGGCGGCGAAGCCGCGCCGGCGGGCGTCGGAGGATTGGGCGTCGACTCTTTGACGGAGGTTCCCCGTCTTGACGAGATGACCGTGTCACGCGTCGGTCCCGACCTCCTCGTATCCGGCCGCGCGGTCTATCCGGATACTGCGGCAATGGAAGCGGGCACGGCGGAGAATCGTTCGGGCCTGCAATCGCCCATATCGAAGGAACGGGCTGACCGTCATGATTTTACAGATTAATCCTGACCACCCACAGCCGCGACGCATCGATCGGGTAGCCGAAACCCTGAAGAACAACGGCGTCATCGTCTATCCCACCGACACCGTGTACGGACTGGGATGCGACATGAACAGCAAGAAGGGGATCGGTAGGGTCCGCCGAATCAAAAAGATGGACGAAAAGCGGCCGCTTACGTTCGTGTTTGCGGATTTGAAGCAAATCTCGGAGTACGCCCAGGTCACCGACAACGCGTATCGGATACTCCGCCGCTATCTTCCGGGGCCGTACACCTTTGTCCTGCGCGCGACCAAACTCGTGCCGAACATCGTGCTCACCAAACGACACGAGGTCGGCATCAGAATACCCGACAATCCCATCTGCCTGGCTCTCGTCTCGGAAATGGGCAATCCCATCCTCAGTTCATCGGTCCGCATGCCCGACGATCAGCTCTACGACGATCCGAAGGAAATCGACACCGTGTACGGCAAGCAGGTCGATCTGGTCGTTGACGGCGGGGTATTTCTTCCCGAGCCGTCATCCATCGTGAGCTTGATCGACGATGAGGTCGTGGTCATTCGTGAGGGTAAGGGCGACGTGGATGAGTTTCGCGTTTAGGATGAGATGATCCTGACGGCACGGGCGCTCCGCCGGCTCGGTTCCTTCGAGAATCGGGCGCGGTCAATTTGGATTGACAAACCGCCTTCGAAGGATATTTTGAGTATCCGGCGCACGCATGTTCGCATATGGACGAACCTGCGATTATTTCATCGCGGGCGCCGCGCCGCGAAGAGATAGGCTGTGTATACGAAGAGGCGGGAGAGCCTTCTATGACAAAACCGACCTACGAGCAACTCGAGTCAAGGGTTCAAGAATTGGAAAGGGTTCTGGGCGACGTTCTCGACGGCGCCATGAATCAGGAAGAGCATGAACTCTTTGAACTCTCGGTGCTCTACAATGTTTCCCAGGCGGTGGCCTCCGTTCGGGACTTGAACCATCTCCTCCGAGTGGTCATTGACGAAGTGAACAAGGCGCTGCTCACCGAGGGCGCCGGCGTGCTCCTCTATGACGAGGCCCGCGGCGACCTCTATTGGCGGGAAGTGAGAGATTCGCGCCACATGCTCGCCAAACGGGACGAACTGCGTCTTCCGCTGGACGGGAGCATCGCCGGCTGGGTGTTCCGGAATAACAGGCCCGCCCGGGTTAACGATACATCGAAGGATCCACGGTATTACCCCGGTTTGACGGAAAAAAGCGGCTTCGAGGTCAAGCGCGTGCTCCAGGTGCCGCTCAACACCGGCGAACGCACGATCGGCGTGGTTTTCACGGCCAACAAAATCGGCGGCGATTTCAGCGAGCAGGACGAACAACTGCTCATGTCGATGGCGCCGATGATCGCGTTGGCCGTTGAAAACGCCACGGTGTACGAGCAGCTGAAAAAGACCAACGAGTCGCTGGAAATGCTCTACCGGGCGAGCATGGCCCTGGCCAGCACCATGGACCTCGATCACCTTCTGGAGTACGTGATCAGCGAGCTCAACCGAGCCATGGATACCGAAGCCGCCGGCGTGCTCCTCTACGATCGCGAGCGCGGCGATCTCTACTGGCGGGAGGTCCAGGACGAGAAAGGGCTGATCGGCTCGAAAGCCGCGGATCTCCGTCTGCCTGTCGAAGGCAGCATCAGCGGGTACGTGTACCGAACCGGCGAGATCAAACTCCTCAACGATCCCACCCAGGACCCGCGATTTTTCCGAGAATTCGTGGACCGCTCCGGCTTCACGATCCGGAATGAGCTGCTCGTGCCGCTTAATACTCGGGAAGAAACAATCGGGGTTCTGGTGGTCATCAACAAGAAGCAGGGCTCCTTCTCGGACGAGGACGCCAATCTCTGCTCGTCCCTTGCCGGCGTGGTGGCCATTGCGGTCGAGAATTCGACATTCTTCCAGGAGCTGCTCGCTTCGTACCGTGACTTGGAGGATCTCAACCGCGTCAAGACGAAGGTCCTCAATCATCTCTCGCACGAATTGCGGACACCCTTGGCCATCATTCGGGGCACACTCGCCACGATGGAAAAGAAGATGAAGGACAAGGGCATAACCGGTTTCGAGCGGGCCATGTCGCGGATGAATCGGCATGTAAAGAGCCTCAACCGCCTCGAGGCGCAGGTCGAAAGCATGATGATGACCGGCTACACCTGGGAACGACGGATGATCACCGAGTTCCTCGAGAGCGCGCTCGCTCTCATGGAAGTGCAGTCCGAACGTACCCCGGAAATCGAGCGCGCCGCCGGACTCATCCATAAATGGCTCGAGACCACCTTTCCCACGCGCAAGGATGAACCCGAGCTGATCGACATCAAGGAGCGTGCGGAACGCGCGGTCGAGACCGCCCTGGCGAACGCTCGCGAAGTGCGACGAGACGTCGAAGTTCGGGTCGACATGGAGGGCGGCGCACGGGTGCTCATACCCGACCATGTGCTCGAAGCGATCGTCATCGGCCTGGTCCGAAACGCCATCGAGGCCACGCCCGACCGGGGGCTGGTCACGGTGAACGGGAAGATTCAAGGCGAGCGCTACCTCTTTTCGGTGAAAGACACGGGAATCGGCATTCCCGAGTCGGATCAGCAGCACATCTTCGAGGGGTTCTATACCATCCAGGACACGGAGGACTACTCGAGCGGCCGCCCCTATTCCTTCAACGCGGGCGGAAAGGGTATCGATCTGCTCAGGATCAGGATGTTTTCGGAACTCTACGGTTTCAAGCTCTCGTTTGAGAGTCGCCGCTGCGAACATCTTGACCGGGTACTCGGCGACCATTCCGGCGACGCGCTCCACTGCCCCAAGTGCGGTTCCATCACGGAATGCCTGAACGGGAGCGGGTCGGAATTCACGGTCGATTTTCCCCTGGCCGACGAGAAAGACCTCGAAGCCTCCGCGGCCTCGGCTTAGGGCCGCGCGCCTGCCTATGAAAGGCTTCCTGCCATGCGGCGGCCACGGGAAGCGGATGCGGCCGCTCTCGGACGCCGTGGCCAAGGAGCTGCTTCCGGTCGGACTCAAACCGGCCCTGACCTACCATGTGGAAGATCTCGCGGCCGCGGGGATCCGGCGCATCGTTGTAATGATCGCTCCGCATAAGGAATCGATTCCGCGATATCTCCGTAACGCCTTTCCGGATCGAGAGTTCCAATTTGTTGTTCAGGACACGCCGACCGGCCTGGGCTTCGCGATCCATGGAGCCCGCGCCGAACTGGAGGACGAACCCTTCATGATGCTCCTGCCCGATAATATCTTCTTCGGCGCCGGCGGCTTGGTCGGGCCTCTCCGGGCGCGCTTCGAGCGTTCCGGTCGATGCGCAATCCCGCTCCTTGCGGACGGCGGGTTCAAGGCGGGCGCCCGGGCCGTGTACGAGGTCTCGGAACCCGCTCCCCGCGAACCGTCGATCGCCGGTATGCATGACATCAGTCGGATTCCCCCGAATGCACGCGCTTACTACGGTCCTGCGGCGGCGGTCTTCACATCCGAGGTGTTCGCTCCGCTCGAGGCTGAAGCCGCCCGTTGGAGCGCAGAAGAGGGCGAACTGAGCGAACGGCCGGCGCTCCGAGCTCTGGTGGAACGAAATCGTTTGGACGCCGTATGGCTTCGCGGTCGATGCTTTGACATCGGGACCTTGGAAGGGTATGCGGACTGTCAACGATTTGCCCTCGCGCGATCGAGCGCTCCGGCTTGAACTGCGATTTCGCCTCACGAAGGGATGAGACATGCGGAAACGGCCAATCGTCGAAATATTCCGTCTTCTTGCCGTTGCGATCCTCCTGCTATGTCCCGCCGCGCTTACCGCGTCGGGGAGCAAAACCGCGTTCGAGCCTCTGCCGAGGGAGCGCGTCGATCGGGCGCAGATGGAACAGGCTCGGCACACGGCGAACGACTTGCTCAAATCCTGGAGTCAAGGGAAGTTCCAACCCCTGTCGGATGAGTTTACGCAGGCGGTGAGAGATTCCTTCACGCCGGAAGCGCAGCAGGGCGCGTATCAATCGATAAGGAATCTTTTCGGCGACTTCCTCGGTCTCTCCTTTGTTCAGGCGTTCACAATCAAGCTGATGCCCGAAATCGTCATCTACCGATTCCGGGGCTCGTTCGGAAAAGACGAGGAACGCCCCGAGGTGCGTGTTGTCATGACCGACACGGGCAAGATTGCCGGCATCTTCGTCAAATCGTGGAAAGACTCCCTCCCTTAGCCCGCCCCGCATCCTTGAGGTCTTTTCCGGCTTTGGAAGCCGTTGAACGCGACCTCATTCCTCTAGCCGGTAGAAAAGCCGTTGCGAGCCGTCGAATCCTATGCGAAAGTCGACCGCGTCCCATCTGTCCGCGTTCGGCGCGGGCGGTCGAGCAAACTCACACGGGAGGCGCAGGAAGCGACCCGACCCGGCGGATCATCCGTCGGACAGTGGAGGAAACATGGAAGAAAAATACAACCCCGAGGCCGTCGAGAAGAAATGGCAGGAATTCTGGGAAAAGGAAAAGCTCTTCAAGAGCGAACTCGACACCTCCAGAAAAAAATATTACGTGCTCGAGATGTTCCCGTATCCGTCGGGCAGTCTCCATATGGGTCATGTGAGGAATTACTGCATCGGTGACGTTGTGGCCCGCTTCAAGATGATGAACGGCTTCAATGTTATTCATCCCATGGGCTGGGACGCGTTCGGGATGCCCGCGGAAAACGCGGCGATCAAGCACGGGTCTCATCCGGCCGTGTGGACCAATAACAATATCAATGAGATGCGGCGGCAGCTCAAGCGCCTGGGCTTCTCCTACGACTGGGACCGCGAAATCGCCACCTGTCATCCCGAATACTATCGCTGGGAGCAATGGTTCTTCCTGCGCATGCTCGATCGGGGTCTGGCGTACCGGAAGAAGTCCATCGTCAACTACTGTGAACCGTGTCAGACCGTGCTCGCCAACGAGCAGGTCGAGCAAGGCGAGTGCTGGCGCTGCGGCACGCCGGTGGTGCAACGGGAACAAGACGGCTGGTTCTTCAAGATCACCGACTACGCGCCGGAACTCCTCGACTGGTGCGACAAGCTCCCCGGCTGGCCCGAGAAGGTCCTTACCATGCAGCGGAACTGGATCGGCCGGAGCGAAGGCGCCAAGATACTCTTCGATTTGGAACGGAGCGGCGGGGCGATCGAAGTCTTCACCACACGGCCTGATACCTTGTACGGCGCGACCTTCATGAGCCTTGCGCCGGAACATCCGTTGTGTTGGGAGCTCTCCCGGGGCACGGAGCAGGAAGACGATGTCCGTGATTTCGTCAATCAGGTACTCACGCAGGACTGGGATCAACGGGTGGGCGAGAATTCCGAGAAAGAAGGCGTCTTCACCGGCGCGTATTGCGTGAACCCGCTCAATGGCCGTCGTATGCCCGTATACGTGGCGAATTTCGTTCTCTACGAGTACGGTACCGGCGCGGTGATGGCCGTTCCCGCGCACGATCAGCGGGACTTCGATTTCGCCCGGAAGTACGACCTGGACATCGTCGTGGTTATCCAGCCGGCGGGGGAAACGCTCGACCCGAAGACCATGACTAAAGCGTACACCGAAGAGGGGACGCTCGTGAACTCCGATGAGTTCAACGGTATGGACAATCGCGAGGCCATGAAGGTGATCTCGGGCAAGCTCTCGTCGATGGACAAAGGGGGCGGTACGATCAACTATCGGATCCGCGATTGGGGCATCTCCCGTCAACGCTACTGGGGAGCGCCGATCCCCATTATTCATTGCCCCGACTGCGGCGTGGTTCCCGTCCCGGATGAGGACCTCCCGGTGGTCCTGCCCACGGATATCGAGTTTCCCCGGAGCGGGCGTTCTCCGTTGCCCGACCTGGACTGGTGGATCAACGTCGAATGCCCGAAGTGCGGCAACGCCGCCACGCGCGAAACCGATACCATGGACACCTTCGTGGAATCGTCGTGGTACTTCGATCGGTACGCGTGTCCGCGCTACGACAAGGGTATCCTCGATACGGAGCAGGTTGCGTACTGGCTGCCGGTGGATCAGTACATCGGCGGGATCGAGCACGCGATCCTCCACTTGCTCTATTCACGCTTCTTCACCAAGGCTTTGCGGGATATAGGCATCAAGGACAGCGACGAGCCGTTCACCAACCTGCTCACCCAAGGCATGGTCATCAAGGACGGCGCGAAGATGTCCAAGTCCAAGGGCAATGTGGTAGACCCCGAAGATCTGGTGAATAAATACGGAGCGGACACGGTGCGGCTGTTCTGCCTCTTTGCCGCGCCGCCGGAACGAGACCTGGATTGGACTTCAGAAGGAGTCGAGGGATCGTTCCGCTTTCTCCACCGGCTCTGGACGCTTATTCTTCAGCACAAGGTCAGGGACGTCGAAACCTTCGACGGCGATTACGGGGACGAAGCGCGAGAAATCCGGCGTCTTACCCACAGGACGATCAAGAAAGTGACCCAAGACATCCGGGATCGCTTCCATTTCAACACAGCGGTCGCGGCGATCATGGAAATGACCAACGAGCTGGGCCGGGTCAAGCCGGACGAACCCGAACCTCGACCCGACATAGTCGCGGCGATGGATGAAGCGTTGAGGAGCGTCGTCCTGCTCCTGTCGCCGTTCGTCCCCCACGCCGCGGAGGAATTCCACGAAGACCTGGGCGGCGAACCCGGACTCACTCGCCTGTCGTGGCCCGCGTACGATCCGGACTTACTGGTTCAGGATGAAGTCCTCATTGTCGTGCAGATCAACGGCAAGAAACGAGGTGAAGTGACCGCGCCGCTCGACGCTGACGAAGAGACCGTAAAGGAAGCCGCTCTCGAACAGCCGAACGTACAGCGTTTCCTGGACGGGAAGACCATACGCAAGGTCATCCTGGTCCCCAACAAAATCCTGAATGTTGTGGCGAATTAAATGACGACGCGATGATTCCGACGTCAAGAAGTCGCTCGGAATCCTCAACTCGGAAGGTCGTTTCATGTCCCGCCGGGCCGAACGGGCCTGTTGCGCACGATGCGTGATCCGCTCACGCGCTCACCGTGAATGATGATCACTCCACCACACCGGTCGGGGAATAGACGGCCGTGGAAGCGGCTCATCCTGGTCGCGATCGCGGCGTTGACCGGATGCGGATACCATTTCAGCGGCGCGCCCGGCGACACGCCCTTCTCTCCGAACATCAAGACCATCGAGATCCGCAGCGCGCGAAACGACACCACCATCACCGGCATTGAAACGGAACTCACCAACAGGCTCAGGAACGAATTCGCGGTCGGCACGCGGCTCGAACCGGTCCGGTCCGGCGGGAACGTGATCCTCAACACCATCATCGCGTCGTACAAAGACACCCCCGCCGCATACCAGGCCGACGGGAAGGAACTCACACGCATCGGAACTCTCAAGGTGCTCTGCAACCTCGACCTCGCCGATCGAAAGAAGACTATCTGGCAGAAGACACTCTCATCGTCCCACAGCTATCTCGTCACCGACTCCATCTCGGAAACCCTCGCCAATCGACGGAAAGCCATCTCGACCATGATCGACAACCTTATCGTCCGGATTCACGGCTCGCTGTACGATAACTTTTAAGATGAGCGGAACGTGAATGGGTTGAGGCGCGCGGTCAATCGTCCCGACAGGACGAGAAGAAAAGACGCGCCGTACGTACCGATCGATCTACCGGCCCTGAAGGACCGGCCTCCTTTGGTCGCGCCCGACGAGGCTTTGGAGGCGGACCCTCGCCGCAGTCCATCATACCGTCATCATTCCGGGCAAACCGCCAAACCATGTCATCGCCGGCGCAGCGAAGCAATCTCCGCGCGCAGGCTTCGAACACCGTTGAGATTGCTTCGTCGCTTCGCTCCTCGCAATGACAACCGGGAGACGGCGCAGACTCGAAGACTCCGGCCGCTCAAGAAATGTCATTGCCGGCGCAGCGAAGCAATCTCCGCGCGCAGGCCTCGAACACCGTTGAGATTGCTTCGTCGCTGGGCGCCTCTCAACGACGCTATTAGGCAGGCCGTGTGTCGGAGCGGTAAAGTCCTACGACATTGAACATCCAACGCTTTTCCGTCGGCGAGAACCCACGGCCATTCTACGTTTGTCCCTTCGGAAAATGCAGGAGCCGGCCTACGTAACCGCTATGTTGAAGGTTTTTAGGCGGTGGGGGCCGTGGAGGGGGGCTTTTTTCAAAAAGGCCCCCTCCACGGGCATTTGTCTCATCCCCATTCCCCTCGCCCTGCCCGGCTGGTCCTCTCTCCATGTTCACTTTCCCTTCCCCGGCGGTCTCACGCCCCCTCTTCGGCTTTCATCGCTTCTTTGGCGGCGTGAGCCAGGAAAGCCGACCGAGACATGCCGCGCTTTGCCGCGTATGCGTCGATATCTTTCAGGACCGACTCGGGCACGGTGATGTTGACTCGTTTGGTCCTGTCTTCGGGAACCTCAACGGGGAACGGCACGGCGCCTTCATGCTCGGGATCGGCCATGACTCGGTCCGGAGGGGTAGGCTCCGGGATCTCTTCGCCGTCCTCGAGCATCCCTTTGATGTGGAATCGGAGCGCTTCGGGCGCTCGCCGGTATGCGATTTCGAGGCTTTCGCCGGCGGTCACGCATCCGGGGAAGTCGGGGAAGTCGACTCCGTACGCGCCGGCTTTCTCTTTTCGCAACAACGCTATATAGGTCTTCATGTGAGGTCTCCGTGTGTGATTGTCACGACAGATCCACGCCGGATTGCCGTTTGATGCTCGCGAGCGTCTTTTTGGGTATGTCCTTGACGGGGTGGGCGACGGTGACGCGGCCTTTCTTCTCGGGGTGCTTGAACTGCACGTGCGATCCCGATTGAGCGACCTGATACCACCCTTCGGCCTTGAGCCTTCGTATGACCTCTCGGCTGTCCATCACTTATTATACACATTTATGCGCACGTTTGAGAGCGCGATTGCCATGTGCTCGGTCGTAGTGTCAATCGTCCCGATGGGACGAAAAGAAAAGAGAGGAGGGAACTCAACCCCACGTTTACCGGCCCTGAAGGACCGGCCTCCTTTGGTCGCGCCCGACGAGGCTTTGGTGGCGGACCCTCGCCGCAGTCCATCATACCGTCATCATTCCAGGGGAACCGTTAAACCGTGTCATTGCAAGCGAAGCGAAGCAATCTCAGGGCTTTATGGGCCTTCCAAAGTGTCTTCGCGGGCGGCGCCGAGTACTCTCAGCGCCCGACGAGCGCCCAAAGATGTCATTGCGAGCGAAGCGAAGCAATCTCAGCGCGCAGGCCTCGAACACCGTTGAGATTGCTTCGTCGCTGGGCGCCTCTCAACGACGCTATTAGGCAGGCCCTGTGTCGGAGCGGTAAAGTCCTACGACATTAAACATCAAACGCTCTTCCGCCGGCTGGAACCCACGGCCATTCTAGGTTTGTCCCTTCGGGAAATGCAGGAGCCGGCCTACGTAACCGCTATATTGAAAGTTTTTAGGGGGTGGGGTCCGGGGAGGGGGGCTTTTTTCAAAAAAACCCTCTCCTCGGGCATTTCTCCCTCGGCCATTCCTCTCTCACGCATCACCCTCGCCGGCTATTCGAGCTTGGCTCGGCAGATGTCTCGGAAGTTGTTCACGCCGATGAAGAATTCCCGCATCATGATAACCCAGTAGTAGAGCCCTTTGCGTGTGAGCCGCAGTTCGCCGGCTTCTCGTTTGACTGCGCCGCAGAGTTTGAAGAGGAAGAGTTCCTTTCGGAGGCTGCTTTGGAACTTGCCGTCAAATTTTTTCTCTACCGCTTCCAAGTCGAGACGTGTTCCGAAGAGCTTCATCAGGAAATCGTATCGCGCGCGGTCGAGCAGTGAGAAGTCCTTCTTGGCGAACAGCGGGAAGCGGCCGTTGGTGATACTCTCGACGTACATCGGGACCGAGAAGGTGTTTGCCCACACCGCGCCGTCCAGATATCCGAAGGATCCGCTTCCTGCGCCCACATATTCGTCGTGGTCGATGATGTATTCGTCGATCATGCCGCGGTTGCGGGAGAAGCACCATGCGGTTCCCGGCGCGTAGTCACGCCCGAGTCGATCAAGGATGAGGTTGTAGAAGCGTTTTTCCTGCCGATAGCTGATCGAGCCGAAGCGTCGGGCAAGCTCGGAGCCGGTGGCGTCCGAGGTCATAAGCGGATAGAAGGTGGCTTGGTTCGCGTTGATTTCTCGGATGATCCCGACGTCCCGCTCGACCATCGCGTCGGTTTGGCCGGGGAAGTTGAAGATCATGTCGACATTTAACGTGTCGAACATCCCCGTGTATGTCGTCAGTCGATCCTTGATCTCTTCGCCGGCGCCGTACTTGTGTTTTCGCTCCATTTTTTCGAGCAGGCCGTTGTCGAAGCTCTGCACGCCGACGGAGAGCCTGTTCACGCCGCCCTCTTTCAATATCCGGAGGATAGGATCGGTGAGGTGATTCGGATTGGTCTCCATCGAGATCTCTTTGATGGGGAAGAGTCGCCGAAGTTCCTCGAGCAGCGATCCCGCTTCGTCCGGCAAGACCGTGGGCGTGCCGCCGCCGATATAGGCCGAGTTGAAATCGTAGCCGCGATCCGCATACATCCTGATTTCCGTCCGGAGTGCGGAGAAATACTCTCGGGCGAGGTCCTTCTCGAGCGGAAAGCGATTGAACGAACAGTACGGACATAGCTCTTCGCAGAAGGGAATGTGAACATAGATGAGGTATTGCCCGTCCGGCCGGGGTGGAGGGGGCGCGAGGTCTTCGAAGTCGGTCAGTTGCAGGAGTGTGCGGTATTTGCGTCGCAGGAACGCGGTCATGAGCGCTTCAGTGATCATGATGAGTCTACTCCGACGGAGTCATCTCCCGCTTGTCTCGAGAGCTCCCGCGAAGTGGAAGCGTCGGCGCGGGGGCAATTCTTATAGACGCCCCGATAGGGGGGCGGCTTCAGGCGATTCGGGTCTCTGCGTCGAGGCCGCGATCAGTGCGTCGCTCTCAATCCTCGAAGAAGCTCAACGACTCGGACCGGTCGCGAAAAGCTCTCCGTTTGGGAAACATCCATATGAGAAGCACGCCGAAGACGAATCCGCCCATGTGCGCCCAGTACGCCACGCCGCCCGTCTCCTGAAACGCGCCGTATTCGGACGCGCCGCTGATAAACTGAAAGAGAAACCAAACGATCAGAAACGCGAAGGCTGGGATCTCGATGAATCGAACGAAAAAGAAGATGATGAAGAGTGTCAACACCCTCGCGTGAGGAAAGCTTATGAGATACGCGCCGAGCACGCCGGAGATTGCCCCGCTCGCGCCGATGGTCGGTATTCGTGATTCGGGATGGAAGAGCACGTGGGCGAACGACGCGCCGAATCCGCAGAGCAGGTAGAACAGTAGGAATCTCAACGGCCCCAGTCTGTCTTCCACATTGTCTCCGAAAATCCAAAGAAACCACATGTTTCCGATAACATGGAGCCATCCGCCGTGCATGAAGATCGAGGAAGCCATCGGAACGATCGAATTGCCCCACACGCCCCCTTGCCACTGATAAGGATTGAGAAACCGGACGGGAATGAGCCCGTATTCGATGACGAAGCGCTCGACGGAGTGTCCCAGGGAAACCTCATAGAACCACACCAGAGAATTGATAGCGACTAACGTAAGCGTGACGACGGGAAATATGGACGACGGGTTGGCGTCCCTGAGCGGTATCATGAGATCTCCTCTCGCTCGGTGGGATCAACGTGGATGATGGCCTTTTCCAGATTTGGAACATTGTCCAGGAGACACATTTCCACCGCCTTTGCGACATCATGCCCTTCGCGCACCGTCATTTCGCCGTCAACGGTAACGTGCGCTTCGATGAAGACGCGTCCTCCCGACGTACGGGCTCTCAGATCGTGAACGTCCCTTACTCCTTTTATCGTGTACGCACAGCGTTGGATCTCGTCAATTACCTCCGGCTCGGGCGCGGTGTCGATGAATTCCCGCAGGGCCTCCCGCGCAAACGCGACGCCTACTTTCCCGATAAGCAGAGAGACCGCAAGAGAAGCAACGGGATCGAGAAACGCCCACTCTGGTCGAACCTGCGCGCCCGCCACCCCGATAAGCGCGGCGACCGACGACAGAGCGTCGGAACGATGATGCCAGGCGTTGCTCATAACTGCGGTCGATCGGATGCGTCGACCTACCCGCTTGGTGTAATGATAGAGCGCTTCTTTAGTGAGTATGGAAAAGATCGCGACCCAGACCGCGAGCATGGTGGGGCGACAGTAGGCGCCGAGCCGTAGGCTTTCGATCGCGGTCCACGCCATGTACGCCGCCGCGGCCGTGAGCAGCGCGCCCACGAAGAGCGAAGCCAGCGTTTCTATTCGACCATGGCCGAAGGGATGCTCGGGATCTTCCGCTTCGCGGCCCATCTTCAGGCCGAGCATGACCACCGCGTCGCTCAGGAGGTCCGAAATCGAATGAACGCCGTCCGCAATCAGCGCTTGGCTGCTCGCGACCCAACCGCCCCAGATCTTGAATGCGATCAACAGGATGTTCGCCGCCGCGCCCGCCAGGATCACGAACAATCCGGCGCGCACCTGCTCCCGAGTCTCCAGGTTCATCGTGTCACCAGGAAAGAACGTCCCGACATGAAACGCCCACGCATAGCGTCCCTTCGGTCGGAATTAAGCGCACATTCCTCGCCGTGGGCCGAGAGCATACCACACCGTCGCCCGTCACGAAACGACGGTGTGGAGATCTTTCATGGCCGGCCCCTACGCGAACCTGTTCAGTGCTTTTTCATGCGGAGGGGGGAGAGTTCCAGAATCGGCTCGATGATTTTGTCGAAAGCGGCTGCGGCCGGCGTGGTGGGATACTCCCTTACGAACGGCTTACCTTCGTCGGACGCGGTTACCATCCGAGGATCGATGGGTATCTCCCCCAGGAACCGCAGACCGGTCTCCCGCGCAAGCCGTTCGCCGCCGCCGGACTTGAACAGATCGTGTTTGGCGCCGCAGTCCGGGCACACAAAGCCGCTCATGTTCTCGACGATTCCGAAGACAGGCATATCGAGCGCATTGCAGAAGCGGATCGACTTCTTCACGTCTTTGAGCGCAACACCCTGGGGCGTCGTTACAATGATCGCCTTCGAGTTGGGCGGGGCCATTTGGCAGATTGACAGGGGCTCGTCGCCGGTTCCGGGCGGAGCGTCCACCACGAGGAAATCAAGATTTCCCCATTCCACTTCCGAGATGAATTGCCGGATAACCTGGTGCTTCATGGGACCGCGCCAGATCACCGCTTCGTCAACGTGTTCGCCGACGACGAACTCGACGGACATAACCGAAAGATTGTCCGAATACCGAATCGGTGTCAGGCCTTGACTTGAGCCGGCCCGAGCCTTCGATCCCTCGAGATTGAGAAGCGTCGGCACGCTTGGACCGTGCAGGTCGATGTCCAGCAGCCCTACTTTCCGGTCCGACGCGGCCAACGCCGCGGCCAGGTTGACCGCGACCGAACTCTTGCCCACGCCGCCCTTGCCGGACAAAACCATCAGGGTATTGTCGATACGCGTCAACGCGTCGGTCAGAAGGAGGTCTTCACGCAAGTCCTGCAGCTGCTCCTTGGTTAAAGGAGGTTTTTTCTTTTCGATTGTCATCGGCTTCCTCGAGACGCCGGTTCGGGATTACCGAATCAGCTAATGTCGATTTCTTTGAGCAGTTTTTTGGCCTTCACGCGGTGCACGTCCACACCGACGTCCTTCGGGCTCAGCCCGATCGCCATACCGATCAGCTGGGTCAGATAGAAGACCGGGATCTTCCCTTTGTCCTTATACTTTCTCGACAGCACGATTTGTCCCATGTCGAACTGCTCGAAACACGCGGGACAAATAACCGACAAGGCTTGAATGTCCCGTTCTTTGATGTATCGCAACTTCTGGCGCGTTATCTCGAACGCCGCGTCCTGATCCGCGTTCGCGCCCAGCGGCGAACCGCAGCAGAGGAACTTGCGGGAATACTCGGTCGGCTCGACCCCGATCAGCGAGAGCAGATGGTCCATCTTCACGGGCACGAACGATTCCGCGGCCGACAATTCTCCCGGATACATGACGCCGGGCGGCCGGAAGTAGTGACAGCCATAGTGGCAGCCGACACGGAAGGGAAGCTCCCGCACCGCCTGCTTGAGGATCTGTTCGACGATGGTGTCCTGGAAAAGCACATCGAGTACATGGGTGACCTCGATCGAACCCTCGAAGCGCCGACCGTGCTCCCCGAGCGTCCGGTTGATTCGCCGTCGCTTGGAATCGCTCTGTTTGAGGATCGCGTTGGCCTCTTTGAGGGTATTGACGCAGCCGGAACAGAGCGTCAACAAGTCCAGGCCCGCCTCTTCGGCCACGCAAATATTCCGGGCGGCCAGAGCAAGCCAGGAATCGTAATGGGCCAGCTTCATACTGGTGGGCGGGGGGCAGCAGGAAAACGGAAGATCCACCAGCTCGATGCCCAGACGATCGCAGAGCAGGCGGGTCGCCGCCTCAAAGCCCGGATATTTGATCGGGATCGCGCATCCCAGGTACAGTGCGTATTTCATGACTTCCTTTTCCGAATCGGCCGTAGTTCTCGGCGCCGGCGGTCCGCGGTCGGGCGGCCGCCTTTACCGCATGTGGTTCATCTTAGAACTCGACGACCTTGTCGAATTGTGTCTTTTTCAGAATCGCCCGCACTTCGTCGACGGGAGCGGGCGGGAGCGGCTCGAGGCCGTGGTGGGCCCGCATTTCATCGAGCTGGTGGACGATCATCGACCGAGCGGTCTTGGCAAGGAGTTCCAGCGAAATCCCCAACCGATCGGGGATATTGCCCCGCCGAGCCGCGGAGTTTCGCAACGCCGCCAGCAACTCGCTGATGGGTATCTTCTGAGGACATCGGTCGTCGCAGACGTGGCAGGTGCAGCAGAGCCATAACCGTTCGTCCTCCGCCACTTGTTGATGGCCAAGATTGAGGCATCGCAGGATCGTTTCCCGCGGGCCGAAAGCCTCCGCAACTTCCATCGCGGGGCAGGAGCCCGTGCATCGAGCGCATTGATAGCACTCGAAGAGATCCTCACGCTTGAAATGCTTCCAAATCTGAAGTTCGGTCATCGCGCTTCGCTCTTTTTGCTCCGAGATTTCTCGAACTTCTTCGCTTCCTCACGGACCTGTTCCGGAGTCAGCTTCCGAAGTCCTTCCTCCATTTCCTTTATCACCGTTGCGAACTGCTGCCCTTCCGCCGCGGAGACCCAGGCCAGACGCAGACGGTCCTTGTTGACCCCTTGCTTTTCCATAGTCTTCCAGAAGCGTTCCACCCGCCTGGCCGTGTGCTGATTCGCGTTGTTATAGTGGCAATCCGCGGGATGGCATCCCGAGACAAGGACCGCCCCGGCATTCTTCCGAAACGCGGTCCGAATCCATTCGGGATTGACGCGGCCCGAACACATTGTCCGGATGATCCGCACGTTGGTAGGATACTGGATCCTCGACACCCCGGCGAAGTCCGCGCCCGCGTACGAGCACCAGTTGCAGGCAAACGCGAGGATCTTCTTTTCCGGCTCGTGGGCCAACGCCGCGTCGATTTCGCCGACGATCTGCTCTTCGGTGAAATGGGTCTGGTCGATGGCCTTGAACCGACACTCGGGAACGCATGTTCCGCAGCCCTGGCATTGCGCCTCGATGACCCGGTAACCGAGCTCTTTGCTCCCCTCGATCGCGTGATACGGACAGGCCCGAGCGCACAGTCCGCACGCGGTGCACTTGTCCGGATCGATCTTTGCAGTGATCGCAGGAATCGTCACCTCGCCGCGGCTCATCAGGATATTCGCTCGAGACGCGGCCGCGGACGCCTGCGTTACCGAGTCCTTGATATCCTTCGGGCCCTCCGCCGCACCGGCCAGGAAAACGCCGGCGCTCGTGGTGTCCACCGGTCTCAGTTTGGGATGGGCTTCCATGTAGAAGCCGTCCGTGTCGGTCGAGAGGTTGAGGAGCCGCTGGAGGACTTCGCCGTCCTTTCGGGGCAGGATACCCACCGAGAGGATGACCATGTCCATCTCGTACCGATAATGGTTACCGAGCAGCGTGTCTTCTCCTAGTAAGGTGAGGTTGTCGGTGTCGAGGTCTTCGATGATTTCACCGGGGACGCCTCGGATGAATGCAATGCCGCCGGCCCTCGCCCGTCGGAAAAGATCCTCGAAGCCTTTGCCGAAGGCCCGAATATCGATGTAAAAGACGTAGATTTCCGTACCGGGCCAGTGTTCCTTGATCAGGAGCGCGTCCTTGATCGTGTTCATGCAGCAGACATTGCTGCAGTAGGGGTTGCTCCGCTTGCTGCGGGAGCCGATGCACTGAAGGAACGCGACCCGCTTGGGGCGGCGTCGGTCCGACGGTCTGATGAGCTCGCCTGCGGACGGCCCGCCGGCGTTGATGAGCCGCTCGAATTCGAGCGTAGTTATCACGTTGGGAAACTTGCCGTAGCCCAGTTCGGTCAAATCCGTCGGATCGTACACATCCACACCGGTCGCGACGACGATGGTTCCCACGTCGATTTCGAGCATCTCGTCGCGATCAGCAAAATTCACGCATTTGTGTTCGCAGGCCTGAAAACAGCGGTCGCACGCAACGATCCCGTTTTGGTTCAGGCAATGGTTCATGTCGATGAGATACTTCGACGGCACGGCCTGAGCGAACGGAAGGTAGATCGCCCGCCTGATCGAGAGTCCCGCCTCGAACTCATCGGGAATCAGCTGGGGGCACGCCTCGATGCAGTCGCCGCACGCGGTGCACTCGTCGGTCACGTATCGCGCCTTCTTGAGCACCTTCACCTTGAAGTTGCCGATATGCCCCGAAACGTCCGTCACCTCCGAAAGTGTAAGGAGCTCGATGTTCGGGTGGCGACCCACTTCGCTCATCTTCGGCGCGAGAATACAGATCGAGCAGTCCATGGTGGGGAAGGTCTTGTCGATCTGGGCCATGCGTCCGCCGATGCTTCCCGTCCGTTCGACCAAGTAAACCTTGTATCCGGCGTCGGCCATGTCCAATGCGGCCTGAATCCCCGCGACGCCCCCGCCGATGACCATGGCCGTGCGCATGACCGGTACCGTAACCTCGATCTGCGGCATAAGACGAGCCGCGCGTGCGACCGCCATTGCAACGAGTTCCTTGGCCTTTTCGGTGGCCGCATCTTTGTCGTGAAGGTGGACCCACGAGCAATGTTCCCGGATATTGGCCATTTCGAGGAGATAGGGGTTCAATCCCGCGCTCTCACAGGCCGCGCGAAAGGTGGGCTCGTGAAGTCGCGGCGTGCACGAGGCCACGACCACCCGGTTCAGGCCGTGCTCTCTGATGTCCGCCTTGATCTGTTCCTGTCCGGGTTCCGAGCAGGTATAAAGCGAGTCCTTCGCGAGCGTCACCCCGGGAAGCTCCGCAGCGTATTCGGCCACTTCCTCGCATCTGACGGTTCCCCCGATATTCTTTCCGCAGTGGCAGACGTACACCCCGATCTTGGGACCGTCCGGTTCGACCTGCCGCACGTTTTCCTTGGCTTTCTGCATCTATCCGTCTTCCTTCCCTCGACCTGTTCGGTGGAGAGCCGATTTGCATCGCTTTCCCGGGCGGGATTCACCGCCCTTTTTCACCGATCACTCGGCGAACGACCGTACGCGTCTCTCCTCTAGAGAGGCGCGGGACGTGAATTTGTCCCTCGGTCCTCTCTCTCGACCCGTGCGACGGGTGCGCCGTCACGTTTGCCCGTCCCGCCGAACCGGCGGACGGGCCGGCCATATATCCGCTATGGTGGACCGTTTCCCCCGAATTGATCCGGGGAAAGCGACCCCTGACGCGATGGGCGGCCGGCGGTAAACGCCCGAAGCCGTATCTTTCTACGACGCGCGAGCTTTCAGAAGCTCCCGCCCGTATTCATAGCCTTTATCAAAGGCGGTCATGTTGAGATCTTCCGTCCCGGCGGGAATCGACGAGAGCACCGATTCCTTCATCGATTGGTAGCTCACTACGTCCCCCAGGGCCGTAAGCGCCCCCAACATCACGATATTGGCCACAATCTTCCTGCCGAGCTCTTCCGCAATACGCGTAAACGGCACCCGATGAACCGTGACGCCTTCGGGATCGTTTTCCATCGAGACGAGGTCCTCGTCCAGGATCATGATCGAGTCTTCGCCGACCGAGCCGCCGTACGTTTTGAGCGCGCCCTGGCTCATCAGGACGAGCACGTCGGGCGTGCGAACCTTGGGATAATGGACCACGCCGTCCGAGATCACCACGTCCGCGCTGCACGATCCGCCGCGCGCCTCGGGTCCGTAACTCTGGGTGAAGACCGCGTTCCGGTTCTCGAACAACGCCGAGGCCTTGCCGAGGATGTGTCCGGACAAGACGATGCCTTGACCTCCGAAGCCCGCCAGCCGAATCTCACGCTTTTCACTCATGCGGCTTTGCCCTTCTTCTTGGCCTGCGCCCGAGCGATCACGCCGGTGCGGTAGAGTTCGAGGAAATCGGGTTTGTCCACATTTACGAAGGTCCCAACGACGATCTTCTCCCGCAGATTTATGACGGCTTCGCTTGGGTCCGCGCCGTTCTTGATCACGGAGTTTTCCTTGTAGTAGCGCATTTCGTCCAATCCGGAGCCGAGCTTGTTCGGTCGCCCGTATCCCGTAGGACAGGGGGCGATCGCTTCAATGAACGTGAAGCCCTTCTTGTCGAGACTCTCGGAAATCGAGTGCACCAACTGCCGTGGGTGATACGTGGTCCATCGCGCCACATAGACCGCTCCCGATGCGTGAGCTAGATGCGGCAGGTTGAATCCGGGCTCAGCGTTTCCCAGCTTGGTAGTCGACGTTTTTGCCTCGAGGGGCGTCGTCGGACCCGCTTGACCGCCGGTCATCCCGTAGTTGAAGTTGTTCACGCAGATGACCTTGAGGTTGATGTTCCGACGAGCCGCATGGATAAGGTGATTTCCGCCGATCGCAAAGAGATCGCCGTCACCCGAGAAAACGGTCACATGGTGTTCCGGCTTTGCCAGAGCCAAACCGGTCGCGAAGGGGATCGCCCGGCCATGGGTCGTGTGATAGGTGTCCATATCGAGGTATCCCGCGACCCTGCCGCTGCATCCGATACCGGAGACCACCGCGCATTGGTCGATGGGGATGCCCTGGCGGCGCACGGCCTCGATATACGCGGTCAGAACCACCCCGAGGCCGCATCCGGGACACCAAATATGGGGAATCCTGCCCGGTTTCAGGAACTCGTCATGAGGATGGAGCCCGTGCCCTTCCTTTATGGCGAGTGTTTCCGCTTCCTGATTGAATGGCGTCAGTTCTCTCAGGCGTCTGATCATGATAGCTCCCAAACGAAAAAAATGGATCGCGGATCGCCGCTCGGGGGGCGCTTCGCCCTGCGCCGAGCGACTAGAGGAATTCTCCGATGACGTCCGTGATCTCTTCGGGCGTGTGCACCGCTCCGCCCATCAGCCCCATCAAGACCGTTTCGGCCTTTCCCTGAGCCGTACGTTCAACCTCATAGGCGATCTGTCCGTAATTGATCTCAGGGACGATGAAGCACTTTACCTGCTCGGCCAACCGCCGAATCAGTTTCGACGGAAAGGGCCAGACGGTGATCAGGCGGATCAATCCGACTTTGTGCCCGCGCTCTCTCATATCTTCCACGGCCTGCCGCGCGACGCGGGACGTGCACCCGTAGGCGATGACCACAAGCTCGGCGTCCTCCAGGAGGACTTCTTCGACGCGAATGATCTTGTCCGCGTTGTTGCGTATCTTGTCGACGATATGACGGATGTTGCGCTCTTGCACCACGTCGGTGATGACCGGATACCCGCGCTCGTCGTGGGTGAGCCCGGTCACGTGAACCCTGTAGCCTTCTCCGGCGATCGCCATGGGCGCAGGATCCGAGCCGGTGCTGTCGAAAGGCAGGTATTGGCTCTTGTCCACCTCCGGCCTGCGTCGATTCACCAGCCGGATCTTGTCCCGCGGCGGAATCACGACCTTTTCGGTCATGTGTCCCACCAGTTCGTCCGCCATGACAAAGACGGGCTGTCGGTAGATCTCGGACAGATTGAACGCTTCGATAGTGAAATCAAAGCACTCCTGGGGAGACGAGGGCGCAAGGGCTATACACCCGTAATCACCGTGAGACCCCCACCTGGCCTGCATGATGTCGGCCTGTCCCACGAGGGTCGGCAATCCCGTCGACGGTCCGCCCCGCTGAATATTAACCAGCACGCAGGGCGTTTCGGTCATCATCCCGAGGCCGATATTCTCCATCATAAGCGAGAATCCCGGCCCGGAGGTGGACGTCATCGACTTGACCCCGCCCCAGGAAGCGCCGAGGATCGCGGCCATCGAAGCGATTTCGTCCTCCATCTGGATGTACACGCCGCCCACTTGGGGAAGCCTCATCGCCATCCGTTCAGCTACCTCGGTGGCGGGAGTGATCGGGTAGCCCGCGAAGAAACGACAGCCTGCCGCGAGTCCGCCTTCCGCGCACGCGGCGTCGCCGTGGATAAAGTGCTCTCCGGTTAGAACGTCATCCGCCATACACGCTTCCTGTACGGTCAACGGGCGTAGGCACGGCCCGCCGGATTACCCCGAACCCTTAAACGGATTGCGGGAATGTGGACGTGGAACCCGCTTGTATGCGACTCAAGATTCGCGAGGCTCACAAATGCGCAACGGGAAGCCGATTTCAGTCGGAAGAGAGCCTGCGTGCCGGCCCTACTTGCGTATCGACCGACGGTCACGACGCGAGAACCGCGTCGTCACCTGTCGGATGTCGTCTTCGGTGATCTTCTTGGCTTCCTTCAGCTCGGTGAAGATGGCGAATTCGGGACAGATCAAAGCGCACAAACCGCAGTCAACGCATTCCTCGGCGCTGAACGCCGGCTCGGGAGGATGGTACCCCTTTTCATTGAATCGGGAACTGACCTTCAGGCAACCGTGGGGGCAAAACTCTATACAGAAGCCGCACCCCTTGCATCGGCTCTCAATTATCCGCACCTCGCCGTGGGGAATTGAGTGATTTTCGGCATCGAGCGGCAGTCGCCAGAATTCCATGCTCCTATCTCCACCGGACTCCATTGCAGCTTTTCTAGTATAGTGATTATTGTGAATGAGTCAACTCTTTCGCTCTCGGCCGTCAAATGGGAAAACTGTATCGAGACACCAACCTTCAGATACTCTCCGGCGTCATCCTTATGCTTGTTCTCGGCGTCTCCAGCATCATGCCCGTCCTGCCGAAATTGATGGAGACGATGAACATCCCCGCGCGCAGTATCGGGCTGGTCATTTCCGCGTTCACCTTTCCCGCGATCGTCATTGCGCCCGTGGCCGGCTTTCTGGCGGACCGATTCGGCCGCAAACGAATTCTGACCGTTTCGCTGCTGATCTTCGGAATATTCGGCGCCTGCTGCGTCTTCGCCTGGGATTTCCGCTCTCTGCTGGTGTTTCGATTCTTCCAGGGATTGGGAGTCGGTCCCCTCGGGGTGCTCTACGCGACCATCATCGGCGACCTGTACGGCGACGACGAACGAACCCACGCGTTGGCCATCTGCGCAATGGTGTTGAGCTGCGGCACGGCGTTCTTTCCCGTTATCGGCGGAGGACTCGCCATGCTCGGCGTTCGATATCCGTTCATCCTTCCTGCCGTCGCGGTTCCCCTTGCGTTCCTCGTGAGCCGATACCTGGACAATCCCGAGCCGAGCGAGCGGCAATCGCTGGATGAATACATACAGGGCGCGGTCACGGTTATTCGCTCGCCCAAGGTAGCGGGGCTTCTGCTCATTACCCTTCTCACGAGCAGCCTGATGTTCGGGCCGTTTATCACCTATCTTCCCGTGCTGATGAGCGACAAATTCGCTCCTCCGCCCGCGCTCATAGGACTAGTGCTCTCGTTCTCGTCGCTCTTCACCGCGTTGGCCGCATCTCAAATAGGACGAATGCTCACGCGTTGGTCGGAAATCACCCTCCTCCGAATGGGCTTCGTCCTCTACATCGTCTGCATGGCCATGATCCCGTTCATGCCGACCCTCTGGTCGTTTATCCTGCCGGTCTCCATATTCGGCGCGGCTATGGGGCTCAACGCTCCGGTCCGAATCTCTCTCCTTTCCGGGCTGCCGACCATGGAGACCCGCGCCGCGGTCATGGCCGTCAACGCCGTGATGTTGCGCCTGGGTCAGACGCTGTCACCGATCCTGATGGGGTTGATTGTCGTTTCCTTTGGGATCGAGACGGTCTACGCGGCGGGATGCGCGATCGGAATAGGCTTGTTGGCGCTTGCGTTCAAACTGGTGAAGTGAATCGTCTTTTGGACGGAAGTCCGACGAGAGATCGAAAGCCTACCTGTCCAACGCTTCTTCCAGGACCGCAATCACCTCGTCGACCCCCATCTCCTTCGCGATGGCCAGGGGGCTCCCTCCGCCGGCGTCTTGAGCCGATGGGTTCGCGCCGTAGGCCAGCAGCCATTGCACCGCTTCCAGGTATCCCTTCTGCACCGCCCACAAGAGCGCGGTTCGGCCTTCGGTGTCCGAGGCTTCGATATCCGGACCCGCCGAAACAATGTGCCTCATCACCTCCGCGTCTCGGCTGAGACACGCCCACATCAGCGGCGTGCGACCGCTGCGATCCTTCACGTCAACCCGAGCCCCGCCGCCAAGGAGCGACTCGACAATCTCCGGATTCGCAGAGAGACAGGCCCACATGAGCGCGACCCGGCCGCCGTGGTCCGTGAGGTTGACGTCCGCGCCGCGCTCGAGGAGGAGCTTCGCAATCTCCGGCCGATTCTTGTAGCAGGCCCACATAAGCGGCGTGCGACCGGACTTGTCCGCGGAGTTGATATCCACGCCGGCGTCGAGAAATTCGATTGTTTTGGCCCGGTCGTCGCTAATGCAGACTTCGATGAGGGCTTCGCCGTGCTGCTGCGAGGTTTGGATCTCTTCCACGACGGTCTCGGATGCGACTTCCATCGGTTCCGGGGTCGTCTCTTCCGTGATTTCGACCACGCCGCCCTCTTCCCCGCGGTTCTGAACCACCGCGCCCGAACCGTGCGAGGCCAAGAGTTCGGTCACCTCCGTATGGCCGCGGAGGGCCGCCCAACCGACCGCGGTGAGCCCGTTGCCGTCCAGCGCGTCCGTGTCCGCGCCGTGCTCGAGGAGCATCCGAACGATCGGGACGTGACCCTTGTACGCGGCCCTCATGAGCGGCCTGATGCCGTTCCGATTCACCGCGTTCACGTCCGCGCCCGCGGCCAAAAGGACCTTGACCGTCTCCTCGTGACCCCCCGCGCATGCCTTCATGAGCGCGGTCTTTCCTTCCTTGTCACGCTTGTCCACGTCCGCGCCGCTTTGCAGCAGGAGCGACGTCGTTTCGGTGTGTCCGTTATACGCGGCCCTCATCAGCGGTGTAATTCCGTGTTCATGGGCCGAGTTGGGATCGGCGCCGTCCGCCAGGAGTTGCTTGACTTCATCGACCAGGCCGTCAGCCGCAAGCTCGATGAGGCTGCGCTGCTCGACCCGTTCCGAGATGTCCGCTCGCCGGCTCGTGTCAAGGGTGAGATCGAGGGTGTCGGTGCTGCTCGCGGATTTTCCGTCGATCATCACCTTGATGGTCTCCGCGGTCTCCTCGGTCACCGACGCGCCACGCTCGAGGAGCAGTTCGACGACTTTCTCGTGTGATTCCTGCGTGGCCCAGTCGAGCGCGGTCATGCCCGCGGTGTCGGTGAGGTTCATATTCGCGCCCCGCTCCAAAAGCAGAAGCGCGACCTTCAGCCGACCGGAACGCGCGGCCCACATCAGCGCGGTCCGGCCCGCCTTATCCTGGACATCCGGATTTGCGCCGGCGTCGAGCATTATCTTGGCCACACCCTCGGCCCCTTTGTCCGCGGCCACCATGAGAGCGGTCCAGCCGGCCTTGTCCCGAGCGTCCACATACGCGCCCTTCCGGATAAGCAGTTCCGCGGCTTCCAATTGGCTGCGCACCGCGGCCTTGGTCAGCGCGGTCCGGCCCGCCTCGTCCACCGCGTGAACATCCGCGCCGTGCTTGAAGAGCAGGTTCATCATCCCGAGATGGCCGACGAACGCGGCGCGCATGAGCGCGGTCCGACCAGCCTGATCCTTGGCTTCCACGTCCGCCCCGGCTTTCAGCAGCGCAGTGACGATCAACGCATGACCGGAGAGAAGGGCAAGAACCAGCGCGTTCTTTCCATCCGCGGATCGCGCCTCGGTGTCCGCCTTCGCCTTGAGAAGTTTGTTCACCACCTCGCGATGACCGTTTCGCGCGGCAAGCATGAGCGCGGTATTGCCCTCACCGTCTACGGCCTCGCTATCGGCTTTGCCGGCGAGAAGCAACTCGACCAGCGAATCTCTGCCGCGGTGAGCGGCCCACAGGAGCGGCGTCCGACCCTCGGAGTCCGTGAAATTCGGATTGGCCCCCTTCATCAGCAGGAATTTGACGATCGTGGTGTTGCCGGAGATCACCGCGCGATTGAGGCTGCTCATACCTTTCTCGTCACGCAAATCGAGACGAGCGCCGGCGTCTATAAGCGCCTTCACCAACATCCGTCGACCGGCCGAGCACGCCTTCATGAGCGCCGTCTCACCCGCTTCGTCCGCAGCGTCGACTTCAGCGCCCTTTTTCAGCAGCTTGTTCAACTGGTCCTGGTCGTTATTCCGGACCGCCTCGAGTAACGCTTTGCTTTTGCTTCGCGCGAAGAGCGCCGCCATGCTGGTATTCTCTCTCGGGAGGCGCGCTGAGATCTCGTTCCGATCGGCGCGCCTGATTCCGCTTGTCCCTGCCGGGCGGTCATGAGGGTCGCTCCGTCGATCGGCGTAGGCCCCCCTTCGCTTGGAACGCGCCCGGACGTTCCGTTTCGGGTATCGATGTCGTATACTGCGGCGCCCGAAGTTCCCCGCCGTGGTCCGACGCAGCCGGAGAGCGCTGTCTCCGTGCCTGAGGGCCGATCACAACCTACGCTGAACCGTCTTCGAGTATATGGTACAGTCGCGCCATGTCAAGCGCTCTTCCGACCGGAAAGGCTGCTCATCAGACGGACTTAACGTCGTCGGACCGCGCTTTTCGATTCCATTTCCCGCGACCGAGCGGAATCATCTTGACAAGCCCCCCCGGACTCGCGTACTGATAACCGAGAATCGACGAGCAGCGAGAACGATGACGCGTACAGCCCTCAATAACTGGTGGTGGCGACGGAATAAAGAATGGAGGTCTGCCCGCGCCTAACGCTGCAGAAATAGACGACTTAAAAGCATTAATCAGCATCTTAAGGCCATGGGCGGACCGCTCATGGCTTTTTTGTTTGCCCGAAAGGGACCCCGGGGGCGTCGCCCTCGAAACACGCCGCCGCCGATGTCGGCGCATCGAACATGAAAGGATGAAAACCATGAAAGAAGCCTCCAAAGTTCGCGTTGAACCGACCGCGCGTTTCACGGAAACAATCCGAACCGCCATTCTCGACGAACGGAAAGCCCTCAAGGCTGAAGATCCGTTTGACGACACGGACCGGGAACAGCCCTTTACTCCCTCCGCATTCACAGTGCTTTCAACTCCCCCGAAGAGTCCCTCAAACGGAAACGGGCGCCGAGTCGGACTCGGATTCGACGCCGACGAGATCGACTTCTTCACCCCGGTGGCCTTCCGAGTCTTTGCCCAAGACGAAGCCATGAACGAACGAGCACGACTGAGAATCGTCAAGGCGGACGCTGATTGAAGAGTTCCGGCCGGAAGCGGGCGGCGAACGCGCGTCTCTTCCGGCCGATCTCCTTTTCGCTCGATTCGAGGGCCCGCAGACGATGAAGCGGGCCTTTTCATGTACGGAACATATCCGGGCCGCAGGCGCGCCGGCTTGAACGCGCGTCCCTCGGTTGCTACAGTATCGGTTCCGATCGTTTCGGGTTCGAACTGCGGAATCTTACACTCCCATAGTGACGCCGGCGGTTCTCCGTAATTTAGCGTCGACAAGGAGCCACCTTCATGGACCTTTTCAGCAATTCGCTGGACAAGCTGATCGAATCGCAGGTCTTCTACCCCGATCCTCACATTGCGTTTCTTCCCGGGTACTTCGGACTCAGATCCGAGGACGTGTGGTTGGAGACCGACGACGGCGCCACATTGCACTCGTGGCTCATCCCCGCGGATTCTCCCAAGGCTTTAGTGCTTTTCTGTCACGGCAACGCGGGGAATATCTCTCACCGCTTGGACAACGTGCGCCGCCTCAACGAGATCGGCCTCAGCGTCCTTATCTTCGACTACCGCGGCTACGGCAGAAGCGGCGGGGAGATCTCCGAGCAGGGCTTCTACCGCGATGCGGAAGCCGCCTACCGAGTCGCTCGAGCCCGGGCGGACAACGCGGACCTCAAGTTGGTCATATTCGGCAGATCCCTCGGCGGAATCGCGGCCGTGCATATCGCGTCGGCCAATCAGTGCGCCGGTGTCATCCTCGAATCCACCTTCACGAATCTGGCCGACATGGCGGGCGTCTTCTTCCCCCTGCCCCTTCCGAAGATGGGCATGGACAAACGCTTCAACGCGGTCGACAAGGTCGGAGCAATACGAGCCCCCATACTTTCATTTCATGGAGACGCGGACGAGATCGTGCCGTTCCGGCTCGGACGTCGGCTCTTCGACGCTGCGCCGGAACCCAAGGAATTCGTGACGTTGAAGCACGCGGGTCACAACGATACCTATCTGACGGGCGGGAAAGCCTATTTCGACAAGATCGCCGAATTTGTCGAAAAAGCCGAGGACCGGAAGTAGACGCCTCGGCAGGCTCCCCGCGAGGACGAGCGCGCGGAATGAGCGCGACAGCGGAAGAACGACCGATCGAGTCGATCGAATGCTATGCGGGCTATCGATCCGACCAACGTCCCATCCGATTTACGCGTGAAGGACGGGAACATCGGGTTACGGGAATTTCCTCCTCACGGCGGGAACCGGATCGGGAGGTGTTCTCGGTGGTTACGGAAAGCGGCGAAGCCTTCACGCTTCGGCGATACCTGGAAACCGACCGGTGGACCGCGGAACCGGCCCGGTCCGGCAAGGGCTCCTGAACGGCGGTTCCGAGTGGCCGAGGATCACGCTCACACCGGCGCTTCAGCCGGCGCTTACGTTTTTCCCGCCTGAGCCACTCCTTTGATTTTGATTGCCAGCCAGACGTAGTAGACGACCAGAGCCGCCACGGTCACGACGAAGACCTCTCGCACTTCGCCCTGCGCCAAATTGCCCAGGACGGTCCCGATCCCCACGCGGAAGTACGACGCGAGCACGGCCGCCAGACCCGTTCCGGCAAAGAGAATGATCAGGAGAATCACGGTGATGGGCCATGTGAGGCAAACGAAACGATCGAGGAACTCTCTGTTGTCCCCGCGGCGGTTCATTTCGTAGCAGAAGATAACGCCGGCGATGTTGAGGGCCGCGACCACGACCGCCTTGGCGATGGTGACCGAGTTCACCACTTCCCAGGTCCAGAGCGCGTTCTGAACATGTAGGGATTGATAGGCCATATACGCGACGAGGTACTTCATCTTTTCACGCTCGGTGACCTTGTCGGCTCGAAAATCGTCAGCCAGTCCGTTCACGTTCCAAAAGTACATGATCCTCCTCCAGAAGCGGTCGGTCCCGCGGCCGATACGACGAACGGCCCGCAACGCGGAAAACCGCGCCATAATGGACACGGCCGCTCGTTCAGGTCAAGGAACCCCGGTCC
>CAYLRL010000053.1:0-33623 GCA_964385875.1 uncultured Syntrophales bacterium
CTCCCCCTCCATCCTCACCGGGCGCAGAGCCGCCTCAAGCCCGGTGAACCATTATTACAATGGAGAATTAGGGGAGCTCTTCCCGCGAATCAATCATCCGGAGCGCGCATATGTCCGACATGGCTCACCGCCGCAACCGCGATTCGGCGACGTCCTCGCCGCACGACGCGTCCGACCGACAGGGTCTGAGATGCAGGCGGTTCTTTTCCACCGACGACGCGGATCCCATGGATTCGGTGCAATGGGTATTCCGCACTGCGACGATTCTGGACGATCAGGGCGCGGTCGTTTTCGAGCAGTCCAATATCGAGGCCCCCGCATCGTGGTCCGAGATGGCGATCAACGTGATTGCGTCACGCTATTTCCGGGGTCTCCCGGGGAGCGAAGACCGCGAGTCGAGCGTTCGCGACCTCATTCATCGAACGGCCGACACGATCCACCAGTGGGGGGTCGAGCAGGGCTACTTCGCTTCAGAGGTGGACGCGGCGGTCTTCCGCGACGAACTGATCTTCATCCTCTTGCATCAAAAAGCGTCCTTCAACAGTCCGGTCTGGTTCAATGTCGGCGTGGAAGCCCGTCCGCAGTGTTCCGCGTGTTACATCGTCAGTGTGGACGACACGATGGAATCCATCCTCAACTGGTACACCGAAGAGGGGATGATATTTAAAGGCGGCGCGGGTTCGGGCGTGAACATTTCGCGGCTTCGTTCACGAACCGAGGCGCTCGGCGGGGGCGGTTCGCCGTCGGGTCCCGTTTCGTTCATGAAGGCCGCGGACGCGTCCGCCGGGGTGATCAAGTCGGGCGGCAAGACCCGCCGCGCGGCCAAGATGGTGATACTCAACGCGGATCACCCCGACATTCTCCTTTTCATCAGGTGCAAGGCCGAAGAAGAAGAGAAGGCTCGTTTTCTGTCGGCCGCAGCTCAAGCCGGTCGATTCGAGGGCGACCCCTTTTCGGGCACGGCGTTTCAGAATTCCAATCATTCGGTGCGCGTAACCGACGCCTTTATGGAAGCGGATCGTGACGACGGTCAATGGGAGACCCGATACATCCTGAGCGGTGAAACCGCGGAAGCGCACAGAGCGCGGCGCCTCATGCGGGAGATCGCCGAAGCCGCGCACAGTTGCGGCGATCCCGGCATACAATTCCACGATACGATCAACACACGGCATACGTGTCCGGAGACCGCGCCGATTCGGGCGTCCAATCCCTGTTCCGAATACATGCATGTGGATAATTCCGCGTGCAATCTCGCGTCTTTGAAGCTTACAGCCTTCCTCGCCGGCGATCGCTTCGACACGGACGCGTTCCGGTACGCGGTCGACGTCATGATCACCGCGCAGGAAATCCTCGTGGACAAGTCGGCCTATCCCAGCCCCGCGATCGCGGAGAACTCCCGTGGAATGAGGGCCCTCGGGCTGGGATACGCGGATCTGGGCGCACTGCTCATGGAACTGGGACTGCCGTACGATTCGGACTCGGGCAGAGCAATGGCCGCCGCGGTGACCGCATTGACCACCGCGGCCGCGTATCGGCAATCCGCGCGACTGGCTTCGGTGAAAGGCCCCTTCGACGAGTTCGAGAAGAACCGGGATCATATGCTGCGGGTCATCGACCTGCATCGAGAGAGCCTCGAGCGGATCGAGCATCCCGAAATCCCCGACGACCTTGTGGAAGAAACGACGAAGCTCTGGGACGAAGTCATCGAGGCCGGACGTCGTGACGGGTTCCGAAATTGTCAGGCGACCCTGTTGGCGCCCACGGGGACGATCGGATTCATGATGGACTGCGACACCACCGGCGTCGAACCGGAGATGGCGCTGGTGAAGTACAAGACGCTCGAGGGGGGCGGCAGGCTCAAGATCGTCAACCGGGCGGTCACGAGGGCGTTGGAGCGGCTCGGGTACGATCCGGCGACCGTGCGTGAGGTCATGGCGGAGATCGAAGAGACGGGAACCATCGAGGGAAGCGAGCGCCTGCTTCCCGAACACCTCCCCATTTTCGACTGCGCGTTCCGGCCCGTGAACGGTCGACGCTCCATATCGCCGGAGGGACATCTGAGGATGTTGGCCGCGGTTCAGCCTTTCTTGTCCGGCGCGATCTCGAAGACGGTCAATCTCCCGAACGACGCGACGGTGGAAGATATCGAAGAGATATTCCGATTGTCGTGGCGTCTCGGTCTGAAGGCCGTGTCGGTCTATCGCGACGGCTGCAAGGCGGTTCAGCCGCTCAATCTTGCCGACGGAAAGATCGGCGCCGGCGCGCGGCCCGTGCGTCGACGGCTGCCGACCGACTGCGAGAGTGTTCGCCACAAATTCGACGTCGGCGGTCAGAAAGGCTACCTACACATCGGCTTCTACCCGGACGGGCGAGTCGGTGAGATCTTCATCCGCATGGCAAAGGAAGGGAGCACCGTATCGGGACTGATGGATACGATTGCGACGCTTACATCGATCGCGCTCCAGTACGGGGTGCCGCTCGAAGCCTTGGTGAACAAGTTCAGCCATGTCCGCTTCGAGCCCGCGGGATTCACCGGCAATCCCGACATACCCATCGCTAAATCGCTGACCGACTACATCTTTCGGTTCCTCGGCAAGCGATTTCTGACCGAAGAGCAGCAGGAAGCCGCGGGGATCGCGAGCCGAGCAGAGGCTGAGCCCGAGCGGTCCGAGGGCTACACCGGGGAGGCCGCCGAACCCTCGAGCGGCGCGGATGCGAAAGAAGCGCTAAGCCACGTCTTCAATCCGCAGTCGGATGCGCCTTCCTGTCACTACTGCGGTTCCATCATGGTGCGAAACGGCTCCTGTTACCGATGTCACAATTGCGGCGCAAGTAACGGCTGCTCGTAACATCAGCGCACTGCCGGCTCTTTTGCGCCGTTTGTTCGCTTGCCTCGGGTGTTTCCCCTGGACAGCCGTCTCGGGAACGAGTATAAGGCCGGCTCTATCCCGCGCCGGGTCGACCCGCGCCCTCCGAATACGCCGAAGTGAAGGACCGACAGTGAACTGGTTGCGGAAACTCTATGATTGGGTCTTGGGATGGGCGGAAACGCCCTACGCCGTGCCGGCGCTCTTTGTGCTCGCATTCACCGAGTCGTCGTTTTTCCCCGTACCGCCGGATGTCCTCCTCATCGCGTTGGCGATCTCCGTCCCGCGGAATGCCGTCTACTATGCGCTTATCTGTTCGATCGGATCGGTCATGGGAGGACTGCTCGGCTATCTGATCGGATTTTCGTTCATGGAAGCGGTGGGCAACAGGATCATCGACTTCTACGGCTTCTCTCATCAATGGGAGTATGTGGGCCTACTCTACAACGAGTACGCCGGCTGGGCCGTCGGCGTAGCCGGATTTACGCCGATTCCTTACAAGGTCTTCACCATTGCGGCCGGCGCGTTCAAGATCGATCTTCCCGTGTTCATTCTGGCTTCCGCGGTGAGTCGCTCCGCGCGTTTCTTCATCGTCGCCGGCCTCATCTACTTCTTCGGGCCGCCGATCCGACGGTTTATCGACAAGTATTTCAATATCTTGGCAATCGCTTTCGTCGTCCTGCTCGTGGGCGGATTCGTGCTCATCAAGTACGTCTTCTGAGCCTTCCCTTAGCGGCCCTTGAGAAATCGCTCCTCGATGAAATCGCAGAGATCGCGCGGGTCATCGAGGTCGAAGAGCGGTATTCCTTCGGGCGGATTGGGCGGACTACCGGCGACCGCGATGAGGTTGTCGTCCGCGCGGCAGAGCATCTCCTTGGTCCGCTCGATCCGGAAGACTTCGATTTTGGGATGGATCTCCCGCTTGTACCCTTCGCTGATGACAAGGTCCGCGTCACCCATGAACCGCTCTCGTATCTCATCGAGCGTGTGGTCGTGATCCGAATCGGTCACGAGCGCGATTTTTTCCGGCGACGAGATAACCGTGGTAACTGCGCCGGCCTGCTTGTGACGCCATGAGTCCTTCCCTTCGTGATCGATCTCGAAGCTGTGCGCGTCGTGTTTGATGGTGGCGATCCGGTATCCTCGCGAAGTGAGCTCGCGCACGACCTTTTCCAGCAAAGTGGTTTTGCCTGAATTCGATTTTCCTACGATCGAGACTATGGGAATCATGCAAAAGCCTCCTCGATTGCAGCGCGCCGACTCCGAGGCCAATGGTGCGGTCTCCGGCGATCCCTTACTTGTGCCGTACGCGGTCGTCGCAGTCAACCAACGGATTGTCCCTGTTCGGGCGCCGACCTTCGTGTGACCCGGCGCGGTCGACGGAATTATTGACGCTCTCGGGACCGAGTGGTAGGATTATAGGCGATCGGACTCACGCCGAGCGATACCGGCCTACGGGTCAGTAGGCGATCCGGCTCACGGTTCAGACAATACGAGGGGGGCGCGGAAGCTTTACCACGCCGCCTCGGCTCAATGCATACGAAGATACGGCGCGGTCGACGCAGGGAGGGGTTACGCCCACTTTCCTGCGCGGTCTTCGGCCGGATGACACGGAGTCTCCAATGTCCATAGAAGAAGAAATACTCGCCATAGCCGTTCGCACCCGGGAAGCCTCCCGCAAAGCCGCGACATTGTCCATGCCGGCGAAGGAGAAGATCCTGGTCGACCTAGCCGGGAGGCTTCGTGACAATCGAGCTTCGTTACAGGCGGAGAACGCCAAGGATCTCGAGGCGGGTAAGGAAAAGGGCCTTTCGTCCGCGATGTTGGACCGCCTGACCCTCTCCGACAAAGTCATCGATCAGACCGCGGACGGCATCGAAGAGATCGCCGCGTTTCCCGATCCCGTCGGTGAGATCGTCCGAGTTTGGACCAGGCCCAACGGCATGCGGGTCGGGAAGATGCGCATTCCGCTTGGGGTGATCGGTATGATTTACGAATCGCGGCCCAACGTGACCGCGGACGCCGGCGCGCTTTGTCTGAAAGCCGGGAACGCGGTCATTCTCAGGGGCGGCTCCGAGGCGATCAACTCGAACAAGGCGATCGTCAGGCTCTTCAAGGATGCGCTCCGGGAAAACCACGCTGATGAAGACATCGTCAACCTGATTCCCATGACCGACCGGGACGCGATCCTCCACATGCTGAAGTTGGAGGATCAGATCGATCTGATCATTCCCCGGGGCGGCGAGGCGCTCATCAGATTCACCGCGGAGAATTCCCGGATCCCGGTCATCAAGCACTATAAAGGCGTGTGTCATCTGTATGTGGACGAGGCCGCGGATCTCGACATGGCCGCAAAGCTCACCGTGAACTCGAAGGTTCAACGTCCGGGAGTCTGCAATTCCCTCGAGACGTTGCTGGTTCATCGGGACAAGGCCGAAGCGTTCCTTCCGTTAGTCGCGGAGCAGCTGGCCGCGGAAGGCGTGGAACTGCGCGGCTGCGACGAAAGCAGGCGCATCGTCTCATCCATGAAGCCGGCGACCGAAGAAGACTGGTACGCTGAGTATCTCGACCTGATCCTCGCCGTGAGAGTCGTCGAGAGCATGGACGAGGCGATCGACCATATCGCGAAATACGGCTCCCTGCACACGGAAACCATCGTCACGGACGATTACGCTGCATCGCAGAAGTTTCTCAAGGAAGTGAATTCATCGACGGTGATCGTCAACGCGGCCACTCGAATGAGCGACGGGTATGTCTTCGGACTGGGCGCGGAGATCGGCATCAGCACCACCAAAATTCATTCGTACGGCCCGATGGGCGTTCAGGATTTGACGACAACCAAGTTCATCGTCTTCGGCGACGGGCAAATCCGCGAATGAGGGGGGAACCGGGGGGAGCACTCGAGCGTCTCCAAGAGAGTGGACCCATTCTATCGGTGAAAGGACTGCGCCGTGGCTGAGATACGCAGCACAATCGACCTTATGATGGAACGCACCGCCGGCATGGGATTGTCGGACGAAGAGAAGAAGTCGCTGCATCGCGAGGAGCTCGAAAAGCGGGCCAAGGGCATCCGCGTGCGACTGGTGGAGACTCCGGAAGGGGCGGAAAAAATCCTCGGCGATCTGGAGGATTTGCCCCACAAAGACCGCTCCTTCGTCCTGAACCGCGCGTGGAACGAACTCGTCGACGATTTGTCAGTGGATTCAGCGCTCTCGAAGCAGGTCGAGGCTTTAACCAAGCTGCCCCCTGCGTCCGAACGCGCGTCCGAGCTCGACGAACTGCGATCCGCTCTGAAATCCTCGGCGAAAGAACAAAGCAAGGACAAGCAGAAGATACTCACGCGGGAAAAGAAGAGGCTCTCGGCCTTCGGCATTTCCGGGAGCGCTGTGATACCGAAGATCACCGATGAACTCCTCGCGGAGGGCGCCTTCGCGGACAAACTCGAGGAATTCAAGGGCCGGCTGAGAATCGACGAGACCTGATGGGGAATTACCCCGCGTACCCAAGTGGAGCGCTCCCGATTTAGGCGGCGCTCTCCGATATTCGCCCGGCTGTGCGACGGGCTTCCGAATTCACGTATTCAGCGCGCATCCGCGCTGAGGTCCGGTGGAGGCGTTCCCATGAAACGAATCGTGTATGCGTGCTCCGTCCTTGCCGTCGTCCTGTCGCTTGTACCCGCATCCGCTCCCGCGTACAGCCCGCCCTTCCCGCACGTGGAAATCGTCAAGGAAGACCATGCGCCGCCCCCGACCATGGCTCGTCTCTTGAGCTCCTTCCGCGTTCTCGTCAATTCCGTTCCGTACCTCCTGAGCCGTCGCCTTCACCACGAGGACGATCTCATCGTGCAACAGATCAACGACACCGTGGACGCCATCGACGTCACCGTGATGCAGATTAAAAAGACGATCAAGAATGACGAGCAGAAGGAGATATTCGCCAAGCTCTTCACCGGAACCGAGAAACTCAAACAGGCAATCTCGCGCAACCTTTCCGCGATCGAGGATTTTCGCAAAAGCGGAACGGTCTTCGACCACAGATCCGCTCTCCTGATCGACTGGGTCGACGGCAAATTGGTTGGACCCTATGAAACCGAGGCCGGAGAAGGCTCCGAGGATCGCGAAACGATTCTTAAGACCATCGAGAATATCCGGTTGGCCTTACGCAAGGCGATCTTCCGGACGCGCAACATGCCGTGTGAGGGCGTGTCCGAACAGCAGCGGTCAAAGGCGCGGGCGATGTGGGACTACGCGCGCGAACAAGCGGTCGTCTACGCGGCTCAGGTCTCCTCACCCAGGGAGAAGGAATTGGCCGCGTATTTGGGGTCCTCACTGGAAACGGTCAGAGACGCGGCGCGGAATTTGCTCGTTGAGACCGAAGAATTGAATCAGGCCTCCGACGCGACCTTGGCTCTGGTGGTGTCCCTCGAGGCCATCGCGGTCGATCCGACGGTCGAGAAGAAGGCGGACGATGCGGCAAAGGCGGGCGAGAAGTCGCCGACCCGGTAGAGTGCTCGTTTTATCCGCTCCCTCTCGGGAGGCCGCTTTTCCACGCCGCCCGTTCCGTTGCCGGCGGCCGCGCGTTTTGCCATAATCCCCTTCACTTTGGATTGGGGAAGTCCACAACCAGTGCGTTCTTCGAGCAAAGCAGCTCTCGGAAGCATTCACGAATCGGCGGCGAGACGAATAGGACGAATGTTGGAGGTCCCGCCGTGGCTGCGCCTCGGCCGGGGCGGGGGAGCGTCGCGCTGCGTCTGTATCCGAAGAGGGAGGCCTTCTCCCCCTTCGAGCTACCCCCATCGAGTTCCCCTGCGTCGTGGTCGGCGCCCGATCGAGCGCCGGCGCTCGTTCGAGAACCACGTTCAACGATTTCCGTTTGTCATTTCCACCGTGGGTATCCTCATGGCGATGGCGTTTCCGATCTTTTTCACAGGATGTCCGTCCCATTCGGGGCGAACGGCGCCGAATGAGGCGGTGATCGAGACGCCTCAGCGGGAGGCGCCGGCTGTAGGCGTGTATCACACGGTCACGGAGGGCGACACGCTTGGGGAACTCGCGGTGACGTACGCCGTGAGCGCGCAACGGATTGCGGAAGTGAACAACCTTAAGCCCCCGTACGTCCTCAACATCGACACGACACTCTTCATCCCCGGCGCAAAACAAACCGGAGATAAGGGGAACTCGGTCCATTCTTCCGAAGCTCGAAAAGACGTGCAGGACTTCCGCGGCCTCCTCACGTGGCCCGCTGAGGGGGAACTCGTCTCGCAATTCGGAGTCCGTCGCGGCATTCAGCATAACGGTATCGAAATACGAGCGGCCGAAGGAACGCCCGTCCGAGCCGCGGCCGGCGGGCGAGTGGGGCATACGGGCACGATTCCGGGCTACGGCAGGGTTATCCTCATCGAGCACGCCGGCAGACTGGTGACGGTGTACGCGCATCTCGCCGAGATAGTCGTGACGGAAGGAGAAACGGTCCGAACAGGCCAACGGATCGGGACGGTGGGACGCTCCGGCAGAGCCGCCGAACCCGCGCTCTACTTCGAGGTCCGTTCACGATCAAAGCCGAGGAACCCTCTGTTTTTCCTGAACCCGCGCTCATCCCACCCGGCCGACGGGCTTTCCCCGCGGAAACGCTTATCGGAAGTCCCGAAGCACACACATTATCGAGGCTGCGCATGAAGTGGTCGGTTCGGTCGATACTCTCCGGAAAAGTTCGGCCCGCCGCGTCGGAAGAGATCGTCGCGCCGTTCACGATACCGTCGGGTATTGTGACCACCGGACCGACGGTGATCGCCCGAATCGCGCGGGCTATCCCCCAAATCGGTTTTCTTACCACCAAAACGATCAGCGTCGAACCCCGTGAGGGATACCGGGAGCCGATCCTTTACGAGTACTATCCCGGGTGCTTCGTCAATGCGGTGGGTTTGGCGAATCCGGGCGCTCGTGCGTTCCTCGACGCTACCGCGCCGCTGCTGCCGCTCTCGGACGACAAGCCCCTCGTGGTGTCCATCATGGGTACGACGACCAAGGAATTCGGCGCCTGCGCGGAGATCCTCGATCCCATTGCGGACGCATTCGAACTGAACTTTTCGTGTCCCCATGTGAAGGGCGCGGGGCAGAGCGTCGGATCGGACGTGAAGATGGTTCGGGAGATTGTGGCGTTGCTCGCCGACCGGTTCCGGAAGCCGATCATTCCGAAATTGTCGCCTAACCTTGGAGACATAGCCGGCATGGCCCGTGTATGCGAAGAGGCCGGCGCGTCCGCATTGACACTCATCAATACCGTTGGCCCGGGGATAGCGTGCGACGCGGCCGGTGATCCCATTCTCTCCAACGAGACGGGCGGGCTGTCCGGCGCGGGGGTCTTGCCCGTAGGTCTAAAGGCGGTTCGGGAAGCCGCTTCTGTTGTTGATATTCCGATTATCGCATGCGGAGGGATCTCCTTTGCCAAGGATGTGACCGCGTATCGTCAAGCGGGCGCAAGCTTGTTTGGTGTCGGGTCTGCGCTGGTAGGTATGACCACCCTGGAACTCACGGAATTCTTCGATCGCCTGGAACGCGAAGTGAAGGAGGGAGCGGCCGAGCGCTCAACTGGAAGCGTTCCCTTGGTCGGTGTGAGAACTTTGTATCAAGAATCGCGGGTAACGGACAACACTCCGTTGACCCCTGGAATGTTCAGGTTACGCCTCGATCGAGGACCGAGATGTGATCCCGGGCAATTTTTCTTTCTTCGCATTCCCGGTGTCGGCGAAAAACCGTTTTCTCCGTCCCGGGACACGGCGCCCGAGTATCTGGTCCGCACGGTGGGACCGTTCACACGGGCTCTGGAAGCGCTTGGACCCGGAGACTCGCTGCAGATGCGCGGTCCGTACGGCAGGGGCTTTCCCGCGGCGCACGAGGTGCGAAATATTGTGCTTGTGGGCGGCGGCACGGGTTCCGCGCCGATTCTTATGGCCGCGGAAAAGCTTGGGAGTTCCGTGTCTGTGGCGTTTTTCGGCTTTTCCCTGGAACCGGGGGCGCTTCTGCGTGAAGAGATCGAGCGGGCCTGCCCCAACGCCCAGGTGTGTGTCGACCCGCCGAAGCGGCCGGGCGAAGTGGTCCGTGCCCTCGCCGAGGACACGGAAGCGCATCCGGAACGCTACGAGGAGTGCGCGGCTTATTTGTGCGGACCCGAGCCCATGATGCGCGCTGCGGCGGCAGCGCTTCTGACCGTGATCCCTCGTGATCGTATTTTCACCGCTCGGGAGGACATCATGAAGTGCGGCGTGGGGATCTGCGGAAGTTGTGCGACGCCGAGCGGTCTCCGTTCCTGTGTGGACGGGCCGGTGACGCTCCCGGAATAGGTTACGGGTCTCTCGCCTGCGTGCACGAATCGGAGAGCGCTGTGGCCGGCATTCAGGCGAGCCGGCGCACGTATGTCATCGCGAGGAGCGGAGCGACACGGCGATCTCAGTGATCTCGGAACAAATCACGCGTCGAGATTGCTTCGCTGCGCTCGCAATGACAACGCAATACCGTAGGAACGTGTTTAGAAACCGCCAGGATTACTCTTTGGGGAGGCCGGAGAAAGAGAAAGCCGGCGAAAATGGGAGCTTATCTCCTGTCCCGTGAGTGATACCGGCGCTCCTTCACAGGATGAACGCCGGAGATTGAGAAATCAACCGGCGCTTCGGTGAAAAACCCCTCTTGCGGCTGCGCCGCCCGGACGTATGACGTCCGGGCCACCCGGGGAGGACACGGGACAACATCAGTGAACGTAAAATCTTGTCCCCTGTCTCGCCGGGAGAGCAACGGTGAGGGCCTTAATCTTACTTCCTGGAGAGCGCATTGGTATGAGATCTCAAGTCCCCGATCTGAAGCCGCGTCGGTATTAATCCACGGGCGCGGCTCGGCCGAGCAGTCGCAGCAGATTTCCGGAAAGCGCTGCCTTGAGATCGCTGCCGGAGAAGACCCGCTCGACCTTGCGTCGCTCGTGAGCGGGTATACCGAATGGATAATCGGATCCGAACATGATTCGGTCGATCCCGTATCGGCCGGCGAAGTCCTCGAATTCCCGGACGCTTCCGAGCGCGGTGTCCGTCCAGACCATGGGATTGTCGAAGAGGCCGGCGTCCCGGAGGCGCGTGTAGCCGCCGTTCAGCCCTCCCATGTGCGGGATAATCACCACGGTTCGTTGCGCGATCCGCTCGACGAAGTTCATCGTGTTGTGGAATTCCTCTTCGAGGACGATCGGCAGGCGGCGTTCGCAGATCCGTCGGATCATGTCCTCACACCCGGGCGTGTGGTACTCGTACGTGGGTTCCGACGCGTGGCGATGCCACTTGATCCCGACGAATTCATCGGGAATGCGCGCGAAGTCGTTCCACACGAAGAAGTATGGGTAGATGTGATCCCGGCTGCTCAGCCGGCGCACGTACTCGTGGACCGACGCCCGACTTCTGCGGTATTCCGGCGAATCGGTGAAGGAGGGATCGTACCGATCGTAGATCTCCTCGACAGGCGAAAAAACCACACCGCCGTCGATGTCCCCGAGATCCCATTGGCGGGAAAGCTCCTCAAGGGGGACCGTGTACCCGCAGTGGGTGTGGGCGTCGAGGACCAACTCGTCGGCGCCGGCGTTGTATGACGTGGCGCTCATTCTATGAATTTCCGAGGGATTGATTCAGGATCACCGAAGGGGAAGTCCGGTATGACCATCAGGGTGGACGTGCCGTGGGCGAGAAGTCTCCCGTCCTGATCGACGACCTCGGCTTCGCCCAGTCCCAACGTCTTGCCCAATTTCACCCGGCGGCCCCGCGCGATGAGCTTCCCCGACGCGGCGGGCGCGAGGTAGTTCATTTTCACGTCGACCGAGGTCATTCCCTTGTTCTCGTCTACTTCGGGATAAACCGCCCAGAAAGCCGCCGCATCGATAATTGTGCAGAAGGCGCCTCCGTGGACAACCCCGAAGGGCTGCAGATGCTTTTCAGCCACGTCGATTTCGAGAAGCGCGCTCCCGAGTTCCAACTCAATGATTTTCATCGAGAGGAGCGTGAAGAACGGGCATTGATTCGCCACGGATCGCACCGTGTCCACATAGTCCGGGTTCAGTCGTTTCATGAGGTCCTCGTTGATCAGAAGAAGCGCAATCTGAATGCCACCCGGTCGTCGAGTCGAGTGATTCCCTCTTCCTGCGCCGCTTCGAGCGCTCGGGCGAATTCTTGAGGCGTCACGGACCGGCCGATCTCCGGATGGTCGACGGCTTCTCCACACGGCCTGTACTGATTCATGATGTTCACGTACGTGTTCGTGGAGATTTCATCGGCCAGAAACCGCATGGCTTCCCGGGTTTGGGCCAGGTCGTTCGGCATGACCAAATGCCTGACCACCAGACCCCGTGTCGCGATGTTGCGCTCGTCGATCTCGAGGTCTCCCACCTGGCGATGCATCTCTTTGAGGGCCGCCCGCGCTCGGTCGGGGTAGTCGGGAGCGTCCATGAACCGAGCGCTCACCGCGGAATCCATGAATTTCAGATCGGGCATATAAATATCGAAGATCCCGTCGAGTATGTGCAGCGTTTCCACAGAGTCGTATCCGCCGCTGTTATAGACCAACGGGACCTGCAGGCCGTTCGCGGCCGCCATTTCGACCGCCTCGATGATTTGCGGCGAAACGTGAGACGGCGTGACGAAATTGATATTGTGACATCCGATGCGCTCGAGCGCGAGCATCATGTCGGCGAGCTGCGCCGCGCCGACCTCTCGGCCTTCATTGAGCCGGCTGATCTCGAAGTTCTGGCAAAACGAGCACTTCAAATTACAGGACGTCATGAAAATCGTGCCCGATCCGCCCGTGCCCACCAGGGGGGTCTCTTCTCCGAAATGGGGGTTGGCCGACGAGACCATTGCCCGATCGGCGATTTGGCAAAAGCCTGTTTCCCCGCGGAGCCTGTTGACGCGGCATTCTCTCGGGCATACGACGCAGTCTTCCATACGCTTGCGCGCCCGATCGATTTTCTCGGGAAAAAGACCCGACTCCAACGTCTTGATGTACGCGGGGGTAAACACGCTCTGCGCTCCTTGATTCCGTCGAACGCCCGGTGAACGCCGGATCGTCGACAATCGTCAATGGGGCGGACGCCGGCCGCTGCGTGGTACGATATCAATCGGCTCTTCCGACCACGCGCGGGGAAAGGCCGCGTAATCCATCGCGATGTCCTGCGTCCATCGTGATCGCAAAGCCACATCCGCATACTCGACGGACTCGAGGAACAGACCGTGAGGCGGCGCGGACGGACCCGCGCGAGACCTGTCGCATGACGCTCGAATGAGGCTGAATTCCTTCGGGTCGATCCGCCCTCGACCTACCAACGCAAGCGTTCCGACGAGGCATCGCACCATGTACCGGAGAAAACCCGTTCCCCTCACACGGAACACAAGTATGCACGCTTGCGGTTGATAAATCCAGTCCGCGGCGCTGATTTCCCGCACCGTGGACGGTGTGCCGTCCGTCGGAGCGCCGAAGGCCGCAAAATCGTGAACGCCGACCAGTGTCGTGGCGGCCTCGGCCATCGCTGCCGTGTCGAGAGTTTCAGGCGCATGCCACGCGTATCGATGCGTCAACGGTGAGCGTACCGGGTAAGTGTCGATACGGTACGCATACGTCTTCCACAGCGCGGAATGACGAGCATGAAAAGTGTCTGGAACCTCGACCGCGTCGTGAATCGCCGTGTCCCGGGGGAGAACCGCATTGAGCGCGTTGCGGAGATCGATCGCGCGGTGCTTCCAGTCGGCGGAAAAGTGCGCGGTCTGTCCCGCGGCGTGAACGCCCGCGTCGGTCCGTCCCGCGCCGTGCACGCGCGTCGGGCATTTCAAAATCCGCTCGAGAGCCTCTTCAAGAGCCCCCTGAACCGTCGGCAGCCCTTTCTGGAGCTGCCACCCGTTGTAGCCGGCCCCGTCATACTCGATAAGCGCGGCGTATTTCTTCATGAGGGCTCCGATCCGAAGGAGGGAGCGCGTCGGGCGCCCGGCCGGACCGGAGCGATCCGCGAGCGAGGGGTTCGGCGACCGGCCTTGGGAAGCCGAGATCAATCGATTCAGGCCGCCTTCATTCGTTCCCGCGCCATCTCGAGGAAGAGCCGGTGCAGACGATCGTCGTCGGTCAACTCCGGATGGAATGATGTTCCCAGCAAATGCCCCTGCCGCACGGCCACAATCCGACCGTCGGAGACTTTCGACAGTATCTCGACCGCGGGGCCGCACGACGTAACGACGGGCGCCCTGATGAAGACCCCGTGGAAGGGCGTTCCTTCAATGCCCGTCACATGGATATCCTCTTCGAAGCTGTCCACCTGGCGGCCGAACGCGTTCCGTTCCACGCGAACGTCCATAACGCCGAGCAACGGTTGATCGACGCCGACATCCTTGGCCATGAATACGAGGCCCGCGCAGGTTCCCCACATCGGGAGGTCGGCGGCCTTCTCACGCAAGGGTTCGACCAGCCCGAACGAGCCGGCGAGCTTCCCGAAGGTGGTGCTCTCGCCTCCGGGAAGGATCAGCCCGTCCAGGCCTTCGAGGTGCTCGGGAAGCCGCACTTCGCGCACGTCGACTCCCAATCGCTTCAGCAGGATTTCGTGCTCGATGAACGCTCCCTGGAGAGCGAGGACTCCGATCTTCATAAACGTGTTACCACCCTCGGGCGGCGAGACGAGCGTTGTCGGGAAGATCGGTGACGCCGATTCCGACCATGGCTTCGCCCAAACCCTTGCTCACGTCGGCGAGGATTTTCGGATCGTTGAAGTGGGTGACCGCCTCGACGATCGCCTTTCCTCGGGCGGAGGGATTACCGCTCTTGAAAATTCCCGACCCCACAAAGACGCCGTCCATGCCCAGCTGCATCATCATCGCGGCGTCCGCGGGGGTCGCCACGCCGCCGGCCGCGAAATTGACCACGGGCAAGCGGCCCAATTCCGCAGTTTCCCTGACCAATTCATAGGGAGCGCCGATTTCTTTCGCGTACGCGGCCATTTCATCGGTTCGCATCGCCTGGAGTCTTCGGATTTCACCGATAACGGAGCGTGCGTGGCGCACCGCTTCGACCACGTCGCCCGTTCCGGCCTCGCCCTTGGTGCGGATCATCGCCGCGCCCTCGCCGATGCGTCGGAGCGCCTCGCCCAGATTACGGCAGCCGCAGACAAACGGCACATTGAAATCCCACTTGTCGATATGATGCTGTTCGTCGGCCGGTGTGAGCACTTCGCTTTCATCGATATAGTCGACCCCGATCGCCTCGAGGATTTGCGCTTCCACGAAATGACCGATTCTACATTTGGCCATCACCGGGATCGTCACCGAGTTCATGATCTCCATGATGAGGCCGGGATCGCTCATCCGGGCAACTCCTCCGTGAGCGCGAATATCCGCGGGGACGCGCTCCAGCGCCATGACCGCGCAGGCGCCCGCGTCTTCCGCGATCCGAGCGTGTTCAGGGGTGACCACGTCCATGATGACCCCGCCCTTGAGCATTTGAGCGTGACCGCGTTTGACTTTGTCGGTCCCTTTTTCCATAGGCGTCTCCAGTGTATGCGAAATTACGCTTCGCAGCCGATTGAGGGCGTGCGGAGCGCCGGTCCGGGAAAACTTCAGCCGGCTTCTTTTCGTCGGCGCTCGTCAAACGCCGCGGTTGGTAGGGACGCACGAGCGCACAACAGTTCATCATATGCCTTTTCGCCCCGACTGTCCACCCTGCAGGCGGGATGCGAACTCGGCGGGAGCTGCGTACGGCGTAAAGCTGAAAAAATCAGGGATATGGACGCAGCGGAGAAGGATTTGCCGGACGCCTACCGGGCCGACGCGCTCCGGCGATCTTCGCGGGTGTCGGGAAGCAGGGTCGGCGCTTCGGACTCGGAATCGATCCGCTCCGGTGTGTCATCCCGTCTGAAGACCTGCATCAGGCCGCGCTTGGAGGACGTTTTGTCCTTGCCGTGGACCCGGTCGGCCCGCGGAGGAATGGGGCGGCCGGTGATCTCACCGTAAACCGAGTTCAGGATTTCCTGCAGGCTGTTGAATACGGTTTGTACGATCGCGGGATCCAGTTGAAGTTCGCCGTTGGGCCGGCGGCCCTTTTCGACCGTGTCTTCGGCGATGTTGTACGCCGCAATGACGCTGCGGATGATGTTTCGCTTGCGATGGAGTTCGCGCCACGCAATCCAGGACGCAAAAAACGACGTCATACCGAACAGTACGCACATCACAAACACGATGACGTTGAAATACTTGATCGTGACGTCCAACAAGTTCATCGATTCCATCGGCGCTCCCCTCCAGGCGGAAAGACGGTCCAATCCGCCTATTGTCGGGGGCACCCCTATCAGGAATCGGTATGATCGTCAATGGAAATGAGGGCGAGAACGACGCGGGAAAGGCGGCCGCCGAGCCGGCGCTCGAAAAGTTCGGAGAGACTTCTGCGGTTTGACGCTCCGTAGGAAAGATACGACGTGAAAGCGCGGATGGAGAGTCGGCGAGAACCGCGCGACTCTCCCGGGATAATCAGTACGGAAGGCGCCCCTCTACTGCTGCTCTTGGATCTTTTTGATTTCGTCGGCGATGAATTGCTTGAACGCGTCGTCGGGATCCATCAGCGCGCCCAGTTCGGATTCGAGGCTCGTCGGCTTAATTTTGCAGAGCCATCCGTCGCCGTAGGGATCTTCATTGATCTTTTCCGGCTCGTCTTCCAGATCTTCGTTGACTTCGACAATTTCACCGGAGACCACCGCATAGATACGCCCGACCCACTTGCCGGACTCGATCGAACCGAACGGCTTGCCTTGGGTAACTTCGTCCTGTTCCTCGGGGAGGTCGACGAAGGTGATTTCGCCCGCCTGCTTGGAAATGAATTCCGAGGCCCCCATAATCACGACGTCGCCTTCCGTCTTTGCCCAGAAATGATTCTTCTCGTACTTAAGATCGTCGGGAAATACGTAACCTTCATATTCCATTGCTACCTCCTGGAACCGCATCGTCCCGCGTCATTCCGCGCGCGGGAAACGTCCGATGGTTTGTGCGCGCCGCTTTCTTCAAATCCGGAGCGGTCATGAGTCAAGAATACGGTCGGCGCCCGGACCGATCATTCTCGATCGAGCACGGCGAAGCTTCAATAAGCGCGTATTTTTCTGCGCGTGTCCGCAAACATACCGACGGTTCGGTAATAAGGCCGCCGCCCACGGGCAATCCCGGAGGCTCGCACGCCCCGTCGTTTGCGCCGGAATGTATCGGTTCCCATCGGGAACTGCCGGATAGTAAACCACGGAAGGGCTCATGGCAAGGGTTAGATCTTCCGCTCGATCAAGTTCTCGAGACGGCGCGGCTTTGGGGACGCGCGCAAAACTCCCCGTCTCCGCTACTTGATCACGTCCGTGGTCAGCGTGGATTTATCCGAAAAGGTCGCTTCGACGGTCAAACGTGAGTTGGGATCGGAGAGAAGGCCGTTGTCGGCCGCGTACAGATAAATGGTCCGCCTGCCCGAAATGGGGACGCTGAGGGGACCGCCCTTGGGATTGACCAAGTTGTAAATCTTGGGATAAAGGGCCACGCCGAGCAACATGACGGGGGCCTTGGGATCGCTCGACCAGCGCACCGAGCCGTCGGTCCCTCGGATAACGACCTTTGTCAGCTTCTTGTCGTCGATCTTCAGCTTCATGATGAACGTGCCGTCGAGGTACCCGTCCTTACCCGCTCGAGTGGACGTGCTCAGCAAGTCGGCGATGAACCCTCGGAATTCGCACGTGATGATCCCCTTCGCCTTGGGGAGATCGCCCGAACCCGGAACAACCGTCGACGTTGTGGCCACGGGACGACGGACGAATTGCTGATAGGACGAACCGTCTGCAAACCGGACGATCATGCGCATGCGCGCGCCGGTCTTTTTGATGTCGCCCGGGTCGCTCGCATACAAGTAGAACTGGGATCTGGTCTCGACCGGTATCCGAACGGAGCCGTCTTGCCTGTTGAGCAGCTTTCGGGGAGCGTTCTGATAGGCTACGGCCAATCCCCACCTGTCTTTGCCCGTGCCGCCTGTCCCCCATTTGCGCGAGGGGTCGACAAGGCTGTGGATTTCGATTCCGGTGATGATTTTGGGCGGGGATATCTCGATATCCAGGCCGAACACCGCGTCCGCGGTCTGATCCGGCTTCAATTCAGGATAGGGACCCACCGCGTCGGTGGACACGTATCCGAGCCACGTACCGAGGAAATTGACCTTCGTTTCGGACCCGCGCGCCGGGGGAGCCGCTCTCGAGGGTTCCCGGTCCCGTTGGGTGACGGGCGTCCACGCGATGCCGCCGTCCGCGAACGTGACGGTGATTCGGAATTTCGTCTCTCCCTGCCGGATACTCCCGTTGTCGGCCACGTAGAGATTGAGTTCAACGCGATCACGAACCGGGATGCGCACGCTTCCGTCGCGTTTGTTAAGAAGCCGTACGGGGTCTGATGTGGGCGCTACGCCGATAGGCGGATTGGGACTGCCGGGAACCGTATCCCACACGGCCTCAATACCGTTTGAGCTTCGGATTTGAACTCCCGTGATCGTTCGATTGGAGGCCTCGACGATCAGGATGAAGAGGCCGTCTGGTCGGTTGTCCCCCTTAATGACGCGTTCCTCTCCCACCGCGTCGTATCGCGAAAGGCCGCGGCTGAACGCGGACATCCGAACCGGGTGCGCTCCGGGGGCCGCAGGTCCGGCTTCAGGCGAGGGAGCGGCCTCCTCGCTTACCGGAATGACCGCGGTTGTGTTGTCCGCTAAGGTCAGTTTGACCTCGAATTCGCGCTTGTCGACCCCGAATCTCCCGTCGCCGGTTACGAACAGAAGCAGGTTTCCGTCTGTCCGGGAGTCCACGTTCAACGGACCGCCCTTCGGATTGAGGATGAGAGACGGTCGTCGCGCGTCGGCTACGCCCAGATAGGCCGCCGGCGGTGAACCCGTGGAACTCCACAAACCCGGAGGGCCGGAAACCGTCCGGATGCGGATTTCGGTGACCGCCGGTTGATTGGAACGTGGATTGAGATGGAGGGAAAAGACGACGTCGGGCTTGGTGTCGGGATACGCGGACTTCTTGCCCACCCGGTCGGACTTCTTCATACCGACGAGATACGCCTGCCCGACCGGCTCCGACTGAGCATAACTCGACAGGGCTAGGGAGAGAAGTATCCCCGCGAGGAGAAATCGCACACAAAAACTGCTACATAGCTGCCCAGGCAGATGCACAGCCCCCTTCACCACAAAACTGCAACGAACCAATCTCCTCCGTTATCTGCAACCTAGTCGACAACCCGGCGAAATGTCAAGAAAAAATTCCTCGGTCGTCAGGCCCGGTCCACTCCTCGGTCGTCTCTCCAGGCTCGTCGATAGCCGTCAACTCCGCTCAGGAAAGGCCTTCACGTAGGTTACGGTTGACATATACAGGCCCGGATTCATAATATCCATACATTCCCAACTCAACGATGCACGGGAACATCGACCGCGCCGATACGTGGAGATCCTCGGCGGTGACCGTCCGCTTTTTTCCGAATGGGGGGCCGACGAACGTGGGAGACGGCGCCGCGCGGCCTAAGGCGATTCGAAAGCGCATCGAGCGGTCCGGGTCCGGGGGAAAGGAGAAACCGCGTGGTGAAGATCGGTATGATCGGAGGGTCCGGCTTTGACGACCCGGATTTTCTGACGAGCGTAACGACCAAAAAGATAGGAACCCCCTATGGAGCGCTTTCGTCCGATCTCAAGATCGGGCGGGCCGGCGACAGGGAAGTGGTCCAGATCTCGCGCCACGGCTCGGGGCATCGCATCCGTCCGTCCGCGGTGAATTATCGGGCCAACCTCTGGGCGCTCAAGGAGGAAGGGGTCACCCACATTATCGCCACCACGGCGTGCGGTTCACTCAGGGAGGAAATCGAACCGGGACGGCTCGTCTTTCCGGATCAGTTTCTCGATTTCACCCGGACACGCGCTGCCACCTTTCATGAAGGCGACCAAGTAGCGCATATCGCCGTGGCCGATCCCTTCTGCGAGAAGCTGCGGTCGATCCTCGTCGAAACGAGCGAAAACGAGGGAATTGCGTACCGTCCTACGGGAACGATCGTCACCATCGAAGGGCCCCGGTTTTCCACTCGGGCGGAGAGCCGGATGTTTCGAATGCTCGGGGGAGACATCATCAACATGTCGACGGTTCCCGAGGCGGTTCTCGCCCGAGAGCTCGGTTTCTGCTACGCGGTCGTCGCCATGAGCACCGACTACGACGCGTGGCATGAGAGCGAGGCCCCCGTAACCTGGGAAATGATCGCAACGACGATGGCGAACAATGTGGAACGGGTGAAAACGATCTTTTTCAAGTCTCTTTCCCGCATCACGTTCACCGAGTGTGAATGCCGGACGGCCATACAAACTGCAACGGTGTAGGCGTAGAAGTTCGGGAAACGATTCTCGAAGCCCCGGCCGTTGGGTGCGAGGGCGCGCTGCTTGGGAAGAGCAAAGGAACAAGCCATGGAATTAGCCGATACGATCGCGGCCGCTCGAGGCGACCATTCCGTTGACCTTCTCCTCAGGAACGGACGTCTCCTCAATGTCATGTCCGGGGAGATCCACCCCGCGTCGGTCGCGGTCCATCGCGGCCTAGTGGTCGGTTTTGGCGACTATGACGCAGCCGAGGTGGTGGATCTTGACGGGCGATACATAACCCCCGGCCTGATCGACGGGCATTTGCACCTCGAGTCGAGTATGTTGAGCATCCCCGAATTCGCCCGACATGTGCTTCCCCACGGCACCACATCGGTTGTGGCCGACCCTCATGAGATCGCGAACGTCATGGGCGCGGCGGGCGTGCGGTACATGCTGGAATCGAGTGAAGGGCTGCCGCTGAGGGTTTTTCTCATGTTTCCCTCGTGCGTTCCCGCCACGCCGTTTGAGACGTCCGGCGCGACGCTCACCGACGAAGATATGAAACCCTTCCTCAACGAGCCCCGCGTCCTCGGACTCGCGGAAATGATGAATTTCCCGGGTCTGGTAAGCGGCGAACCGGAGATTCTCGCCAAGCTGAACGTCTTTCGCGATCGGGTTCTCGACGGCCACGCGCCGGGGCTTTCCGGTAAGGGGCTCTGCGCGTATGCGGCCGCAGGGATCGGGTCGGATCACGAATGCACCGACGCGGACGAAGCGCGTGAGAAACTGAGGCTTGGAATGAGGATTATGATTCGGGAAGGCTCCGCGGCGAAGAATCTCGACGCGCTCTTCCCCGTGGTCACCGAGTTCAATTCACGTCGGTGCTTCTTCGTAACCGACGACCTGGACCCCCAGGACATCGATAAAAAGGGACACGTCGGCGGAGTCGTCCGCAAAGCGCTCGCCAAGGGCATGGATCCGGTTCGGGCGTTTCAGATGGCGTCGATCAATACCGCGGAATATTTCGGACTCAAGAAGCTCGGCGCGATCGCGCCGGGGTACTGGGCGGATATGCTCGTCCTGAACGACCTTGACGACGCAACGATCGCGCAGGTCTATCACGCGGGGCGCCTCGTCGCGCGGGAAGGCCGGACCATTGTCCCGTGCGAGGCGCCCGGCGGCGTCGAGCGTTCGGGGAGCGTGCGCGTCGATCGGGAGAAAGCCTCGGATCTCTCCGTCCCTGCGAAAGCCGCACGCGTCAACATCATCGAAGTCGTTCCGCATCAGATTACGACTCGACGAATTGTCGAGGACGCGCCGGTCAAAGACGGGCTGATCGTGTCGGATACCGACCGCGATCTTCTCAAGATCGCGGTCATCGAACGACACAACGGGACCGGCTCGCAGTCGGTCGGCCTTATCAAGGGATTCGGGCTCAAGCGAGGGGCGATCGGGTCAACGGTGGCCCACGATTCACACAATATCCTCGTTGTCGGCGTTTCCGACGAGGATATGATCGCTGCGGCTCGAGTGCTGGAAACCATGGGCGGCGGACTCGTCGTGATTGAGAACGGAGCGGTCACAGCGGATCTCCCGCTAACTATAGCAGGGCTCATGTCCCCTGAACCGTTAGAAAGCGTATGCGAGAAATTGGACGGTGTCATCAAAGCGGCCCATTCCTTGGGATGCGCGCTTGACGAGCCGTTTGCGACGCTCTCGTTTATGGCGTTGACGCCGATCCCGGAACTGAAGATCACCGACCGAGGGCTCTTCGATTCCGTAAACTTCCAATTTGTCGATCTATTCGCGGATTAGCTCGGCCTTGACGTCGGAGGCCGAGAGGCGCGCCGGGGGAAAACGCAGGATCGAGAATTCGTACCGGACGGTAAAAAATGGCGGCGTCGGCCTTGACAACGGAAGGTCGGTTTCCCAAGTTAATGGTTAATAGGAATTATTCTTAATAAGGGAACGTGGTGAACGCGAAAAAGCCGCTCCGCATGACGAAACAACGTCGAATCATCCTTGAAGAACTCAGCAAGGTGAAGACCCATCCAACCGCGGATGAAGTGCACCGCCTAGTTCGTCGACGAATCCCCAATATAAGTCTGGGAACCGTATATCGGAATCTGGACGTGCTCTCGGAGTCGGGCTTCATCCGCAAATTGGAACTCGGCGGCGTGCAAAGGCGATTCGACGGCCTGACCGAGGATCACTATCATGTTCGGTGCGTGAAGTGCGGCAGGGTGGACGACGTGCCGATCAGTCCGTTGCCGGGGGTTGAGCAATCCGCGCGGCGACTCAGCGGGTATCGCATCTTATCGCATAGTTTGGAATTCGTGGGGCTCTGTCCGCGATGCAGCGAGGAAGCTCCCGAGTATTCGGAAGAGGATGGGAGAAGTTTACGCTCAGCTTCGGGGTCGGCGTCCTGATCGAGGGATGCGGCTTCCGGCCGGCGAGGCGCTTCTTCATAAACGTGTTTTCGTTTCCGACGGCCGTTCGGTTCGCCCATCCGGCCTTCGGGAATCATCCGGCGGCGAATTTCGGCCGCCACAAATAAAGAGACGAAAGATTGATAAGAGGAGAATACGATGTCGAGTTTGAAAGGTTCGCAGACTGAAAAGAATCTAATTACGTCATTTGCGGGGGAATCCCAAGCGCGAAATCGCTACACCTATTTTGCGTCCCAGGCGAGAAAAGACGGGTACGTTCAGGTCGCTCAGATTTTCGAGGAGACGGCCAATCAGGAGAAAGAGCACGCCAAACGGTTTTTCAATCAGCTTGAAGGCGGCGACGTGATGGTTGAGGCCGCGTTTCCCGCCGGCATCGTCGGTTCGACCGCGGAGAACCTCAAGGCTGCGGCCGGCGGCGAGCATTACGAGTGGACCGAGATGTATCCCGGGTTTGCCAAGATCGCCCGTGACGAAGGCTTCGAGAACGCCGCGAAGATCTGGGACGCGGTCTGCGTCGCCGAGAATCAGCATGAGAAGCGATATCTCGGCCTTCTGAAATCCGTGGAGAACGCCACTTTCTTCAAGAAGACCCAGCCGGTCGTCTGGCGATGCATCAATTGCGGATACCTTCACGAAGGATTGGAAGCGCCCCTGAACTGCCCTGCGTGCGCTCATCCGCAAGCCTATTATGAAATCCTGGCTGAAAACTGGTAGGACCGTGTTCATTTTATCATTAATGGAGGCGCGCTCGCGCGCCGCGTACTCGACGGGAGGAAATAGTCAATGACGGAGCAGTTGCAGATTTACAAGTGTGAAGTGTGCGGAAACATCGTAGAAATGCTGCACGGCGGCCAAGGGGAACTCGTCTGTTGCGGTCAGCCGATGAAGCTGTTCACCGAAAACACCGTGGACGCGGCCAAAGAAAAGCACGTGCCGGTCAAAGAAAAGGTCGACGCGGGACTGAAGGTCAAGGTCGGCGATGTGGCGCATCCGATGGAAGAGAAGCACTACATCGAGTGGATCGAGATCATCGCGGACGGCAAGGCGTACCGGCAGTTTCTCAAGCCCGGCGAGAATCCCGAAGCCGTTTTCCCCGTGGAGGGCGATTGGACCGCTCGTGAATACTGCAATCTTCATGGATTGTGGAAAGCGTAAGTCTTCGGACAATTTACAACCGTCGATTCGCGGGAATCCGTCCGCGCGGCGGCCTTTCCCGCGAATCGTACCAACGGACGTTTGAAGCCCGACGGGGGGCGAATAGGACGAGACAAAGGAAGAGATATGGCTCGACCGGAAGAAATGTGGCAGTGTCAGACCGTAAACTGCGGATATTTCTATAATCCCGACAAAGGTGACCGAAAAGGCAAGATTCCGAAGGGAACCGCGTTCGAGGATTTGCCCGATGATTGGAAGTGCCCGATCTGCGGCGCCGGCAAGAAGATGTTCAAGCCGCTTGCAGGTCCCGGATCGGCTCAAGAGGCCGCCTCCTGATTGGGTCGGCTGATTGGGGCGGGCGAACGCCGTTTGGACTCTCGGGTGAAAGTTTGGTGGTGTACTATGGATAACCTGACGAAAATAGTAATCATATTCGCGATCGCGGCTCTGTCGGTCGTGACCGTCGATTCCGTGACCTGCGACGCGGAGCCGCTCCAAGTCGATGCGAAGAAGCTGAGCCGCCTCACCTACCCGGCGCCCGAGAATCCGGCCGCTCGCGAGTACCTGGGCCTGCCCGACACAAAGACGTTCAGCCTCTCCCAAGTGGATGCGGATCTTCTCCTGATCGAGGTCTTCAGCATGTACTGCCCGTACTGTCAGCGAGCCGCGCCCAAGGTCAACGAATTGTATGGTCTCATCGCGCGGGACGCGGAAATGCGCGGGTCCGTGCGAATGATCGGGATCGGCATAGGCAACACGCCGTACGAAGTGGAAATCTTTCGGAAGCGATACAACGTTCCGTTCCCGTTGCTGCCGGATGAGGAAAGCGCGGTTCAGAAATGCGCGGGGGAGGCGCTTCGCACTCCCACGTTCATTGCGGTCAAGATGGGTCCCAAAGGGATCGAACAGGTTGTCGACGTGCATGTGGGCGCCTTCACCGATGCCAAAGAATACTTCGAGAAGCTGAAGCGCTTCTGAGAGAGGATCGATCGTGATGGTTCCGAAACGCGCATCAGGGCGCGCATGTGACGCGGCGCTCGCGGTTCTGTTGGCCGTGACGCTGTTCGGTTTTTCCGCTGAGGCGCAGGTCCCGGGGGATAAGATCTATGATCCCGGCAAACTGCCGGGGAGAGCCTCTCAAGCCGCGGTGAAGGCGGGCGAGAAGGCGCCGGATTTCACGCTCCCCTCAGTTGAGGGAACGGCGGTGACCTTGAGCGATTTCCACAGGAAGAAGAACGTGGTCATCTCGTTCGTTCCGGCCGCGTGGACGCCGGTCTGTTCTCAGCAATGGCCGGGGTACAACATCGCCGAGGACCTCTTCAAGAAGCACGACGCAATCCTGCTCGGGATTACGGTGGACAACATCCCGACTCTTCACGCATGGACCGAGACCATGGGCGATCTCTGGTTTGCTGTTCTGTCCGATTTTTGGCCTCACGGCAGGGTTGCGAAAAAGTTCGGCGTTCTTCGTTCCGACGGCGTTTCGGAGCGGGCTCTCTTCATCATCGACAAGGAGGGCATCGTCCGGTACGTGGATGTTCACGATATTAACGAGATGCCGCGGCTGGAAGAGCTTGCCGCGGCGTTGGGACGTTTGCCGAAGCAATGATGTGTAACCGGAGGGGGTTGGCGCCTTATGAGAAATTATTCCGTTTACCTTGTCGCAGGGTTTCTTGTTCTGTCCATCGCGGCGGGAATCGAGTCCGCGCGGTCCGCTGACCCGCCGATCAGCGAGCTGACGGAAGAGTGTATCTTCTGCCATAGTTCGAGCCATCCGGGAATCGTCAAAGACTGGAAGCGCAGCCGTCATTCGAGGATCACTCCCGCGGAAGCGATGAAAAAGCCCGTGTTGAAGCGGCGCGTCTCCGCAAAGCAGGTTCCCGACAAACTCAAGGACACGGTTGTCGGCTGCGCGGAATGCCACATGCTCAATCCCAAGGATCACAAAGACACGTTCGCGCACAATGACTGGGACGTCCACGTGATCGTGTCGCCTCGAGATTGCTCCACCTGTCACCCGGACGAAGTGAATCAGTTCGACAAGAATCTCATGGCGTGGGCCCGTGCGAATCTCACCGAAAATGCCGTTTATCAGCAGCTCATCACGGCAGTGAACGGCATCCAAAAGCTGACCGACCCGAAGACGTCGCTTTCCGAGCCCGACCCGTTGACCCAGGCTGATTCCTGCTTCCACTGCCACGGGACCGAGGTGAAAGTCACCGGAAAAGAGACTCGAGACACGACGATCGGCGAAATGGAATTCCCCGTGCTTTCCGGGTGGCCGAACCAGGGTGTGGGCAGGCTCAACCCGGACGGGAGCCGCGGCTCCTGCGGCGCGTGCCACAGCAGGCATCAATTCTCGATCGAGATGGCCCGAAAGCCCTATACGTGCTCGCAATGCCACAAGGGGCCGGACGTGCCCGCGTATAAGGCGTACGACGTGAGCAAGCACGGCAACCTCTTTTCCGCGCTCAAGGGGGAATGGGACTTCCAGAAAGTGCCGTGGACACTTGGCGAGGACTTCTCCGCGCCCACCTGCGCCGCCTGCCACGTAAGCCTGCTGACGACACCCGACGGCGACACGATCGTCAATCGCACGCATCAGATGAGCGACCGGCTTCCCTGGCGAATACTCGGCCTGATCTACGCGCATCCGCATCCCGAGTCGCCGAAAACGTATCTGATCAAGAACAAGAACGGGCTCCAACTGCCGACCACGCTGACGAACCAACGCGCGGACGAGTATCTGATCGACGCGGAGGAGATGAACAAGCGGCGTGAGACGCTTCAGAAGGTGTGCAAATCCTGCCACGACTCCGGTTGGGTCGACGGCCATTGGAAGCGCCTCGAGAACACGATCGAGACCACGAATGAAATGACCCTGACCGCCACGCAGATCCTCGTGAAGGCGTGGAAAGAGGGCCTCGCGGACAACAAGACGAACTTCTTCGACGAACAAATCGAGAAGGAATGGGTCGAGCAGTGGCTGTTCTTCGCCAATTCGACGCGGTTCGCTTCCGCGATGATGGGCGCGGACTACGGGGTTTTCGCAAACGGAAGATGGTATTTATCGAAGAATATCCAGGATATGTTGGATCGACTGAAATTTCTGCGTGCGACAAAGAAAGCTGAATAACCGACCAAGCGCAACAAGCGCGTAAGGAGAACGCTCAATGGAAAAAATCTCATGGAAATGCTCGAACTGCGGATACACCTTTGAACAGGAAGCGGGCGTTGCGCCCCCCGAAACGTGTCCGTCCTGCAAGACGAAATGTGAGTTTCTGAACGTCACGTGCTACGTGCCGGAGTGCGGCCAAGAGGGACAGGATCCGCGGCTGGGATAGGCGCGAACGCGCCGGATAAGCAGCCGGCTCGTCGGTGCCGCCTCGGACGGCCCGACCATGAGAAGTCGGCGATCCCATCCATCGCACCGGAGAAGTGCGGCCGCCTATAAGGAAGAGAGGCGCACGATGAAAAAAATCGCTCTGTTTGCGTTCAACGGTGACGCCATCTGTTTCGTCCATGTGCTGCTCAACGCTCTGGACATGAAGCAGAAAGGCATGGACGTGAAGATCGTCATCGAGGGTTCAGCGACAAAGCTGGTTCCGGAAATGGCGAAAGAGGGAAATCCGCTCCACGCGCACTACATGAAGGCCAAGGAAGAGCGACTGATCGACGTCGCATGCAAAGCGTGTTCATCCAAGATGAATGTGCTCGCCGAGGTCCGGGACGAAGGGATCCCCTTGGCGGACGAAATGTTCGGTCATCCCTCGATGGCTCGCTACATGAACGACGGATATGAAGTGATAGTCCTCTGACGCGAATGGAGATCTTATGAAGGAAGCGTCCGGAATGATGGTTCTCGGAATATACGGGAGCCCCCGTGAGGGCGGCAATACCGATCGTCTTCTTGATGAAGCGCTTCGCGGCGCTCAGGCGGCCGGCGCGGACATCGCCAAGGTGCGATGTTGCGACCTGGACATCAGTGGGTGTGTGGAGTGCGGCGGGTGCGACGAGACGGGCGAATGCGTGATCCGGGACGACATGCAGTCGGTCTATCCGTTGCTCGAGGAGGCCGAGGTCATCATCCTTGCGTCCCCGATCTTTTTTTACAGCGTCACCGCGCAGGCGAAGGCGCTGATCGATCGATGTCAGGCGCAGTGGTGCAAGCGACGGCTTCTTGGGAAGTCCCAAACGCGGCCGGACTCGGGGAGAGGTTATCTGATCGCGGCCGGCGCGACCAAAGGGAAGAATCTCTTCGAGGGCTCGCACTTGGTGGCGCGATATTTCTACGACGCTCTGGGAATGACATACGAAGGGGGAATGTGCGTGAGCGGCGTCGAGAACAAAGGCGACGTCGAGCATCGTCAGGAAGCGCTCGACGATGCGTTTGAATTAGGTAAGCGGGCCGCGGGCGGAACGGTCGAATGACCGGGGGCCCGGGTGGGAGAAAGGAGGAGGCTCAAATGGCAAAGGCGCTCATCGTCTATTCGACGAGAGCCGGTGAAACCCAACGGATTGCCGATCTCATCGCGGAGGGCATTCGATTCACCGGGTGCGAAGCGGAATTGAAGGACGCTCAAAAATTAACCAAAGAGGAAGATTTGGAAGGATACGACGCGTACGTCTTCGGGTCCCCCACCTATCACGGCGACATGATCCAGAGCATGAAGACCTTGCTGTTCCTTGCCGCCAAGACCGACTTGGAGAACAAACCCGCCGGTTCCTTCGGCGCGTTCGGGTGGAGCGGCGAGGCCCCCGACAGGATCTACGACACCATGCGCAACATCATGAAGATGGATATGGTGGGCTCGCCTCTCAGGCTCAAATCGTCGTCTCTTCAGGGCGGCATGCAGATGGCCCAGGATTACGGCCGAGAAATCGGCAAGAAGATGGGCGGGAAATAATCGGGTCTTTGGAATTTCCGCCGGGTCGCGCTCGATGCGGACCTCATGTGCAGTCGGCGCGGACTCCGGCGTAACCGAATATTGAACCTGCGGCTCGAGCCGCAAAGCCCACGGCTGAACCACGTCGAAGAAAGGAAGGAATAATCAGATGAAAAAGTATGTATGCGGCGTCTGTGGATATGTGTATGACCCTGCGGTCGGCGATCCGGAAAACGGGGTCTCCCCGGGAACGGCTTTCGACGATCTCCCCGATGATTGGGTTTGTCCGGTCTGCGGCGCGGACAAGGACGCATTCGACCCCGAATAGAGAGCGCGTTGACCGTCTCCCCGTTAGGGGAGACGGAAAACCGAAAACGACGGAGGAGGACATTGCGAACTCGTGTTGATGTGAAAGAGGGCGTCCATTGGGTGGGCGCCGTCGATTGGAATATCCGGGATTTTCACGGCTATTCCACATACAAAGGTACGACGTACAATGCGTTTGTCGTTCAGGATGAGAAGACGGCGCTGTTCGACACGGTCAAGAACGGTTTTCAGGGCGATTTGATGCACTGCATCTACAAGGTGGTCGATCCGACGAAGATCGATTACCTCGTGATCAACCATGTGGAACCGGACCATTCAGGCTCGATCGCGTACATGGTCGACCTGATCAAGCCCGAAAAGATCTTCTGCTCGTCACGCGGCAAAAAGGCGCTGGTCGAACACTATCACAAGGAAGACTGGCCGTACGAGGTGGTCGAAAGCGGACAGGAGATCAGTCTCGGCAAGAGGACCGTGCAGTTCATCGAAACCCGCATGCTTCATTGGCCCGACAGTATGTTTTCCTATCTCAAGGAAGACGCGCTCCTGATCTCGAGCGACGCGTTCGGTCAGCATTGGGCGACGAGCGAGCGGTTCAACGATGAAGTGAATACCGCGGAACTGACGGCTCACGCGAAGAAGTACTTTGCAAACATCCTGATGCCGTACTCGAACCTGATTCAGAAACTCATCGCGGACGTGCAGGCCATGGACCTGAAGATCGACATGATCTGTCCGGACCACGGCTTGATTTGGCGGGACAATCCGCTGCAGATCGTTGCGGCGTACGATGAGTGGAGTAAACAGGTGACGGCTGAAAAAGCGGTGATCGTCTATGACACCATGTGGCACAGCACCGAGGTGATGGCCAAGGCGATTGCGGACGGCCTGATCGAGGGCGGAATCAGCGTCAAGATGATGGATCTCGCGGTGAATCACCGCAGCGACGTAGTTACCGAGATCCAGGACGCCCGAGGGATTATCTTCGGCTCGTCCACCCTGAACAACAATATGCTCCCGCGCATGGCGGACATGCTCTGCTATCTCAAGGGCTTGCGACCTCAAAACCGCGTCGGCGCCGCGTTCGGCTCGTACGGCTGGAGCGGCGAGGCGGTCAAGCTCATTACGAAGGAGCTTGAAGCCATGAAAATGAAGATCGTCGAGCCCGGCGTGCGCATTCAGTACGTGCCTACCCACGACACGCTCAAGGAGTGCGTCAACCTTGGCCGGGAGGCCGCAAAGGCGATCAAGGAGCAGTAACCGGGGTAGGCGGAGAGACTACCGGGAGGAAGACCCGCGCGGTGACTCGAAGGCAAGGCGGAGGTCGACGACTCAAGAAACGGGTTCACGACCTCCTCAAACAGGAAGCGTTCGATGATGCCCTGAGCCGACTGCTTGCGCTTCCCGCGCGACGGGTGGTCAATCCGCTCATCTCCCTCTTTTGCTCAACCAACCAACTTATGAAATGGCGGGCCGTATCCGCGGCCGGCGCGGTGACGGCGAAGCTTGCGGAGAGCGAACCCGAAAGCGCCCGGGTCATCATGCGCCGGTTTATGTGGATGCTCAATGACGAATCGGGCGGCGTCGGATGGGGAGCGCCGGAGGCCATGGCCGAGAGCATGGCCCAAAGCGAAATGTTGGCTGAAGAGTATGCTCCGATACTCGTATCCTACATGGACGAGGACGGTAACTATCTCGAGTTGGAGGGGCTGCAGCGCGGTCTCCTTTGGGGGATCCAAAGACTTGCGGAGGAGCGGCCGGAACTGCTGAGCCGAGCCGTCCATCATCTCGAGCCCTTCTTGCGGTCTCGAGACGACGAAGTCAGGGCTATGGCGGCTCTGGCCGCAGGAAAGCTTCATGCGACTCAGCTTCACGACCTGATTGCGGCACTGGTCGACGACGACTCACCGGTGGAGTTGTACAGAAATAATAAGCTTGAGAGACGCATGGTCGGCGACCTCGCGAACGAGGCTCTCTCATTTCTGAATTAAGCGGCGGTCGATCCGACTGCTTAGTGTAGAACAATCCTCGATGATTACGGACGAGAGAAGGTAACCGTACCCGACTTCGAATTGCGACAACACTACTTCTCGACGGAAATGAGGTAGGTTCATGGACGTGGTAATGCTTTCGCGGCTGCAATTCGCCGTAGCCACCCTCTTTCACTTTGTTTTTGTTCCTCTCACCATGGGTCTGGTCATCATGGTCGCGATCATGGAGACCCAGTACGTCCGAACCGGTGACGAGGAATACAAGCGCATGACCAAATTCTGGGGCAAGCTCTTCGTCATCAACTTCGTCCTCGGGGTTGTGACCGGACTGACCCTGGAGTTTCAATTCGGCACGAATTGGGCGGGATATTCGAAGTATGTGGGCGACATTTTCGGCTCCATACTGGCCATCGAAGCCACCGCCACATTCTTCCTGGAATCCACCTTCCTCGGGATCTGGATATTCGGCTGGAATCGCATTTCGCCCAAGCTGCACGCCGCGTGCATCTGGTTGGTCGCTCTCGGGTCGAATATGTCCGCGTACTGGATCCTCGTTGCGAACTCCTGGATGCAGCATCCGGTCGGATATACGATCAGAAACGGCCGAGCGGAATTGACCGATTTCCTGGCTGTTATCACTCAGCCCTTTGCGCTCGTCACGGTGGCGCATGTGCTTCTCGCGGCGTACATCGTGGCCTCCTTTTTCGTGATGGGAATCAGCGCGTATCATATCCTGCGGAAACAGCATCTGAGCTTCTTCAAGCGCTCGTTCCGAATCGCCGTGATCTTTGCCGTGATCTGCTCCATCGCCGAGATCGGCGTGGGCGACTTCCACGGCCGAGAGATGGCCAAGGCTCAGCCCACCAAGCTGGCCGCCGCGGAATCGGTGTGGGAAACGCAGAAAGGCGCTCCCTTTTATCTCTTTCTCATTCCCGATGAAAAGAATGAGCGGAACCTGGTCGAATGGTTCCCGATTCCGAAATTCCTGAGCAGATTGGCCCTGGGAGACTGGGACGCCGAATTCAGGGGGCTCAAATCGTGGGATCCGGAGGATCGTCCGCCGGTGGCGCTCACGTTCTGGTCGTTCCGGTTTATGGTGGGGCTCGGTTTCCTCTTCGCCCTTGTCTCCATCGTCGCGTTCATACGGCGGAACAAATTGGAGCAGAGTCCGTGGCTGTTGCGCATCCTGGTCTTGATGATACCCCTGCCCTACATAGCCGCAGCGCTCGGATGGATCGTGACCGAAGTCGGGCGACAGCCCTGGATTGTGTACGGAGTGATGCGAACTTCCGAGGCCGCGTCCAAACTGGAGACGTACCAGGTGGGAATTTCCCTTGCGGCCTTTATCATTGTCTACTCTCTGCTTGGGGTGCTCTGTATCTACTTGATTGCCAAGTACGCGGCGAAAGGTCCCGCACCCGCGTCCGAAGGCAAGGCCTAGGAAAGGAAGGGGAGAATAATGCTGGAAACAATTTGGTTCGGTTTATGGGGCCTTCTCTGGGGAATCTACTTCATGCTGGACGGCTTCGACTTCGGCTTGGGCACGCTGCGTCCGTTCATCGCCCGGAGTGAGAACGACCGGCGGGTGCTCTACAACGCGATGGGGCCGTTTTGGGACGGGAACGAAGTGTGGCTGATCACCGCGGGCGGCGTTACCTTCGCCGCGTTTCCCACCACGTATGCGGTCATGTTTAGCTCGCTCTATACGCCGCTCTTGCTCATTCTCTTCGCCTTGATCATTCGCGCGGTGGCCTTCGAATTCCGCGGATTGATCGACGCGCCGGCGTGGCGTTCCGCGTGGGATACCCTGCATTTCTTCGGCAGCTTCCTCCCCGCGCTGCTCTTCGGCGTAGCGTTCGCGAATATCTTCCAGGGTCTGCCGATCAACCAAGAAGGCGTCTTCCAGGGAACCATTCTCACGCTGCTCAATCCGTACGGCTTACTGGGCGGTCTGTTGTTCGTGATGCTCTTTTTGGTCCACGGGGCTCTCTGGTTGGCGGTCAAATCGGAAGGGGAACTGGAACAACGGTCGGGACGGACCGCATCGAGTCTGTGGTGGGTTCTGCTCGTGGTCGCGGTGGCCTTTCTCATCCACACGTGGTTCGCCACGCCGCTCTATGCGAATTACTTCACCTATCCGATTCTGTTCCTCATACCGGTCGTAACGGTGGCGGCGCTCCTCGGGACGAAGTTTTTCATAACGAGCGGTAAATGGTGGAAGGCCTGGTTCTCGTCATGCATCACGATTCTCTCTGCGACGCTCTTCGGGGTGGCCGGCCTCTACCCGAACCTCTTTCCTTCGAGCCTCAATCCTGCATGGAGCTTGACTGCGTTCAACTCGTCATCGAGCCCCCTGACGCTCAAGATCATGCTGGGGGTGACGCTGGTCTTCGTGCCCATCGTCATTCTCTATCAAGCGTGGGGATATTACATCTTCAAGGACAAAATCACCGAGGACGATCTCGCGTCCGAGGAAGCCTACTGAGAATCCGGCCGGCGTGCGGTCCGCCATACACGCGAGCCCAAACAATTGTCAAGAGGGAGACATCTC
>CAYLRL010000054.1:0-32093 GCA_964385875.1 uncultured Syntrophales bacterium
CCCCCTCCATCCTCACCGGGCGCAGAGCCGCCTCAAGCCCGGTGAACCATTACAGATATCGTTTGGATGACCATGACGCACGACGACCGCGGCGCACGGGGGTGAACACGACGAACCTCGGGCCCGCAGGAACAACCGACGGTTTCTATGGGGAACGATCCGAATAGAATACTCATCGTGGATGACGAGCCGAACATGCTCCACATGCTGAGCGCGGTCCTCGAAGCGGACGGATTCGAGCCCGTCTGCGCACAGTCCGCTCGGGAGGCGCTTAGGCTTTTAGATGCCGAGGATTTCGACTTCGTTCTCTCCGATGTGCGCATGCCCGGCATGGACGGGATTCAGTTTCTCGATGAACTGAGACGGCGGAATCTCGATGCGGTGGTCATCCTCATGAGCGCGTACGGCAACGTGGATCTGGCGCTGGAAGCCATGCGCAAGGGCGCGTACGACTATATATCGAAGCCGTTCAAGACCGACGAGGTTTCGCTCACCCTTCGGAAGGCCGCTGAACGGGAGCGGCTTCGCAAAGAGGTCGTTCGTCTCAAGCGACGCCTGGGCATGGTCGAGACCGGCCCGGACATCATCATCGAAAGCGACGCGATGCGCCGCGTCATGGAGGAGATCGGGAGGATCGCGCCCGTGGATTCATCGGTTCTCGTCACCGGCGATTCGGGCACCGGCAAGGAGCTCATGGCCCACGAGATCCACCGGCTCTCCCGGCGCAGCGACGCCGCGTTCGTCACGGTCAACTGCGCGGCCATTCCCGCGGATCTCCTGGAGAGTGAGCTTTTCGGCCACGCCCGCGGCGCGTTCACCGGTGCGGAATCCGTCAAGACGGGCCTTTTCGAAGACGCGGACGGCGGAACGCTCTTTCTCGATGAGATTGGATGCCTCACTTCCGCTCTACAGGCCAAACTTCTGCGCGCGCTCGACAGCGGGGAAATCCGGAGACTCGGCGAGAATCGCAAACGGACGATTTCCACACGTATCATCGCCGCAACCAACGAGGACCTGGACACCGCCATTGAAACAGGGGCTTTCCGTAAGGACCTCTACTATCGCCTCAATGTGATACGCATCCATGTGCCTCCGCTCATCGACCGAAAAGACGACATCGTTCCGCTGGTCGAGCATTTCGTCGGCGTGTTCAATCGAAAGATGGGCGCGAAGATCGGTCACATCACCAGAGAGGCCCGTGAAGCCCTCCTGAATTACTCCTGGCCGGGCAATGTGCGGGAACTTCAAAACGTGGTCGAGCGAGCGGTCATCCTCTCGTCCGGCGCGGCAATAGACCTGGAAAGCCTCCCTCTGGAGGTTCGCGGCGGATCGGCCGCGACGCAGCCCATTGAACAAGACGATGACGACCTTTCCTTGAAAAAGGCCGGGAAAAGCCTCGAAAAGGCCTACATCATCAAGGCGCTCAACCGAACCGGGGGCAATCGGAGTCGCGCAGCGGTCCTTCTCGAGATCAGCTACCCTTCCCTGCTTCAGAAAATCAAGGATTACGGCGTGTCTTAGCACGGAGGACTCACACGCGCCGGCGCTCGACCTCACTCGTACGGCGAATGCGGTACGAGGGGACTCGTCTCGTGGAGGATCTGCACCTTCACCTTTGCGCCCCGCGTGTACGGCCCTTCTTGGGGCGACATCACGAGGAGGCCGTCCGCCAGCACCATGGACCGGAGCGCGCCGGAGCTCTGCGTGCCGGTGGTCTGCGCCATCATTTCGCCGTCCGCTTCGTACAAGCGGCATCGCACGAGATGAAGACGATCCTTGGGACCGCTCACGTCGTCCGCGAGTCTCGCGTCGATCAGCGCTCGGAAGATATTCTCGTGTCCCATCATCTTGAGGAGCGCGGGCCGAACGAATTGCTCGAAGGAGATCATGGCCGACGTGGGATTGCCGGGAAGTCCGAACACCGGCTTGTTGCCGATAGTGCCGAAGACCAGCGGCTTACCGGGCTTCATGGCCACCTTCCAGAATTTCACCGCCATGCCGAGCTGGGTCAGCGTATCCTTGACCAAATCGTACTTCCCTACCGAGACACCGCCCGAGGTGACGATCATATCGGCGCGCAGCCCTTCGGAAATCCGGGAACGCTGATCTCCGTCGTCATCGGACGCGATCCCGAGGGACAACGGGATTGCGCCGCACTCCATCACCTGAGCGGCAAGGCTGTACGTATTCGAACAGACCACCTTGCCCACCGTGAACGGCTCGTCGAGGTCCACAAGCTCATCTCCGGTCGATAGGATCGCTACCAGGGGCCGCTGACGAACGTGGACGTACGCGTGGCCCAGTGTCGCCAACATCCCCACTTCAGGGGCTCTAACGAGGTCTCCCACGTGGAGCACGGTCTCGCCGGCGCGAACGTCCTCTCCGCGCGGTCGAATGTGCGCTCCCTTGCCGGGGTCTCTCACACAGACCACCGTCTCGCCGTCGCGCTCGGTGTCTTCCACCATGACGACGGTGTCCACACCCTCGGGGATCAACCCCCCGGTGAAGATCCGAACCGCTTCTCCCTTTCCCACTTGTCCTTCGTACGGTCTCCCGGCCGGGGCCTCGCCGACCACCTTGAGCGTGCGGGGCTCGCTCGGGGACGCGTGCTCCAGATCTTCGTGGCGGACCCCATACCCGTCCATGGCGGAATTGTCGCCGGCGGGGACGTCCCGTTTGGCCTTCGCGTCCACGGCCAGCACTCTGCCGAGCGCTTCGAGGATATGAATTCGCTCGGTCCCCAAGACGGGGATTTCTTCCAGCACCTGTTGTTGAGCTTCACCGATCGATATCACGGACATTTCTCCAGGTTGTGGATTGGAGGAGCCCGCCCGGGCGGACGTGGCTCCTCCCGGCAAAAATGTAAAGGCCGCGTACCCCGCTCACAAGCAAATTCGGAACGTCCCAAACGGGAACGCCCCCAGGTCGCGGGAGGGGATTCCGCGGGCTCCCCGTCCAATGCTATAATACTCAAAGGGTTTATGTCATCAACGTCTCGAACGCGCGCTCGTCTCGATACTCGACGGAGGAACGCATGTATCTCGTCACCGCAGATGAAATGCGAGGCCTCGACGCGGCCTCGATCAAGGAATACGGCATCCCCGGGGCCGTCCTGATGGAAAACGCCGGCCGCACGACCTTCCAAATTCTCAGGCGCAAACTCGGCGGGGATGTGTCCGGGCTGAAAGTCTCCGTCGTAGCGGGAGCGGGCAATAACGGCGGTGACGGGTACGTGATCGCGCGCTATCTGATCAACCACGGCGCGGACGTGGAGACGTTCCTCCTTGCGCCTCGGGAGAAGATCCGCGGGGACGCGCTCATCAATCTCCAAGTCTTGGAGAAGATGACCACCAGAATCTTCCGCATCCACGACCAACCTCTGGAGCCCGCCGCGCGCGTGTGGCACGAGTCCGACGTTATCGTTGACGCAATCCTCGGCACAGGGCTGAATTCAGACGTCCGCCCGCCGTATCGGGACGCGATCGAGCGGATCAACGATGCGCCCGCGCTGCGTCTTGCCGTGGACCTCCCCTCCGGCCTGCACGCGGATACGGGGCATGTGCTCGGCGTCGCGGTCAATGCGGACCTGACCGCCACGTACGGCTTCATGAAGCTGGGAATGGCGCTCTATCCCGGTTTGAATTATTGCGGAGACGTCGAGGTGGTCGACATCTCGATACCTCGATCAGCGGTCGAGACCCGGCCGCCCAAGGCCGTCTACTACGGCACGCCCGCAGCGCCGTCCTATCTCCGCTTGCGGATGAACCCCCAGGCGCACAAGGGGACGTTCGGGCATCTGCTCATCGTCGGCGGTTCTCCCGGAAAGACGGGCGCGCCGGCCATGGCCGCTCAAGCCGCATCGAGGATGGGAGCTGGCCTCGTGACGGTCGGCGTGCCGGCGAGTCTCAACTCAACCCTCGAGGTCAAGCTGACCGAAGAGATGACGGAACCCCTGCCCGAGGGGATACCCGGCTATCTGGGAGAGTCGTCCGCAGCGCGCGTCACGGAGCTTGCCAAGGACAAGGAGTGTGTAGCGCTGGGACCGGGCCTCTCCACGCAGGAGGGCGTCACCGAATTCGTCAGGGAGATACTCGAGGCTTACAAAGGGTGGCTCGTAATCGACGCGGACGGATTGAACGCGCTCGTCGGCCGGATGGACATCCTCCATACGACGCCCGCAAACGTTGTCCTTACGCCTCATCCGGGGGAAATGGGGCGACTGACCGGCAAGACTCCGGCGCAGGTGGAGGAAGACCGCAGTGCGACCGTGCGCAAAACCGCTCAGGAGTTCGGGGTTTGGGTGGTCCTCAAAGGCGCCCGGACGGTCACCGCCTCGCCCGACGGCGCAATCACCGTCAACTCCACGGGCAACCAGTGGATGGCCGCCGGCGGACAAGGGGACGTGCTCACCGGTATGATCGCAGGCCTCCTGGTTCAAGGGATTCCGCCCGACGAGGCAATACCCCTCGCGGTCTACTTCCACGGACTCGCCGCGGACACCATCGTGGAACGAACCGGCGCGGCTCCGCTTGTAGCCACGGATGTGATCAAGGAGATCCCCGGCCTCATGGCGAGACTCTCCGAGGAGGACGAACTGGAAAACGTCGCCGGCAACCTGTTCGTCCGTAAGTTCTTCATGTGAGAGGAACGCGACGGGCCGCGGCCGGCCGAACAGGTCTCCCCCGCCGCTTCGCAGAAATAATCGAAAACGCCGACCCAAGCCGAAAGCGTGTGTCCCATGAAAAAGCCCGCATCAGGAAACGAGCCCGGCCCCAAACAGGAACAACCCGCGATCTCCGAAATCACCGTCGGCGGGTTCAAGTCCATTCGAGACGAACAAACCATCGAAATCCGCCCGCTTACCATCCTCGCCGGACCCAATAGCTCCGGGAAGTCGAGTATCATGCAACCCCTGCTGCTTATGAAGCAGACGCTGGAACGCGCCGGCGATCCGGGTGTCTTCTGGCTGGATGGACCAAATGTGCGGTTCAGCGCGTTTAAGCAGCTGTTCTCCCTGATCGGCGGAGAGCGGAGGAAACGGATGACGATCGGACTCAGTCCCCTCCCGAATGTGCGACTTGTAATCACATACGAGCTTTCCGAAGACGAGAAAGGAATTGACGTCGTAGACACCACACTGACGTCGAATGGTAAACGCCTCGTATTCCTTCGTCAGGGTATGACTCATGAAGCGATTCTTCAGAGCGTTCCCCTTGTCCACCGGGTATACTGGAAACAACTGAACGAACGAGAAGAAGCCGCAAAGGTACGGTGGCGCCTCTCAGCCGATAGATGCTTTCTCGACGCCAATTTGACATCTGAAGACCCAACCGAGGCATATATTCTTAGCGACTTCGATTTGGGGGCGGCCAGAGTCGATCCGGCCCGTTTCGTCAAGGATCTCTTGCTCGGAATCATCCACGTCCCTGCGCCCCGGGGTATGGGTGACCGGCTATTTCCGCGAATGAGAGTCGCAAACGCCTTCGCCGGCCTCTTCCACGAATCCACGGCGAGCGTGATTGCACATTCGGAAACCAGTGATCCGGAGCGCCTCGAGACGCTATCACGCGGACTCGCCCGCCTCGAGTTGGCCGAAACCGTTACCGCCCGAATCGTGGGCGACATGGCCGTGGAAATCCTCGTAGCGCCCAAGGGACGCCAAGGAGGTCCCGATGAGTTGTTCAACCTCTCCGATGTGGGCTCCGGTGTTCGTGAAGCGCTCCCTGTTTTAACCGCGCTCATCGCGGCCGAAGACCGGATGGTCTATATCGAAGAGCCCGAACTCCACTTGCATCCCCGCGCCCAAACGGTACTTGCCGAGATCCTTGCCGAAGCCGCTGAGCGGGGTGTCCGCGTCGTGGTTGAGACACACAGTTCGCTTCTTCTGCTTGCCGTTCAGACACTGGTGGCGGAAGGCAAGCTGGACCCGGATCTTGTGAAGCTCCACTGGTTCAGTCTGGACGACGAGGGGGCCACGCGAATTCACAGCGGCGAGCTCGATGAGACCGGCGCGTTTGGGGAATGGCCCGAGGATTTCGGCGATGTGGAACTGCGGACGCAGAGTAGGTATCTGGACGCTGCGGAAGCGCGCCAGCTGGGTCTGTGACCATGCGCCGCAAGAAAAGCGTTCGCCTTGTGATCGACGCTTGCGTCGGGCGGGCTGCCGGTTCACAGGTTCAAACGAGCGGCGAGTCCCAATGTTCCCGTGAGTTTCTGTTGTCGATCTATAGGATTAGCCACAGTGTTGTGATGAGTGTCGCCCTTTCGGAGGAATGGAACAGGCATCAAACCGTGTTTTCCAAGAATTGGCGTGCGAAAATGGTCGGCCGTAAGAAACTCACAACGATTCGAGTTACCGAAAACCGGGCTCTTCGTGAGCGGCTGGAAGCGGCGGGCCGGACCAAGACCATGAAGGACTCCATGCTCAAGGACACGTTGCTCATTGAGCTGGCTTCAGCGGCCGACAATCGAGTCGTGTCGTTGGATGAGACGGTTCGCGGCTACTTTGATGAGGCCGCGCCGTCCATCGCGGAACTGAGGGAGATTGTGTGGGTCAACCCGTGTAGGGAAAAAGAATCGCCCATCGAGTGGCTCGAGAGGGGCGCGCCGAACGATGAGGAGCGTCGGCTTGGCTCCAGGACAGAGTCCGATGGAGCGCGCGAGGGTTAGACGCTTCTTCCGAAGATCGGGCCTGTGAGATGCGTCCGAACTTTCTCTTTTTCCTCGAACGTTCGGCCTCCGTCGCTTGACAACCGTTCGGCCCTCAGTCATACTTTGATCGAATCCATCCGAGGGAAGTCATGACGCGACCGCAAGGCTCTCCGACGTTGTCATCCGCAATGGAGGACTATCTCGAGGCGATCTACCACCTCGAGAACGAACGTCGGATCGCGCGAGTGCGGGATATCGCTCAGCGTCTCGGCGTCAAGATGTCGTCCGTTAGTTCCGCGTTACGGAGTTTGAGCGCCCGCGGATTTATCGAATACGACCCCCATCAGTACATCACGCTCACCGAACGTGGAATCGAAAAGGCCAAGGAGATCGTCCGCAAGCACGAGGCCATCAAACGATTTCTCGTGAACATCCTCAAGGTGCGGGAAGACGCGGCCGAGGATAACGCCTGCCGACTGGAGCATCATCTCGATCCGGACGTGGTCGAACGGCTCGTGGGCTTCCTTGAATTCTTCGATCTGTGCCCGGTGGATCAGACTCGCTGGGTCGAAGGTCACACCGACGGCTGCAGCGATTGCCTCGCGTGCCTCGAGGCCGCAAAGCGAAAGGTGCGCAACCGCGAGCGCGCTCAGCAGGCGGCTATGGAAGAAGGCATGACCCTCGCCGAAGCGGTCGAGGATTCCGTGATGATGATCACCGCGATCAAAGGAAGCGCGAAACTTCGCAACCAGATGGCCGAGCACGGCCTCGAAAAGGGCGGGGTTATCATCGTGGAAGAGCGTGACCCCGCGGAAGGCTCACTGCAGGTCAACGTGAAGGGATATCACGTGTCCATTCCGGACGTGGATTTAGACAAAGTCTTCGTAAAGCCGATGTAAGGCGCCCCGCTTAGACGCCCAACCCGGCGTACGATCCCGCCGTGTGAACCGCCAGCGCCACGCAGTACGCCAGCGCCGTGGTATAGACCATCGCGAACAGGCTCCATCGCCACGTGCCCGTTTCTCGTCGGATGACCACCAACGTGACGAAGCACGGCGCATAGAGCATCACAAAGAGAATGAGGGTGAACGCCTTGAGCTTGTTCCAGCCGGGCTGCTCCTTGAGTTTCTCGGACAGCGGCTGAGCGCTCTCCGGGTCGAGTTCGCCGAGGCTGTACGCCGTCCCCATCGTCGACACCACCACCTCTTTGGCCGCGAAGCCTCCGACGAGCGCGATATTGGTCTTCCAATCGAATCCCATGGGCTTGAAGACCCACTCGAGCGCAACACCCAGTCGACCGCCGATCGTGCTTCTCAGATGCTCCCGGCGTTTGCGAATTTCGATCTCGTCCAGGGACTGCCGAAGCGTAAGATATTTGCCCGCTATCGTGTCCATACCTGCGCTCGGTCTGATTCCTTCGAGCGGCGCGGGGATCGGCTTGTCGGTCTTCTCGGCGAGCGCACGGGCCAACGTCGCAAAATCCTCGGATCCTTCGGGCGGTTTCGCCTTCACGCCCGTTGCGACGCGCTCCCTGTACGCTCTAAAACTATCGAGATCGCCGGTATCGTCGAAGATGCGCGATACGACCGGATCGGCGAGGAAGGCAGAGACGACCTGCTCTTTCTGCTGCCGGAAGATCTGCAATTCCTTCTCTGAAAGCCCCGGAAAGGTCATCATAGCCCAGAGCACGATCGACACGGCCAGGATGACGGTCCCCGCCTTCTTCACGTACATCCAGGTTCGTTCCCACGTGTGGATCAAGAGCCCGCGCAGGGTCGGAATCCGATACGGCGGAAGCTCGAGCACGAACGGCGCGGACGGCCCCGAAAGCACCGTCGCGCGAATCACTCGGCCCGCGATGAGAGCCATGCTCCATGAGATGAGCGTCAGGAGGAACATCATCATCGCGGTGTTGCCCGGAAAGAACGCTCCAATCAGGAGCGCGTACACCGGCAGTTTCGCGCCGCAATTCATCAATGGAGCGATGAGAATGGTGACCAGCCGCTCTTTCGGCTCCTTCATGGTCCTGGTGGCCATGATGCCCGGGACCGCGCACCCCCCCGCAAGCCCGCCCGACACCATGAGCGCCAGCATGGACGACCCGTGCAAACCGAAGCCCTTGAGCACCCGGTCGAGCATGAACGCGATCCTCGCCATGTAGCCCGTGTCTTCGAGAATTGCTATCGCGAGAAACATGAACGCGATGAGCGGCGTGAAGCCGAGCACCCCCCCTACTCCGTCGATAACGCCGCTGACGATGAGTGACTGCAGCAATCCCTCGGGGAGCGCGGACGCAACCGTTGCGCCGAACCACGCGAAGAACCGCTCGAAGACCCCCACCACCGGTTCGCTTCCGTCAAAGACGAATTTGTAGACGCCGTAGAGCACCGCAAAGAGGATGATCGGGCCGACGAGGCGATTCGTCAGCACCTTGTCGATCTCCTCGCTCATGTCGACGCGGTCGGTAAGCTCGACCCGCACCGCTTGCCTGACAGCGCCCGAGATGAAGCCGTATCGTCCGTCCGCGAGGATGATGTCGGGCGTGTCGCCGAAGATGTCGTTAAGGTGCCGACGGCTCTCTTCCACCTGGTCGAAGACGCCGTCTCGGCCGACCATGGCCTCGACCTTCTTGGTCACCTCCGGGTCGCCCTCCAAGAGTTTGACCGCGAGCCATCTCAGCGAGTATTTCCCGTCTCCCGCGGGGGTCTTTTCAAGCTTTTCCTCGATCTTTGCCAGCTCTTCTTCCTCTTCGGCGCCGTACTGAATTTTGACCGGCTGACGGGATCGATGATCCTCCTCCGCGTAGCGCACCGCACGATCGAGCAGATCTTGAACTCCGATGCCTTTCTTGCCGTTGGTGGGAACGACAGGCGCGCCCAGGAGTTGGGAGAGCTTGTCCACGTCGATGGAAACGCGCCGCGATTCCGCGACATCGATCATGTTCATCGCGATCACGATCGGAACGCCCATCTCGAGAAGCTGAACCGCCAGGTAAAGGTTCCGCTCCAGGTTCGACGCGTCCACCACGTCGATAACCACCTCGGGAAGTGATTCAATAATGAAACTGCGGGCGATGATCTCTTCGAGGGAGTACGCGGTGAGCGAATAGGTTCCGGGCAGGTCGACCACATGGATCTCACGTCCGTTGTGGCGCACGCTGCCTTCTTTCTTTTCAACGGTCACGCCGGGCCAATTGCCCACGTGCTGTCGAGCGCCGGTCAGCGCGTTGAATATCGTGGTCTTGCCGGCATTTGGATTGCCCGCCAATGCGAGCGTTATCTTCTGCGCCATGAGATTATGCCGCTCTGTGGGGCTCGTTCATGAGTATGTCCGCCGCCTCGTCCCTGCGGAGCGTGATGTGATACCCCCGAATAACGAACTCGATCGGGTCGGTGAGCGGCGCATATTTTATCACCTTCACCTCCACGCCCTTCACAAAGCCCATCTCCATCAGGCGAAGCCTGAACTCCGGTTCCCCGCAAACCTGAACGATGGTCCCCTTTTGGCCCGGTTTGTAATCGGAAAGGCGGACAATGCCCTCGGACCGGCATGTCCGACTGTGCCGTTCGGGACACGATTCACAAAGATCTTCTCCCGGCCGCCGTTTTCCCAAGGCCTTCCGAACTCGATGTCTGTGGCGCATGGTCACCTTCTGCGTTACATGATGCGGAGCGCTATCTTAATTAGGCACGTCAAACATTGTATTAACTCCCGGAGCCCTCTTTGTCAAGCGCATTATCGCGACCCGCAGCCTCACGACGCGCCCCCCCCCCGGCTCCATGCTCTCCCTGTAAATCTTTCCCGTCGGGCCGACCGACTATTCTTTATTCTCCCAGTAGCCTGAAAACGGCGCATCCTCGTCGACCGACTCCACCTCGAGCATCTCCACCAATTCCACAGTATTGGGAAATTCCGGTGGCTCCTCCGCTTCGCCGGGTGGAACGTTCACCAGTTGAGCTGTCATGTCCTCGGTAGTGACCAAAGGGACCGCGTCGAACCCCCGTCGCTCCAGATCGTCCACGGTGATCAGGTTCCGACGGAAGAGAAGCCCCATGATGTCTTCCAGGCCTTTGCGGGTTATCCCGAACCGTTCCATGATATCCGCGTTCGTCGCGGAACTGCGGATCGCCTCCAACGCTTCGGAAATCTTCACCGCGGCCGGTCTCTTGTTGTCGCTCACCCGGCGGACTCCTCTTCGCTTCCTGTGCTTGAGCTTTACTCTAAATCTGGAAAATGAACCGGTCAACGCATATATTGGCGTCGCGCGCCTCTGAAACGGCGGGCTCATAGAACCGACAACACCGACATTAATTGGAACGCTTCGTATGGTCGATACGGAAAGAATCACCGGCGAAATCCCGGTCGCGTCCGAAGACACCGGGCATTCCGAGTACCCGCAGCGGCTTGGTCCGGGGCTGTGGGTCGTGGGCAATCCGTACTTCAATCTCTATCTTGTCCGGGGAGAAAATGCGACCGCTCTCATCGAAGTGGGCGTCTCCGGCATGGCGGATGAAGCGATCAGGCAGATCGACTCGCTCGGCGCGCGCCCGACCTACCTCGTCGTCACTCACCCTCACGCGGATCATGTTACGGGACTGGACGCGCTCCGGGAGCATTACCCGGGCGCCCGTGTCGTCGTGGGGGAAGGGGCGCCTGAGTTCCTTGCGCATCCGAAGGCCGCGGCATCTATCGTGCAGGAAGATCGGCACATGTCGGGCTTTCTGATTTCGGAGGGGTATGAACCCGGTCGGCCTCCGGTGGATGCGCCGCCGAGCCTCGCCGGATGTGCGATCGCTCTTGACGGCGACGAAACGGACCTCGGGGGGCTGACCTTGCGCTTTCTTGAAGCCAAGGGACACGCGCCGGGGAATATCATCGTCTTCATCCCCGAACTCGAAGCCCTGATCGTCTCGGATTCGTTGGGATTCCGCTTTAGGCGGCGCGGCTTCTATCCTCTCTTCTTCACCAACTTTCCGGATCACATCGACACCATAGACCGGCTCCACAGCCTGAAACCCAAGATCCTCGGCGTCCCCCACCAAGGACCGAGAATGGGGGAACACGTGGAAGCGGATTTCCGTCAGGCCCGCGCCGCGTCGGAAGAGCTCAGGGCGAAGATCCTCGAGAATGAAGGCGACGAAGAAACCGTGGCCGAGGAGCTCTTCACGGACACCTATAAGGACGAGTTTCTCCTCTATACGCCCGGCAACATCAAGACCTGCTGCAGGCTGCTCGTGCGGAGAGCCAAGGAGTGAGGCCGGCGGAGGCGCCGAATCAGCTCGGCCGTTTCCGCCCGTCGCCGGCAGGGGCCCTCTTCATAAGCAAAACTCTTGTCGCTGGTCCTAGGCTTTGCTTGGTGTTATATTCCGGCTATGCCGAAGCGCCGCAACAACCGGGAGCGCCTCGAATTGCCGAGCCCAAAACCCTCGCTCCGCTATGAATGACGCACTCGGAGGGTTGGTTATGATTCGATTGTGTCGAAGGCGATTAATCATGATTCCATGATTCTTCGTATCCGGCTCGGCGTAGAGTTCGACGTTGCGTTTGAAAAGGATTTCCCCCGGGGATGGTCAGGTAGACGTGATGAGGGAAGATCAGCATTGAGAGCGCCCAGACGTAAGCGACCTTTACATCGACATGTCGTTCGGCCGGGGCCTGACGTCAACCTTGCCGAGATCGCGGAACGCGTCGTTTACGTGGGTAGTCCCGAGCACAAAGACACTCCGTCATTCGTCGGATTGGCGAAGCCGCGGGCCGACGCTTCCATCTGCGACAAAGAGATCTCGGATGATCGGAAATTGGTCGCTGAATGGCTGCGACGGGCGATCATGCGCGGTGCGGTTGGCGGAATGTGGGAAGGCGACTTCCCCAGATACGCATGGCATAAAGAAGGCGACCTCGTGTATGAAGCGCGTCTGGTAAACCGAGAATTGGGACAATACAAAGGCTATCCCTTGAACGAGACAGATTGGCCGGAAGGCCTGGATTCTATTTATGAGTGACTTTTCCATCCAATTCCGCTGGGAAGACCCTCTTGACGCCCGAGGACGGGAGCTGAGAGCGACGTGGAGCACGTTGCGGATTCTTGTGCATGGACGCCCCGTGACTCGCGTATTCGATGAACGGTCATTGACGGTGCGGGACATTGTGCGCGTGCCGCTCTATCCACTCGCGGAGAGGCTGGCGTCCCAATGGTGGGCTTTGTGGAATGAGCCGAGCCCCTCAGGGCCGTTAGACCGTCCGGGCTACGAGGCGCGCCATTGTCTGGCAGGCGCCCGTGAAGGATACGCGTTCCCCCCGCTTCGAATCGATCCTCTCGGCGCGGTCGTGAGGCTTTCCTGGGCCCCGGAGCGTCTGCCGGCTCACGGGATCGAGTTCATCGGGAGCGGCGCATGCAGGACTGAGACGCAACCGGTCAAACGCGAGATTTCGTCGTTCATTGACACCGTAGTGAACCGATTGCATGAAATGGGGATAGCCGACAGTCCCCTCCAGCAGGACTGGCAGGCGATCGGGTCTGCAGATCCTGAAGAGATTGAATTCTGTGAGTGCGCCGGCGCCCTCGGTTTGGATCCGTACTCGTTGGACGAAAGCGCGCGTCGCCAAATCGTCGAAGCCGCCCGGCGACTCTCGGAGCCGATCACCGGCGAGTTCTTCCGAGCGGCCAGGAGTGCGGATTTATTGTCCGACTCGGAGCGGATATCGGCGGCGCTCTCCCGAGCGAGAAGCGACACTACGGACTTGGAGCGGCTCAGGAACTTACGTGGTGTAACGCAAGGATGGCTTCACTCATCCGGGGCAATGCCGTGGGAAGAAGGCTATGCCTTCGCCGGCAAGCTTCGGGCCTACCTCGCATTAGACGGACACCGCCTGAAATCGTTTGCGAATGTCGCGTCCGCCCTCGGTGTGACGGAGGACGATCTTTCAGGCGCGTTCACGGAGTTTCCCGGTCAGGACACACCCTTCGTGGGCCTGATGGGGCTCAACGAGAGAATGAGTCCGACATTTGCCTTCCGGAAGGCTCGTCCGCAATCGGCTCTATTTCATTTCTCCCGCGCCCTGTTCGAATACCTTTGTTCGCAAGAGGACCGGAGCGCGCTGATTACCGAAGCCAACACCGAGCGACAAAAGAGAAATCGCGCATTCGCCGCGGAATGGCTTGCGCCGGCCCCGGCGCTGAAAGCCCTTGTCAAAGACGCCATAGTTACCTGGGAACAGACCGAGGAATTGGCCGAGGAATTTGGGGTTTCCTCCTACGTCGTCCGACACCAACTTCAAAACCACGATATCGCCCTCGTTCAAGATGTCCACGACACCTAGTTTGTAAGGGTTCACCGGGCTTGAGGCGACTCTGCGCCCGGTGACAATGGAGCGGGTTTTGCCCCCGGAATCAAAAGGTTGACCCTCCGATTTGGTGGTGTTATTCTGTCTCTTTAATTTTTTTGCTCTCGGCGAGCCGGCCGCCGATCAAGCGGGGAGCCCATTTCGCCCCTGATATCCAATACAAGCGAACCGGCGCCGATTACCGATCGGCGGCCGGATAGAGGTCGAACATCATGTCTTCCGTCATTCCCTTTCGCATCGTCTCATACAACGGCGCCTGCGCGGACAGGCTCGACCGAATCATCACGCCGCCCTACGACGTCATATCCGCGGAAGAGCAAGAGGCCTTCTATCAAGCCGACCCCCTCAACATAATCAGGCTGGTGCTCGGGAAAGAGCACCCGCAGGACGGTCCCGGCGACAATCGCTATACCCGCGCCGCAACCACCCTCAAGGACTGGTTCAACCAGGGCGTCCTCGTGAAACGTCCCCGGCCCGGCTTCACGATTCTCGAGATGGAATTTCCCCTGCCCGACGGCGGCACACGAAAACTGGACGGAGTGGTCGCTCTGGTCAAGGTTGACGACTACGGCAAAGGCCGCGTGCTGCCCCACGAAAAGACGTATAAAGGTCCGAAGGAGGATCAGCTCAACCTGCTGCGCGCGTGCAAGGCGCATCTTACGCCGATTCACGCCCTGTTCAACGATGAAGGCAACAGGATCGTGGCGGAGTATTCTCACTTCAAGCAGGGGCCTCCCAAGCAGGAGACGGTCGACTCGGACGGCATCGTTCACCGAACCTGGGAGATCTTCGATGACGCGTCCATAACCAAAATCATGAGCCTGTTCAAGGACAAGAGCCTGTTCATCGCCGACGGTCATCATCGCTACGAGACCGCTCTCGCGTATAGGAACGAGGTTTTGACGGGCGGAGACGAAATCGAGGAGACCGGATACGGGTATGTGATGATGTTTCTCACGTCCACATCCCACCCGGGCCTGACCATCCTTCCCGCTCATCGCATGGTGCGCTGTCTCGACGAGGTGGCCCCCGAAAAGCTCCTCCAGGCCGTCGCCCCCTATTTCGACATCGATGAGTTCCCCTTTTCCAATGGAGATCGTTCGGACGCGACGGAGAAACTCGTGGCGTTATTGTCGGCCCATGCGGAGGATGGGGGCACTTTCGGCATGGCCGTTGTAGGCGCCGATCGCTTTCGCCTTCTGAGGATGAAATCGTTCGAGCTTATCAAGCCCTTGATAGACGAAAGCATTCCCCCGGATCTCAAGCGGCTGGACGTGACGATCTTGCGTGAGGTCATTGTCGGCCACGGTCTCGGTCTGGACAGGGACCACCCCGAGGGCAAGATCGAGTATACGCCGTCGGCGTACGACGCCTTGGAACGAGCGCGGGCGGGCAAGGTTCAGTTCAGCTTCCTCCTGAATCCCACGAGGATCGAACAGGTGCAGGCCGCAGCGAAACTCGGCCACAAGCTGCCGCACAAGTCCACCTATTTCTATCCCAAACTGGCTTCCGGTCTGGTAATGAACACGTTCTAGGCGGATGCGGCCGGGCGCCGGGCGGGGCCGCATTTGGAAGACCGGGCGCGGCGCGCAAACGGCTTCCCCTGTCCGAGGCTCGGCGGTGATCGAGATGAGCCGTCATGTCGAAGGAATCGTCATCAGAGACGATGAATCCGTTGACGGACTCCTTCGGAACAAAATTCGGGTGATTCAGGCGGCTAAGGGATACAGGGTCTCCGAAGACGCCCTCTTTCTCACGGCGTTCGCCCGGCCGAGACCGAATGAGCTAATCCTGGACATCGGCTCGGGTTGCGGGGTTATTGCGTTCGGACTCATTCGACGGGAACCGTCCGCAAAGGTCGTGGGTCTGGAGATTCAACGGACGTTGGCGGACCGAGCGCGGCGCGCTGCTCGGCTGAACCGAATGGAACACCGCGTGCTTATGGTACAGGGCGATCTCAGGGATGCGGACGATTTTCTCCGGCCGGAGACATTCGATATGGCGGTCTCCAATCCGCCGTATTACGCCGCGGGCAGCGGCCGGGTGAGCGCGCAGACGGAGAAGGCCGTGGCGAGACACCAGATCATGATGCCGCCGGAGGATTTGCTGAGAGTAGCGGGACGAACGCTGAAGCCGAACGGACGGCTGTGCCTCATTTATCCGTCGAACCGATTCGGTCAACTGTCCCGAACTATGAAAGATTCTGGATTTAGTCCGGCGCGTGTGTTATGGATTCACCCTCGCGAGGGAGCCAACTCCTCGCTGGTCTGCGTCGAGGCGCGACAGGAAGAAGGGTCGCTCCCTCGATCGGACGAGACCTTCATCCTGTACGACGCGTCAGGCGCGAGAACTCACGAGGCGGAGGCGATATTGTCGGGTGAGCGGGACTTTATCCAGGGCACGAACCGATAGCGTCTCCAATCAAATGCGAAGGGCGGCGCGAGCCGCCGGGAGGTTATTGTGGAAGAGTTCAGACGTATTAAGCGACTTCCTCCCTACGTTTTTCAGCAGGTGAACGATCTCAAGATGGCCCTGCGACGGACGGGCGACGACATCGTCGACCTCGGGATGGGCAACCCCGATATCCCGACTCCGGATCATATCGTCGAAAAATTGGTGGAGGCGGCGCGCAACCCCAAAAACCATCGATACAGCGCGTCCGCGGGCATTCGGAAACTTCGCGAGGCGTTTGCCGCGTGGTGGAAACGTCGCCATGACGTGGACGTGGATCCGGAATCGGAAGTTGTTGTGACCATGGGAGCGAAGGACGCTCTCGCTCATCTCGTCCTCGCCACCATGGGGCCGGGCGACGTGGTCTTCGTTCCGTCGCCGGCGTACCCGATCCATCCGTATTCGGTGGTGATCGCCGGCGCGGATCTGCGGCTCATACCTATTCGGCCGGATCACGACTTCTTCGAGGATCTCACCACCGCGGTGCGCCTCACCTGGCCCTTGCCGAAGATGCTGATCATCTCGTTCCCGCACAATCCGACCACCATTACGGTCGAACGGGAGTTCTTCGAGAAGATCGTGGAATTCGCCCATGAATACAAGATCATGATCGTCCATGATTTTGCGTACGCGGATCTCACCTTTGATGGATACGAGCCGCCGAGTTTCCTCTCCGTTCCCGGCGCGAAGGATGTGGGCATCGAGGTCTTCTCGATGACCAAGAGCTACTCGATGGCCGGCTGGCGAGTGGGATGCGCGGCGGGCAATCCGGCGATGATCCAAGCGCTCAAACGCCTGAAGAGCTACATCGACTACGGGATCTTCCAGCCGATTCAGATCGCGGCGATCATCGCGCTCAACTCGGATCAGAGCTGCATCGGCGAGATCGTCGGGGAATATCGGGACCGGCGAGACGCTCTGTGTTCCGGCTTGAACGACTGCGGCTGGGAAGTGGACTATCCCAAGGCGACCATGTTCGTCTGGGCGCGGATTCCCGAGCGCTTTCGTCATGTCGGCTCACTTGAATTCTCGAAGATCCTCACCAAGCAGGCCAAGGTGGCGGTTAGCCCGGGTATCGGCTTCGGACCGCACGGCGACGAGCATGTGAGATTCGCGCTGGTCGAGAACCGGAAACGCATCAACCAGGCCGTCCGCGGCATTCGCCATTTCATGACTCACGGCGTGATCGACGAGAACGGCTCTGCGGACGTGGCCGGCTCGGCCGCGCTCTGAACGGAGTCGGAATTCAGGAATCGTTCATGAAGCAAATCTCGCTCGGGCTTATCGGATTCGGGGTCATCGGCGGCGGGCTGGTCAAGATACTCAACGAGAATAGAGACATACTCCGGGCGCGGGTCGGCCTGCCGCTTCGACTCAAGCGCATCGCGGACCTGGACGTCGAATCGGACCGGGGCGTCGCCGTAGACCGGTCCATTCTCACCACCGACGCGAACGAGATCCTGAACGATCCGGAGATCTCCATCGTAATCGAATTGATCGGCGGAGAAGAACCCGCTCGAACGTTTATCCTCGAGGCGCTCCGAAACGGGAAACATGTCGTGACGGCCAACAAGGCGCTGCTTGCGGAAAAGGGCGCGGACATCTTCCAAGCGGCCCACGAAGCGGACAGAGAGATAGGCTTCGAAGGAGCGGTCGCCGGCGGAATTCCGATTCTTCGCTCTCTCCGTGAGGGATTGGTCGCGGATCGTTTCGACAAGGTCCTGGCGATCCTGAACGGGACGTGCAATTACATCTTGTCGGCAATGGACGACAACCCGGGTGTCTCCTTCGACGAGACGCTCCGGGAAGCTCAGCAGTTGGGCTACGCGGAAGCGGACCCGGGCTTGGATATCGACGGGATCGACGCGGCCCATAAGCTCGCGCTGACGCTGAGCCTGACTCACGGCTTGCGCGTGCCCTTGGACCGTATCCATGTGGAGGGCATCCGGGGCATCAATCCCTTCGACGTCCAGATGGCCAAGGAGTTCAATTACAAGATCAAGCTCCTCGCAGTGGTCATTCGGCACGGCGATGAAGTTGAAGCGCGGCTCCATCCGACCATGATCCCCCGCGATCACCTGCTCGCCCAGGTCGACGGCGTCTTCAACGGGGTGTACATCAAAGGAAGTATGGTGGGGGACCAGCTCTTCTACGGCCGCGGCGCGGGCCGCGAACCCACCGCGGTCGCGGTGATGGGCGATGTGGTCGAAATCGCCCGGAATCTCGAACAAGGACGCCCCGGAAGGGTACCGCCGCTCGGGTATCCGGAAGAGAGAATCAAGTCGGGCGGCGTACTGGACATGCGGGACATTCGGACGAACTACTACCTCCGCCTCCAAGCTCGCGACAGCCCGGGAGTCCTGTCGACGGTTTCCGGGATCATGGCCGAGCACATGATCAGCATCCATTCCGTAGTCCAGAAGAGCCGACACAGTTCCCGAACGGTGCCGGTTGTTTTCATCACCCATCGAGCACGAGAAGCGGACCTCCAGGCTGCGGTCAAACAGATCGGCGATCTGGACGTTGTCGACGGCAAACCGGTGATCATCCGAATAGAAGACGAAAATATCACGTAGGCCGGCTCAACGAATCGGCGGGCCCGCGACTCCCGGCAAAACGAGCGGCGCCCCCCTCGGAGAATTCCCATGTGGAAAGGCGTCATCAGAGAATATCCCGACTTCTATCATTTCGAGAACCAGGATCACGTGATCACCCTCCTCGAGGGGAATACGCCGCTCATACCCGTTCCCAGACTCGCCGAGCGGATTCGGTCCGGCCTGGATCTGTACGTGAAGTTCGAGGGACTCAATCCCACATCCTCGTTCAAGGATCGGGGGATGACTCTGGCGATTTCCCGTGCGGTCGAGGAAGGATCCAAGGCGGTGATCTGCGCGTCGACGGGCAATACATCGGCCGCAGCCGCGGCGTATGCGGCCCGCGCGGGGATCAAGGCCTTCGTGGTCATCCCCGAGGGGAAGATTGCGCTCGGCAAGCTCGCGCAGGCGATGGTTCACGGCGCGACGGTCATCCAAATCCTGGGGAATTTCGACGAGGCGCTCAAGCTCGTCCGGAAAATTTCGGAGGACTACCCGATCACGCTGGTCAACTCGCTCAATCCCCATCGCATCGACGGCCAAAGATCGGCCGCGTTCGAGATCTGCGACGCGCTCGGCGGTCCGCCCGACTTCCACTCGCTCCCGGTCGGAAACGCAGGTAATATCACGGCGTATTGGGCGGGCTACACCGCATACAAGGACACAGGGAAGATTACCTCTCTCCCAAAAATGATCGGCTTCCAATCCGCGGGAGCCGCGCCCATCGTGATCGGCGAAGTCGTCGAGCATCCCGAAACCCTCGCCACCGCGATACGAATCGGCAATCCCGCGTCGTGGAAGCGAGCGGAAGCGGCGCGGGACGAATCGGGCGGACTGATCGACATGGTGACCGACGACGAAATCATCGGCGCGTATCGGCTCCTGGCGTCGACGGAAGGCATCTTTTGTGAACCCGCGTCGGCCGCATCCATTGCGGGCTTGATCAAGAAGACCGCGCAAGGGTATTTCACCTCGAACGCCCGCGTCGTCTGCACGCTCACGGGACACGGCCTCAAGGACCCGGACAACGCGATCAAGTATTCCGCGGAACCCTCCTTCTGCGAACCGTTTACCTGTGAACCCGAACTTAAGAAGGTGCTCGATGTCATCGGACTCTAGAGCCAAGTATGTGATTCTCGTTCCCGACGGAATGGCGGATTCGCCGCTTCCCGAGTTGGGAGACCGATCGCCCCTCGAAGCGGCGCCGACGCCCTGGATGGATCGTATGGCGTGTGCGGGAAGAATCGGGCTCACCCGGACGGTCCCCGACGACATGGAACCGGGCAGCGACATCGCAAACCTCTCCATACTCGGGTATTCTCCAAAAGAGGTCTACACGGGCCGAGCGCCGTTCGAAGCTGCGTCCATGGGGGTAGAACTCACCGAGACCGACGTCGCGTTCCGGCTGAATCTCGTCACTCTCGACGCAAACTTCACGGTCATGGCGGATCACAGCGCGGACCACATCACGAGCGACGAGGGAGCGGAATTGGTCCGGTCGTTGGCGCCGGCGGTCGAATCGATGGGTCTGGCGCTCTATCCCGGTGTCTCCTACAGGCATCTTCTCGTTTGGAAAGAGGGTCCCACCGAGTGCGTTACCGTTCCGCCGCATGACTTCCCGCGCGAACCCCTTGCGTTGAGGCTCCCCTCAGGCGAAGGCGCGGACGTGCTTCTGAGGATTATTATCAAGTCGTGGCGCCTTCTCTTGGAGCATCCGGTAAACCAGCGCCGCGTCCGAAGCGGTCAGGGTCCCGCGAACTCCGTCTGGCCCTGGGGGCAGGGTCTTCCCCCGCGACTCAAGACCTTTCGGGAACGGTTCGACATCACGGGTTCGGTTGTGGCCGCGGTCGACCTGATGAAGGGAATCGGCGCATACGCCGGACTCGAAGCGATCGAAGTCCCCGGGGCCACCGGCTATCTCGACACAAACTACGCGGGAAAGGTCGACGCGGCGATCTCGTCGCTCAGAACCAAGGATTTCGTTTTCGTTCATGTGGAAGCGCCGGATGAGACGTCACACTCCGGCAGACTCGAACTGAAGCAAAAAGCGATCGAGGACTTCGACCGGAAAGTTGTCGGGCCTGTGCTCGAAGGACTGCAAGAGTTCGACCGCTGGCGAGTTCTCCTCATGCCGGATCACCACACCCCGGTTACGCTTCGAACCCATTCCTCCGATCCCGTGCCCTTCATTCTCCTCGATTCGGATCAATGGAAGCAGGCGCCGACCGAACCCACCGCGCTCTTCACGGAAAAGGCCGCCGCCGCGACGGGTCGTTTTGTGGACGAGGCCGATACGATGATTGACTTTCTCCTGGAGCGCCGCGAGCTTTCCTGACGAAAGCGCCGGCCCCGGGCGACACGCGCGGCCGAAAAGGGCGGCGCTGCGACTCGCTTCTCGATCGTGGACCGCACGCTTCCGCTCTTTGTCTCTCCCCGCTTCCCTCGATCACACTTCTCGTCGCGTTGCGAACGTGCTATTCTGAAATTGGCGTTCGCCGATGTGTCGCGACAATGATACTCCGATGATGAACCGTCGGCGGAGCGCGTAATTGCTGAACGGAGGTTTCACAATGGTACCGACCAAGCGTATGTTGATCCCCCTTCTTCTGATGATGTGCCTTCTGATCGCCGCATCTTCGGACTGGACTCCGGCGCAGGCGCAAGCCCCGAGGATCGCTCCCGATAAAGCGAAAGATCTGGTGGGCCGGGAAGGCGTCGTGTTCATCGATGTCCGCCAGGGCGCCGATTGGCGTGAAAGCGGCTTGAAAATCGCCGGAGCGGTCAGGGAAGATCCCGCTCGGGCGTCTTCGTGGATGGAGAAATATTCCCCCGAAGCCGTATTTATTTTCTACTGCGCCTGACCCAACGAAGCCACCAGCGCCCGTGTGGCGCAGTACTTCATCGGTCGCGGCTACAAGCGAGCGTACGCGTTGGAGGGAGGCTGGAACCTCTGGAAAGAGCGCGGCTATCCCACCGTGAAACAGTAAACCTTCACGGACGCGGGACCCTGATTCGCCGACGATTCAGCTTTGGACGAAGATCCTGGTGACGCGCGGCGAAATCTTGCAGACGATCTCGTAGTTGATAGTGCCGCCGTTGGCGGCGATTTCGTCCGGGAGGATTTCCTCGTCGCCTTGCCGACCGATCAGCACGGCCTCGTCGCCTACGGAGACGTCCGGCACGTCGGTGACGTCGATCATGGTGGTGTCCATACAGACGGTTCCCACCACGGGGCATCGTTTGCCCCGCACGAGGACTTGGCCGATATTGGTCTGGAATCTCGGGTAGCCGTCGTTGTATCCGACGGGCAGCGTGGCGATCTTGCAGGGTCTGCAGGTGACGAAGCGCCTGTTGTAGGAGATGCATCGACCCGGCGGATGCTCCTTGATCTGGGCGATCTTGGTGGAAAAGATGATGACCTGCTCAAGGGGTATGAGCTCTTTCACCGCTTCCGACGGATACATCCCGTAGATGCCGAGGCCGGGCCGCACCATGGTGAAGTGAGTCTCGGGGAACCTGACCACCGCGGCGGTGTTGCCGGCGTGAATGTGTCGAAATCGCACACCACGCTTGGCCATCTCGTCGATGAGCCCCTGGAACGCGGCGATCTGTCCGCGGGTGTACTCGTCGTCGTTCGGATCGTCCGCGCACGCGAAGTGGGTCATGAGACCTTCGACCGCCAGGTTGGGGAAGCTCAGCGCGGCTTCGATGAACTCCGGCGCGTCGTCCACCCATACCCCGGACCGCCCCATGCCGGTGTCCACCTTCACGTGGACCGGGATCTTCCGACCGGGAAGCGCCGAGTCGTTGAGCGATCGGGCCAATTCAACGGACGACACGACCGCGCCGAGGTCGTACCGCACAACTTTGTCGCACTCCTCGGGGAAGACGTTCAACACCAGTATGGGGGCTTCAATACGGTTCTCCCGCAACGCCGCGCCCTCATCGGGAAACGCGACCGCGAGATGGTTGACGCCGTTCTCGAGCGCGACCCGTGAGGTTCGGATCGAGTCGTTCCCATACCCGAAGCTCTTGACCACGGCCATGATCGCGGTCTTGTCTCCGACGATGCCGCGTATGGTCTTGATGTTGGTCGCGATCGCGTCCAGGTCCACCACGAGACGCGTGGGGCCGATGGAGCCCACCAGCTCCTTGGCGATCAGATCGAGCCGGAACCAGCGCGAGCCCTTGAAGAGCACCACGTCGTCCCGATTCATGATCTTCTCGAGTTCGCCCGCGGCTTCGCCGTAGCTGCCCGTATTGGTGATCACCCGGGAATTCATGCCCAGTCGAACCGCCTCCCGAGCCATCAACGCCGCGTTTTCACCCACCGTGATCAGGTGGTCCACGTTCGCCCGCACCACCTCCTTGCCCATGGCCGAGTGTTCCTTGGCGCTGTGCGCCCCCAAGTCGAGCATATCGCTGAGAATCGCTATCTTCCGCCGGCCGCGGCCGGCTTTGGCGAGAACGTCGAGCGCCCCTTTCATGGACGCGGGATCGGAATTGTACGTATCGTTTATCAGCGTGACGCCCGTCACGGTGGTATGGATCTCCATCCGCATCGGTGAAGGATGGAAGTCAGCCAGCCCTTCGCGGATCGTCCGGGCGGATGCGCCGAAAAGCTTGGCCGCGGCCGCGGCCGCGAGCGCGTTGCGTATGTTGAATTCGCCGGGCGCGGGTACCATCACGTCGATGGACTCGCCGAAGAGCCGGACGGTAAACTCGCTCCCCTCCCCCGGAATGCTTTCGATATTTTCCGCTGTCACGTCCGCGTCCGCGCCGAGCCCGAACGAGACCGTCCGACAATTCGACCGCGATGCCAGGCTCATGCTCAGGGGATCGTCCGCGTTGAGCAGAAGGAGCGAATCCCGGTCAAGGTTTGCGAAGAGGCGGCTCTTCTGCTCGAGGGTATTCTCGAGACTGACGAGTCCGCCTATGTGCGCCTTGCTGATCACGGTCAGTATGCCGTGATCCGGCCGAATCATGCGCTCGAGGCGATCCATCTCACCGGGTCTGCTGATACCGGCCTCGATGATCGCTAGGTCGTGCTCGGGCCGCAATCCCAGAAGGCTCAACGCGGCGCCCACCTGCGTGTTGTATGAAAGCGGAGACCGGTAAATCTCCCGATCGCGACGCAGAATCGCGGCGAGCATCTCTTTGACGAGCGTCTTTCCGTTGCTCCCCGTTATGCCGAGAACGGGAAGATCGAATCTGCTTCGATACACGGCCGCAAGGGTTTGGAGAGCGACGAGAGTGTCCTTCACGAGAATCAGCGTGACATCCGAATTGAGGGGCTTGTCGAGGATATCCTTCCGGGAGACCACCGCAGCGCGAACGCCCGACTCGATCGCTTGCTCGACGAAATCGTTCCCGTTAAAATGACGGCCCTTGATGGCCCAGAAGACGTAATCGTCTCCCATGGGTTTGCGGGTATCGATGGAAACGCCCGACAATGCGCCGCTGCGCGGTCCTTTGACCCGCACTGGATCAAGGATCTCGATAACGTCGCCGAGATCGAGGAATCCGTGGTTCTCGATACCCTGCTTTTCCGCGATGTTCGCCGGCGCCGAACTCGGCATCTCGCTCATCGCCACTCCCGTGAGGCACGGTTCATCCCGTTGGGGCCCCGGGCCGGGACGCCGCCTCAGGCGGTCGATAAGGCGCCCCGCCGGACCGATTAGGACCAAGCTCTATCATGGGCCGACCGAAAACTCAACCGATTGGAATGCTTGGTCTCGGGCTTGTTTGAGATGTCCTCTCTCCGCCGTCCGTCTTTTCTCTCCAACACATTCTTCACGGATCGGAACATGGAAAAGACACGCTCAACGAATCTCAATCGGCTTGCGCGGTCCATCAAAGATGATTTCGCTGTCGAGGATAGCGAAGGAAACAGGTGATTCCTCGATTTATCTATGACGTTAAGGCCGGTTGACGATGACTGCTGTTTGGTCGTCATTACCTATGCAGGCCTCGGGCCCAGTGGGATCTTCGGTGACTTCGTCATTGAAACATTGACAGGGCGGCCGCCGTGGATGGAACCTCCCGGATCGCGGGTCAAAGAAAAGTGAAAAACCTCGTTGTACTTGAGAGATCAATAGGATAGAATTTTTTTTGCAACAAGAAACTCTCACCAACGAGGCGCATACCGTATGGCACGATCACATTCTCCTTTCGTAACCCTTCAGCGGGCCGGCTTATCGCTATCCCGGTGAACGGTTACCTTATACGATTCGGGATAGCGAAGGGCACGGGGGGCATAGTCGCTCTCGGAGGAAGCTGAAACGAGCTCGGGGGATAGCTCGCTCAGAAACATACCCGAATCGGTGGGGGCATATACGTTTTCTTCAGACGCGCCGCACGACCCATTTTCTCAGTCACACGTCCGTCAAATTTCCCGGCTTCCCGCCCATTCAGGTTGCAGACGGGGATCTCGTCAAAGTTGACCGTGGATTATGGATTTTTTTTGTCTTGACACGGAGGCTTGAGGCGGGTTATGTCTTTCTGGACATAAGCCGCATCCGCGCGCCCCCATTCTTGCGGAGAAGACCACCGACTCAAACCTTCTCCCTGAAATACGTAAAGGGCTTTCACGATTGAGGCGCGGGATTCCCGGAAGGCAATCGATCTCGCTACACCGAGCGGTCCCACCGTCTGCCCTTGTCCGGAGTTCACCGGAGGAAGCGGACAGACGCTTCGGGCAATCCGATACGCCGAAAACGCCGCACGGATAGCGGACCCTTCTCTTTTGTCGTATTGAGCGTCGCGTGGGACGCCGAACGTCGACTTTGTTTTAGACGGGAAGAGGCCGACCGCGTGTCGCCCCGAAATGTAAGGAGCGCACGAAATGAGATACGCAGAGACAGGCTGTAATTTGGAGATCGATCTGGCCAGAGGAAACATCGAGCGGGTGGAAACGGACCCGAAGTTGACCGAGCTTCATCTGGGGGGTCTCGGCACGAACGTCAAGATACATTGGGATAGAGTTCCTCCCGAGGTGAAGGCCTTCGATCCCGAGAACCTGTTGATATTCAGCACCGGTTTGCTCAACGGCACGCCGGCCTACAGCGCCAACCGCACGCTGGTTACCTTTGTTTCCCCTCAAACGGATTTTCTGGGCTACCCCATGATGGGAGGATTCTGGTCCGCGGAATTGAAATACGCAGGCTACGACAAAATCATCTTCCGCAACAAATCTCCCGAGTTGGTATACATCTGGATACACAACGACAAAGTAGAAATCCGTGACGCTTCGCACTTGAAAGGCAAGGGCGCGCTCGAAACCCAGGATCTCATACGAGAGGAACTGAACGAACCTCGCGCTCAGGTGGCCGCGATCGGCCTCGCCGGCGAAAACCGCGTCTTCACTGCGTCCATCGAGCAGAGCAGGTCCAGCGCCAGTAGGCTCGGCGGCGGCGCGGTCATGGGAGACAAGAAAATCAAGGCCGTCGCAGTACGTGGGACCAAGGACGTCTATCTGGCGCGGGGCGCCGAATTCATTGAGATCATGGATGAAATTACGGAATATATCAAATTCCGAAACGCCAATCCCATCCCCGACGTCATGACCATCCTTTCCGGGATCGGGTCTCCCCAGGAAATGAAGCATACCGACGAGAAGTGGCACACCGAGAACTTCATGTGGGGCAACGCTCGGACGCGTCGGCGCGACTTCTGGGACAAGGTTAACGAAGAGAACTGGACTCACACCCAACTGAATGCGGTGAAGCGGCTGATCAGTTGCTTTAACTGCCCCCAACAGTGCGGCGCGCTCATCGAGTTCGAAACCACGCCCCGTTACATGATGAAATGCTTTGGTAAACTGACATATTGCATGGCAGCGTATGTCGATGACCTCGCCTTTAATTTTAGGATTTTGCAGCGAGCCACGGAATACGGCGTGGATTCTTTCTCCACGCCGCAGATTCTGGCCTTCGCGGTCGAGCTATACGAAGCCGGCATCCTCACCGACAAAGACTTTGACGGCTGCCCCAAGGACAAGGAAGGACGATTTTTCTGGCTGCTCGATCGGGTCGCTCATCGGGAGGGCATCGGTGACATCCTCGCGGATGGCGTCTACTATGCGGCTCGAAAGATCGGTAACGGCGCGGAGCAATATGATCACAATACCATCAAGAAACACGAGCAACTACCGCTGAAGCTGGGAATGCTCGATCCGATCTATTATCTGATGTATTCCACCAACGAAAAGGTGAGCATTACCCAAATGGAGGGAAACTTCCCCCAGGCCGCTTTTCCGAAGCCCGAGCAGAGAGAGTCGTTCGTACAAGACTGGCCCCAGGTTCCCCACGACGGATTCAAGGATATTGTCCGCACGTGGGAACCGCGCGGAGACTACTCGAACCCGTATTACCCAACGCCTGAGATGTGCAGCGAAATCGTCGACTGGATGGAAATGCTCCACAATATAGACGATGCGCTGGGCCTGTGCGCCGGCATGGGATCGTTTTGTCTCAAGCCCCCGTATCACATACACAATTATCCCAGGCTCATATCCGCCGCAACCGGCCTCGAAATGGATAAGGATCGGCTGAAAACGATTGTCAACAGAAGTCGAAATCTCCACAGGGCGTTCAACAACATGAGAGGCATGACCAGGGCGGATGAAAAACCCCCTGAAAATCATTGGAAGCGACGCTTTCCCGAGCTCGAGGAAAACCTCTTGTCGACCTATTACAAATTCAAGGGATGGCATATGAACGGCATCCCGACCAGGTCCCGGTTGGAAGAGTTGGATTTGGGCTATGTCGCGGACGCATTGGAAAAGAGAGGGATCCTGAAAGATGGCAAAGATAACGAAGAAAATCAAGACAATCAAAGTTGACGCCGACAAGTGTAACGGCTGCCGAGCATGTGAGATTATCTGCTCGGCATTTCACGCGGAGCCGAGGTATAGCAGCTCCAATCCCGCCCGCGCGCGAATCCACGTGATCAGTCATCGACTGAAGGACATATGGCTTCCCGTCTTCGCCGGCGAGTATGTCCCCGCGGAATGCATGGGGCGGGACAAATACATTATCGACGGCAAGGAATACGATGAGTGCGGCTTCTGCAGGGCCTCCTGCCCGTCACGGGATATCTTCAAGGAACCCGATTCCGGCCTGCCGCTGAAATGTGACATGTGTGAGACCGATCCGCCCCTGTCGGAGCCGATGTGTGTGCAGAAGTGCCTCAACGATGTCCTGATCTATGAAGAACGGGAAGTGGAAGTCGAGGAAGAGGAAGTGAAGGCGGAGGAGGTCCAAATCGGTCTCGAATCGATGATCGACAAATACGGGATCGACAAGGTTATGGATACCGTCGCCCGGATCTCCGTATCCAAGAACAGTCACTGACGAGAGCGGGCCGGCGGCACGATTTACCAATATCTTGTAAGGCCGGCGTGAGCGGCTCGACGAATAGGGAATCGATGTGGTTGTACAAATCCTGGATAACCTTTGGCAGGTCGGCGGACCGGGCCTCACACATGCGTCGGACGCGGCCGCGTATCTGATTCGCTTCGGGACCGGCGCTACGCTTGTTGACGCGGGAACCGGTCGAGCGCATGGAAGATTGGCGGAGAATATCGCTCAATCCCTCGGGTCAACCGCGCGGCTCGAATATCTCCTCCTGACTCACTGCCATTTCGATCACGCCGGGGGCGGTCATGCCGTGCGGAGAGAGTTTGGCTGCCGTATCGCCGCTCATGAATTGGACGCGGTCTATCTGGATTTAGGCGACGCTCGCGTGACCGCCGCCGTATGGTACGGGAGCGACTTCGATCCGCTGACGGTGGATATCCGACTTCAGGGATCGGAAGCTACTCTTGCCGTAGGGGACGGCGCGGTCACGATGATCCACTGCCCGGGACACTCTCCGGGTTCAGTAGTCTATACCGCAGAAATGGACAACCGGCTCATCCTGTTCGGGCAGGATCTCCAGGGCCCGCTTCATTCGGATTGGCTTTCCGATGAAGAGCAATATCTGGAATCATTGGCTCGGATCGAGAAGCTCGATGCCGACCTGCTTCTCGAAGGACATTTCGGCGTATTCGAGACAAAGGCGGAGGTACGGGATTTTATCGAATCGTGTATAACTCCGCGGCCGCAACCGTGCCGTTGCTGACGTCATGACGAGCGATCGTGCGCTCGGCGGTTGTACCGATCGGCGTTTGGTTTGACGCGGATCGCGCGCCAACGAAGGGCGCATAAGGGCAAAAAGAGGCCGAAACCGATGCCGGATCAATGCGGGCCGGGGCTGAAGTGGGGACTATGTAGCGGAAGAACCCACCGGATTGCAGTCTTCATTGATTTGGATGTCGGAGGCTGTGTTGCCGGTATCGCAGACGGTACCGGTCGCGTTACCGCCGCCGAAGCAGCCGGCCGTGTCGTTTCCCACTCCCGCCGTACACCCGCTTTCCGACGCGACCGGGCCCGCGCTGCACGCGTTCGCCGCCGTGCCGCCGGCCCTGCAATTGTATAAGGCCTATTGACGACCGCGGAGAGTTATGTCATTGGTGACATACGGCAGAAGAGACCGAACGGTCCGAGTAACCTCTCGGATTCGCTCCCGGCCACGCAAACCAACCGAGGCGCCTCCCAAAACAACTTTGGTAGCGAGTCGGGAAAACTGCTCGAGACGGCTGGGACGCGTGAAGGAGATTTCCGATGGATTATCGCTTTGTCAGGACCACCTGCCCGTTCTGCGGCTGCGGATGCCAAATGCTCCTCCAGGCGTGCGAAGGGAGACTGGTGGGGACGTTGCCCCTGAAGACCGCTCCCATGAACCAAGGGAAGCTCTGCATCAAAGGGTGGAACGCTCATCAATTCGTTCATAGCCCTGACCGCCTGACCAAGCCCCTTGTGCGGAAGAGCGGCGAGTTGAAGGAAGCCTCATGGGACGAGGCCCTCGCTGCCGTGGTTGCGGGTCTGTCGAAGATCAGGGACGAACACGGCAATGACAGGCTGGCTTTTCTCAGCTCCGCTCGGACGACCAACGAGGAGAACTACCTCGTCCAGAAGCTCAGCCGAGCCGGCTTCGACACGAACAACGTCGACCACTGCGCGCGTCTTTGACACGCTCCCACGGTGGCAGGTCTTGCCGCCGCATTCGGAAGCGGAGCAATGACGAACTCGATTCCGGAAATCGAGGACGCCGCGTGTCTTTTCGTTATCGGCTCAAACACGACCGAGGCTCATCCGCTCATATCCCATCGAGTGTTCAGGGCCAAGCTCAAAGGAGCGAAACTGATCGTGGTCGATCCGCGGCGAATCCAGCTGACGGTGGTCGCGGACATCCACGTGCGGTTGAAATTCGGCACGGACGTCGCGTTCCTCAACGGAATGATGCATGAGATCGTGACGAACAATCTCCACAACCGCGACTTCATCGACAAGCGCACCGAAGGCTTTGATGCGCTCTCGGAGAAGCTGAAGGACTACCCGCCCGAGAAGGCGGCCGAGATCTGCGGAGTTCCGGCGGAAATCATACGGGAGGTCGCCCGGCTGTACGCGACGTCCGAACCGTCGGCGATACTCTATACGCTGGGCATCACGGAACATTCCCACGGCGTTGACAACGTGAAATCCTTGGCCAACCTGGCGATGCTCACGGGGCACGTCGGCAAGACCTCAAGCGGCGTGAATCCTCTGCGGGGGCAGAACAACGTCCAGGGTGCGTGCGACATGGGCGCGTTGCCGAACGTGTATCCCGGTTACCAAGCGGTTACCGATCCGGCCAACAAGGAGAAATTCGAGAAGGCTTGGGGCGCGGAGTTGTCCCCGGACCTGGGATACACCATCCCCGACATGATGGACGGGCTTATCGACGGCAGGGTCAAGGGTATGTTCATCGTGGGAGAGAACTCGGTGGCGAGCGATCCCAATACGCATCATATCACCCATGCGCTCAAGTCGTCAGAATTCCTCGTTGTTGAAGATCTTTTCCTCACGGAAACGGCGGAATTGGCGGACGTGGTCCTTCCCGCCGCGTGCTGGGCCGAGAAAGAGGGAACGTTCACCAACACCGAACGTAAGGTTCAGCGGGTCCGGAAAGCGGTCGAGCCGCCCGGCGAGGCGAAGCCCGATTGGGAAATTTTGTCGGAAATCGGCCGCCGTCTTGGGCTTCGCATGGAATTCTCTTCCGCGGAGGATGTTTTCAACGAAATGGCGTCGCTTACTCCGAGCTACGGCGGTATCTCGTACGGAAGGATCGAGAATCGGGAACTCCAGTGGCCGTGCACCAACGAGGATCATCCCGGCGCGAAATTCCTTCATGCGGGACGGTTCACTCGAGGGCTCGGTTTGTTCACCCCGATCGACTATCGGCCGTCCGAGGATCTGCCGGACGATGAGTACCCCTTCATACTGACGACAGGCCGCCGCTACGCGCACTATCACACCCGGACGATGACAGCCAGGTGCCCTTCGCTCCATAAGGAATTCCCCAAGCCGATCGCCCAGATCAACGAGCTCGATGCGGACAGGCTCGGGATTGAAGACGGGGACGAGATCAAGGTTCTTTCCCGTCGCGGCGAAGTCTTCACGTTCGCTCGACCGGGCGACATCGCGCCGGAAGGGTCGATCTTCATGGATTTTCACTTCTGGGAGGCCAACGCGAACGTCCTGCTCGGAACGTCGTTGGATCCGATTTCAAAAACCCCGGATTACAAGGTCTGCGCAGTGCGCATCGAAAAACCAAACGGCGCCGCGTCGTACGCTGAACCCGCCCCCGAAGAAGCCCCGTAGCTTCCTCCCGAACCGAGGCGATTTCGGCCTTGCGCGGACCGGAATGCCTCGGTTGCCGGCATACCCTGTTCGTTGCTCAAGAATTGGCCTCAACGGCCTCGTAACGCGCCGCCGGGCGGAACCCTTTGACTTGGTTTTAAGCTCGTAATAAATTCTATAGTTTAGCCCTTTGGCGGCAATCCAGTCGGCGCGTCGAGCGCGCGACGTCGAATTTCGTCATATCCTACTGCTGATGGGGCTCGACCAGAATTTTTAGGGTCATGTGACTTCTCCGGGCCGCGGCAAGCATGTCCGAAAAGGTGATGTGCTT
>CAYLRL010000055.1:0-31914 GCA_964385875.1 uncultured Syntrophales bacterium
TTCAACAAGCGTATAATGGACAGGCTGCGGTGGACTGTGACAGTCAGGTGATTGTCGGTTTACCTTTGACTTTCTTTGGTTTTCTTTGTACGGTGAGGGTGGTGTTTTTTCGGTCGTACAGGCGGTGGAAGCGTTTTCGGCGCATGGGAGAAAGTGGCCGGACCCATGGCGGACGAGATTATCACAACGCAGATTGTGGATTTGCTCACCGAGATTCGTGATCGGGTGGCGGATCTGGAGGAGGGCAAGCGATCGGACGCGCCTGCGGATTCGGACGCGGGCGTGGGTCCGCTGTTCGAGTCGTTTCCGTCCGGGGTGTTGGTGCTCGAACGGGGGAGTTCCGGTGAATTGCTCCTTAAAGAGGCGAACGAAGAGGCCTGCAAGTTGATCGCCTTGAACAAACGTACGGACGTGGGCGAAGACTTCGAGACGATCTGGCCGAACGCCGACGAGGAAGCCCTGACCGAAGCGCTTGCCAAGACGTTGGGAAACGGCGGCCCGTACGCGAATCCCAAGGTTCGCTTCAGCAATGACGATTTCTACCGCGATCTGTGGATTCGAGCCTTTCGGATCGGCAAGGATCGACTTGCTGTCTGGTTCGAGGATGTGGCAGGCTCGGGCGCGGCTCCGTCGTTGGCGGCGGAAGTTCGATCCGCCGGCGACGACGACACCACCACTGAAAACGTCACCCTTCGGCGGAAGCTCGACGATCTGGCCCGGACCGCGGAAGAACTCCGGCAGGAAGCGGGTCGGTATCGACGGTTGATTCGAGGCGCACCGGTTGGGCTGATTTCGTGCAATAAGGACGGGAGCATCGCTGAATTGAACCCCGAGGCGGTGCAGATCCTGGGGTCGCCGTCGGAAGATGCGGCGAAATCCATGAATTTGTTGACGTTTCCGCCGTTGGTGCAGCTGGGGATCTCCGAACCGCTTCAGCAATGTCTCGAGACGGGGCGGCCCTTCACCAAAGATTTTCGGTATCGCGGCATTCTCGGGAAGCGCACGTGGGCTCGGGTCCACATGGCCGCGGTGAGGAACGACGCGGGCGAAATCACGGGCGCGCAGTTGGTCATGCAGGACATATCCGCTCAGCGCCTGCAGCAGGATTTGCAGCTTCGATCCGAGCGCCTCAAAGCGGTGGGCGCCATGGCCGAAGGGATTGCGGACAATTTCGGCACGCTTATCCAGGACATGGCGGACGCGTCCCAGGCCGCGCTCGCGTGCCTGCAACTCGATAATTTCACGGAAGTAAAGCCGCTTTTGACGCAGATCCACGAGAGCATCCTGACCGCGGAGCAGCGCCTGCGCCGGCTCGAACAACTGGCGCTCTCCCATCCCAAGTCGGTGATAACCCATGGAACGGTTTTCGATCTCAATGACGCGGTTCAAGAGGGTGTGCAGAGAAGTGAGATACACTCGTCGGTAGTGACGGATCCGTCTGCGGTTCAGTATTCGGTGAACCTGCGGCTCTCGGACAATTGCTACGTGGCGGGCGAGCGCGCGGGCCTGATCGACGTGGTGGCCAACCTTATCAACAACGCCAAGGAGTCGATGCCGAGCGGCGGGACCGTGCAGGTGCGCACCGCGGTGGAAGGCAAAGAGGTCGTGCTCGAAGTGGAAGATGAAGGGAAGGGCATCCACAAGAAGGATCTCGGCCGTATCTTCGAGCCCTTCTGGACGTCCAAGGACGGTCACTCGGGCATGGGGTTGGCCGTCAACCTGGGCATCGTGCACCGTCACGGCGGCATCATCTTCGTCAGGAGCAAGAAAAAGCGCGGAACCACCGTGACGGCCCGATTACCGCTCGCCAAGAAGCCGGTCGCTCAGGAGTCGATACTCCCCGACGGCTGGACCATGGACGCGGTGCGGAAATAACAGCCGGCGATCGCCGAATTGGACAATCACTGATGAACGCGGCTCCGGTCGGCCGATTCGAGACCGTCCGAGCAACCCCGGGGAAGAATCGTGCTCATACTCAGATGCGTCTTGGGCGGACTCGCCGTCGCGGTGATTTCGCAGATCTTTGCGATGATCGTCTTCATCGGCTTTTTCGAGAGCTATTTCGACGCGACGACCGCCATATGGCGTCCCATGGACAGCCCGTACTGGACCTATGGTCTGCCCCTGGCGGATCTGCTCTCCGGCCTGCTGGTGTCGGTGGGGTTCCTGCTGCTCCATCGCGGCGTGCCCGGCACGGGGCTGAGAAAGGGCCTCAATTACGGGCTGATTGTCGGGCTGATTTGCCGGGTCCCCGGCGAAGCGTTCTACTACGTGATGCTGCCCATCCCGTTCATGCTGACCATAGGCGGGCTTCTGCACGGCCTCCTAACGATGTCCGTCGGAGGCGTCGCGTTGGCCGCGATGTACGGTAAGCGCTTGGAGTCCTAGTCTTTGGGGGGGCGTGATGCGTGGTGAGGGGATTGTTTATTCGGTCAAAAAACTGATTGACATATCAATCAAAACCGTGCTACGCATCACTCCATGGCCCGAACTCGAAACAGCCTCAACGACAAGAAAGACCCCAAGGCCGCCATATTCGAGGCCGCCTGCCGCGTCATTCGTGACAAGGGCTTCCATCAGGCGAGAATTACCGATATTTCCAAGCAGGCGGGGATCTCTTACGGTCTCGTGTACCATTACTTCGGAAGCAAGGCCGACCTCTTCGAGGCGGTATCGAAGGAATGGTGGAGCGGGCTCTATTCGATGCTCGAGGAGGTGCTCCGCAGCCCGGCCGGCGTTCAGGAGAAGCTCCAGGCGGTGGTCGACTACTTCCTGGATCAATACGAGACCCGATCCGATCTCCTCTACGTGTTCATTACGGAAATCAGCCGGTCGACCGCAAACCTCACACCCGAGCGCCTGGACTGCTTCAGGGTGCTCTTCGACAAGACCGAAGCGATCATGCAGGAGGGGCAGGACGAGGGCGTGCTCAGAAACGACGTGCGGGCCCGGTATCTGACGTATATATTTCTCGGAGCTCTGGAAGGGTTTGTGTCCACATTGGTTCTGGAGAATCAGCCCCTTCGGACCGCGACGCAGAAAAAGCGGATCAGCGGCGGTCTTCTGAACGTATTCTTCGACGGGGCCAGGAAGCGGACACCCGACGCGGGTGGCCCGTCGCTCGCGAGGTAGGCATGGACTTTGCTCTCACCGACGAACAACGCATGTTCAAGGAGCAGGTGCTCAAGTTCGCCCGTAAGGAGATCGTTCCACGGGTTCAGGAATTCGATCTGAAAGCGGAATTCGATCGGGAATCCTGGAACAAGCTCGGCGAATTCGGCATCTTGGGCCTTCACTTTCCCGAAGAGTTGGGCGGAAGCGGCGCGGACGTGGTTACATCGGTCGTCGCGGCGGAAGCCCTGGGAGAAGCCGGCGTGGACGGCGGCCTCACGCTGAGCTACGGCGCACACACCTATCTCTGCGCGGACACGATCTATTCGCACGGGACCGACGAACAGCGGAAGAAGTACATCCCCAAGCTGGCCTCCGGAGAGTGGATCGGCTGCATGGGGCTGACCGAACCGGGCGCCGGCTCGGATGTGGCGTCGCTCCGCACTCGGGCTGAAAAGAAAAACGGCCGATGGGTCCTCAACGGCGCGAAGATGTTCATCACGAACGGGTCGATAGCGGACGTGGCCGTGATCTACGCGAAGACCGATCCCGGCGGCGGCCAAGGCGGCTTGTCCGCGTTCATTGTCGAGAAAGGAACTCCGGGCTTCACGGTGAGCCGCAAACTGAACAAGATGGGCGTCAAGTCATCTCCCACAGCGGAATTGGCGTTTGACGACTGTGAAATCCCGGAGGAAAACCTGCTCGGCCCGCTGAACGCCGGCTTTCTCATGGCCATGCGGACGGTGGAATGGGATCGGAGCACGTTGTTGGCGCCGTTCATCGGCGCGTCGTCCTACCTCATCGAACGGTGCTGCCAATACGCGTTGGAGCGGGAGCAGTTCGGCCGACCGATCGCAAGCTTTCAGGCTGTACGTCACAAGATCGCGGATATCAAGATTTTTCTCGAGGCCGCGCGATCGCTCACCTATCGTATCGCGTGGTGCAAGGATCAGGGCAGACCGCTCAATCACCTCGAGGCCGCGGTGGCAAAGCTCTTCGTCGGGGATTGGTCGCTGCAGCCCACCAACGACGCCATGCTCGTCTTCGGCGGGTACGGGTACTGCCACGAGTACGACGTCGAACGCATCTTCCGGGACAGCCGGCTCGCGCCGATCGGCGGCGGAACGTCCGATATCCAGAAGGTTCTGATTTCCCGACTGATGTGAGGACTACCGATGAACTACGATTGGACCCCGGAAGAGCTTGAAATCCGATCCGCTACGGCCGCGCTCTTCGACGATGACGCCCACACGGAGATGGAGACGCTCGAGGAGGCGCCGACCGATCAGGTGAAGCGCATCACGGGCCGGTATTTGAAACGGCTGGCGGGAGCGGGCTACGCGGATCTCGCATGGGGAGACGTCCGGTCCGGAATGATGTCCCTGATTGCGGCTCAGGAAGCGCTTGCGGAGCGATCGGGGTCGCTCTTCCTCGCTGTGGAGGCGTCAGCCCGGCTCTTCGGCGGGCTCGTGAGCAGATTTGGAAACGCGGATGAACTTGCCGACATCATGGATCCGCTCAGGGCCGGCGATATCATCGGAGCGGTCGCGGTCTCCGAGGACGAAGATCCGAGTGTTCAGGTCGGCCGACGTACCGTGGGCGTCGAGGACGCCGATCACGTCGTCGTCTCAGGCGCCAAAAGTTTCGTCACCAACGCTCCCATAGCTGATTTCATTGCGGTTGTCGGTGAAGTGCTCGGGAAGACTGCGATATTCCTGATTCGGGCGGGATCGCCGGGATTCACCGTGGGTGACCGCCTCCGAACGGTGGGATACAACGGACTTGCGGCGGCCGGCCTTACACTGAAGGATGTTCGGGTCCCGAAGTCCCGAGTCCTTGGTCCGTTCGAGAACGACGCTCCACTGCGCTATCTGGCGGCTATGCAGGATGTCGCGTTGACCGCGGCGTCGGTGGGGCTCATGAAACGATCGATCGACGAGTCCAAGCGGTATTCGGGCGGCCATAACCGTGGAGGCAAGCCGGTCGGCCGTTTCCAGGAGATCCGGTTCAAGCTCGCCGAGATGTTGACCGTGTATCAAACGTCGCAACTGCTGCTGTATCGGGCCGGTTGGCTGTACGGGGCCGGCGACCCCGAGGCCGCGTCGGTGCTGCTCTGCGCCAAGGTGTTCGCCGCCGAAGCCGCGGAGGAAGTTTCGGGCAAGGCGATGCAAATCATGGCCGGCCGGGGCTACGTCGCGGGCAATCCCGTCGAGCGGGCGTATCGTGACGCGAAGTACGCGGCGATCGCCGGAACCACCTCCGAGCGGGCTCGAATGTCCATAGCGGACGAGCTGCTCAACAAATACAGGATGTAGGTCTATGGATGTCATTGAGAGTCGGATCGACACGAAGAGCGATGAGTTCAAGGCCAATTACGAGGCCATGGAACAGAAGGTCGAGGAACTCCGTGAAGAGCTGAGAAAGGCTCGGGAGGAGCGTTCGGAGAAGGCGATCAAACGGAACGAGCAACTGGGCAAACTGCCCATTCAGCAACGGTTGGACAAACTGCTCGACCGGAATACCCCGTGGCTCGAGATCGCTCCCCTGGCCGCGCGCGGCCTGTACGACAAAAAAGTGCACGGCGCGGGGACCAGAGCAGGTATCGGCGTGGTCCACGGTCGGGAAGTCCTCGTCCACGCCAACGACCCGATGATCAAGGGCGGCACGGTCTATCCCATGGGCGTGAAGAAGACCCTCCGCTGCCAGACCATCGCAATGGAGAATCGACTCCCCACGATCATGCTCGTAGATTCGGGCGGCGCCTACTTGCCGCTCCAGTCGGAGATTTTCCCCGACGCGGACGACGGCGGCCGGATCTTTTTCAATCAGGCGATCATGTCCAAGATGAATATCCCGCAGATCTGCGCGGTTATGGGCCTGTGCACCGCGGGAGGCGCCTACATCCCGGCCATGTCCGATCATGTGGTCCACGTGAAGGGGACCGGAGCGATCTTCCTGGGCGGTCCGCCGCTCGTCAAGGCCGCGACCGGCGAGGACGTCACCGCGGAAGACCTTGGCGGCGCGCTTGTTCACTGTCGTGATTCGGGCGTTTCCGATTATTTCGCGGAGGACGACGCTCACGCGATCCAGACGATCCGGGATATCGTCGAAAACCTCCCGAGTCCGCCGAAAGCGACGATCCCGACGAGAGAACCGAAAGAGCCCGCGTACGATCCCAAGGAGATCTGGGGCGTTGTGCCGATTTCGATCTCCAAGCCGTACGACGTTCGAGAGATCATCGCCCGAATGGTCGACGGATCCGAGTTCCTGGAATTCAAGGCGCTTTTCGGACCGACTCTGGTGTGCGGCTGGGCGTACATCCACGGTCAACAGGTGGGGATCCTCGGCAACAACGGCGTGCTCTTCTCCGAGAGTTCCCTGAAGGCGACGCAGTTCATTTCTCTGTGCGATCGGCAGGGCATCCCGCTCGTCTTTCTCCAGAACATCCCCGGGTACATCGTGGGTCGCGAGTACGAACGGGGCGGCATCACCAAGGACGGCCACAAGATGGTTCATGCGGTCTCAACCGCGACGGTTCCGAAGTTCACCGTGATCGTGGGCGCGTCCTTCGGCGCCGGCAATTACGGGATGTGCGGACGAGCCTACTCGCCGCGGCTCCTCTGGATGTGGCCCAATGCGGAAATCGGCGTTATGGGCGGCGAGCAGGCCGCTGACGTGCTCGTGACGGTCAAAAACGACCAGCTTGCGCGGGAAGGGCAACCACCGCTTCCGGCGGAAGTCGCCGAGAGCATCCGCGGTCCGATCATCACATCGGCTCGGAATGAGGGCAATGCGTACTACAGCACCGCGAATCTGTGGGATGACGGCATTATCGACCCGGCCCGGACCCGCGACGTCTTGGGACTCGCGTTGGCCGCGTCGTTGAACGCTCCGCTCGATGACCGCAACCAGGGCCACGGAACGTTCCGCATGTAGGAGGATCGGATGTTCACGAAGATTCTCATCGCCAACCGAGGCGAGATAGCCGTCCGAATCATGCGAACGGCGCGAGAAATGGGGATCGCCACGGTCGCGGTCTATTCGGAAGCCGATCGGGAAGCGCTCCACGCGCTCACCGCGGACGAAGCGGTCTGCATCGGCGAGGCCGCGCCCTCCGCGAGTTATCTCAACATCGAAGCGATCATCGACGCAGCTCGAAAGACCGGCGCTGAAGCGATCCACCCGGGATACGGCTTCATGGCGGAGAGTCCCCGGTTCGCGAAACGTGTGTCCGACGAGGGGCTGGTCTTCATCGGACCGCCCGCCGACGTCATGGCCGAGCTCGGGGACAAGACCACTGCGCGGACCATCATGGCAAAAGGGCAGGTCCCGATCATTCCGGGTATGACCGAACCCGAAGCGGACATTGCGGCGTTGGCTCAAGCGGCCGACGAGATCGGATATCCCGTGCTGGTGAAGGCCGCGGCGGGCGGCGGCGGCAAGGGCATGCGGGTAGTCGAGTCTCAGAAGGAGCTGGAGGCGGCGGCCGGCATGTGCGCGAGCGAAGCGCTGGCATCCTTCGGCGACGGCTCCATCTACCTCGAGAAATACCTGGATCGGCCGCGGCACGTGGAGTTTCAAATCCTCGCGGATACCCACGGGAATACGGTTCACGTCCAGGAGCGGGAATGCTCGATCCAGCGCCGACATCAGAAGATCATCGAAGAAACGCCGTCGCCGGCCGTTGATGAGGATCTCCGCGCGAGAATGGGCGAAGCCGCGGTCGCGGCGGCTCGAGCCACAGGTTACGTGAACGCCGGCACGGTCGAGTTCCTCCTGGATCAGTCCGGAGCCTTTTACTTCCTCGAGGTCAATACGCGGCTCCAGGTCGAGCATCCCATAACCGAGATGATAACCGGCATGGACCTGGTTCGTCGCCAATTGGAGATTGCCGCCGGCGAGCCGTTGCGTCTCGAACAGGACGACATCACCTCCCGCGGTCACGCTATCGAATGCCGAATCTACGCGGAAGATCCCCGTGCCGACTTCATGCCGGCGCCGGGCGAAATTCGCTACTGTCGATCGCCGGAAGGTCCCGGTATTCGGTTTGATCACGCGATCTATTCGGGATTCAACGTGCCGGTGAATTACGATCCGATCCTCGGCAAGCTCATCGTGTGGGCCGACGATCGGGACGCGGCGTGCGATCGGATGATCCGAGCGCTCAAGGAATGCGTCATCCTCGGTGTTGCGACGCCGATCGAATATCTGATCGACATTCTCTCATCGCGGGAGTTCAGAGCCGGCGCCACCCATACGCGCTTCATTGAAGAGCATATGTCGCCGTGGACGCCTCGAGATGAGGATACGGACACGGCGTTCATCGGCTACGTGGCCGGCGATCTGGCGGGGCCGCGACATCAGACGCAATCGACCGGCTCATCGCGTGCCGAGCCGACCTCGCCGTGGCTGCGGCTGGGCAGCTGGGACCTCGCGCGGTGACGCGGGCTTATCCGTGAAGTTAAGGGACGATCGATGGAATACAATCTCATACTTGATGAAATCAGCGCCGCACTGTCGGTTCAACCGCTCGACGAAGCCGGAGGAACCGTTATCAGGATCGGCGACAAGAGCGTCGAAGTTACGATCAAGGCGCTTGCGCCCAATCACTTCCATGCGCTGATCGACGGCCGTTCGGTGAATATTTACGCAGCGCCCTGTGCGGACGGAACCTGGGTGTGGGTCGACGGCCGGGCTCGCCTAGTCAAGGACGGCGACGCCGCGCAGCGAAGACGATACGGCGGTCCCGAACAGGGTTCGGATGTGGTCACGCCCCCGACTCCCGCGACGGTGATGCGCGTGTTGACCGAACCCGGCGCGAAGGTGACAAAGGGCGAGGCGCTGGTAGTGGTCTCCGCCATGAAGATGGAATTGACGCTGAGCGCGCCGTACGACGGGACCGTCACCGCGGTGAATGTCTCCGAGGGCGCCCGGGTCAGTCCGGGAGACATCCTGGTGGAGGTGGAACGGGACGAGGAGGAGAGCGACAATGAGTGAGGCGGAACTGACATATGAGATCAAAGACGGGGCCGCGTGGATAACGATCAATCGAGAGGCGCGACGCAACGCCCTGAGCCTGGATATCATCGACCGATTCGGGGCCTATCTCGATGAGGCCGAGTCCGACGAGACGGTGCGGGTCATGTGCGTGACGGGCGCCGGCGAAAAGGCTTTCTGTTCGGGCGCGGACCTTGCGACTTCATTCAGCAAGGACGACTATGTGGGCGGCGCCAAGAAGTACGCGAATCTCCTCAAGCGGTTGGCGTCGTATCCCAGGCCGCTCGTCGCGCGGGTGAACGGTCATTGCCTCGCCGGCGGCATGGGGTTGTTACTATCCTGCGACATGGCCTACGCCCGTGACGGCGTGAAGATCGGGACTCCCGAGGTCAACGTGGGGCTGTTTCCCATGATGATCGGAGCGCTCATCTTCAGGAACGCCGTGCGGAAGAAAGCGTTGGAGATGATTTATACCGCTCGGACGTTTGAGGCGTCCGAGGCCGAGGCAATGGGGCTCATCACCCGCTCGGTCCCGGCCGACCAACTCGATGAAACGGTCGAGCGCGCGCTGAAGGATGTCGCGTCAAAGGCGCCGCTCGCTATCAAGATCGGGAGACAGGCGCTCGCCGCGGCCGCTGATATGAACCTGGAGGACGGGCTGGACTTCCTCTGCGAGAAGCTCGGTGAAGTCGTCGAGACCGAAGACGCCAAGGAGGGCCTGACGGCCTTCATGCAGAAACGCGAACCGAAATGGACGGGCAGATAAGGTATTCGGAAGGGAGTAGTTCGGAATGAGCCCAATGTGGAAACAGGAAAACCAGGACTACGGGCGGCCGTGCATGATCACCTGCGCTCTCTCGGGCGTTGTCGCCAACCGAGCGCAGTGTCCGGCGATCCCGTATACGCCCGAGGAGTATGCGGCTGAAGCGAAACGGGCGTACGAAGCGGGCGCGGCGGTGGTTCACGTGCACGCTCGGACGACCGACGGCATGCCGAGCTACGAAGTGTCGGACTACAAGAATATCTACGATGCGATCACCGACGCGTGTCCGATCATTATCAATTTCTCCACCGGCGCGATCAATATCACCACAGAGCAGAAGACCGCGCACATCAAGGCGATCAAGCCGGCGATCGGCGCGCTGAACATGGGGTCGATGAACTACGCGAAGTATAACCCCAAGAAGAAGGACTTCGTCTTCGAGTTCGTCTTCCCCAACCCATTTTCGGAGATCGTCAAGGTCGTTCAGGCCATGAACGAGGTTGGGACCAAGCCCGAGTTGGAGTGCTTCGATATCGGCCACGTGGGAAATTCGTATCCGCTGATAGACATGGGGCTCTTAACGCCTCCCTATCAATACAGCCTTATCATGGGGGTGCTCGGAGGATTACCGCCGACGGTCAACAACCTCATGACCATGGTGCAGCAGCTGCCGCCGCAGAGCGACTGGGAAGTCATCGGCATCAGCCACGACCAATGGCGCCTTGTCGCCGCGGCCATCGCGATCGGAGGCAATATCCGGGTGGGTCTCGAGGATAACTTCTACGTGAGCGCCGGGGTCATGGCGTCCTCGAACGGCGACCTCGTCGAGAAGGCCGCTCGAATGGTTCGCGACCAGGGAAGAGAGCCCGCCGGAGTGGACGAATGTCGGGAAAGGCTTGGCTTAAAACACACTTGACACCGTTAGGAGGCCGAGTAGGATGCAGTTCGAACTGGGTTTGAGCTACGACGAGCTTGAAGTAGGCATGAAGGCCTCTTTCTCGAAGACCATCTCCGAGAGCGATGTTTATCTCTTTGCCGGGATCAGCGGCGACTTCAATCCGATGCATGTCAACGAGGAATTCGCCAAGCTGACTCCCTTCGGCACGCGTATAGCTCACGGGGCGCTGCCCCAAAGTCTCATCGCGCCGGTTCTCGGCACGCAGCTGCCGGGCCTGGGAACTATCGCGCTCGAAGTTACAGCCCGGTTTCGAGCGCCGACCTATTTCGGCGACACGATAACCGCGACCGCGGAAATCACGGAGAAGATCGAGGCCAAGCGGCGAATCCGCATGGACCTTCTGTGGACCAACCAACGCGGGGAAACGGTGGCGACCGGTGAAGCGATCGTCATTCCCCCGCCAAAGCGGGACGAGTTGCGCACCGCGCAGACTCCGGAATCTACACCAAGAGAGGAACAAACCATGGCTATTGCTTCGGTAAAGGAAGTCTTCGACAAGATGCCCGAAGTGTTCAACGTTGCGAACGCAGCGGGGTTGGACGTGATCTTTCAGTTCCACATCACCGGCGAAGGTGAGGGCGACTGGCAGGTCATCGTCAAGGATCAGAAGTGTGAAGTGATGGAAGGCGTGCATGACGCGCCCACGGTGAGCCTCACCATGGAAGGCCCCGACTGGCTGGCAATCTGCAACGGTCAGTTGGACGGCATGAGCGCGTTCATGAGCGGCAAGCTCAAGGCCACCGGCGACATCATGATGGCTCAGCGTATCCAGAGCCTCTTCCCCTTACAATCCTAGCGTTCCCGGATCCATTGGAGGAATGAGGCGTCATGCTCGATGACGATTATTTCGGCGAGTCCCACGACATCCTGAGGCGAACCGTGGCCCGATTTGTCGAACGGGAGATCAGACCGCACGTGGAGGATTGGGAAGAGGCCGGTGAGTTCCCGCGCGATCTCTACCGCAAGGCCGGCGAGATCGGTCTCTTGGGCGTCTGCTGCTCCGAGGAGTGGAGCGGATTTAACGGTGACGTCTTCCACGAGGTGGTGGTCACGGAAGAGCTGACTCGATCGGGATCGGGCGGGCTCGCGGCGGGTCTTATGTCCCATTCCATCGGACTGCCGCCGATTATCGCCCTCGGAACTCAGGAACAGAAAGAGCGCTTCATTCCTCCGGTGCTCAAAGGGGAAAAGATTTCCGCGCTCGGCGTGACCGAACCGGGCGGGGGATCCGATGTGGCAGGCCTCCGCACGTCGGCCGTCCGGGACGGGGATCATTACATCGTCAACGGCTCGAAGACGATGATCACCTCGGGTACGCGCGCCGACATCGTAACCCTCGCGGTGAGAACCGGCGGCGCCGGCCACCGGGGTATCAGTCTCCTCGTGGTCGAAACGGACACGCCGGGATTCTCCGTGTCCAAGAAGCTGCGCAAGATGGGGTGGTGGGCCTCGGACACGGCGGAACTGGCTCTTCAGGACGTTCGTGTCCCCGCGGAGAATCTGCTCGGTGAAGAAGGCGCAGGCTTCTACGGCATCATGCACAACTTCCAGAAGGAACGGCTGTACCTGGCGATCATGGCCAATACAACCGCTCAGATGGCCCTCGAGGAGTCGATCAAATACGCAAAGACCCGCGAGGCGTTCGGCAGGGTCATCTCGGGGTTTCAAGTCACGCGGCACAAACTCGTGGATATGGCTACACTGGTCGAGATCAGCCGCGAGTTCACCTATCGCGTGGCCGCGAAGATACAGGCCGGCGAGAACATGGTCAAAGAGATATCCATGGCCAAGATCTTTTCCGCGCAGATCTGCGATCAGGTTTGCCGGGAAGCGGTGCAGATCCACGGCGGGTACGGATTCATGCGTGAGTATGTGGTTGAGCGACTCTACCGGGACAGCCGTATCCTGAGCATCGGTGGCGGAACGAGTGAGGTGATGAAGGAGATCGTGTCGAGCATGATCTTGTGATCTGTTCGGTATACCGAACAGACGGTGTCGGCCCCATATGCGGAGGGCACAATTTATAAGCCCTCCTCCCGAAAACCTACCCTGTATCGAAGATCGTAATTTTGAATTGAAGTACGGACCGCTATCGTGTAAGCTGAAGATGGTGTTTGAGCCTTCCGACCGCCAACGTAAACCGCTCGGTCGCGTGGGGAATCGTTACGCCCGAACGTGACCGGCGATCGACCGATTACTCGCCCGGGGCTCGCCGGTGTCGGCGTCCCGATATCCGATCGCGGGGAGACGCATGTCGGGAGCGTCGCCGATCCCCGTAGGCCTGATTCGCGCCCCGCGCGAATCGCAGCGTTTCACCCGAGTCAATGACAGCGCGCCGTCCGGACGGCGTATGAGCGTCAATTTGGAGCTTCTCATTCAACGGCCGCGCCCGTCGTTCGGGCGCGGCAACCATCGGCGAAAAGGAGAGCAGGGATGAACGTCGCGAGAATCGGCCTAATAACTTTTTTGATTCTGGGGCTCTTTGCCGCCGGCGCCTTCGCCAAGGACGTTCCGGGTGTCACGGACACGGAAGTGACGGTCGGCGTGACCACGCCGTTGTCCGGTCCGGCCGCGCTCTGGGGCGTCACCGCCGCGGGGATGAAGGCGTGGGCGGACTACGTGAACGACCAGGGCGGCGTGCACGGCCGGAAGATCAAGGTCATCATCAAGGACGACGCGTACAATCCAACCAGAGGCGTCGCCAACCTCCAGGAAATGAAGGGCGACATCTTCGCCGCGTGCGGGGTCCTCGGGACCGCCATATGCCACGCTGCCAAGGACTTCTTTCCTGAGAACAAGGTGCCGCTGGTCACGCCGTACGCGAATGTTCGAATTTGGGCTGAGATGCCCCGTGACAAGGTGGACTGGATCTTCGTGGCCTACCCGGACTATGAGGACGAAGCCCATTATGTGTCCAAATATGCGGCCGAGAAACTCGGTTCCGAGAAGATCGCGCTCTTCTACCAGAATGACGATTACGGCAAGATGGCCATGGAAGGCGTGAAGAACGGGCTGAAGGAGGCCGGCAAAGGCGAGCTGATCGCGACGGTTCCGTACGAAATCCAGGAGCGGTCGCTGGGCGCCCACGCATTGAAGCTCAAAGAGAGCGGCGCGGACACGGTGATCTTCTATACCACGCCTACCCACGGCGCCTTGATCAGCAAAGAGATGGGCAAGATCGGCTATCGGCCCAAGAGATTGACAACCTTCACGCTCGGCGACCCGATCATGTATCGCATCGCCGGCGATTCATGGGAAGGCACCTATATCGCGCTTCCGGGTAATTCGGGCCAGCCCGGCTCCGACCCGGAGGCGGACAAGGTCGTCGACATCCTCCTCAAGTACAACCCGAAGATTAAGGGTAAAGAATATCTCGGGCTTTTCGGCGCCATCTCGATGATGCACTTTGTCGAGGGTCTCAAACATGCGGGCAAGGATCTCACTCCCGAGAGTTTTCTCAAAGGCATGGAGCAGATCAAGGATTGGAAACCCGAAGGCATCGGCGCTCCGGTGACGTACGGTCCCAAGCGGCGGCACGGCGTCAACGCGTCTCGCATGGGGAAGGCCAAGGACGGCAAGATCGTCCCGATCGAAAAATTCACCATCTTCGAGCCGAGATTCTAACATGTGCGGGTTTTCCGGGCGTCGACTCGAGACGGAGTCGCCGCCCGGTCCCAATAACATAACTGCTCGAACGGTACGCGATCTGACACGCTGCTGCCGAGCGCGTGCAGGCAGGAAGGAACGGATGAGGTTGACCGCGGGATGGGTACGCTGGCGGGCCGTATGATCTGTGCGCGAAGATCGGCCCCCACGGCCGTTTCATACGGCAGGTCCCGGCGCTGCGGCGCGCGTCCGCTCGAACAACACCGTTCACGCTCATCCGGGAGCAGGAGAGACAAGACCGAATGGACCTTCTCAACGTCGAAGAGCTCTTCATGAGTTTCGGGGGCATCAAGGCGCTCGCTGGAGTGAATTTCCGGGTCGAGGAAAATGAGATACTCAGCGTGATCGGTCCCAACGGATCGGGCAAGACGACGCTCTTCAACTGCATCACCGGCGTCTATCGCCCCACCGCCGGACGGATCTCCTTCCGTGATGAGAGCCTCCTGGGCCTTTCCCCCGACAAGGTTGCGCGACGCGGCATCGCTCGTACGTTTCAGAATCTCCGCCTCTTCCTCCATATGACGGTGCTCGATAATCTGTTGCTGGGACGGCATATCAAGTTTCGCAAGAATCCGCTTCACGCGTTGCTGAGGATCCGTTCGGAGGAACTCAAGCATCGCCGCGTGGTCGAGGAGATCATCGAATTTCTCGACCTACAGGCGCATCGTAAGGCGAGGGTTTCCGACTGCCCCTACGGAGTGCAGAAGCGTGTCGAATTGGGGAGGGCGCTCGCTACGGATCCGACGTTGCTCCTCCTCGACGAACCCATCGCCGGCCTCACATCGGAAGAGAAGGAAGAATTCGCCTACTGGATTATGGAGATCCGGGGGCGATACAAGGCGACAATCTTGCTGGTCGAACACGATCTGCGGATCGCCTCGAGGCTTGCCGAGCGAATGGTGGCGTTCGATTCGGGGCTCGAGATCGCCCAGGGGACGCCCGATGAAGTCCAACGCGATCCGGGCGTAATAAAGGCTTATCTTGGCGAGGATTAGGGAGAGATCGACCCACGGGGGTACGATCCGGAAAGCGTGTTATGGCTGAAACGCATCGAAACGAGGTTGCGCTGCTGAAGCTTTCGAACGTGGAGACCCTCTACTTCGATCGCATCTACGCGCTCCACGGCATTACGCTCTCCGTGAGGGAGAGGGAGATCTTCGCGGTGCTCGGTCCCAACGGCGCCGGCAAGACCACGCTCCTCAAGACGGTCGCGGGCCTGATCAAGGATCAACCCAAGAAGGGCGTCATCGAGTTCGGAGGGCGGGAAATCCAGCGGATCGCGCCGGAGCGAGTGTCGTCCTACGGGATCGTGTATGTGCCCGAGGATCGGGGGCTGTTCCGGGAACTCACCGTCAAGGAGAACCTGGACCTGGGGTGCTGGGGCCGGAAAGACAAAGAGATCGTGGACGATCTTGCCTTCATCTACGATCTTTTCCCCATTCTCAAGTCCAGGGGCCGGCAGCAGTCCGAGACGCTCTCGGGCGGCGAACAGCAAATGCTTGCCGTCGCGCGGGCCATGCTGCGACGACCCAAGCTGCTCATGCTCGATGAACCGTCGTTGGGGCTTGCGCCGATGATCGCCCGGTCGGTGTACGACGCGCTTCTCAAGATCAGCGGCGCGGGCACGACCATACTCCTCGTGGAGCAAAACGCGCGTATGGCGCTCCGTATAGCCCACTACGGATACATCATGGAGGCGGGCAGGATTGTGCTCGAGGGCGCGTCGCAGCAGCTGCAGGAAAACGAGGACGTGCAGGAGCTCTACCTGGGCGTGGGCGGAGAGACCGCATCGCCCAAGGGGTGGAGACTGTACAAAAAGAGGAGGACCTGGTGATGGCCGCCGTCCCCGTGAGCTTCCCCGATCTCTTCTTCCGGCAGGCGGAGCGATACCGTGAGCGGACCGCGCTCAGGCGCAAGGAGTTCGGCGTCTGGAATCGCATTTCCTGGAACGAATACGCGGAGAAGGTGAGAGAAACGGCCGCGGGCCTTCTCGCGCTGGGCTTCGAGAAGGGCCAATGCGTTGCGATCTTGGGAGACAACCGCCCCGAATGGCTGTTCTGTCACCTGGGCGCGATGACCGCCGGCGGCGTGACCTGCGGCGTATACCCGACGTCGTCGCCGGAGCAGGTCGCGTATGTGGTGGGACACTCGGAATCGAGAATCCTCTTCGTGGAGAACGAAGAGCAGGTGGACAAAGTCCTGCAGATCATGGACGACATCTCGGCCGAAAAGGTAGTGGTCTGGGATCCGAAGGGTCTCTGGGGATTCACCCACGAGCGGATCATGCTTTTCGACGATTTCCTGGAACAGGGCCGAGCGCTCATGAAAGAGCGCCCGAAGGCGGTGGATGAGCGGTGGAAGGCCCTCGAACCTCACGACACCGCGATGATCATCTATACGTCGGGCACCACCGGCAGACCCAAAGGCGCGATGATCTCGCACGAGAATATCCTCGAGATTACGAAAGCCTTTTCCGACGCGGTTCCGACGTATGACACGGACGAGGTGATTTCCTATCTGCCGTTGGCTCACATCTACGAGAATATCATGTCGCTCTTTCAGGCGATTTGGGCCGGGGGAACGGTGAACTTCGTCGAGAGTATGGACACGCTTCCACAGAATCTTACGGAGGTTTCTCCGACGCTCTTCGGCAGCGTGCCGCGCATCTGGGAAAAATTCGCCTCGATGATCGCGATCCGTATGTCTGATTCCACGCCCTTCAAGCGGCTCGTGTATTATGCGGCGGTCAAGACGGGCATGAAGTACGTCAAGACCGGCGAAGGAACGTGGGATCGCCGAAAGTGGTCGCTGCTCTATTGGCCCATGTATTACCTGGTGCTCTATCATCTCAAGCGTCGGATCGGTATGGAACGCATCCGGTGGGCGATCTGCGCGGCCGCGCCCGCCTCGCCGGAACTCTTCGAGTTCTACAATGCGCTGGGAGTGCCGCTCCGAGAGGCGTACGGACAGACGGAATCCACGGGCGTCATTGCGGTGCAGCGCCTCGATCGGCCGCGGTGGGGCTTCGTCGGAGAACCGATCGAGGGCATGGAGGTTCGGATCGCGGATGACGGAGAAATCCTCTGCAAGGGGAAGGGCGTTTTTCAGGGCTATTTCAAAGCGCAGGCGCTGACCGAGGAGACCGTCAAGGACGGTTGGCTCCACACCGGCGATGTGGGAGCGCTCGAAAACGGCTTCCTCAAGATCATGGACCGTAAGAAAGACATCCTCATTACCGCGGCCGGCAAGAATATCACTCCCGCGTTTATCGAAAACAAATTGAAATTCAGTCCGTATATTCAGGACGCGGTGGTGATCGGCGACGGCAAAAAGTATATCACCGCGCTTATTCTCATCGATGAAGATAATGTAACCAAGTACGCCCAAGACAACCGCATTCCGTTTACCACCTTCGCGGACCTGACTTCCAATCCTGATATCTACGAACTGATCGACCGAGAAGTGACCAACGTGAACAAGACGTTGTCGCGCGTCGAGTCGGTCAAGAAGTTCAAGCTCCTCCCCAGGCGCTTCTACGAGGAGGACGGCGACGTCACGCCCACGAAGAAGGTCAAGAGACGGTTCCTGGAAGAACGCTACGCGGACCTGATCGCGTCCATGTACTGAGGAAACGCAGGCAATGGATCTTATCGAAAGCTACCGCGAAGAACTGCAGCTGATCAGGAAGCCCTGGACGCGGCTTTGGGTGAGCGGCCTCGTGCTGATTCTTTTCTTGATGCCGTGGTACGCGCCCGAGCACATCGTCTATGTGGGCACGCTCGTATGCATTTACGCGATCGGAGTGCAGGGACAAAATCTCCTTATCGGGTATACCGGCCAGATGTCGCTGGGACAGGCCGGATTTCTGGCCATCGGCGCGTATGCGTTCGGTCATCTGGCGCGAGCGGGCTGCCCGTGGCCGTTGGCGCTGCTTGGTTCGGGCGTTTCTGCGGGGCTTTTCGGCCTTATTGTGGGGTTTCCGTCGCTTCGACTCAAGGGCCCGTATCTGGCTATCGCCACAATGGGTTTCGGCATCGCGGCCTATCAGATTTTCGTCAATTCGGAACTGCTCTCCGGCGGACGCATGGGCCTTACCATCGAGAAATTGGAACCGCTGTGGGGCATGACGCGGGTGACGTTCAACTACTATTTCAATTTCCTGCTCGCGCTTCTGTTCACTCTTGTTTCATACAACATCGTTTCGTCGTATATGGGGCGCGCGTTTATCGCAATCCGCGATAACGATATCGCCGCAGAAGTGATCGGCGTAAACCTCACGCGCTACAAGCTGCTGTCGTTCGCGATCAGTTCGTTCTACACCGGCGTCCAGGGCGGTTTGTACGGGCTCTTCATGGGCTATCTCGAGCCCAACATGTTCACATTTATGGAATCGATCACCCTCTTCGTCGCGGTCATCATCGGCGGACTGGCCTCGATCGAAGGGTCGATCATGGGAGCCGCGTTCGTTCTGCTCGTGCCGCAGTTGCTGACCTCGTACAAAGAGATGGTGCCCGTCGTCTTCGGCGTGACGATCCTTCTCGTGCTGATCTTCGAACCCCTCGGCCTCTACGGGCGGTGGATGAAGTCGAGGCTCTATCTACAGAATTGGCCGTTCCGGTAGGCCGATCGAGCAAAGGGTAACCCATGACTCACATTCTTCAATACACGGCGTCGGGACTCGCGACGGGGAGCGTTTACGCTTTGGTGGCGCTGGGACTGGTCTTGATATATCGCTCGACGCGCATCCTCAATTTCGCTGCCGGGGATCTCGCTGTCGCCGGGACGTTCATGGCGTTTACGCTGCTCATGTGGAACGTGCCCTTTACCGCCGCCGCGATATTGGGCGTGCTTTTCGGCGCGGTTATTGCCATGGTCTTCTATTTCGTGATCCTCGTGCCGGCTCAACGACGGGAAGCCACGCAGTTGGGACAGATCATCCTCACCTTGGGACTCGGCTTGATCATTCAGGGGCTCGTCACCTACTTCGGCGGGACCGAACCGCAGGCGTTCCCGTTTCCGCTCTCGGATTTCAAGGTCTATACGGTGGGGAATGTGACCATGAGCCAGCTGAGCCTCGGGACGTTCTTCATCAGCCTGCTCTGCTGTGTTCTCTTCTACCTCCTGGTGCAGAAGACTCGGATCGGCTTGGCCATGCGAGCCACATCCGAGAATCTCCCCGCCGCGCAAACGCTGGGAATACCGACCCGGCAGGTGCTCGCGTTCTCGTGGGGCCTCTCCGCGGGGTTGGGCGTATTGGCCGGACTGTTCCTTGCACCCGCTCTGATCCTCGATCCATTCTTCATGCTCGACCCGTTCCTCAAGGGGTTCGCGGCCGCAATCCTCGGCGGTCTGAACAGCCTCCCCGGCGCGATCGTCGGCGGCCTGATCCTCGGCGTCGCCGAAGCCCTCGCCGGCGGATACATCTCCATCGCATTCAAGAACACCATGGCCTTCCTCATCATCATCGTGGTCCTCCTCGTCAGACCGGAAGGACTCCTCGGCGAGGAATTCAAGGAGCGGGTGTGAGCGGTAAGAATTGGACAGCGAGTATTGGATTGAGGGAGGAGAGGGTTGCCCAATAGGGGAACGGATCAAGAAGACACCCAGGTCAACGTCTTAGAGAAGCTTTCCCAAATCTTGCCGTTTCAAGTCACAATCGTTCAGTATTTTCGTCAGCAACCCGGGACCGATAACTTCTCCCTGATGTACCGGAACAACGGTAGTCCTGCCATCGGGATGCCTCAAGAAATGGTGACTCCCTCTAATTCGCACGACGTCAAAGCCGATTTTGGTCAACGCCGAGATAAGCGCGCGACCTTCGATACGTGGTAAGCGTTCACCGGGATAGCGATAAGCCGTTGATATCTCGATGGGGGAGGCTTGGAGGGGGAGATGAGTCTCCCCCTCCATCCTCACCGGGCGCAGAGCCGCCTCAAGCCCGGTGAACCATTACCTCAAGACACAGTTCCACCGCTTCCTTGACTCGCTCCATCAACGTGTCCAAAGAGCGGGCCTGGGTGTGACAACCGCGAAGTTCGGGTACCGTTGCAACATAGAAGCCGTCTTCGTCGCGTTCGACAATGACGTTGAAGGTGATTTCCATCGTCGTTCTCCATATGTTCCTTGATCCGCCGTGAACTGCGGTCATTCTACCACAAGCGAGACGACCGTTCGAGTGCCGTGGATCGAGGGCCGCTCCTTGCGAGGCTCGGGCGGATCGTAGCGGCAGGCGTAGGTTGGAAACAAAAAAGATCGACCCGGATTTCGCTGTTCCGTCCAATCGAGACTGACGGAATTCCTCTTCCGCAGTATCATTGCAACGCTTCCCTTTCCCCCTGCGGCATGATTACTTAAGTATTGGGCAAACGGTGAATCACCGCATCCGGCGTCTTCGGACCGCCGTGGAGGAGCGCGATGAATCGATGGGTATGTGCGGCGATGATCAGTGGGGTTGTATTTCAGGCCGCTGTGGGAACGGTCTTTGCCGGCCCAGCCGAAAGCGTGGATCTATACGAAAAAGGAGTTCAACTCCAGCATGAGGGGAAGGTCGATGAGGCGATTCAAGCCTATCGGCGGGCCCTGTACGAGGATATGAGCAATCGGGACGCCATGTACGCCGTCGGCGCGGCATACTACGAGAAGGGCGACTACGAGGCGGCGGAGAAGGCGTTCAGGGAGTATCTGGCGTTTGCGCCGGATGACTTCCGGGCCCGGTCCCTGCTGGCCCGCATCCAGCTGACGTCCGGCGAAGCGTCGGACGCGAAGAAGAATCTTCTGAAAATCCATGCGCTATTCCCGCAGGACGTGTCTACATTGATCGGTCTTGCGCAAGCGGAGCAGGCTCTCGGGAATCGGTTCGCCGGGGAGGACTATCTGAAGCGGGCTCTGGCGGTGCAGCCGGATAATCGGGATATTCAGTACATGGTACGGGATGCTCGAGCGGCCAACAAGGCTTATGTCGAGGCCGTAGAGACGGAGAAACGCCGCCGCATTCTCGCCAAGTTCAATGAAGCGCTCTGGGAGGCCTCGAAAAAATGGGCCGGCAGGCAAACCGCGTCCGCGGGCGCCGGCATAGAACGGTCGCCGAGGCCGTTGCCACGCGGTTTGACCACATCCCGAGGAGGCTTTTCCATCGGCGCCGGTCGGCTCATTCCCTATCCGACGGTGGGAGTGAGCGGAACGCAGATCCAATTGGTTCCCACGGGCACGCATCTCCGAGTATACCCACGTTGATGAACGATGATCGGATCTATCTCGCAATCCGATCGAGAAGCCGGCGAGGAACGAGCGCCCCGCGGGTCGAAGCGCGGAGGTCGTCCGGGTCGTCTTCTGTCCTTCGCACTTCGAGCTGTTGTCTGGTTCTTTGTTGTTTCGACCGGTATCGTGCTCCTTCTCAGATGGGTTCCTCCGCCGACCGGTTCCTTCATGATTCAGCGGTCGGTCGAACGCCTGTGGAACCCGAAGAGCCCTGCCGTCCATTACCGATGGGCGCCGTGGCGATCGATTTCGCCGAATCTGCCCTTGGCGGTTGTCGCGGCCGAAGACCAGAAGTTTCCCCATCATTGGGGGTTCGACGTGGAGTCCATTCGGAAGGCCATCGATAAGAGCCGTGACGGCGGCCGTCTCCGAGGGGCGAGCACCATCACTCAGCAGACGGCCAAGAACCTATTCTTGTGGCCGGGCAGAAGTTGGGTGAGGAAAGGCCTGGAGGCATATTTCGCGGTCCTCCTGGAACTGTTCTGGTCGAAGCGGCGCATCCTCGAAGTATACGTGAACATCGCGGAATTCGGCGACGGCGTCTTCGGCGCGTACGCAGCCTCGAAGCGTCTACTCGGGAAGAGCCCCGCGCGCCTCACGAAACGGGACGCGGCTCTTCTGGCCGCGTGTCTGCCGAATCCGAAACGTTTGAGAGCGGCGCGGCCGTCGGGCTACGTGTATCGGCGCCGGGACTGGATCCTCCGGCAAATGAACCTGTTGGACGGCGTGAACTATCTTGACGATATTGCGCCCGGCCGCTGAACCCACGACTGCATTCCCTGCGCTCGCCACGGTTCTGCAGCCTCGCTTTTCATGGTATAGTTCCTGTTCCCGGGACCGGCGGCGTCCGTCGATCGGCGGCGAATTCGAGACCGAACAACAAGGCGCATCATGAGGACCTGCGTAATCGGCAATCCGGTTTCAGGCAGCAGCGGACGCATAGTAGAGGTGAGGAAGTCGCTTGAGAAGCGCAGCGGCTTGGAATGGCTCGAGACCGAGAGTCCGCAACACGCGACCGACTTGGCCGCGGACGCGGTGAGCGCAGGCTTCGATCTCATCATCGCGGCCGGCGGAGACGGTACTGTCAACGAGGTTGTCAACGGTATGAGCCGCGACTTCACCGGAAGCGCTCTCGGTATCATACCGCTGGGCACGGCGAATGACTTCGCGCGGTCGTTGAACATACCCCTGGATCCCGTTATTGCGCTCCTCGTGATCGAACGAGGCACATACGAATCCATCGACGTGATCAAAGCGGAGTTCGACGGCGGCCTCCGGTACCTGGTGAACGTGGCGTCCGGCGGTTTTTCGGGAAAGATCGGGGAGGCCGTGTCCGCTGATTTGAAGCGCCGATGGGGTCCGTTGGCCTACTTGATGAGCGCGGTCGACATAATTCCCGAAATGGAGGGCTATGAGACGGTCATAACCCACGAGGACGGGGAGTCCGAAACGTTGAACGCTCTGAATATCTTCGTCGCCAACGGTCGCTTCACCGGCGGAGGAATCAATGTCGCGCCGAACGCGGATCTCTGCGACGGGGCTCTTGACCTGGTGACGGTCTTGAAGGGCGAAATGCTCGATCTCACCTGCGCGACCGTTGAATTGGCCGGCGGACCGCAACTCGAATGTGACGCAGTTCGAAGGCGCCGGGTCGCCGGCGTTCACATCTCGTCGGGGCCGGAAATGCCGTTCAACTTCGATGGAGAGCCGGTAACCGATAAGCCCGTGAAGTTCACGACGGAACAGGTTGCGCTTCGGGTCTCGTCCAACCGTTATGCGTCGGCGCCCGTCCCGGACTAGGAATATCGATTCTCCGGTTAGCCCGCCTACCTGAGCCGCGCCGCGCACCGTCCACCAACCGAATTCCGGCTCACCGACGATCCTCCAATATGCCGGCGACCTCGTCATGACCCTCGCGAAGCGCCTTCATGAGCGCTCGGATGCTGAAATCCGCTCCTTTGAGCAAAAGAAGGCGGACCGCGTCGGCGTCGCCTCGTTCCGCGGCCCATGTGAGCGGCGTATTCCCTTCGGCGTTCTTTGCGTTCGGGTTCGCGCCCCGTTCCAGGAGGGCGGCGAGGAGTTCCGTGTGGCCCCCTTTGGCTGCAGCTATCAGCGAGGTCATGCCGTTCTCGTTTCGGCCGTCAACGTCCGCGCCTCTCTTAAGGAGCAGTTCCACGAGGTCCGAACGACCCTCGGCCGCGGCCCATCGCAACAGTGATTTGCCGTATTCTTTTTCGACGCCTATCGCGGCCCCGCGCGAGATCAGGAGATCGACGATCTTCAGATTTCCGCCGGACACCGCATACTTGAGCGCGGTTCTCCCGAATCGGTTAGCGGTGTTCACTTCGGCGCCGTGATCGAGAAGAAGTGCCGCCACGTCGAGACGTCCAAGCGCGCACGCGTGCATTAAGGGGGTTTTCCCCATATTGTCCTGAGTGTTGACGCCCACACCCAAATCCACGAACGTCTCGGCAAGTCCAAGAGGGGCGGTGCGGGACGAGCATGCGGCAAGGACCGACGTGGTCCCGTCATGGGCTCGGGCTTTCGGATCCGCGCCTCGGGCGAGGAGGATCTCGACTACGGGGAGATGACCGATCTTGGCGGCCCACACGAGGGGAGTCATACCGCCCTCGTCGTGGGCGTTCACGTACGCTCCCGCGCTGAGCAGCGACTCCGTTTCGTCGGCGCGCCCCGCCCGGGCAGCCTCAAGGAGCAGAAGAGTCTTGTCGGACCAAGTCGGCGTATTCGGTGCGTCGGGCTTGTCCAAGAAGCGGGTCCCCCTCGATGCGCTTATGCCGATCGTGAATGGAGCCGATCCTCCCCCTAAATTACACCGTCCGCGGCCAGTGAGTCCAGGTCTTTCTCGGCAAGCCCCAGTCCGGACAGCACTTCCCGCGTGTCCCGACCGAGCGTCGGCGCAGGGGTCTCCTCAGGGCCGAGGAAATCGGGGGAAGCCAGAGGAGAGCACAGATATCGTCGTCCATCGGGTCCGGTTCGGATCATTTCCCGGACGGCAACCAGATCCGACTCGACGGCTTCGGTCAGCGAGACCACGGGCTCGCAGCACGCGTCGCGCTCCTTCATGACTTCGATCCAGTCCTGCTGGGTGCGTTCCCGGAAGATCCGAGCGACCTCGTCCGTTATCTCGGGTCCGGCGTATTGCGCGCCGAGCAGGTCGGGCCGATCGACCGCTTCGCAGAAGCCCTTCCAGAATTTGAACTCGATTGCGCCGAGCGACATGTAGCGGCCGTCGCTCGTCTCGTACAGGCCGTAGCAGGGGCATCGTCCGTTCAAGACCATCGCCCCGGGTTCGGGACTCTCGAGGCCGGCTTCGACACCGGCAAGCACCATGGTGGCAAGCGAAAGCGCGCCGTGGAACATCGAGATGTCGACCAAGCGTCCCCGACCGGTGCGCTCACGTTCGATCACCGCCGCAAGCAAACCGGTGAGCGCCATGAGGCTGCCCCCGGCGAGATCCGCGATCTGCACGCCCGGTATGCCCGGACGACCGTCCCGGGTCCCGGTCATGCCGATGATTCCCCCAAGCGACAGATAGTTAAGGTCGTGACCTGCACGCGACCGGTACGGTCCCTCTTGCCCGTATCCGGAAATTGAAACCTGGATGAGGCGCGGGAAGCGCTCGCTGAGGACATCGTACCCGAGCTCGAATCTATCGAGCGTGCCCGGCCGAAACCCTTCGACCAGCACTTCGAACCGCTCAAGAAGCGCAAGCAACAGACCGCGTCCGCGCGGATCCTTGAGATTGACCGTAACGCTCTTTTTATTGCGGTTCACAGCCTCGAAAAACGGCGAACTCTTCCCTTCGCGGCCGCCGAGCAGCGCGCGGGCGTAATCGCCCCCCTGGGGGTTCTCGATTTTCACCACCTCCGCGCCCATGGTCGCGAGCAACCAGGTCATGTACGGACCCGGCAGGTTCATGGTGAGGTCGAGTATCTTCAAACCGTCAAGTGGTCCCGCCATGTCGCTCATCCTTTCAGCCTTCGTTGCAAGCCGGCATCCGCCGCAGCCGACCGTTAGAGCCCCATCGACTTGGCGACGATCCCCTTCATGATCTCGGATGTCCCCGCAAAGATCGACATGACCCGTACGTCGCGCCAGGCCCGCGCCACAGGATACTCCTCGCAGTATCCGTACCCGCCGTGAAGCTGGAGACAGCCGTCAATGACGCGTTTGGCCGCCTCGGTGATCCGGTATTTGGCCATGGAAACGCCCTCGACTACATTGAGCCCTTCCGTGTGATCGACAACGAGCTTATCGAGGAAGGTCCGTCCGAGTTTGATCTCGGTGGCCATCTCGACTAGGCGAAACTGCGTATTCTGGAACTTGGTCAGCGGTTTACCGAACGCGGAGCGCTCCGAGCAATATCGGACGGTTTCCTCGAGGGTCTTCTCTGCGAGAGCCTGAGCCGCCACCGCGCACACGAGGCGCTCCTGCTGCAATTTCTCCATGAGCATCCGGAATCCGGCGCCTTTTTCGCCCAATCGATTCCCCTTGGGAATTCGGCAGTCGTTGAAGAAGAGCTCCGCGGTATCCTGGCTGCGCCACCCGATCTTTTTGATTTTCGGGCCCTTCTCGAATCCGGGGGTCCCGTCTTCCACCACGTAGAGATCGATGGCCTTGTGGGGATTCTCCACCTTCGGATCTTTGACCGCAAGAACCACCAGATCGCAGATCGTCCCGTTGGAAATGAACGTCTTCTGACCGTTCAGAACCACGTGATCACCGTCTTCGACCGCAGTGGACCGCATACCGGCAAGATCGCTGCCGGCGTTGGGCTCGGTCATGGCCACCGCGGTTATGCAGTCCCCGGAAACGCAGGAGGGGAGGTACTTCGCCTTGATCTCCTCCGAACCGTACGAACTGATATAGGGAACGACAATGTCGCTGTGGAGAAACGCCGCGAGCCCAAAATGGTTGGTGCGGGTCAACTCCTCCGTCAGGATGACCGAATAGAGAAAGTCGGCGTTCATGCCGCCGTATTGCTCGTCCACATCCATGCAGAGGAATCCCTGGTCGCCCATCCTCTTCCAGACGCTTCGGGGCACGATCCCGTCTTCTTCCCATTGATCCACGTACGGAACGACTTCCCGCTCGAAGAAGCGCCGAACCGCATCGCGGAAGATACGATGCTCTTCGCCGTATGAAATGATCTCCATGAAATCGAATTCCTCGGTATCCGAGACGCCCGGGCTTTTCGCCGCGCGGTCGCTTCCGACGGTCGAAACCGCTCAATCCATCGAGGGCCGTTGTATGCCGGTCAACACCGCCGCATAGACGCTATCCGCCAGTTCATCCACGTCGATCCGCTTCTTGAAAATGATATTCGGCAGGCAGGCGTGCTCGATCGCGCCGAGCACGACCTGACGCAGAATCTCGCATGAAACGTCGTTCCTGATCTCGCCCTCGGCGACCCCTTCCTCGAGTACGGTCATGAGGATTCCCGCGTACCGGCGAACCACCCCGTACGCGGCGCTTCTGAAATAGCCGGGATCGTTGCGCACCTCGAGGAGCAGGATCTTTGCGAAGGTGCGATCGTCCGCGTACATCCCGAGATGGGACCGAACCATCCGCCTCAGCCTGTTCAGCGAACCGGTTGCGCCTTCGAGGTCGCGCAGCGCTTCGGTCACGTAGTGGTCGAGATATTCCTCGAGCACCGCGTGGAGCAGATCGCGCTTGTCCGCAAAATACTTGTAGATGAGCGATTCGTTTACGCCCGCGGAACGCGCGATCTCCGCGGTGGTCACCGCGTGGAACTCTTTCTCGGCCAGCAGTTCCTTGAGCGCGCGGGTGATCTTCATCCGACCCGGCGGAAAATCCCGCCGACGCTTGCGGCCGCGGTCCTCGGACTCTTCCGACGGAATGACCATGAAAGCGTACCAAGCCCCTTTCGTAGATCCCAAGGCGCCGCGCGGTCCCCGCAGGACGCGCGACCTTCCTTCTCACACGAGCGCGCAATCGAGCCCGCACGCGATAAGGCGATCGAACTCGGGCGCCGGCGTAAGCGAGCTCAACTCGAACTTCTCGGAGAGCTCTTCCAGCCGGGACTTCACCCACGTAACCCCTTTGAGGCTCACGTATCGCCCCGGGCCGTGCCAACAGTCGGGAAAACCGATTCCCAAGACCGCGCCCAACTCCATGCTGTAATAGTCTCGGAGCACTTCGTCGCTGAGACACCAGAAGGCCTCGTTCACCATGCCGAGCAGGAGGATGTCCCGAACTTCACCCGCTTCCGGTGTCGGGAGCCCCTCGGCTCGAGCGACATGCTCGAGGACAGACTCGTCGAGGATCATCTTCTTCGGATCGAGATAAAAGCTGGGCTTGCCGGCGCCCACGTACCCCGCCTTGTGGAGACGCTCGAGCGTTTCAGGAACATGCAGCCGTTCCGGGAATCGGTCCGCAAGCAGGGAATTCGCGTGATAGATTACATTCCCGCCGGTCGTGCCGTACACATGGAGCGGTCCTTGAGGAAAGCCCGCACGCGCCGCGATGAGATCCACATCCCACGGAGAAGTTCCCAATTCCGCCGTGCGCAGACCGTTCATCACGTAGGCGCCGAAGGTCCGGCTTGTGTAGAATCCCGGACCGTCATTGACCAGGATGACCGTCTTTCCCAACGCACGACCGGAGGCTACCGCGGTCGCGACCGCGCGCTCGCCGGAATTCGGCCCCTGAACGACCTCGAGGAGCGGCATCAGCGGGACCGGTGAGAAGAAGTGCATCCCCGCCACGTTCTCCGGGGCGATCGCGCCCTCGCTGATCTCCTCCATGGGAAGGGTGGAGGTATTGGACGCAAAGATCGCCGACGGATTCACCTCTTGCAATTGCCTCAGCACCCGCTGCTTGAGCGGCAGGTCTTCAAAGACACATTCGACGACCAGCTGCGCGTCGGCAAGCTTCTCATAGTCGGCCGTAACCGAGATATTCCCCATCACCTCCTTCTTGCGCTCGGCGGACCATCTTCCCTTGGAGACCAGTCCCTCCAAGGTCTTGGCGATCGACTCCCGAGCTGCCTCGCCCGAGGCTTCGTCCACTTCGGTCAAGGTGACTCGGACCCCGCGATCGGCCGCGATCTGTGCAATCCCCTGTCCCATAAGACCGGCGCCGATGACGGCAAGCCGGTCAACGTCAACGGCCTTGCGTTTGTCCACTTTCACCAGCTTGGGGGCAACGCCGGTCATGAGAAAGAAGAGATCGATCTTGTTCCGTGAATTGGGATGCTGCAAGAGCGGCGCAAAGAGGTCGATCTCGTTGCGGAGCGCGTCGTCGAAACTCAGATTGAGCCCGGCTTCCAACGCCTCGATTGCAGCGAGAAAATAGGGCCGCTCCGGGCAGATCGTGTACCGAAAGCGCGCCGCGTTGATGATCCGTTGCATCTCTTCGGGCGGCCGGACGTCCGGATCGGTGTAGTCCGGATCGTAATTGCGATTGACAATCCCCCGATGCTCGGACAGCCAAGCCCGCACGCGCTCCTCAAGCTCTTCGGAGGGAGTTATGGTGACAAAACCCGTTTCCGCGAACGACTCCGCGGGAGAGACTCGCGCTTGCATGATCATATCAACCGCGGTCTTGAAGCCGACCACCTTCCGGAGCGTCTGCGTTCCGCCGCCGGCCGGAAAGAGTCCTACATTCGTCTCGGGAAGCCCCATTTTCGATCCCGGCGCGGCGAAGACGTGATCGCAGGCCAGCAGGAGCAACTCGAAACCGCCTCCCAAGGCGGTGTGCCCGTCGAGGATCGCGACCACGGGAAAGGGCGCAGCCGCAAACGTCGCCAGCGCCTCCTGATATCTGCGCGAGACGCTTCGGATCATCTGCGGAGTGGCGTCCGTCAGGATCTCCTGCAGGTTGGCGCCGTCGAGAAAGCTCCGCTTCTTGCCCGACGTAAAAATTACGCCGCTCGCCTTGTCCGCAATCGCCCGCTCTCCACAGCGCTCGAGGTCGGCGATGAACTCCTGACCGATCGTGTTCACCGTTCCCGCGGTGTCGATCGTGAGCCTCACCGTGTTCGATTCTTGGTCGAGCGTATACGTTATCTCGGTCATGCCTGCTCCCTTCACACCTCGACCGCCGCGGCTTCCCCTTGGGTCAGACCGCCGCAGATCGCCGCAACGCCTCGTCCGCCGCCTCGACGCCGAAGCTCGTACATCATCGTCATGAGTATCCTCAGACCCGACGCTCCGACCGGGTGACCGATCGCAATCGCGCCGCCGTTGACGTTGGTCTTCTTCAGCAGGCCGTACCATCGCTGCTCGTCATGGTCCGCAAGTATCTTGACGCTGACGAGCGGCATGGCCGCAAAGGCCTCGTTGATCTCGATAAGGTCGATCTCGTCGATGCCTTGTCCAACGCGCTCCAAGACGCGGCGGATCGCCGTCGCGGGAATCCAGGATATCCCGTACGGCATATCCGTCGCGCCCGACATGTCCGTAATCCTGCCCAAAGGCGTCAGGCCGAGATCGCGGGCGCGAGTCTCCGTCATGACCACAACAGCGGACGCCCCGTCATTCAACCCGGGCGCGTTTCCAGCGGTGGTGGTCGTGGCGCCGAAGACCGGCGGAAGCTGCTCGATCGCGGCCAACGAGCCGGAAGGTCGAGGAAATTCATCGGTCTCGAACAAAAAAGACTGCCGACCCTTTCGTACGACGACGGGCGTGATTTCCTCCGCAAACTTTCCGGCCGCCTGCGCTTTGGACCACTTCTGATGAGAAGCAGCGGCCCACGTGTCGAGCATTCGCCGCGATACGCCGTATTTCTCCGCTCCGTCCGACGCGTCGACCGCAACCGAATTGTACCCGGGATAGGTAATGGGATAGATCGGATCCGTGAGCCGGACTTCGCCCACCCGCACACCGGCGCGGAGTTCCCGGTTGACGTGGGGAACGCGGCTCATCAGCTCGACGCCGACCACAAGCGCCGAGCAAATCTCACCAAGGCGAATTCCCCAGAGCGCGGTCCTGAGCGCGGTCAGCGGCGAGCAGCACGCGGTGTCGATCGTTGTCGTGAATCGGTCAACGCCGAGCTTCAATCCGATTTGACGTCCAACGACCGACGCGGATTGAAACGATCCGGGAATGCAATTGCCCACGAAGATCTGGTCGATGCGATCCGAGAGATCGTCGCCTCCTTCCGCAAGGGCTGCGCGCGCCGCGTGAACGCCCACGTCCAGCGGCTCCATCTCCGACAGCGAGCCAAGATACCGACCGAACGGGGTCCGCCGTGCGCGGACTATGACTGCCGTCTCACTCATGACGTCGATCCTCCTTGCCGGTCGCCGCGAAGGCATCCCGCCCGTTTCGGCGAGCGCACGGGGAACCTCGCGCCGTGGGAGCATACATGGATATTACGTCTTGTTGGGGTAAGTGAATATTACTTACCTCGGAGCGCGTGTCAACTCATTTCCGAGTCGGACCCGAACGGACGCGGAGGTCCCGGTAAATGAGCATCGCATCAACCGAGCCGGCGAGAAGATCCGAACGGCGTCCCCACCGACCGGGTCACCGAGTGTCGTCCTGTCTTTTCTGGAGTTGGAGCTGCCGCCGTTCCAAGCGTAGTTTGCGGAGCTGCAACTGCAGGAGCTTTTCCCGGGTCCGATGATTGCCGATTTCCTGCCGGAGCATCCGCCGGACAAGGCGCTGTTGCTGCCTTTCCTGCCGGAGTATGCGCTCTTCGTTCTGGAGGATTCGGCGTTCGATGCGCTGACCGCGGAGTTCGTTGCGTAATTGCCGGCGTTGCTCGTTGAGTTGCTCGGCGTGGCGGGCGAGCGCGTCCTGTTTCTTTTCGATGCGTTTCTCTTCCAGTTCTTCGATGGTGGGCTCATCGCATTGGTCGGGTCGGTTGTTTTGGGCCGCAGCGGTGAGGGGGAGGCAGGCGGCCGCGATCATAATGATGAGCAGAAAAGCTAGGGAGTTCAATTTCATGGGATAACTCCTTAAAGTAACTATATCACCTTTTACCATCTGCGGCCCACATGTCAACATATTTTTCTTGATCTTAACAGCGCCAACCCAGGCGCGCAAACTGATCGCATCGTAACGGCTGCACAGCGCGGACCGGGGATCTTGAAATGTTATGGTCTACCGGGCTTGAGGCCGCTCTGCGCCCGGTGAGGATGGAGGGGGAGACTCATCTCCCCCTCCAAGCCTCC
>CAYLRL010000056.1:0-13779 GCA_964385875.1 uncultured Syntrophales bacterium
GAGGAATGGAGGACCGACGGCGAATAATGAAACGTAACCGTTCACCGGGATAGCGACAAACCATTGATATCTCGATGGGGGAGGCTTGGAGGGGGAGATGAGTCTCCCTCTCCATCCTCACCGGGCGCAGAGCCGCCTCAAGCCCGGTGAACCATTAGTAACCGTTCACCGGGATAGCGATAAGCCATTGATATCTCGATGGGGGAGGCTTGGAGGGGGAGATGAGTCTCTCCCTCCATCCTCACCGGGCGCAGAGCCGCCTCAAGCCCGGTGAACCATTAGTAACCGTTCACCGGGATAGCGATAAGCCATTGATATCTCGATGGGGGAGGCTTGGAGGGGGAGATGAGTCTCCCTCTCCATCCTCACCGGGCGCAGAGCCGCCTCAAGCCCGGTAAACCATTACAACCATTATAACGAAGCCGAAGCAGGTGGGGCCATGGGCGCGTTCGGTACTCGGCCCGACGCGTCCATGACGCGCTCGAGCTCGCAGGCGCGTAATCGTGTCGCCCGCGCGGCCGTTCGTCGGGGCTCGGTCGCTGCGCGGCTCATGGTCTCCATCGTGAGGTCCGCGGCGCCATGCGCTTCTCGGGTCTGCTTCGCCGGCCCTGATGCGAGTTCGCAAGGAAGATCTCCCCGCGCCCGCCGATGCGGCATGCTCATGTCGGACGATTTTGGCTTTGTCCGGCCATTACCATCGTCTCCGACCTACGGAGGAGGAGGCAAAATTTGTTGACTGATTGAGCGATATTGACTTACGTTCACGTGGCGCGTTGAGGGACCTCGCGTTGATGTGAAAACCTCACCGCCCTTGAGAGGCCGATACGGCCGGAATTGCCGGAGCGCCGAATACGCGGCGCTGACGAGGAGTATGCGGAAGATGATCATTCGTGGCGTGCGTGCTTTGCGTGGGCCAAATATTTGGGCGAACTTCACCGTGCTGGAAGTACTTGTTGATCTTGAAGATTTGAAGGACAGCCCTTCGAACGCGATTCCCGGGTTCAATCAGCGAGTCAAGGAATGGCTCCCGTCGCTTATTGAGCACCGCTGCGGCCCCGGAGTACGCGGCGGATTCTTTCGTCGCCTTGACGAGGGAACGTACCTGGGCCATGTGCTGGAGCATCTCACCCTTGAATTACAGACCCAGGCGGGGGCCGATGTGGGCTACGGCAAAGCGGTCGAAACCGATGAGGAAGGGGTCTACAAGGTGGCGATCGAGTATGAGGAAGAGCAGCTCGCGCATGAGTGCCTCAGCGCCGCGTGGAATCTGTGCCTCGCCGCCGTGCGGGACGAACCCTTTGATGTTCAAGGCGTCATCGGTCGTCTGAGAGATCTTGCCGGACGGGTCTGCCTTGGGCCGAGCACACGATCCATCGTGGACGCCGCCCTGAAACGGGGCATTCCCGTGCGGCGACTGAATGACGAGAGCCTCGTGCAACTCGGCCACGGCTCAATGCAACGCCGCATCATGGCCGCCGAGACCGACAGGACGAGCGCGATAGCGCAAGAGATTGCGCAAGACAAGTCGCTTACGAAAACGGCGCTTCGGGCCGTAGGGGTTCCCGTGCCGAGAGGGCGGACGCTCCGGGACGCCGAAGAAGCGTGGACCGCGGCGCTTGATATAGGCTTGCCGGTGACGGTGAAGCCCGCCGACGGCAATCAAGGCAAGGGGGTTTCGGTCAACCTGTGCACGGAGGAGCAGGTGCGGACCGCGTTTGAAGCCGCCTCGGAGCGGAGTTCGACAGTGTTGATCGAGGAGCATGTCAGCGGTCAAGACTACCGGTTTCTTGTGGTTGGCGATCGTTTAGTCGCCGCAGCGCGGCGCGTGCCCGCCCACGTGGTCGCCGACGGCGTTCATACGGTCGCTGAGCTTGTCGACGAAGAGAATACGAACCCCCTCCGAGGAGAATATCATGCTCTGCCTCTCAGCAAGATACCCCTCGATGACATTTCGACCGCGGTCCTCGCAGAGCAAGGGCTGACACCCGATTCCATTCCTCCCGCGGGAACCTTCGTGTTGATCCGACGCAACGCGAACCTGAGCACCGGCGGAACGGCCGTCGATGTCACCGATACGGTACATCCCGTTAACGCCTCGTTCGCAGTGAGCGCCGCAAAAAGCGTCGGCCTCGACATCGCGGGCGTGGATATCGTCACCGATGACATAAGCATTCCCCTCGATGAACCTGGAGGCAAGGTCATCGAAGTGAACGCCGCTCCGGGGCTGAGAATGCATACGGCGCCCTCGAGCGGCGCCGGACGTCCCGTGGGAGAATCAATCGTCGACATGCTTTTCCCTGAAGGGGCAAACGGTAGAATACCGATTACCGCAGTGACCGGCGTCAACGGAAAGACTACAACAACCCGCTTTATCGCCCACATTCTGAAAAGCTCGGGCTTCAACACCGGCATGGTCTGCAGCGACGGAATTTATATTGACGGGCGGCGCATTGAAAAGGGCGACTGTAGCGGGCCTCAGAGCGCTCGCAGCGTGCTGCTCAATCCCTTTGTGGACGCGGCCGTTTTTGAAGCCGCGCGGGGCGGCATCATACGAGAAGGCCTTGGCTTCGACCGGTGCGACGTGGCTGTAGTGACGAATATCCAAGGCGGCGATCATCTCGATCTTTTCGACATCAATACGATTGAGAAGCTCGCCGAGGTCAAGCGCACGGTTGTTGAGGCCGTCGCCCGGGAGGGAACGGCCGTGCTGAACGCGCGCGACCCTCTGGTGGTGGAAATGGCGCAATACTGCAAGGGATCCGTGCTGTACTTCTCCTCCAATGACGCGGCGCCGTTTGTAAAAGAGCATTGTCGGCGGGGAGGCCGGGCCCTCTTTGTGCGTGACCGAACGATCATTTTCGCCGAAGGCGGTATGGAAAGGGGCTTCGCTGTTGTTGACCAAATTCCCATGACCCATAGAGGGTCCATACGGTTCCAGGTCGAAAACACCCTGGCCGGCATCGCCGCGGCATTGTCCCTTGGACTCCCCTTTGAAAAAATCCGAGCGGCCGCGGAGCTGTTTTTTGTTAATTTTGTCAATGTTCCCGGACGCTTTAACGTGCTCCGCCGGAACGGGTCCACCATCATCGTCGATTACGGCCACAATCCGTCCTCCCTGGAAGCCATTATTGAAGCATTGGAAAATTACAATTACAATCACCGCATCGCCATCTATTCAACTGCCGGAGATCGCCGCGATTGCGACATCGTCCTCCAGGGGAAGATACTGGGCGAGGCCTTCGACTGGGTCATCCTCTATGAGGACCACTACACTCGCGGTCGGCCGAAAGGAGAGATTATCAGGCTTTTCCGGCAAGGTCTCGAGGGAACGACCAGGGTCAAGGAGGTCCGAGAGATTTACGGTTCGCTCAACGCCATCGATGCCGCCATGAATAACCTCCCGTCGGGAAGTTTGCTGCTCATCCAGGCCGACGAGGTTGATGAAACCCTCGAGTACATGCTCAAATATTTTCCGCTTGACATACCGTTGCCGGCGAGCGCCGGGGCTAAAAATTAAATGAGGCAACCCGACGTACATTCGTCGAATGTTCCGTATGAGGCCGGCGAACGCCCCCGGGCAACGTTCACCCATGACCTCGACCGGAATCTGCGCTATGCGCAAGGAACTCTGGTCCTTACAAACCGCCGCCTGATACATGAAGTCTCCGACAACGGAACGGGCTCCGAGCCGAGCAGCGGGACTGTGGAGTCCTGGCCGCTCACCGAGGACATGACCCTCAAAGCATACGCCCATACGGGTGTCGGCGAGCTGGATCTGAGAGCAGGAGGTCGTCTGCTGGCGCGCCTCCACTATACAATCGGTCGGCATCCTGAAGCCTGCGCCTTTGTCAATCGCTTTGAAACGCTTGACAGGCGCGCGGACGCTCGTGAAAGCGCCGGACCCGAAGAGATCTCCCCTCATGAGTCTTCCCCCGCTGTCGGATCTCACGGGTCTGAACGTGACGCTTCGCAAACGGCAATGCATTCCCTGGCAAGGCTGATCCGCTTTTCAAAACCCTGGAAGGGCCTTTTTCTGCTCAGCTTTGTCCTGAGTCTGGCATGCACCGCCGCCGCGCTTATACCTCCCTATATTACCATGCCTCTCGTCGATGATATCCTGATACCGCATCAAAACGGGGTTCCGATAGATCCTCACCGAGTCGCCCTGTATCTCGGGGCGCTCGGGGGCGCGGCCGTGTTTGCATGGCTTTTGGGTTGGGCACGAACCTATACGCTGGCGTGGGTGAGCGAGCGGGTAAGCGCCGAACTGCGCAACAGAATATACAGCCGTCTCCATAGCCTGTCTCTCGAATACTTCAGTGAAAAACGCACGGGAGACCTTATCGCACGGGTAAGCACCGATACTGACCGTATATGTCTATTTCTATCGGTCTACGTGCTCGATTTCGGCGCGGACGTCCTCATGATCGTCATGACGGCCGGGATTCTCTTCTATATCAATCCGCTGCTTGCCTTCGTAACCCTCTGCCCGTTTCCGCTTATAGTCTGGCTTACATATCGGGTGAGAAAGACACTGTGGCGCGGATTCGCCAAGGGAAGCCGCGCGTGGGCCGAAATGACCAGCGTTTTGGCGGACGCCATACCCGGTATACGGGTAGTTAAGGCGTTTGCTCAGGAGGAGCGGGAAATCCGCAGATTCAAGGAGACAAACGATTATGTGCTGAGGGCAAATGATCGTGTAAATACGGTATGGGCTTTCTTCAAGCCCATGGTTACACTCCTTACGGATTTCGGCGTGCTGATCATATGGGGCTTTGCCGTCTGGCTTATCTTCCGGAACAAAATCACCGTCGGCGTTCTGATAGCATTCGTCGCCTACATCAGCAGGTTTTACGCGCGGCTCGAGTCCATGATCCTCATGGTGTCGGCCACCCAGCGCGCCGCAACGAGCGCGAAACGAGTATTTGATGTTATCGACGAGCAACCTCATATCGTTGAATCGCCCAATCCAGTCATTCCGGGAAGGCTGAAGGGAAAAATCGAGTTCGATAATGTGGGCTTTTCCTACGGCAAACGGGACGTGTTGAAAAATGTCAGCCTGACCATTATGCCCGGAGAGATGATCGGCGTAGTGGGGCCCAGCGGGTCCGGAAAGACTACCTTGGTGAACTTGGTGTGCCGCTTCTACGATGTCGATGAAGGGGCGATGCGTGTCGACGATATCGATATTCGCGATATGTCGATCGCCGGGTATCGGAAGAACATCGGCATCGTGCTGCAGGATCCGTTTCTCTTCTACGGCACCATCGCCGAAAATATCGCGTACGGGCGTCCCGATGCCGGCCGGACCGAAATAGTCGACGCGGCGCGGGCCGCATGCGCCCATGACTTCATCATGAGGCTCAACGAGGCGTACGATACGTTGGTGGGAGAACGCGGTCAACTGCTGTCCGGCGGAGAACGCCAGCGAATCAGCATCGCCAGAGCTATTCTTATTAACCCTGCAATTCTGATCCTCGATGAAGCGACATCCTCGGTGGATGTAGAAACGGAAAAAGAGATTCAGCAGGCGCTTGAGAATCTCATTGAAGGGCGCACCACGGTTGCCGTGGCCCACCGACTCGGCACCCTGCAACGGGCGGACCGTATTGTCGTGCTGGAAGACGGCAGAATCACCGGCGTGGGCAGCCACAGCGAGCTGCTGATCACAAGCAAGAAGTACGCTCGATTTCACATGACACATGCAGAGATGTATCGGGCGCCGATGCAGCCCTCTGAATGCGACGAGCACAACAATGCGCGGATCGCGAGGAAAGCGCTGTGAATAATCGCGCCGAGCAGACGATAGTCGCCTGTTTTCGGGATAATCGGGGGAGGCTGATTGTCAGGGAGGCTCAAGGCCGGGAGTATCGGGATGTTCATCCGGTCCGCATGTTTCCCGTTACCGATCCGGACGGCCCGCTATCGATATGCGACGCCCGATGCAATGAGCTGCTGTCCGTCGAAAGTATTCAAGCCGTTCCGCCCGAGTCGCGGCCCATCATTCAAGACGAGCTGAATCGCCGCATGTTCACCCCGGTTATACGGGGGATCGCGCGGGCGTCGCCGGTCGGGGGCAACCTGCGCCTCTTCATCGTTACCGACAGGGGCGACACGGATATTGTCATCAACACGGAAGACATTTACCGGCTTTCGGGAGACCGCGTCCTCATCAAGGATTTGAACGGCATACGGTATCTTATCCCCGACCGGCGCGAAATGGACGCCCAAAGCCGGCAAATCCTCGATATGTATTTGTGACCGTGTTCCGAAAGGTTCGGCGGGAAGCATCGATCAAAGACGGAGCGGGAAGTTCGTTTCGCTGTGCGATGACCGATTGGACGAGGAAGTCGAAGGAATTCCTATTCCGTAGTAGCAATAGTTCACCGGGCTTGTGGCGGCTATGCGCCCGGTGAGAATGGAGCGGGAGACTTAACAAGAAGCGTTCCGACAGGTTAGGAGGATTACCCCATGCCCTTTGCCCAAATGGACGGCAGGCGTTTATATTACGAAGTTCACGGCGCCGGACCACCCGTCGTCTTTCTGCATCACGGATTCGCGAGCAGCCGCATGTGGGAAAAGGTCTATCCCGCTTTTCTCGATCGGGGCTACAAGGTCGTGCTGCACGACAGGCGCGGATTCGGACAATCAGAGCCCGGCGCGAATTTCGACGAGTTCTTCGTGAGTGACTCCTTTCGGGAAGAAACGCGAGACGACCTTGCCCGTCTGGTCGAGGCGCTCGAACTCGACTCCGTTTTCATGGTCGGTCAGTGTGAGGGAGGCGTCATGGGAGTGGATTACGCCTCGGTGTCTCCGGACCGCGTCCGAGCGCTGGTGGTCTCAAGCACCCTTTACCGCTCGACTACAACCATGACGGAATTCAATGAATCCCACTTCCCCAAGGCATTTCCCGAATTGGACGATTCCATACGTGAGAATCTGATCAAGTGGCACGGGCACGATCGCGCCGAGTATGTGTACGAACTCGCGCGGACGAGGGGCGGCGCGTACGGAAGCGAGGTGTTTGACCTCGGCCCCCAGCTGGGGGAGGTCGCCTGCCCCACATTAGCGCTGTATCCGGACAGGAGCGCCCTTTTCGAGGTTGAACAGGCTGTCGGCATGTATCGGCGGCTGCCGAAGGGTGAGCTTGGCGTAATCCCTCGGTGCGGTCACAACACCTATGACCGGCGACGGGATGATTTCGTGAAGCTAGTGCTCGACTTCTTCGACAGAGTCGTGGCAGAGCCGAAGGTCAGTGTCGACGACTACTCGATGACCTGCCTCGCGCCCATGCCTCCCGGGATGGGTTCGATCGAATCGTCTTCGTAACAAAACAAGAAAAGGGCCGATTTTGTCGCCGCTTCGGTCAAGCCTCTCGAAGTATGGAGGATGCATACCGTCTTACGTCTTCGAGGGTAAACAGCCCGTCGTCGGCTTCAAAGCCTTTGTCCATCCTCAAGCCGTCCTTATCGGGCACGTGGAGGTCGGCGAGGGGCGCTACATCGGCGCGGGGGCCGTGCTGCGCGGTGATATAGGCGGGATCAGGGTCGGCGCGGGATCCAACGTGCAAGAGAACTGCGTCGTACATACGTTTCCCGACGAGTGGACAATCATTCACCCGGGCGCGCATGTCGCGCACATGTCGGCCACGGGGCGATTCTTCACGGATGCGAGATCCGCTCAAACACCCTCATCCGAATGGGCGCGGTCATTTCGGACGGAGTGAAAGTCAACTCGGATTGCCTCATCGGCGCCGCCTCTTTCATACCCACCGGCGTCGAAATACCTCCGGCGTCTCTGGTAATCGGTTCCCCGGCGAGAGTGGCGGGCCGGGTGACGGACAAGCAGTTACGCGGAATCAGGGAAGGACGCGAGATATACCAAGACCCGGCGCGCCGATACTTGAATGCGTTTCGGGAAATCGCTCCCGAACAGGTCATGGGCGCGGGAGTTCCCGCCGCGGGTAGCTGACGGCGGCCGGCCGACCTTATCACTTATCCGTGGCCTGACCGTCCTTATCTATGCGGAAGAGGATCAGCCCTCAGGGTAGTCTCGAGTGTCCTCGAGTTCTCCCGAGACCCGGAATTTCTTCATGAAGCTCCGATCGATATAGTCCTTGAGCCAAAAGGCTGATTTCCCTTTCCATACCCACGATTTTCGCACGAAGAGTCCTGTGCCGTCACCCGGATTGAAGATCAACATATAGACATCCTGAGGGCTGAAGGTTTCCATCGTTCCGCCTTCGAGAGCGACCAGGAGATTCTTTCGCAGAATGTCGTTCTGCCGTACTGCGTACACTCCTACGCGGTCAAGCTTCCGATCCTCGAGGGTGACGCAATCGCCTCCGCCGAAAATGTTCGGGTAGGCAATGCTGTGGAGCCGCCGCGTCACAAGGAGAGCGCCGTCCTGGGCGGTCGGTAGCCCGGAATTCTCGAAGATGGGGTAGGATCGAACGCCGACCGCTGGGAATACGAGATCGAAGGGAATCGTCCGGCCGTCGCTTAAAACGAGCGTGCCGCCGTCCGCTCGCTCGACTCGCGCTCCTTCGATGACTTCGACGCCGCGTTCGGTAAGCGATTCGAGAGCTAACCTGCGGGCCTTTTCAGGGAAGTCGGGGAGGAGCTTTCGGCCGGCTACGAGGGTAATCAAGGCGCGGCCTCCGTTGCGGCGAACCAGTCGCTCGATGTTTCCGCTCAGTTCGAACCCCGCGGCGCCTCCTCCCACCACGACGAGATGGGGAGCCCCGGCCTTGATCCGATCGAAAATGGCTTTTCGGGCCTTTAGGAGGTTAACGATGGGCTTGACGGGGTACACCGTTTCCGTCGAGTTCTCGAAGAGATCCAGAAGCACAAAGCTGCCGGTGTTGAAGGAAACGACGTCGTAGGAAATTTCCGACTCGTCCTCCAACGTGACTGTCTGTTTCTCGGGATCGACGGTCTGCGCCTTGCCGAGCACGAAGCGAGCCCCGCGCTCCTCAGCGAGTCTTTTGACATTAAAGCGTATTTCCCGGGGCTCGTACATTCCCGAAAGCATTCCCGGTCCCATGCCTGAGTAATAATGCCGCTCGACGGGGCTGACGAGTGTGACCCGATGCCCTCGAGCGGTGTAGTCCCCGAGGTTGACCAAAGATGTCAGGTGAGCGTGTCCGCCTCCTACGAAAACCAGGTCTTTTCCCATGTCGACTCCTTTCCGGGGAATCGCGGCGCAATCCGCGCGTTGGTTTACACATGCTCATTTATCACGGCGGTGGGAAGAAGAGGCGGCTTCCGCGCGGGACGGCATCCTTACCGAATGAATTAGGCCCAACCCCGACCGAGCAATCCCGTCCTTGAAGACGTCCCCGGACTTTGGCGGGGCCTTTAGGGCTTGTCAAACCCAGGGTTTGTACGAGATAATCACGTCCCGAACGAGGAATTCGGGTAACCGTTCACCGGGCCGGCGATAAGCGCTTGATATCTCGATGGGGGAGGCTTGGAGGGGGAGATGAGTCTTCCCCTCCATCCTCACCGGGCGCAGAGCCGCCTCAAGCCCGGTGAACCATTACGAATTCGGATAGACGCCTCGATCGAGTGCGGATCCTACCGACCGGGAGGCTCCGAAGTTCACCATTCCGGAATGGAAGATTGGAATAGACGCGAAGGGAGCAAGCCATGTTTGAGAAAAGTTTTGTGCCCCACAAGGGGTATTGGTCATCACCTTTTTCGCGGTGGCAGATGTCGTTTCAGAACGAGAACGCCGTGTTGCTGGGGGCCGCCACGACCAGGAAGTTCCTCGAGCTTCGGGGTATAAGCCCGGAGGTCTTCGATTTGTGTGTCCTCGGTATGACGGTGGGACAACCGTCCTGGTTCTATGCGTGCCCGTGGTATTGCGCGTTGGCGGGCCTCGAAAGGGTCAGCGGCCCGACGATAAGTCAGGCGTGCGCGACGAGCGCGACCGCAGTCTTCACCGGCGCGACCTCGATCGAGACCGGCTCGGCCGAATGCGTCCTCGTGGGAACTTCTGATCGCTGTTCCAACGGACCTCATACGGTCTGGCCCAACCCCAAGGGCCCCGGGGGAGAAGTCATCAGTGAGAACTGGATGATGGACAACTTCGCCAAAGATCCGTGGGCGGGCGAAGCCATGGTCAAAACCGCTGAGAACGTGGCCGCCGAACACGGCGGGGTGACCAAGGAAGAGTCGGACGCGCTGGCCGTACGCCGCTATGAACAGTATCTCATGTCGGTGGATAACGACCGGGAATTCCAGAAGGGCTACATGATTCCCGTCGAGATCCGTATCTCGAAAAAGAAGACGGCCGTGGTTGAAGGCGATGAGGGGGTTACTTCCGTCACCGCGGAAGGTCTCGCGCCGCTGAAGCCTGTCGTTCCCGGCGGAGTGATCACCTTCGGCGCCCAGACCCATCCGGCGGACGGCAATGCCGGCGTGATCGTCACCACGCGCGACAAGGCCAAACAACTGAGCCAAGACAAGAACGTAACGATTCAGATCCTGAGCTACGGATTTGCGAGAGCCGAAAAGGCCAGAATGGCCGCGGCGGTCACTCCGTCTGCGCAGATGGCCCTGGAAAAGGCCGGCGTCGCGGTTGGCGACTTGGCTGCGGTCAAAACGCACAATCCGTTCAGCGTCAATGACATCGTCATGGGACGGCTGATGAACATTCCGGATGACATCTTCAACAATTACGGCTCGTCGCTGATTTTCGGCCATCCTCAGGGACCGACCGGCGCTCGCTGCCTGGTCGAGCTGATCGAAGAACTCGTCAAGATCGGCGGAGGATACGGCCTCTTCGCCGGATGCGCGGCCGGCGACACCGCGGCGTCTCTGGTGGTGAAGGTTTCATAGCCGCAGGAAGTGTAACGTGGGATTGCGCCGGCGTAGAGGCCCAACTCGATCGTCGGCGCGCCCATCAGGGCGGGGGATCCGCACGACAGACCCCCGGCGCCCGGTCACCGGGCCGGATTCGGCAGGCATGGCGCTATCGCCGGGAACATCATAATAAGCCCCGTCACAACCACATCGCAAATCATGAACGGTATGACCGCTTTGTAGCGGGTCTTCGATGAGGGAAAGCGCCTTTGGTCGGGCTTAACCGCTTGTAATTCAGAATGTTAAGCCTTCTTTCTTTTCCTGTCATGGTTCACCGGGCTTCAGACGGCTCTGCGCCCGGTGAGGATGGAGGGGGAGACTCATCTCCTCCCTCCAAACCTCCCCCATCGAGATATCAAGCGCTTTTCGCTGTCCCGGTGAACGGTTACAAATTACTTGGATTCGCCCCACGCCTTTTTACTGCGCTCGATGCGTTTCGACATTTTCGTCCACGTGTCGGTTGTGAGGAATGATTCCCCGTAACGGGCGACCATTTGCCTGAACAAATCGAATGGAACCGTGAACGTCAATTCGTCATTGTTATAAAATTTTCGAGCGGACGGGTCCCAGCCGCCGATGACCGCCCTGGGGCGACCCTGAGTGATGTAGCGCATGGGCCACGCTGCAATGCTTCCGCAACCGGAACTCCACGGCGACGCGACGATTTCCGGATCGTTTGTCACGAAGAACGCAAGTTGATGCAATCCGCAGAGCGGTTCCGGCCGCGCAAAAAAGATAACGAGCATGGGATGCGCATCACGTGAAAAAAGGCTCAACGGCTGCACAACGCAATACTTTTTCGGCGCGGGAACCGGGTCGACTTCATCGAAAATGCGGCGCAACACATCGGGCGACTCGCAATAGAGCTCTCCGTGCATGTAATTCGGTATACCGCTCGATACATACTGGATGATCGTCTCGGCTTGCGGTTTATTGAAGCCCATCCAAAACGCAGCTCCGGGACAGCCGAAGCGCTCCGCGGAAAAAAAGGCCGGCTTTTTTTTCATTCGCGCCCATCGAATGTGGCGTATGGCGCAGGAAAAATGTTTGAATACCGCCTGCCAGTCGATTGCGTTGCGTTCTTCCTTCGCGCGAGTGGGTAGATCGATGGGTTTCGGAGCGAAGCCCTCGGGCGGCTCGTCGTCCGTGTAATAGAGGCCCAGCGGCTCCTCATCGAGGCCCAGGACCGCAAGCAAATCGGACAATTGGCTGTGAATCTCCCTATTCATTGCATTTCCCCCGGTGTTTCGGTTTACAATCGTGAGCACAACGTTTCAAGCGTCGTTGCCGCGCCTTCGATTTCCTTTTCGTCCAGTCCCGTGGTCACCGTATTCGCCCACGCTCTGTGGACCCGCATCACCCGCTCGTGCGCTTCCCGGCCGCTCTCGGTAAGCGCAGCGAGCTTGGCTCGTTTGTGGTTCGGGTTATCCTGAAAGGTCACAAATCCCTTGCGCTCCAGGATTGCCGCAGTCCGCCTCACGCTTTGCCGTGTGAGCCCCATATTGCGCGCGATCTGGGCGACCGTCAAAGGGCCGTCGTCGATCGCGCCGAGTACCTGCCACAGCGCGCTTGAGAGCCCGAATTCGCGCGTCAATCGATCGCCGGCAGCGAGGGCTTCTCCGTTGAATCGGAACGCTGAGAGGATAAGCCGAGTGAGAGCCTGCGCGGCCGGGGTCTCAGTGGGTTGAAGGCGCGTAAACATGACAGGATGCTACCAGCATGACAGGGCACTGTCAAGCGCCTATGGCAACCGGCTCTAAAGTTTCAGTATATCAAAGAGTTGTGCCGATGAAATCTCGAACATTCAGCGCGGCCGGCCCCGGCCCTCCAGGCTGGGGTGAGAGCGTCCCGCGCCATGTCCAAGGTCGAGTCTTTTCCGTCACCCGGCGTCCGTGAGGTTTGTCCAAAGGCGGCCGGCTTGATTGAGAGCGTGATATGATACGGAACGGCGTCCCGCGCCCACGTACTCGATCACGAGGAGTCAAATTATGGTAATATCATTCGATCCGCAATCCGTAGGTGATCTTTCGACCGCTCATATAGCGGATGCGTGCGTTCGTCTGGACGAACCGATTCGATCAGCGCCGCGCGGTATTCGTCCGGTAATCCCGGGTCGCTCGATCGCCGGCCCGGCGCGACCGGTGAAGTGCTATGGAAGTGTGGACATCTTCCTCGAGGCAATCGACCACGTCCGCGCGGGCGCCGTCATTGTCATCGACAACGGCGGTCGTCTCGACGAAGGCTGCATCGGCGATCTGACCGTCTTGGAGGCGAAAAACGCCGGCGTGATCGGCGCGCTCGTCTGGGGATGCCATCGGGATACTGCGGAGTTACGGCGGCTCGATCTTCCGGTTTTCAGTTACGGCGCCTTCCCCAAAGGGCCGACTCGGGACGATCCTCGTGAGCCTGACGCGCTCGAACGGGCCGCGTTCGGGAATTCAATCGTGTCGACCGAAGACTTTGTTTTCGCGGACGATGACGGAGCGCTCTTTGTGCGGTGGGATCGACTCGAACCCATTATCGAAGCGGCCGCGGCAATCCGGGAGAGGGAACGGAATCAGGCGGCCAAGATGACAGCCGGCGAAAGCCTCCGAGTTCAGCTGCGGTTTCGGGAATACCTCGAACGCAGGGCCGCCGATCATAGGTACGGCTTCCGCGCGCATCTCCGTTCCGTGGGCGGCGCTATCGAAGAGTAGGAGAGATTGGAGTCCGTTTGAACGTAGAAAAGCCTCGATCGATGCGGTTCGGTTCCCTTAACGCATCCTATGGGCTTCAGAGTGATTCTCAAGTCTGACCCCTTTACGAGCGAAGCGAAGCAATCCCCGCGTGTGGCGCACCGCCCAAAGGATGTCATTACGAGCGAAGCGAAGCAATCCCCGCGTGTGGCGCACCGCCCAAAGGATGTCATTAC
>CAYLRL010000056.1:13879-31560 GCA_964385875.1 uncultured Syntrophales bacterium
CCCCGCGTGTGGCGCACCGCCCAAAGGATGTCATTGCGAGCGAAGCGAAGCAATCCCCGCGTGTGGCGCACCGCCCAAAGGATGTCATTGCGAGCGAAGCGAAGCAATCTCAGCGCGTCGGGCTGCGAAGGCTTCTGAGATTGCTTCGTCGCTGTGCTCCTCGCAATCACAGGCAAAAAACCGGCCGCACACGGGCTTTGCCTTCGGAGCCGTATGCTCTCGGCCAACTCCCACCGCTTCCTACGAAGACCTCGTGCGCCTTCGGCCCCCGGAGGCAGTGGCCTCCGGGCCACCCAAGAGGGCCACGGCCCACGGACCGCTATCCGTCTGGAACGATGAGCGCCCCCCTTGCGAGACCTCAACCCCGAAGACGCTCGGTCGATGCGGTTCCCTCCGGGAAGCACATCCTACGCTTGCTGGGACAAATACCCATATGTCAAGCCTGCCCCTCTCAGATTAGTGGAATGAAGCTCGCGCTTGGGGGATCACCTCGATCGCGTGGCCTCCCGCGTGCTTACGCAACTCTGAGAGAAGATCGTCGGGCAACGAGTCTTTGTCTAAGTCCACATAGACCCGGACGCTTCCGGCCGCGCGATTTATCCCAAACCCATGGATTCCCGATCGGCCGAGGAAGCGCGCGCTGAGCCTCCGCTTAACGTCTTTCAAGGTCTCGGTCAATTGACTCCGCTCGTCAAATGAGTTCGATTTCGAGTTCGTTGAGAACGTCGTGAATGTGGTTTGCAACGCCGTACGTTCCGCTACTGGGCCCTGTGAACTGCACGGCTCACAACCGAGCCCCGGTTCGGCCATCGGACTGATCCGCGGGTCGAAGATGTCGGCGCGGCGAAACCCACAGCGCGAAATCCGACGAACACCCCAGGCCCCGAATCAAAAAAATCTGCAACCGGGACCTGTCTTCGAATTATTATCTCCCGAGTCGGGGGCCTAAATACCTCTCGAAGATGGCTTTCAACCGGTCCTCCCAACCCCCGTTGCCGTAGTCGAGCGCATAACGTTGAATACGGTTCAAATCCGACGCACCCACGACGCACTTACCTCTGTAGAAGGCCTGGCTCGAGTCGTTATTGACTTTCTTTACATTTCTTCGACCCGAAATCTCCGTCTCCAACCCTCCACGGAAAAGCAGTTCGTGTGCTTAAGGATTTCGGCCTTGTGACTCGATTTTGTCTTTTTTCCGCTGGGAAGTGACGATAAGAGCAGGTGGAGACGCGCCCAGTCCGACAAGCGCGGGACTCAATCCACAGAGAATCGAGTTACTGAAGCCTGCCTCGGCTGACCCCATGTGGACGGGAGGTCCGGCTGGTGGTATGGTCTGCTCGGAGGCGCCGAAAGGTTCCGCGCCGAGGATGCGATATGAGGCGAAAGGCGTCCTATGAGCGACGGAGAGCAATCCACACCAATGTCAGACGGTGGACTTCGGGACAAGACCTTGATATGGCTGCATATCTTCAAGACGGCCGGCCAGACGATTGCGTTTATCCTTAAGCAGGAGTATGGCCCTCGGTTGGCGTGGGTGAGCGGCGATAAAGAGGTCGAGGAGATCTTCGGGAACGGCGATTCCGAAACGGCGTCCGGTGGGCGGACTCCGAAGGCGATACTCGGCCATGTTCGGTTCGGCGTGCATCGGTTCGCGCCGGGGCCGTGCGTGTACGCGACGATCCTGCGCAATCCCGTTGATCGGGTCATTTCCTATTACGCGATGATTCGGCGATTGCGGCGCCATCCGCTTCATCCGGTGATTGCGCGGATGAGCCTCCCCGAGTTTGCGCGGCGGAGCGGCGATCTTCAAGTCCGCACGCTGAGCGGGTGGGGCGCGGATTCAACCGTCTTCCCGGACCATTGCCCGCCGACGATGCTCGGCGAGGCGAAGCGCAATCTCGAGGAACACTTCGCGGTAACGGGGCTTCAGGATCGGTTCGACGAGTCCGTGCTCCTCATGAAGCGTGCGCTGGGGTGGCGCCGAGCTTTCTACATATCGAAAAACGTCGGGAGGGAGCGCCCCACGTCCGAGGAGGTCTCGAAGGGTGAGCGCGCGGTCATCGAGCGATACAACGCATTGGATATGGAGCTTTACCGCTGGGTGTCGGAGCGTTTGGAGCAGGCGGTCGCCGCGGCGGGTCAGGATTTCGCCAACGATCTGCGGCTCTTCAAGGCTGAAAACGAGCGTTTCCGGGAGCGCTTCTCCGTCGACGGCTCAACCAAAGGGCCTGGAAATTGAGTCACAATGAGACCGCTTCGTGACGCCATACGATTGCCGAGCGCGCTGATCGCTCGGTACGCGGACGACCTTGCCGCGGCCGTGCGGAACGGGGACGAAGCACGGTTCGACCGCGGGTGGGCCCGCCTGTTAGGATGTAACCACCGTGACGTCTACGGATGGACGCCGCTTCTCTGGGCGGTCTTCAGCGGAAACGCGAAGATGACGGAATTCCTCCTGGATCGGGGCGCGCGGGTCGATCAAGCCGACCCGCTTGGCGCGACGCCGCTCATGTGGGCCGTCCGGCTCGAACACGCCGATATAACGCGATTATTAGTGAATAGACGCGCAAAGCTGAATCAGACCGCGGACAACGGCGCGTCCGCGCTGACCTGGGCGGCTGAGGCGGGATCGACGGAAATCGCCCGAATGCTTATCGAGCGTGGAGCCCGGGACCCGCGGGGCGCGGCGGCAATAGCCGTCAAAGCCGCTGCCGACGGGGATACGGGTACGCTTGAACTCCTTCTTCGGAACGGTTTTTCTCCGGACGAGCCCGATGACGCCGGCCGTCGGCCGCTTATCGAAGCCGCGGGAAACGGCCGAATGGAGGTAGTTCGAGCCCTCGTGGAGCTTGGGGCAGACGTCAATGTTCGTCAGGGCGACGAAGCGACGGCGTTCACGAGAGTCGCCGCAGCGGGACGGCTCGACATCATGGAATTCTTCATCCAGCGCGGCTGCGAGTTTGCCCCCGACTCGGACGACGCCGGGATTGCCTTGCGGTGGTCCGCTCGAGGGCCGCATCTGGACGTCGTGCGGTTTCTGCTCGATCGAGGGACGCCGGCCGACGCCCGATCTCCCCATGGAATCACCGCTCTGATGGCCGCGACACAGGTCGGAAGCCTTGATACGGTAAAAGCGCTTGTCCGTCGCGGCGCGGATGTGACCGCGTCGAGCGCCCGAGGATGGACAACGCTGATGTTCGCAGCGATAGGCGGCTCCGCGGAGGTGGGGCGATTTCTGCTCAATTGCGGCGCAGATCTCCGGGCCGTTGACGATGACGGACGAACGCCGCTCATGTGGGCCGCAATGGAAGGCCGGGCGGGCTTGATCGGACTCCTGACGTCCGGAGGCGGCGATGTCAATCACCCCGACAAGTACGGCGGTCTGCCGCTCCACGCTGCGGGGTGGACGGGTCACGCGGACGCTGTACGAGCCCTTTGCACAGCCGGCGCCAATCCCGACGAGCCGTATCCGCTGATCGCTCCCGTAACGGGCGAGCACGAACGGGTGTTCTCTTGGCCTTGTGTGGTAGCGGGAACTACGCCGCTCATCCGTTCGTGTTACGATGGAGACCTCGCGGTCGCCCGAGCGCTTATCGACGCCGGAGCCGCGGTCAACGCGGCCGACGCCTCGGGAATGACGGCGCTCATGGCTGCGTGTTCGGACCCTTGGTGGGAGGAGACGACGAGCTCCGATTTGGTTAAATTGCTCCTCGCTTCGGGCGCGAATCTGAACCGCAGAGACGCAGCCGGAGCGATCGCGCACGATTACGGGAGAACAGCGCATAATAACATCGCAGTGAAGATCATACGCGAGGTAACCACCGATGTGTAGCCCGTAGGATGTGCTTCCCGCAGGGAAGCGCATCTGTCGAGCATCTTCAAGACCACTGCTCATCTCGCAGTTGGAAGCTTGTTTCCCCCTACTCCCGCTTCGTCGCCGGGACGACGGATGTAAAGAGTGCCTTCGAGTTTATCCGCGTCCGGACGTGCGGTGCCGGCGTATTGTTATCGAGATTCAGCCGACCGTTGAGAAGGTTGCGATTGACAACGAGGCGTGCGCCAAGGCGCTGCGCCGTTGGTTGGGAAACGGCGGGTTATGCAAGCGCTTCGGTCGAGCGCGCGCCCGACAACTCGAAGCCCCCTGCGAAGCCGGAAGACAACGTCGCCACGTCAGGTTGACAACCGAACTTGACCCGTGATTAAACCATTGCGCAGAGTGAAACGTAGACGGGTTCCGCCGCAGTGCGCCGGGGGCGGCTTAAGCCGAGGCCCGGATTTGTAGAATGTACGCTGAACCGTAATCAGGAGCGTGAAGTCCGGAACGAGACGTTTCTTTTCGTAATCTCAATCTGAGGAGGTATGCTTCATGAATAGAGCGAAGATCGGAATCGGTTTCATTGTTCTTTGTGTCGTGTTTCACGCGGGAGTAGCGCCGGCCGCGGATACAACTTTTGGACCCAGAATTCCCACGACGTATTTTGTTACCGTCGGAGTGGGCCAATCCGATCAGGGAATCCCTCCCGACCCCTACGAAACCTTCTCATATGATCTGGCGTTGCTTGACGCAGGCGTCGAGAACTTCAACGTGGTCTACTATACGTCCGTATTGCCTCCCGAGTCGAAGGAAGTTCCGATTGAAAGAGTGAAGTCGTCTTTTCATCACGGCGCGGTGCTGGAAGCCATACTCGCTAAGGCGGGCGGCAAGAAGGGAGACACCGTCGCAGCGGGCGTCGGCCGCGTGTGGGCGACCGACGCGGAAGGGAATTTTGTGGGCGGCTTTGCAGCCGAGTACGAACGTGTATACGCCCGGCAAAAGGTCGATCCGGAATCAGCAAAGAACGACGCAGTGCGACAACTTACCGCTTCCCTGGAACACGAACTGAGCATTCGCGGGCTTAAACAGCGCGGCGAGATGAAGTTTGATATAACGAGCCTCCACATCCGGAAGAATTACGGTGTGGCCTTGGCCGCGCTCGGCTTCGTGGGCTTCATATACCCTGACGAATTGTCGATCAAATAAGAAACCATTTCATTATAGTCCGGCGTTTGCGCGGGGAGCGTATTTCTTCAATGGGTCGCGGTGGAAATGCCGGGCAACTGCCATTCCTGCCGCGACCCATTGAAGAGCGCACGGCGCCGTGTTGCAGCCGGCGTAACGACCCGCCGCCAACACCGCCGGAAGCCCATCGGAACCGAACACCGCGCGAGGAACCTTTGCCGAGCGACTCTTACCGAGCTGAATCTTTCAGGTCATCGATTTCGCGTTGCTTGTCCAAACACAAGGCACAGGAGGTAACCGTTCACCGGGCCGGCGAAAAGCGCTTGATATCTCGATGGGGGAGGCTTGGAGGGGGAGATGAGTCTCCCCCTCCATCCTCACCGGGCGCAGAGCCGCCTCAAGCCCGGTGGACCATAAGCACAGGAGTTGATCTCCATGGCTCAAGCCCTCTGTAACTGAGGGATTACGCGCTTACCTACCGGCTTTTGGCGTCGAAGTCGAGTCCGTCTACGCAGTCTTGCGCCAGGAGCGTCTCCGCACGCGCCGCGATCATGGCCGCGTTGTCCGTACAGAGATCGAACGACGGGAAGGCCGCTTCGACGCCGGCGCCGGAAGCCTCTTGGGTAATTCGCTCTCGGAGCGCTCGATTCGCCGCCACCCCGCCGGTTACCACGATTTGGCGACAGCCGAACTTTCGCGCGGCTCGAACCCCTTTCACGGCAAGCACATCTGTCACCGCATCCTGAAACGCTCGGGCGATTCGTCGAATCTCCGGTTCAAACGCAGCGCGCGTTTGTGCATTCACCACGGAATGGAAGCTGCCGGGAATGTCGCCTCGGGCAGAGACACCGAGACGCTCTTCCACGTGTCTGAGGACCGCGGTCTTCAGGCCGGAGAAAGAAAACGCCGGATCCTCGTCGTTGATGAGCGCTCGCGGAAATTTCAGGCCGCCGGCGTCCGCGCCCGACGCGTGCTCTTCGATCGCCGCGCCGCCCGGGTATCCGAGTCCCAACAGCTTGGCTACCTTGTCAAAGGCTTCCCCTGCGGCGTCGTCGCGCGTCTTCCCGATAAGGTCGATCTCCATAGGCCCGCGCACGACGTACAGATTCGTGTGCCCGCCCGAGACGACCAGCCCGACGAAGGGATACTCGATGTCGGAGCGCTCGAGAAACACCGAAAAAAGATGACCGTGCAGATGGTTCACGCCGCAAATGGGCAGCCCCAGAGCCAAAGCCATTCCCTTTGCCGCGCCGATGCCGACGAGCAGCGATCCGATGAGGCCGGGGCCGCGCGTCACGCCGATCCCCTCGAGATCCGTGGGAGCGATTCCCGCACGGTTCAGCGCCTGATCGATCACCACGGAGATCGCTTCGATATGCTTCCGAGATGCGAGTTCAGGCACCACTCCGCCGTACTCGCGGTGCGCATCCACCTGGGAAACCACGACGCCGGCCAGGAGTTGCCGTCCGTCGCGGACCACTGCGGCCGCGGTTTCGTCGCAGGATGTCTCGATACCCAGGATCAGCATCAAGCGGGTCCGCCCATTTGAATCTCCCGGAGCATCTCCCGCACTCGTTCCCGCGAGAGATGCGCGTATCGCTCGGGAATAAGTTCACGCGAGGTACACTCCATGAACGCCAGGAGTTCCTGGTACTCACGCTGTCGGGCGATATCCGACGGGATGAAGTCCTTCACTTCCTCGAGAACCGCGTCCGGCGTAAGCTCGCCGTCGATGTACCGGCGACGCTTCAATTCGGTGATGATCTGATCGAAGTCCGCGGGGTAGTAGTTCTTGGTGAATTCGAGGAACTCGGCGTGCTGCTCCGGCGATAATGAGGAGGTGTCGAACCCGATCCGGCTCATCACATGAGCGATAAACGCCTCTTTGTCCGCGCCTTCGTTGTCGAAAACGGGCAAGTGCTCGCCGGCTCGGCCCGATCGCTTGATATCCGGTTCCAGTCGATCCGGCCGCGCAGTGATAATGATCCAGACAATCCGCCCCTTATTGTGCGGATCGGACATCATCCGCAGAATATTGCCGAACAAACGACGGTCCACATCATGAGTCTGCGCGCTGCGGCCGCCGATTTCCGTGTCCGCCTCGTCGTACATGACCATGACGCTGCTCATGGATTCGAGCACCGACCGTATCCGCTCCCAATTGCGTTCGGTTTGCCCAACGTACTGGCCACGGATATTCTTGAGAACCACGGCCACCCATCCGCATTCCTTGGCGAACGCCTTGTAGATGAAGGTCTTGCCGACTCCATTCGCGCCGGGAACGAGGACCCCGACGGGCATGAGGTCCGGGTCGTCTCCCTGGAGGCACGCGTTGAGCTCGTTGAGTTTCTTGATCAGGGCGGAAGCGCCGATGACCTTCTCGAATCCGTAGCTCAAGCGGGGAAATTCGATATAGCCTTCCAGCTCTTTTTCGATGCTCTCCTTTGTCTTCTCGAAGATGAGCTCGGGAGTGACGTCGTCGCCCTTATACGAAGCCTGGAGAAAGATCTGCCGAAGCGCGAGCAGGCTGAGCCCCGCACTGTTGTACGCCAAGCTGCGAATCGGGACGGAACACTCGATTTTCTCTCCTTCGACCACGTGGCGAATATAGCTGAGGCGTTCCTCCTCATCGGGCCGATCGACGGCGATCGACGCGGTGTACGGCAATTCCACCACCCGTTCGTTGACGCCCGTGAGCGTCTCGCTCACCATGAACACGATATCCGGCGACGAAACGAACGTATTGTCGCTGAACCAGTTCTCGAGGGTAATGACCTTGAGGCGCTCCGAGTCGAGCATCGAGTCCCCTCTCGACGCCGGCGCGACCATCTCCCCGTGGCGAATGATTATGGCGAAGTCCTTCCGGATTCGCCGATCGGGATCTTCAGAAAACGGAACCGTAATCCGCAGATTGACGAACTCTCTTAGCGCGGAGATCGCGGTGACCACATCGCGACGAGCGGCCGACAGAACGCGCCTCAAGCGTTCCTCTCCGAGGACATTGGCGACAAGCCGCCGGTCCATGGGATTCCAGAAGGCAATGCCGTCCGCTGGATCATAAACCACAACGATGCGCGGACCGGTCGACCGGTTCGGCTTGATGAGCGCCTTTACGAAGAATTCCGTCAGCGGCACGTACTCGCCCGGACCGATAGGATAGACGTCACGCGTGTTTCCGTGCACCAGAAAGACGTTTGATTGGGCGGATTCGTACTTTTCGATGATGCGGCGCGCAAATCCGGGGATGCGGGGGACGACCGCAGCGCTCTGGGCGGGATCGGTCTCGGATACCGTCTGATGACTCTCGAACTGTTCCATGGAGTGATTCAACGCGATTCACGCCGCCACGGCCGCGGGCCCTCACACGTGCGGCGCGTCGCGGCTATCCCAGGTCTCGCTCCTTTTCCGCGGCCGCCTGCTGAGGCGCGCTGCGCGCCTTGAGGAGTTCATCGAAACGGGCTTCGGCCTCCCGTTCCGCGCCCAACCGTTCGTACGTCTCGTCTTGAGACGCCACGGTGGATTCCCGCATCTCCGCGGCGATATTCGCCTCGGACTTCATACGCTGAACCTTCTCTCGAATCGCGACGATCGATTCATCCACCGACGATTCGCTCAGCCCGCGCAGTCTATCTTCCAGCCTGACCATCTGTTGACTGGAGACGAATTCCGCGACCATCTCGCCTTGCTCTCTCTTCAGCTTATCGATTTCATTGAAGAAGGATCGTAGTCGGCTCTTGTATTCCTCGACGCGGGAACGCTGGAGTTCGAGGTCCTCGGTGAGCGCGGCCTGCTTCAGGTCGATCTCTTTCTGACGGGCCAGGTACCTGCTTCCCGCCTCACGGTGCGCGATGTTGTCCGGCTCGGCTTCAGCCATGGCCAGCGTGCCCTCGAGTTTGCGCTGGAGCTCACGCTCTTCGTCGTCCAGTTCTTTCAGCAGAGCCTCGGTCTTCTCTCGTTCATTTACGAGGAGGGCGACCGCGCGCTCCATCTCTTTATAATTCTTCTTGGCCTCGTCAATGGCGGAGGCATAGGTGGCCTTGATCGATTCGGGGCTCCGTGAAACGAGATCGTCGCCCGCCTGGATGAAGACGCCTCTAATCACGGCCCATAACTTGCCGAAGAACCCCATTATTCTCCTCCTGATTGGTCTCCGCCCGGCGCTCAGGGTGTCGATGGGAACGGTTCACACGGATCGATTCTATAGCGAAACCCGCCGGTGTCAAGCCGCGTACGCCCGGAGCCGGAAAAAGCACCGCAGCGGTCACGAGCCGACGAGATCGTTGAACCACGTCTCGAGCGCGGGCCACCCCTCGAATTTTGCGCTCACCGGAATGGTCGCCGCGCGATTCCACGGTCTGATCATCAACCCCACACCGATCCCCGCATCGAGATAATGCTGAAGGTACTCGGGATCGTCCTCGATAATGAAGTCCACGCCGTGTTCCTGCAAGAAGGACCGTTTGTCCCGAGCGCCGCCGGTCACGATCATCGGCGGGGCCGTCGGATTCCACGGAAGCGCTTGAAGCTGGCGGAGCGCGGTTTCCGGTTGATGTCTGCCCGTGATGAACAGAAGCGGCTCGTCGGATTTCCGGGCGATTGCGGAAAGGACCTTCACCGCCTCATCGTACGGCTCGATTATCGGTTGGGAATACATGTGGTCCACCGACCTGCGCACAGCCTCCCAACTCAAACCCAGCGCGGAAAGTTCCCACGAAAAGAGGTCCTCCGCGGTGAGTCGCTTGCCCGACTCCTCGTTGATACGCTCGAGGATGATGTCGATCGAGTTCAGCACGACCCCGTCGACGTCGAATGCGATTTTCATATATTCCCGCTCCGCTCTCGTTCCGACACGGCCCCCGTTAGCGTTGTCCTTCCCGTATTCTCGGAATGCAGATCTCCGAAGGGGCCGTCAAGTCGGCGAGCCGTTCAAAAGTCGTTCGTTTGAGTATAACACACCGGCGCCGACGCGATAAGTCCTCGGTCTGTTAGGTATTCGTGATCCGGCCGGCGACTCCGCAGAGCAGCCGGGGCACGCCTGAGATCCGCTTATCCTTTGAAATCCTAACGGAATATGGTACATGTGCTAAATGAGCGCCGCGCGACCGGAGATTGAAGATTCGCGGTTTTCATTTACCGCGGATCGCCGAGAAGTTCGTCGGCGCCCGACAGGTGTATTTCGTGTTGCTCAGGTCAGTACAAGTGTCTGCCTCATTCGATCAGCTTCTGGGAACACTCTCCGCTATTCGGGACACGAGACAGCGGTGCTACGTCGCGGCGACGCGACTTCGCGAGTTAGATGTGGGCGACGCGGTCTCGATGATCAAATCAATCCGAGAAAAGGCCCTGCGAGGTGACGACACAAGCCTGGATCTTCACAACGGCTTGCTCGTTTCGTCGGTTTTGTCCGACGTGGTCGGCGACGAACGGATGTCGGAGTTGGTCTCCGCGGCCAGAGATCGCGAAGAATACGACGTCGTGGCGATGCTTATGGACGTACCGCTCGAGCGGGAGGATGAGATACCGCATCAACCGTTCCTGGACGCCTCGCTCCGAGATGTGCCCCTGGGAATGCGCAAGGCGCTGGCTCGGAAACCCGACCAGTATCTCATGCGCCGCATCGCGAAGGATCAGGATCCGCGGGTCATCAGACACCTGTTGAATAATTCACGACTTACCGAGAAGGATGTCACCCAGATAGCCTGTGCGAGGCCCGTCTCGCCGAAGGTCCTCGAAGAGATCTACAATCATCCGAAATGGATTGCCCGCTATTCGGTCAAAAAAGTCATCGTGCTGAACCCGTACACGCCGGTCTCGATGTCCTTGAGACTGCTCACCTACATCAAGGCGCCGGACCTCGAGGAAATCCTGCGGAGCCCCCATTTGGACGAGATTCTCGTCGATGAAGCCCGGAAGGCGCTCGAGAAACGAAGAGGGTCGGGCTCGGCCGTGCGGGAATGGATCCTTCATATTGAAGAACACGACGAGGGCTCGTGACGCGCGTCGGCCGTCGCCCGCGCTCATCCGTACGACAGGCCAACGGGAGTCTGTTCACCGAAATTGGAGAATCGAGTCAATGCAGAGCGTCTTCGTATCCGCCATTCTCATCCTCTTCTACTTCTGCGCGGCGATCATCGTTTTTGCTCCGTCAATCTATATGGGGTGGATCTACATCATCAGCCGGAAAACGCCCGGAACCAAAAAAGGCATGCTCCGTCCTACGCTCATCACGATCGCGGTCAATCTTCTGCTCGCCTATTTTCTCGTCCACTTGGCGCTGGATCAGTTCGTCTATAAGGAGATCGCCAAGAACGACGCCATCGCGCGCAACGTCCTCAGCGACACGATAGAAGCACAGAAGCGGTTCTTCTCCAACCACGGACGATACTATTCGGTGGGACCGGTGAGGGGGCCGTATAAGGACGAACACGGGCTTGAGGTCTCCAAGGACGTCATCGTTCGGGTCGTTCCAAAGTGGGACGAAACCGGACAAAAACACACGTTCGAAGCCTATGCGATTCACGTGCTCGGTCGGGAGATCCTCGTGGGCACACCCGAACGCGGCGTGAAAAAGACCCGCGGGGACGCGGAGAAAGCCGAGGCCGTCAGGGCGAAGCTCTTGCGGAGCGTCAACTAAGGCCGAGTTGGGCCCCGCGAAGGGTAACCGTTCACCGGGATAGCGATAAGCCATTGATATCTCGATGGGGGAGGTTTGGAGCTCATACCGACTGGCGGCCCCCCCCCCGGGGAGCTGTTCTGCCAACGATCAAGAAGCATTCCTTGATATTAATATACAAGGGGGAGATGAGTCTCCCCCTCCATCCTCAGCGGGCGTAGAGCCGCCTCAAGCCCGGTGAACCATTACCGCGAAGGTTTTGTTGCGAGGCTTCTCGCCTTGCCGTATAATGCGGTCCGCTCACTGAGCGAGCCCCGACTTCTCCGATCCACCACGTATCAATGAAGCGATTCCTCGAGAAATATCTGAAGATCTATGTGCACGAGTATTCCGCGTTCGTGTGGATGGGCTTCATCTTCTTCACGATCTTCTTCGTCACCGCCATCTTTCGCAACTATGTGGACGCGGCTTTCCTGGCGCATGTGGGGCCCCAGTGGATACCGTGGATGCTCGTTATCAACGCCCTTCTCACCTTCATCGTGCTGGGGGTGATCGACCGACTTTCCACACGCTTCAAGGATCACCTGCTGCTGGCGGGATTTCTTGCGTTTTATGCGGTGTCCGCGACCGTGCTCTACTTCCTCGTCCGGGAACGGATCCTGGCCGCGTACGCCGTCCTCTACCAGATGCTCTACCTCCTGGACTCCATCCTGCTGGTCTACCTCTGGAACATGGCCGGGGATCTCTTCGACGCACGACAGGGTAAACGTATCTTTCCCCTGATTACCGCAAGCCAGGTGCTGGGGACCACCATTGGCAGCTTCTCGACGAAGCCGCTCACCCTGCTGATCGGCCAGGACCCGACACTCCTCATTTTCGCAACCGTGTGCCTCGGGATGGGCGTCTACATGGGGGCCACGGGGAATCGGCTCCTCGGCGGCGTCAAGCCCTCGGGAGCCGGTGCGAAACCGGGCGCGGCGTCGAAACGCCTGAGCGAAATCCCCGGACTGATCAAGGAGTATCCGATCGTCCGCTATCTTATCGTCACCGGCTTGGTCCCCAACGTGCTCCTGCCCATATTCTTTTATCAATTCAGCACGATCGCCAAGGCGACCTTTCCGACGGAAGAGGGACTGATCTCCTTCCTGAGTATCTTCCGCGGGTGCACCACGTTCGCAACATTTCTGTTCCTCTTCTTCATGGGCAGGATGTACTCGAGGATCGGGCTGACCAACTCGTCGCTTGTTCATCCGGTGAATTTCGCATTCATATTCAGCGGCTTGGCGGCCTTCTGGAACATCTACATCGCCGCATACGGGCAGTTCTCGGTCATTCTTATTCAGCGAGCCATCGCCGGCCCCGTGAACAAGATCCTTTACAGCATCGTGCCGAGAGATCTGATGGCTTGGAGCAGATCGTTCATTCGCGGAACGGTCCTCAAGGTGGGCATGCTCACCGGCGCGCTTCTCATGATAGCGCTCAAGCCGGTGATGCAACCGCGGGATTTTGCGTACATCGCGATCGGTTTCTCAATATGGTGGGTTATCGAGACACTCATTTTCCGAAGTCATTATAAACGTATCCTCAAGCAGGTGATCGTCGAAAAGCAGATCGATTTCGATCAGATCGAGTCCGTCAGAACCTTTGACAGCGGCGGCGCGGCCATGGAACTCGGCCCCGTCTCCGTTGAAGAGCGATCGGAAGATGAAGGAATCACTGATTATCAGCATGTTCCGGAGTTGGACCCCGAGGTGGCGCTCAAACTGCTCGAGGACCCCAACCCCGGCACGCGGGCGCACGCAGCCGCGTCGTTCATCGCGTCGAAAGACATCCGGTGCGTCCGCAAACTCCTCAGATGCCTCGGCGAAACCGACGACCGCGTCCGAAACGCCGCGATCGAAGCGCTGATTAGCTTTCGCGAGCAAATCCTGCCCTTCCTCGAGGTCTCGTTGACCGATCCCAATCCGCGCATACGACAGGGTATCCTCGAGGTGATCCGTCTCTCCAAGCTCAAAGACTTCGACATGGTCCCGTTCCTGGGAAGCGAACTGATGAGAGCGTATCGCAATCTCCTCGTTATTCGCAGTCTCAGCGCCATGGACCATTCTCGGAGCGTCGAACTCCTGCGGAAGAACTTGGAGGAACTCAACGAGGAGATCCTCCGGCAGATATTCTACGCGCTCTGGGTGAACCACGCGGACATGCGGCTCATGTATCAAGCGCTCAAATCGGAAACCGCGTCCATTGCGGTCGAGATGGTCGAGAATTCGATACAGCGTGAAATCACACCATACCTGATTCCGCTGATCGAAGACGTGCCGCTGGACGAGAAGATCGAAAAAGGCCGCAGCATGCTTCCGTTGCCGCGCTCGAACGAGCTCCCCCGCCTGCTCAGCATTCTTGTGGAGACCGAGGATAAAGTAACCCGCTTGCTCACACTCTATGTTATCGGCGAAGAGATGCGGGATCCCTGCTACGTGCCCGTGGTCCAATCTCATCTCGACGACGAAGACCCGTTCGTGCGGGAAATCGCCGAGTACGCCATGACGAGAAGTCTGGACGGGGAGGCCCCAATGCCTGAAATCATTGAACGAATCGAGCACTTGAAGAACTTTACCATATTTGAAGGAATGGGAGTCAGAGAACTCCACGCCATTGCGTCGGTCCTGAGGAGGGATGTGTTCGCGCCCGGTGAAGTGATGATCCGAGAGGGAGAAGACAACTCGTCGATTTATCTGCTCGTCAAGGGAAAGGTCACTGTGTACGAAGGCTACGGTACGCCGGAACAGAAGGAAAAGGTCACACTCGGAGAAGGTTCGTTCCTCGGCGAACTGAGCATGTTCACCCTCATGCCGCCTAACGCGACGTGCATCGTCGCCGAAGAAACCGAAGCGTACGTGCTGCTCCACCATCAGTTCATGGAGATCATGCGTGTCTACCCCCAGATCGGCATAAATCTCTGTCGCTTCTTCAGCGTCAAGTGCCGACTTGCTACGTACTAGCGAAGCTTTCTTCGACGATAGCGCCGGCGTCGCAGCCGCCCTTCCCTCCGCTCATCATCCTCAAACGGACCATAACCGCGCTCAGTGCGGCCGGCGTCACTCCGGAAATTCGGGACATCCGACCCAACGACTCGGGACGGATCGTCTTCAATCGATCGCGCAGTTCGCGGGAAAGCCCGGACACGGCGTCGTAGTCGATCTCGGCAGGAATCGGGACGTTCTCCATCCGCCTGAACTGATGGGCTTCCCGCTTCTGCCGACGGATGTAGCCTTCGTATTTGATTTCGATTTCGAGCTGACGCAGGGCTTCGGGATCGACGTCCGACCGCACAAGGTCAAGCGCAATCAGATCCGAAACGGAGATCTCCGGCCTCTTCAGGAGCGCCGCAGCGGTGAGCGTCTCACGGATTCCCCGCGCTCCCTTCGACTGGAGGAGCTCGTTCACGGAATCCTCGGGCTTGATCCGAACGGTGTTCAATTCCCGGAGGAGCTCCGCGCTCCGCAACCGACGCTCCTCAATCATCGCGAAGACCTCGTCGGGAACGAGTCCGAGGCGCCGGCCCCGGTCAATCAGCCGATCGGCGGCGTTGTCCTCCCTGAGGAGCAATCGATACTCCGCCCTGGACGTAAACATCCGGTACGGCTCGGTCACCCCGCGCGTCGCCAGATCATCCACCATCACGCCCATATACGCTTCCGAGCGATCCAAGAGGAACGGGGCCTCCTCACGGATCGCCAAAGCCGCGTTCACCCCGGCCCAGAGCCCCTGCGCGGCCGCCTCCTCATACCCGGACGTCCCATTGATCTGGCCCGCGAGGTACAGGCCGCGAACGGGTTTTGTCTCGAGCGTCTTCTCCAAGCAGGTGGGCTCGATATAGTCGTATTCAATGGCGTACGCCGGGCGGACGATCTCGGCCTCCTCGAGCCCGGGAACCGATCTTGCCAATTCGAGCTGCGTCTCCGGCGGAAGCGAATTGCCCAGCCCCTTGACGTACACCTCCGACGTGTAAAGCCCTTCCGGCTCGACCACCACCGGGTGCGTCTCCCGCTCGGGAAACCGGGCAACCTTGTCCTCCAGCGACGGGCAATACCGAGCCGGCGTGCCCTTGATCGCGCCCGAATAGAGCGACGAACGACAGAGATGCGCGCGCACGATCTCGTGAGTCCGTTTCGACGTCTTCGTCCGAAAGCACGACCGGACGGGCCCGTCGATCCCCCGGCTTCGCAGGGAGAACGGTCTCGCGATCGGGTCGCCCGACTCTTCGATCATCGGCTCGCGGTTCACCGTGTCGCCTTTGAGCCGAGGCGGCGTTCCCGTTTTGAACCGACCGTGCGGAAATCCCAGACTCCTCAGCTGAACCGCCAATTCCGTCGACGCGAACTCGCCGGCGCGACCGGCCGAGTATTTCACGTCCGCTATGTGAATGACTCCGTCGAGGAACGTTCCCGTCGCGAGGATCACCGCTCGGGCGCGAACCCGATAGCCTGACCGCTCCCGTACACCTGCGCAGCGGTCGCCCTCCATGAGCAGAGCGTCCACCATCTCCTGACGAACCGTGATATTCAACTCCGCTTCCACCGCGGACCGAATCGCAAGCGAATAGCCCAGCCGATCGCACTGCATCCGCGAGCCCTGCGCAGCGGGCCCTTTGCTCGTACCCAGAAGCTTGTATTGTATGCACGACGCGTCCGCGGCTCGGCCCATTTCGCCGCCCAACGCGTCGATCTCCTTGACCAAATGCCCCTTGCCCAAACCGCCTATCGAGGGATTGCACGGCATGAGGCCGATCGTGTCCGCATTCAGGGTGTACAGCCTGACCTTAAGCCCCATGCGCGCGGGCGCCAACGCGGCTTCGCACCCCGCGTGCCCCGCTCCGACCACGATGATGTCCGTGTCCGTATTTCCCGTCATTGCGAACGCTCACCCGCTCTGCGATTCAACAGTACGCCGACACTGCGTAAGATAGGGACTTAAGTATAGGGAGTCTATGCGAGAACGCAAGCCGCCGGGGGGGGGCCGGGAGGTCGATCAAGGAGGTGTGCCGCGCGGAACGCGCCGTCGGCGCGCCGATGACGAGGCCCTGGGGGAGCCGCGAATTCTTATTATTCCACTTTTACTTATGAATATAGGGTGGCGATTTTACGATACGCTTTTGTGTAACATACGCCGAAAAACCGAACCGGCATGCAACGAGAAATTACATTATTTCAGTCGTGCATCTCACGAAAAACATTGATACTCGATTGACCGAAAACGGGAAGAGTGATAAAGTAGACGCATTATTTCCTGAAGTGACATCTTTGGTTTACCTTTGTGTTGTGGAGATAGGGTATGTCCGCTCGTGCGATAGTCGCGGCATGCGGCGCAGTATGCCTCTGCGCCGCAGTCGCAACAGACGGCCTTTACGCTTACTCGCCCCGAAAAACAGGATCCTCGACGCCGCCGGCGGTCGGCCTCAAGAATCCACCGTCTCGGCCCAAACCGGTCTACGGCGCTGCCGGCGCTCTCTATCCGTCGCCTCCCTTGAAGGCGCCGCTCGTGGCGCCGCCCAAACCGAGTCTCCGTAGCCCGCGACCTCCTTCGGCAGCCGATCGGAATCGCATCGCCGGCACGCCCATCGGCGGCCTGGTGGGAGCGCTGACGTATCCATTGACGCTCCTGGGCGAAGATCTATCCGATAAAGAACCTCCCCCGCAGGCCATGCCGGCTCGCTCGTATGCTCCCATGCAGCCGCCGACGTCTCGAAAACTGCCTTTCTAGACGGGCCGAAGATCCCGGAGGCAGCCGGCCGCGCGGCGTTACCGCACCAAAAGCGAGCGTCACCATCGCACCTAAAGATTCGACCTATTCGGATTCTGCGCCAATCCACGGCCGCCCCGTGAACTAGGCTTAAGGGACCAGGCCGGCGAGCCAAAGCCACAGACAATCCGACGGTCCGGCACGTCCTTCGAGAAGCTCACCTGCCTCCTTGACGGGAACACCCAGCCGACGTTCGCGAACAGTGCGCACTCTCTCGTCATTTTCCGTCGAGCGCGACGGGCGGCCCTCGGCCGATTCTCAAAAGTT
>CAYLRL010000057.1:0-31416 GCA_964385875.1 uncultured Syntrophales bacterium
GGCCTTTTTTGTTGACAGGCCGTCACTCGACACGGGAAACTGAACCAAAGGGCCTCATTCAGAGTCGGCGTTCGCCGAGGCCTAGAGCATTCAATCGGAACATATCGGCCGCAGGCGGCGGATCGTCCCGCAATCATCCGGCCGCGCCGACGGTCGTCAATGGATTGAACACGAGGAGCGGACATGCCGGTGGTAAAAATCATTGAATTGGTGGGTGAATCATCCGTTAGTTGGGAAGACGCCATGAAACAGGTCGTCGCGGAAGCTTCCAAGACACTTCGGGGAATTACACGAATCGGGGTGGTGGAACAGGACGTGCGCATGGTGAATGACAAGATCGACGTGTGGCGCGTGCGCGCGCAGATCTCGTTTCGCGTAGAACGCCCGGAATAGGGCCCTCGGAAAGCCACAATCGGTGAAGAATCGCACTGTTGCTCGGATGGGGGGGATCGGCCCCGAGGATTGTGCCGCTCGAGGATCTCGAATCAAAGCTTTCGGAGATAGCCAAGGCCAAGACGCGGGCGCTCCTCGACGCCCAGGGGAGGGTCCCGGCGTGCAACGAGGTCTTTGAACGGCGAGTGAGCCGAAGCGGAGAGGAGATCTCCGGCGCGTTCTTTTCAGATCTGCTCCCTCCGGTCATTGCGGAAGATCGCATGAGACGGCGCAGAGAAGTAATGCGGACGGGCAGGGCGGTTCGATCAGCGTAACCAGTCCGGGCGAGGGACAGGGAAGCGCGTTCACCTTTTCTCCGCTCTTTGACGGTCGCGAGACCGGGTAACCCTCCAATGTATCAGTCCCGCCGCCGGGGCCTCATTCTCGCAGTGCGCGGGGCGTCCGAAAGAGTTTCGATCGCGGTGTTTCGAAATCGCCAAATTCTCCGAAACCTGCTATATCCGCCTTCGCGAACCGGAATTCCCCCAGGCGGGGGAATTCCTGCGCATAGGGCGCGTCGCCGCATAGTCTCGAGGAGCCGGATCTTTCTCCCGATCCGGCGTTTTCAATGGGCCGTTCGGTGTGAAACGAGTATTTGGGCTTCAGGTGAGGTGAAGGCATGAATCGACGGTATATCGTGAATGCGGCGGCGGCGTGCGCCGTTGTGTGGGCGCTCGGTTCGGGCGCGCACGCGGCGCAAACGGTGGGGTGGATCGAAAAAGTGAAAATATCCCCGGGGAATCTCGAGCTGGTCGCCAAGGTGGACAGTGGAGCGGATAATTCATCGATCAACGCCGTGGACATCGAGATCTTTCGGCGCACCGGCGAAAAGCTGGTCCGCTTCACCGTCAAGAATGAGCAGGGAGAGTCGGTCACTCTGGAGCGGCCTCTCGTGCGTATTGCAAAAATTAAGGGTCGGGTCGATGAAACGGGAAAGAGAGCGGAACCCCGCCGTCGACCGGTAGTCATACTTGGGATATGCATGGCCGGGGTGTACAAGGAGGCTCAGGTGAATCTCACAGACCGCCGACACTTTAAGTATCCCATGTTGATCGGAAGAAGCTACATGGGCGCGAATTTCCTCATCGATCCCTCGAAGAAGCGCACAGCGCGTCCCCTCTGCGCCCAGGTCCCCCATAAGTGAACAACAAAAGCCTCTATGCTCTCGCGGCCTTCCTGACCATTATCGGTCTGGGGCTTACCGCATACAAAACGGCCGTCATCGGGTTCCCCCTGTCGCCGAAGACGGAAACGCGGGTTTGGAGCGTGGAAGCCAGGGTTCGCTTTGTCGGCCGAGGCGAACCCGCCAAGGTGACGATGTTCATTCCCGGTTCCTCGGGCGGATTCGCATTGGCTGACGAGAAGTTTATTTCTCAGGGATACGGATTCGTCATTTCTCAGAAGGAGGGCAACAGGCAGGCCACATGGTCCGTCCGGAAGGCGTCGGGCAAACAAAATCTCTACTACGAAGCCGCGGTCGTCAACGCGCCGCAAACGGAGGAACTCCCCCCGCAGAAAGAGCAGAAAGAGCAGAAAGCGAGGAAAGAACAGAGGAAGCGAACGGGGATCGAGTGTCGGCTCGACGGTCCAAGGCTTGACGCCGCGAAGGCGATCCTAAGCGAGGTCGAGCCCAAATCAGCGGATCAGGCCGGCCTCGTTCAGGCGCTCATCAAGAAGCTGAACGAAGCGGCGCCCGGGGACAACGTCAAGCTCCTTTTTAAGGACAAACCGACCGGCCTGACCAAGACCAAGGTAGCCGTTCAGGTTCTCGGCTGCGCAGGCGTCAAGGCGCGGACGGTCCGGGGTATTCCGCTCACGACCGGTCACACCGACTTCACGAAGAAAACGCCGATACTCGCGTGGCTCGAGGTGTACGAGAAAGGTCGATGGGTGGGGTATCACCCGTTGACCGGCGCGTCACCGGTCCCGGATCATTGGTTTCGCTGGTGGACGGGTCCGGGAAAGATAGTCGAGGTGGAGGGGGGCGCGGACGCGGTCGTGACCGTCTCGGTACGGCCCGAGATCGAAGAAGCGATCGCCGGCGCGATCCGCCGAGGGCAAATCGCAAGCCCGCTTCTCTTGAAGTTCTCACTCCTCTCGCTTCCCTTGGACACTCAAGCCGTGTATCGGATCATGCTGTTGGTTCCGGTCGGCGCCTTGCTGCTGGTCCTCTTGCGAAACGTGGTCGGCGTGAAGACCTTCGGGACCTTCATGCCGGTGCTCATTGCGCTCTCTTTTCGGGAAACCGGTCTCATCAAGGGAATCTTCCTCATCACCGCGCTGGTAGCGGTCGGCTTGGCGATTCGATTCTACTTGGAACGTCTCAAGCTTCTGGCCGTGCCGCGCCTGGCGGCTGTTCTGATCGTCGTTGTGCTGCTCATGGGTTTCCTGAGTATCATCACCCACCGTCTCGGGGGGCAGACCGGTCTGTCGGTGGCGCTCTTTCCCATGGTCATCATCACCATGACGATCGAACGGATGTCGGTGGTGTGGGAAGAGCGGGGCGCCGGCGAAGCGCTGATGTCGGGCGCGGGGAGTCTGCTGACCGCTGCTCTCGCCTTTGTGGTCATGAAGATCAAGATTGTGGAACACTTGGTGTTTGTCTTTCCCGAGCTGCTTCTGGTCGCGCTGGCGGCCGTCCTTCTCCTGGGCCGGTACACGGGGTACCGGCTGACGGATCTGTATCGGTTCCGGGAACTGGCCAAGGGATAGTCCTATGCTGAAGACCCTCCGCGCGCTCAAAGAAAAAGGCGTTCTCGGCATCAACAAGAGGAACGCGGACTTCACGCTCAGATACAATGAGCGGCGGTTGTATCCGTTGGTGGACGACAAACTGCGGACGAAGCGGCTAGCCCTCGAAAACGGCATCGCGGTCCCCAAGCTTCTCGGCGTCGTCGAAGTGGAAGGGCAGGTAAGGCGTATGGTCGATTCACTTCAAGGCCGGGACGACTTCGTGATTAAACCGTGCCGGGGGAGCGGCGGCGAGGGAATCCTCGTGATTGCCAAGAGCGTCAACGGTCGATATCGCAAATCGGACGGGACCGTCATCAGCCGCGGGGAACTCGAGCATCACATCTACGATTTGCTCAGCGGTCTCTGCAGTCTCGGCGGCCAGCCCGACAACGTCCTGATCGAAACACGCGTGAAGTTCGACCCGATGTTCGAGGACATCAGCTATCAAGGCGTTCCGGATATCCGTATCATCGTTTTTCTCGGCGTGCCGGTCATGTCCATGGTGCGCTTGCCCACGCGCATGTCCGACGGGAAAGCCAACCTGCACCAGGGAGCCATCGGCGTCGGCATCGACATCGCCGATGGGACCACGCTGTCCGCGGTGTGGCGCGACGAAATCATCCTCGAGCATCCCGACACGGGCAATCCCATTTCGGGCATTCGAATTCCCGGATGGCAAGGTCTCCTCGAACTCGCCGCAAGCTGTTTCGAGATCACCGGTCTCGGATACCAGGGGGTCGACATTGTCTTGGATCGGGATCGCGGTCCGCTCATCCTCGAGTTGAACGCCCGCCCCGGCCTCAACATCCAGATCGCCAACACGTGCGGTTTGCTCACACGATTGAATCTGGTCGAGCGCGAGCATATAAATCTGAAGACGGTTCGAGACCGTATCGAATTCGCACGAACTCGTTTCGCCGGCCATTCGTCGTAGGATTTTCCGAACGCGCGGGAATATCGTGCGCCTGCCGACACGCTCCTCTTTTCAGGCAAATCCTGTTACGATGCCGTGAATGTTGATAGCGAGGGCATTGATCGCCCACACGAAGATCCGGCGTGACGCCGAATTGCGGGAGGAGGACCGACGATGCGAGGATCGACACGGCTGATACGAGTTGCGACCGCGGCATTCATCTGTGCGGTAGTGGCGATGACGGTGGGGTGCGGTTATCGGGACGACCTCGACAAGGCCGAAACTCGAATCGAACAGCTGAACACGAGAGTCGCGCGGCTCACCGAAGAGCTCAACGAACTCAAAAAATCGGAGCAGGCGCTCAAGGACCGGCTTGCAGCCTTCAAGAACCGCAAGGAGGAACTCTCCGCCAAGCTCGAATTGATGGAAAAAGAGAAGTCCGGTCTCTCCAAGAAGAACTCGGAATTGAAGAAGCAGGTGAACGACCTCGAAAGTGAGCTGAAAGACGTGCGGGCCGAAAGGGACAAATTGTCCGAAAAAGTAGAGGAGCTCGCCAAGACGGTCAAGGCGGTCGACGAGACCGCTGAACAGGCTCCGCTTCCCGCCCCGGAGAAAATTCCGACCAGTGCCGCGCTGACGCCGCCCGCTCCCGTTCCCGCGGAGAAATTGACCGAGAAGGATGAGAAAGCCGAGTCCGAGAGTCTCAGTCCGTGCGACAGGCTCATGGTCTACATGAAGAAGGGCAATCAGATCATCAAGAGGTTCAAGGGCGAGGAGCGCGAGAACGCGTTGGCTCAGCTGAAAGACCAGTACAAAGAGGTTCTGGAGAAGGCGCCGAAGGAAGCGGTGGAAGCCGCCGAGTCGTACTCGGCCCAGGTGGTCAAATGGTGGGACGGGACGGATCGGGAGAACACCGCGGAAATCCTGATGCTTCGGGATAAGGCTCTCAAGACCTGTGGCAAGACCATCGAAGATGTAGGCGGATTCTGAAGATTCCGTTCGTCGGTCCGCACGCCGCGAGCGCCTTTGACATCCCCTCCGGCGCTCACGTATGCTTGCTTCGAGGTCGGCGCGTGACGCCGGGCCGGCGGACGATGAAGGAGATTGGAGATGCTGAACTGGAAATTGCTCATGATTGCGATCTTCACCGCAGTTCTTATCGGGACGACGCCGTCAACCGACGCGGAGGAGCGGTGGGACCGATATGAATTGGAAACCTGCGTGCGGGACTGCTTCAACACCTTCGACCCGGTTCTGAATACGCCCGAATTGCGGGGATGCGTCGAAGACTGCGTCGGGCAATACGGTCCGAAGCGGGAGTTCTAGCGCCGGCGCGATGGGATCCGTCCCGAGACGTTGCTCGATCTCAGGAAGACTGCCGCGCGATCAGCACTGCGACCTGAATCGTGGCGATCAGATTGATAAACGCATGAACGCCGACGGGAACCCACAGCGACCCGGTTTGCAGGCGAGCGATCCCCAGCACGATTCCATAGCTGAACAGCGCTGTCAACTGTGTGATGTTGTATTGAAAGTGCAAGGCGGTCCAGGCGGCGGATGTGAGCGCAACCGCGCCGGCCGCGCCGATGCGTGACCTCGCGAATCCCTCGAAGAGAAAACCGCGAAAGAGAAACTCCTCGGTGAGCGGCGCCGCGACGATCAGCGCAAGCCATAACAGCGGTATAAATCCGGCCGTTTTGTACAAGGAAATCATGAAGTCGGGGATCACCGACTCTCCAAGGAGACTCATCACCGCGTCACCGGCGGTCGAAACCGCGAGCGCAATCGCAAGCCATTTGAGCATCGTCCGAATCGACACCGGTTCGAGCCGGAGATACTCACCGGCGGATGGACCGCGGCGCAGCCACACAAAGAAGAGTATGATCCAAATGCAGACCGGAGCGGCCGCAAACGAAGCTATTGAGAAGAAAAGCCCGAATAGGGGCGGCGTATGCGCGGCCGGACCGGGGCGCAGCATCTCCGCGGGACCGGCCGGGCCCCAGAATGACGCCAAGAGCAGGACGACGACGAGCTGGACGATCACGAAACACGACGTGATCACCAAACCAAAGGCGATCGTTGCCCAGAATCCCCACGGCCCCCGGCCGGAAGTTTGCTCGGGTCGTTCAGCCTCGCTCATGGCGGGTCTCCTTCCTCCCACCTTGTTATATCATGTCCGAAAGATTATGTGTCGAGTGGGCGGACCGACGCGGCCAAAGGGTCGGCGGTCGGCGGGAGGAGAAAAATACATGCGAATCAACTCGGCGCCTACAGCGGTCGCCTTCATTATTGCGGTCTTCCTCGGAGTCGGGCACCCGGCGCTTGTCCTGACCGCGCAGGCGTGGCCGCCGAATCCTCGACCCACGATTCCCCAGCGCCGATGGGAATACGACCGGAACAAAGCGCGCAAACAACTAAATATTCGGCGGGATATCGATCGCCTGCGGTTGAAACGAAAGAGTCGGCGGCTGGACCGGAAGATCGAACGAATGAAATCACGATCCGCGGAGGAGGATCGCGGCGTCCGAATGAAGAGCAATTCTCCTCGCCGAAATCTGTCGGTACCGGCGTTCTCCGGCGGGCCGAAGAGCCCGGATTCCGGTGAGAAATCTCCGACGACAAAAGCGGGGAAGACGAAGCAATCTCCGGATAACGATCGAAAGACGCCGCCTGCCGTAAAGAGCGCGGAAGACGGAGACGGGGTGAGTACTGACGAGAAACAGGCTGCGGATTAGACCGCCCGAAAACGATCGACCGCCGGGAATTGCCCCTGATTTCAGGGTGTCCCGACAGTCGACGGTTCATTGGGAAGCGTGTTTTTCGGAAAGGTTACGTGTTAAGCGACCCACGCCGGCCGATCGGCCCACCGACCCACGTTCCGGAGGATCGGGCCGGGATCGTCGTACACTTCCATAAACATCCGATGATACCAGCACTCTTCCGGCGATCGTAATTGCGTTTCCGGAAAGCGCGTCCTGTATTCGGCCGCTTCTTCTTCGCTCATCGCGTTCTTCAACGCCCGTTCCACAAGGTCGACGGTCCCGCTCCCTTCGTCGAACTGTTCCTTATCACGCCAAATGATCTCGTCGGGCAGGAGATCCTCGAACGCCTTTCTGAGAATCCATTTCTCCTGGGTCACTTCGTCGGAAAGCTTGAGCTCCGAGGGGATAATCTGACCGAGACGGATCATCTCCAGGTCGAGGAAGGGGACCCGCCCCTCGATGGACTGAGCCATGGTCATGCGATCGACCCGCTGGAGGTTGATGTTGTGGAGACTCTCGACCGAGCGGCGCAGCTCCCTGTGGAGGATGGATTGATCCGTTATTCCTTTGTAATAGGTGTAGCCGGCGAAGAGCTCGTCCGCTCCCTCGCCGGTGAGGATCACCTTGACGTGCTCCGCTGCGAGCCGCGACGTGAAGTAGCACGGTATGCCGCTGCGGACGAGATCCTGATCGAACGACTCGAGGAAATAGATGATGTTCGGGAGTTCCTTCTGAACCTCTTCCGGGGTGATCACGTATTCATGGTGCGTCGAGCCGATGTGGTCCGCCACAACCCGGGCGGCTTCGATATCCCGGCTGCCTTCGATCCCGACGGTAAAGGTGTGAAGCCTCCCCATCTGCTGCTTGGCCACTGCCGCGATAATGCTGCTGTCAATACCGCCCGAGAGGAACGCGCCGAGGGGCACATCGCTCATGAGCCGCTTGGCCACCGTCCGTTCCAGGGTTTGCCGCACCCGCTGGATGTAGTAATCAGCCGTGTTCGGCATGGGATAGAGGATCGGAACGCGATAGTACGTATTCCATCCATGCGTCGTGTGGAAGGTGGTTCCCGCCGGAAATTCCTTGATATTTCGGCAATACGGCGCCAGCGCCTTCAGTTCGGACGAGAACCACCAGCCGCCGTTTTCCTCAGCGTAATAGAGCGGCTTGATGCCGATGGGATCACGGGCCGCGAAGAGATCCTTGCCGTCCGCGATGACGAAAGCGAACATGCCGTCGAGGAGATCGACCACCTTGACACCGTGATCCTCGTACGCGTGCAGCACGGCCTCGGTGTCGGACGTGGTCTTGAACGCGTGTCGATCCTCGAGCGCCGGCCTCAGCCGCGGGAAGTTGTAGATTTCACCGTTGGCGATGATCGCCATGCTCCTATCTTCATTATAGATTGGTTGATCTCCGCCCGTCGGATCCATGATGCTCAGGCGCCGATGTCCCAGCACACCGGGAACGTCCGACGCCGTGTGCATTCCTGCGGCGTCGGGACCCCGATGAACCAGTTTGTCCATCATTCGTTCGGTCTTGGCTTTCTCATCAAGTCCCCAAACGCCTACGATTCCACACATTGTTCGTCTTCCTTCTCCTTACGGAGCAGTTGAGAGAGGTCGGCCCAAGAACTTCCGTTCTTTCCCACGGAAGCGCTCGAACCGACGTTGAACCGACAATACGACCGTCGGTGAGAGATTAGAGTTTGACCCATTGGCCAACGGTATGAACCGCTTTTCCCGCCCCGAAATGGTGGGCGAAAAGCCGGAAATAGTAGAGCTCTTCCTTGCTGCGGATCATCGGAAACTGCTCTTGGGCTTCTTTCAGTTCATCGTCGCTGAAGACGTCGTGGAAGTAATTCGGCAGCACGTCTGCGGAACCGCTGCCCTGGGAGAACTCCTGTTTCGATCGCCATACGACCGCTTCGGGAAGATCGTTCTCGAAGGCTTTTCTGAAGATCCATTTCTCCATAGAGCCCCCGTTCAGACGCTTCTGTTTGAACTCGGGCGGAAGTGAAACCGCGTAATTGAGAAGCTCCGTGGAAATGAGCGGCGTCACCACCTTAATGCCGTTGCACTGATTCATGCGATCCAAGCGCAGCGAGGCGTTGCTGTGCAGGAATTTCATGCACTCCACTTGCCGGGCGTATTGCTCCTCGAGCGGGTAATCCTTGAGATAGGTATAGCCGCAGAAGACCTCGTCGCCGCCCTCGCCCGACAGGAGCACCTGTATATTGTCCTGCGCGGCCAGGCGGGAAATCAGGTAGTTGGACGCGGAACTGCGCACCAGTGAGGGATCGAACGACTCCAGATGGTAGACGACGTCCGATAAGACGTTCAGCATTTCCTGAACGTCCACGATTAGTTCGTGGTGTTCGGTGTCAATATGGAGCGCCACGAGCCTCGCGTTGATAATGTCCTGACTCTCGCCCACGCCAAGGGCGAAGGTTTTGAGGCGACCACCGGTCTTCTCCCGATATTCTTTGCTTCCGAGGCACGCTATGACGCTGCTGTCGATGCCGCCGCTGAGCAGGCTCGCCGTGGGAAGCGAGAAATCAACGCGGTTGCGCAGGCTCTTCAGGATGATTTCCCTGATGCCGTTGACCGCGTCGTCGACCTCGATCTCCCGAACGTCGGGGTTCTCCGGATAATCGATGAACCGCCGGAAATTGCCCTTTTCGTCCATCACATGGCCGGGAGGAAACTCGTTGACGTCGTCGGTCACCTGCACAAGGCTCTTCAGTTCCGACGCGAGGTAGAGGGTACCGTCCTTCCACCCGTAGAACAGGGTTTTGATGCCGAGCAGATCGCGACCCGCCAGGAGTTTGTTCCCGTCGCAGATGACGAAGGCGAAGATCGCGTCGTTGAGGCTCTCCAGCATCTCTTCCTCGCCTTTGCCGTACAGGCTCAGGAGGAGACGCTCCTGTCGCAGGGGACCGTCTTCGATACCGTGCTTTTCGGCCAGCTCGGGCAGATTGCCCATCTGCGCGTCGAGGCATATCCGTAAACCGGCATCCGAAGAATCCGCTACGGGCAACGATATGTCGGTTCCCGCGGGAACGCCGTCCGCTTCGAGATAGTTCTGACACATGGTCGCAAGCCCGGTGATGAATGTGCCCGAGATCTTGGGACCCCTGTGTTTGATTCGCGAAAACATGTCTTCAACGTCGTGGCGATCCGGTCTCCCGTATCCGACGACGAAACCACTCATCCGTACCTCCGAAAAATATGTAAGACTTTGCCGGCGCGTCGGTGTCCGTCGCTGCGGTCCGAGCGCCTATTTGCGTATCTCGAATACGCCCACGAACCCGTGGCCCATGCCTGAGCCGGGTTGCAGGTCATGCTCGAGCTTGCGAAGACAATAACCGAGCGCGGGTTCGATAAGGTTGCCTCTGGCGTCGCACCACTCGAGGCGGGCGGTCCCTTCGACCACTTGCCGCATGGTGTTCATGGCCTCGAAGACGGGGGCCGGATATTCGTCGGGTACATCCGGCTCAGGGCATTTCCCGTCGCCTCCCGGGTCCCAACATTCCAGCAGCATACCGGTATAGCGAACGAGATCGTTCCACGCATTAAAAAAGGAAGTGAAGAATTCGTCCAGGTGTTGAAATCCGTCACAGGGGTTATATTCGACCGAGAGGCTTCCGAGATCGGTCCTCCGGTACTGCTCGAAGAGTGAGTTGACCGCTGAGCGAAGCGGCGGACAATGGCGATTGTAGTCGCCCGTCTCCATGTGGCGGCCGATTGGAATCGACCGGTCGAAAAATGCGATCGGCCGAATGGTCGCGCCGGAGATCGACTCGGCCTCCTTGACGATCGCCTCGACCTCGCCGCGCGTCATGAGACGCAACGGGAACGAGAGCACATCGACCTTATCGCGTTCTTCCTTCGGATAAATGTACGAGATCCGGTAATCCATAAAAAACTCTTGGTCCACCGGATTGTCCCACAAGTCTTGCCATTCGTACGAATAGCGGCCGAGCCAATCGCCCACGAAGATCGCCCCGTCGGGGGCGTGAGCGCAAAGGTCCGCGATGATACGGGCGCTCTGATCGTCGTGAAAATGGGAGAGGGTACCGTATCCGGCGAAGTAGACGTCGAAAGGTTCGAACCCTCTCACGTCACGGGGGAGCCCCTCCGACAGATCCCCCTGAATGAACTGCAGGCCGGGAAGTCCGCCGAAGCATGCTTCCGCCTGACAGATCAAATCGTCATTGATGTCCACGCCGACGTAGCGCTCGAGCGTCTTTTCCGTAATGAGCGACGTTTCCGCGGACACGATATCCGATTCCCGGACCGGGACGTATCGGAACAGCTCGAACCCGTCACCGCTTCCGCATCCCAGGTCGAGTATTCGCAGACCCCGGCCCCGCTCCGCCGCGGAGTCGACCAGGTCGCTCAACGAAGGCGCGAGGTACAGCGCGGTCAGCTGGTCCTCCCAGAATCGTCTCACATTATCGTATTTACCGAGCAGACCCGAGGGCTTGTCGTACTTGCCCGTTCCGGCCGCCTGCCGATAGGCTTCGGTCTCAGCCATAATCCGGTCTCGTTTCCTTCCCTTACGCGGCCATTTCTTTCAGTATGTCGATCGCTCGAAACGCGTCGGAACAGTGCGCGTCCGCGCCCACTTCTTGGGCGAATTCCGGCGAAGTCGGCGCGCCGCCGATGAGCACCTTCACGTCGTCCCGTACTCCGGCGGCTTTCAGTCCTTCGATTACGTCGCCCATCACCCGCATCGTGGTGGTGAGAAGCGCGGACAGTCCCAGATAGGGCGCGCCGGTCTCCTTGACCTTTTCCACGATGGTTTCGGTGGACACGTTGTTGCCGAGGTCGATGACTTCGTAGCCTGCGCCCTTCAGCATGATCGTGACGATATTCTTGCCGATGTCGTGAAGGTCGCCCGCGACGGTCGCTATAATGAAGGTGCCTTTCGACTCGACGCCGGATTTCAGCAGGTGCGGCGCCAGAATGTCCATCGCCGCGCCCACGCATTCCGCGGAGGCGAGCATGTCCGGAATGAGGTATTCACCCTTCTCGTATTTCTGACCCACGATATCCATTGGGCCGCTCAGACCTTCCAGAACGATCTTTTCCGCATCGATTCCTTCCTCGAGGGCCTGTTCGACCAGCTCGGTGACCGCAGGCTCGCCTTCGAGCCCTTCTTCGATTCCCTCGTCCTCTTGTTCGACGCGACCTTGGATCACGTTATACGCTATCTTTTCAAGCAATTCTTTCTCTTCCATGGTTTACCTTTTCTCGTATCCGATGGTACGGGACATATGCGTTAGACCGCCGTCCGCTTGAGGCCGGGGAGCAACCCGGGCGTTTCCCGGAAAATCCGTTCGACCGTATCTGCGTCCAGCCGTCGGCGGGGCCGCGCCTCCAGTTCCGCGAGCTTCTCCAACGCTCGTTCGATGACGCGATCCTGTTGATCCTTGCTCTCGAACTGGAACGGCGTCGAGATTTCACCCGCCTGAATGGGCTTGCGCGCGTGGCGCGCATACAGCCTGTGGCTCGAGGCCATAACCTTTCTGACCGTCTTCAACGTCTCTTGAAGTCTCTCCTCACTGACCAGCGGCTCGCGCAAGCAGTGTTTCACTTTGGCAATGTGTTCATTGTCCAGGACCGCCTGAAGAGGGCAGAAGACATTCGTTCGATCGAGCAGCCCGAACGCGTAATGGATGTACTGCGCTCCGCTCATCGCCACATAAAGATGGGTGAAGAGCTTCTCGAAGGTCGCCTGTATTCCCGGGACCTTCGCGTCGCCCACACCGGCGGTCGAATAGCACGGAACCCTGTAGTGACGGGCCATCTGGACGCAGTCGAGATTATACTGGTTGAATTCAGGACATCCGTACAGATCGTGGAGATCGTCCATCCTCGAGCGAACCGGAACGCTTCCGTACAGCACGGGCGCGCCTTCGCGGATCAACTGGGTGAGCGCAATGCTGGCAACCACTTCCGCATTGATCTGCGCCACCATCCCCGCTTCCTGAATCGGCGCGGTGGATCCGCCCTGCGGCGACGAGGAAATCACCAGGGGAAGCCCCGCCTCGACAATCGCGAAGACCTTTTCCGCGGTATCGTCGACCATCTGGAGCGGCGACTTGAAGACGCACGTGATAAAGGATATCACAGGATTCTTCCGAAGCTCGTCCGCTCCGCCGGCGACGATCTCGGCCATGCGGATAACGTCGTCGAAACGCTCGAGGGTGGTCAGGCCGGCCTGGACGTGCTTGGTGATATTGTTCAGGCTCGCGAAGAATTTATTGACGTCGTGATTATCCGACGTGATCTCGGGATCTTGAATGTTGACCGGCCGGATGAAGAAGTCCAGGTGCTCCAGCTGCTCGCACAGATGAGCCGCCCTCTCCAGGAGTTCCGTATGTCCGCGCTTCTCCGTATACCGAGGAACCTTCATCTTCTTCTCGGGGTCTCGGAGCGACGCGTACTCCTCCATCTCCGTCTCGAGCCAGATGTTGGTTTCCGACCCGGAGCCGAAGTAGATCCTCGGGACCTCGCTGTCGAGTAGGAGACGATTCTCGGGATCTCGGGCGCCCAGCACGATTCGTGACGGAGCTTTGTCGAGCGCGTCCCGGATAAGACTTTCCGGCAGGCTCACCCGCCAGCATTTCTCCGCCGGGCCGTGGTCCTCCGTGACGGTCGCGCCGTGCCGGCCGAAGAGCTTGGCTGCACGCTCATTATAACACCAGATACCGGGATCCGCGAGGATCTCCATCGATGTTCGGTCCAACCACTCGATCCTGTCTCGATCGAGACGTTCATATGGATTGACGACAACGCTTTCTCGAAATGTGTCTGTCACCGGTCTGCAAACTTCCTCTCTGAATGAGCGCGGGTTTGGTTTAGTTGCGAAACGCCCGTGTATATTTTCTACAGTGTTTGTCTTTTCCAAGCAAAACATTTGCGGTTTTGACCGCGGCCATGAGTTCCTCGTCGAGCGGGTCGGCGATGGCCGCGTCAAGACCCGCATATGCGGCCATGCTCAGAAACGCGCTGTTCAATCGCGCCCGCGCGGGAAGCCCGAATGAGATATTGGAGAGTCCCACCACGGTTTTCGCGCCCTCGAAACTTTGTTTGATCTGCTCGATGGTCTCAAGCGTTACCAGTCCCTGGCGTACGTCCGTGCCCACCGGCAGGACCAGCGGATCGAAGAAGACATTGGAGAGCGGAACCGAAAAACGTTCGCATGCGGCCGCGATCTTTCGACACGCCGCGATTCGACCTTCGGCCTCCATTGGGATGCCCGTCTCGTCCATAGCGAGCGCCACCACGGGGCAGGCATAGTCCGCGGCCAAGCGGACGACCACGTCCAACGAATCATCCTCGGCTTTTGCGGAATTAATCAATTTGTCGGTATCGCCGAGCGCTTTCAAGCCCGCCTCGAGAACCTGAGGGTCCGCGCTGTCGACGCAGACCGGCTTGTCTACCGCGGCCGCCACGGTCTTGACCGCCCATTCCATGGCGTCCGCCTCGTCTTTACCCGAGCCGGTCCCGGTGCCCACATTCACGTCGATGTAATGAGCGCCCGCTTCGGCCTGCTCTCGAGCAAGCCGAGCCAGCCCGTCTTCGTCGCGGGATCGGATGATCTCTTTCACTTCCGATCTCGACGCGTTGATCTTTTCCCCGATGATTATCATTCCTATTGGTCTCCGTCTTCCGGCAGGATTATCGACTTTCGCACCGCGGGAAACTCCTGATGAATGTGATCGCGGATGTCTCGCGGTAGGGCCGGCTCGACCGGCGCATCGAGAATCGCCCGAGACCGCTCGCTTGCCCGAGCCCACGCGTCCTTCGCGCCCATGGCGCTCCACTGTTCCCGGTTCTCTCGATCGCTCAGGGTCGGATGATACAGCGCGTCGCGCATATGGCGCCGCGTGTGCCGACTCGAGACGAAGTGTCCTCCCGGACCCGCAGCCTTCAGCTCGGCGAAGGCAAGGGTCTCCTCGGTCACTTCGACGCCTTCGACCGCGCGCATGGCCATGCCGATGATCTCGTTGTCGATAACCAATTTATCGAACGAAGCGGTCATGCAGAATTCCAGGAATCCGGCCGCGTCGTGTATGAAATTACCGCCGGCCAGGGCCACCATGACGCTCGTCATAGCCGACTCGTATCCGGCCTGCGCATCGTTGATTTTCGAATCGGACATTCCGGCCGTCGAATAGACCGGCACCCCGTAGTAGTGCGCCATCTGCGCGGAAGCCGCGTTGATGAGGCCCATCTCGACCGAACCGGAGAGATACTTGAGATCCCGCATGTCGGTGGTCGAAGCCACGCAGCCGGCCAAAACGGGAGTCCCCGGATTCACGAGCTGGGCGAGCATGACGCCGGCCAACGTGTCCACGGTCTGCACCACCACGTTGCTCGCGAGGGTGATGGGAGACGTCGCCCCGCAGAGCGGCTCCGAGGGAACAACGACGGGGATGCCTTGTCGAGCCACTTCCATGCCGAGTTCGCCGTACTTCGCGTCGATCTTGAACGGGCTGATCACGCACGTGACCATCGAGACGAAGGGGTGCTCTCGAAGCGCTTCAGGAGAACCGGCGATCGTTTCGCACATCTTGACCACGTCCCGAATGCCCTGAACCGTGTAGACCCCGCCCATAATATGCTTTCGGGTATGATTCAGCCCGGCAAGGAAGCGATTGACGTCGATCTCTTCCTCCTCGAGGTCGTTCGGATAGACGTTCAGCATGTAAATATGAATATTATCGAGCTGTTCCACCACCCGCGCCATCGACGCCACGTCCCGCAATTGGGACGGCCTCCGGTCGGTCTCTCCCGGTTCCTGTACGTTGAGCGCGGTTCCGCCCGTGCCCATGTACACGCGGGTTCCTCCAAGGTGACAGTCGAAACCGCCGTCCGGATCGCGTCCGTACAGGGTGAACTCGGACGGCGCGCGGCCGATCAGTTCCATAGCCAAGTCGGGCGACACCTTCACCGTTGCGTCGGCTTCGCTCACGTCCGCGCCGGCTTTTCTGAACAATTCCCGGCCTTCAGCGAGGTGGACCTCGAATCCCACCTCGGTAAAGATCCGCATGACGGTGTCGTGTACCGCCTGAACGTCACCGTCGGCCAAAGGTCTATATTGGCCGCCGGGGAGCCCTCTCCTGGTCTCCATGAAGTTTTTCCTCCGCTTGTTGAATCGATGCGCGGCGCGTATCCCCTCGCGCTAGAGTTGACGTCGGGCGGTACAGTCTCGCTTACCGCACATGGCGCAGGGATTGTGAGGTCGCCGACGAGCGGCCGGGTCTCTTGTCAGTCCAAACACGCCCGAGACGGACTTCCGGGGCATCATGAGGCGGGATTCGTGCAATTCCACTCCGACGAGATCGGAATCCACCAAACTGAACACCTTGTCTTGTTCGTCGAGAGGCCAATCGCAATAACCCGGGGAAAACCGCAGAGTTACACCCTCCCCTCGACTCTGGTAATAGTCGTCCATTTCGTTGTGGAACTTCTCGATGAGCTGTTCCGCGCCGACCGACGCGAGCGCGTCGGCCATAAAGGCGTCGGCCATTGAACCGGTTTCGTTCAGGCGGTCGATTTCATTGTCGACACCGTCGCCGATGGTTCCCACAAAAGAGACCAACGCATAGCTGCCCCGCATGGCTCGGGCAAGCTTCGGCGATCTTAGCGCCACTCCGTTCTGAAGGATGACGCCGGTCTTGGAAATTCCGGCAACCCCGGTGATCGAGTAGGCTAATACCGGCTTGGCAACGCTTTGCAGCCGCTCGCTCCACATCCGCATATTCCGCAGGACTTTCTTGGACGCGCGGCCGCCGTTGCCTCCGGCAAGGAATCTGAGGACCTCGGCTTTCGGAAAGTTCGGTTTGGTCTCGACCACCTCGCTATAAGGAACAGGCAACCGTTCATGGAATCGAGCAAACACTTGGCGCATTGTTCTAACCCCTTAAGAGACCCTAAACACAACGAAAACGTTTTTCTTACAGGAATAGTATCTAGGGAAATAGTTCGATGTGAAACTATTTTATCACTGCGCTCTTACCTGTCAAGCTTTTTTTTCGAAAGCCTTCAACACAGGCCGGGACCGGTTCCGAGCGTACGAGGGACCGGTCCGCCTTTCCTCTCGACCGGGCGTCGGTCCGGCGAGAGCCGCTGACGGGCCCGCGCCTCCCGGGACGGCAGGTTGGAGGGTTGCCGGGGGATCCTATTCGAGTTGGTCGTCGAGCATGGCGACCAGGGTGGCGAGGCTTCGGACGATCAGCCGTCTGTCGGCCGGGGAGATCTTTTCAAGTCCTTGCACGATGGGGGACGGAATAGGGGGCGGGGCGGAGGAAGCCAAATTTCGGCCGCTCTCCGTGAGGGTGATTTGAATGACTCTCCGGTCGGAGCTACTCCGCTCTCTTTTCACGAAGCCCTTTTGCTCCAGACGGTCGACGATGCCGGTGACCGTTGAAGGTTTGACGAGTATGTACTTGGCGAGCTTGGAGAGACTGAGTGGTCCGTACTCCTTGAGCGCCAAGAGAACAGAGAGCTGGGGTTGGCTGACCTGATGACGCTTGCTCAGCTCTTTGCTGTACAGGTCGCCGGCCTGAACAAGCCTGCGAACGTACCATACGATCCATCGGGTCGAGTCCTGCAGGGCCTCGTCGACGGACTCATGCGCAGGAGAAGTCATGGGGTCTTCCACGTCCACTCCCGAACCGCCGAAGATAACACCGTCCGATCGTCTCAATTTGGCGACATCCTTGAATAAGGAACAGTGCTCTCATCGAGCCTGTATTGCTTTATACTCATTCCCGCAAAGCGTCAAGCATTTTGCGAACCCGAAAGTGACGATTTCGGGCGACGCGCGGCTTCCCCATCCCCTTTCCGCTTTAGACATCCTCAGATCGTATTGGTTCACCGGGCTTGAGGCGGCTCTACGCCCGGTGAGAATGGAGAAAACCGGGGGAGAACCAGAAAGACGGGAGACAATGAAGCCTCCCGTCTCGGCTTGGTCTCTTCCGTCGCCCGCGTTTAGAACTCCGCGTTTACGAGAATCCGGAGGCCGTAGATCGGGTCGAGGGACCGATCCGGGTCGGTTCCGAAGAACCTTGTGTCGGCGGCGGGATTGATCCAGTTCGGGTTGGTCTTGCTTACGCACGCGAACTTCCACCAATCCCCGGGCTGCCAGTACGCGCCGATTACGGTCACGATGTAGCCCTCGAGCAGCATCCAGTCGAATCCGGCGTCTATCTCATATCCCAGGTAATCGTCGGGAATGGCCGGCGCAGGGTTTCCGCCCGTCCAGAAGGGAGCGTTAAAGGAACCCCGGATGATGCTTCCATACGTGGCGCCCGCCGTGGGATCGGGTCTGAGGAAGCCCCAGCCGTAGCCCTTGTCCGGACGGGTGGCGTACACAAACGTCCCGAAGAGATTAAGGTTCGCGGCCATCGAGTAATCGAGCCGAGCGCCGTAAAACATGGCGCCGATCATCTCGCCGTTGAGGGTCTGCGGGTTCGCCGGCTCACCCATGCCGTACGAATACATCATAAGATAGCTGTACGGCTGGAACACGCCGGTATTCGATTTGTTGTCACTGGGGTCGCGGCCGTCCTTGTCGTACGCCACGCCGCCCCGTCTCTCTCGACCGGTGGTGCGGGCCGCGAGCAGGCTGATTTTGGCCGGTCCGGCGTATGCGCCGGTCTCGACCATCCATCCCCGGTGCTCACGATATTCGGTCCGCCGGGGATTTCCTTCCCCGTCAAAGCCGGGGTGTCTGTCTATCCGATCGTAAAAGTCGTACTCGGTGTTGAAGAAGAATCGACCGTTGTTGTAAAGAATCCACGCGGCCCAGTAGAAGTCGTTTCTGTCGCGCGCGGTCGATCCATCGGCGGGAACGACGGGACCATCGGCCCGCTCGTTGCCCCGGTACCGAGAGACAAGGGCCACTCGGTAGCCGGTGTGGATAGGGCCGGCCGTGTATGTGATACTCTGTGAAACTTCCAGTCTCCGCTGGTTACTCGTGTCGACGATATTATAGTAGCCCTCGTCGCCGGTCCGGGCGGGGTAAAACGACCAACCCACACGAATGGGGCCGTACTTGGCGCCCAACGACACCGATTCCGATGTCGTGTTCTCGTCACCGTTCCATAAAAGGCCGCAGCCGGCGCGGCCGGGGCGCTTACCGAACGAGAGGCTGCCCCAGGGAAGCTCCGCCTTGATTCTCAGATAATTCCAGTAGCCCGGTGAAAACGACTGCTGAATACCGTTGATGGTCTTCGTGAGGTATTCGGATGCGGCGGGAACGCCGAAGGCCGCACCGCCGCCGTTCGACCACGATCCGATGTAATAGCTGCCGTCGATCTTGAGGGCCTTGTTGATCTTGATCGTCATGTCAACCGCCGCATACTGGGTCGCCCATACGGCTGCGTGGCTCGAGACGACCTGATCGGCCCATTGATAGCCGAGGTACGAGTTCAGGTTGTTCCGTCCGGTGTTACTTGCGTCCGCGTCGTGGGGTCCGAACAGGCCGTTTTCGCCCAACTGACCGGCCCGCTCATACTCCCACGTCCACGCGCCGCCCATGGAAAACTCCCAGGCGGACGCGGGCAGGGCGGCACAAGGCAGAACCGTGAGCAACCCCGCTAAAAGCCAATAATAATAAGCCTTTTTCATGCTATCCTCCAAACGTCACTCCACTGAAAATTTCTCCCAAACGCAATCCACGTCGACAACCGCATCCCAAGTGAGGCGCACAAAGTCTTTTCCCGACTTATGAACGCATACGAGCGCGTACTTCCCTGCGTACCTCTCACCCACATGGAAGGGGGCGATTATCCAGGATTGTCGATAGTATGGAATTCAGCCTAGCATGTGGTAAACACTCGGGCAAGTACGAGCTGCGGCAAACACGTTGCTAACAGAACGCTCACAAACAGAGGCGGCAGGCTTCCAGAGCCACTAAAGCCTATTCTTTGTCTCCCGATCGCTTCCGAGCCGCGACGATCGCTTCGTCTTTTTTTTAACCATAAAGACCAAAAGGCGAGCAAATCTACAAATTTGTCACGTAGTTCTCGTAATGGACATTTGAAGTTCCGCAGGATGAACATCTCCGAACGTGTAAGGAATTCGTGGAATTCTCGAAACGCCCCCCACACGAGCGCGTTTGGAATAGGTGAGCGCGCTCATAGAAAACCTACCTTTGCGTACGGCTGTGGGGGATTCGCGCCGCAGACGCCCGTCACAGCGCCGATTTCCACGTGCCTCGAAGCGCACCGTTGTATTCGAGCCGCCAAGATGATAAGTGTCCCGTGCCGTGAAGGCGGCGTGTCCACGAAATACGCGCGGGCGAGGCGCCCCAATGAAAATAACCGTCCTGGGCAGCGGAACCGTAACACCACGTTTGAGACGCAACGCGTCGGGATTGCTTGTGGAAGCGGTCGGCCGACGCATCCTTGTCGACATGGGTCCGGGAACGATACGACGGCTGTGCGAAGCGGACATCGACGTGCGGACGATCGATGCGATCTTCATCACCCATTTCCACCCCGATCATGTGTCCGACCTGGTCCCCTTCCTGTTCGCGTCGAATTACGGGTTCGGGCCCGTTCGGGAAGAGCGTTTTTATCTTGTGGGACCGGAGGGATTGGAACAATTCTACGGCGGGCTGGTCGCAGTTTATCAGGACTGGATTATCCCCAAAGGGGACCGTCTGGAGCGAATGGAAGTCGGCGCGGATACGCGGGAAGAGTTTTCAGTGTATGGAATCACGTGTGAATCCGCGCCCTCACGGCATCATTATCCGTCCGTCTCGTACCGGATCGTGGCTGAAGGGAAATCCGTCGTGATATCGGGCGATACCGATGTTTCGGACAATCTGGTTCGGCTGGCCGAAGCCGCGGACGTTCTCATCTGTGAATGCTCATTGCCTGACGGCCGGAAGGTCCCGGGGCATCTTGTCCCGTCGGAAGCGGGACGGATCGCACGGGATGCGGGCGCGGCCACGCTGGTGTTGACGCACTTTTATCCTCCCTGCGACGACGTCGATGTGATCGCGCAGGCTGCGGCCGAATACGATGGAAAAGTCCTTAGGGCGGAGGACCTCATGGTCATCGAACCATGAGCCGCTCGTCTTCGTCTCCCGGATGACCGGCGCGGGGCGGTTCGTCCGCGTCAAGTCCCCGGGCGACATTTCGTACACGTAAGGATTCCGAAACAATGGCGACAGCGGGAAAGAGGATTTTCCGGAGATTCTTCATGACGGCGTTCTTCGTCGTTCCCCTCTTCCTCATTATAGAGACACCGATTTTTCTTGCGGGAGCGTCCCTCGGCTCGATCGCCGTCTATTCCAGGAATCTTCCCGAAATCCCGGACCTCAGAGACTACCAGCCGCGAACGGTCTCCACGTTTTATTCGGACGACGGAACCGTTATCGGCATTTTCTACAAGCAGAAGCGTTTTGTGGCGGAATTGCAGCAAATTCCCCCCCATGTAACCAAGGCCTTCCTCGCGGCCGAAGACGCGCGGTTTTTTCAGCATTCGGGTGTCGATTGGCTGGGCATCGCTCGAGCCGCGGTGCGGAACGTCATGAATATGCGATTCAGCCAGGGCGGCAGCACGATTACCATGCAGGTGACGCGCAATTTCCTGCTGACTCGGGAAAAGCTCATATCACGTAAGATCAAAGAGTTAATACTTGCCAAACGCCTCGAAAAGGCGTGGGGCAAGGAACGGATTCTCTACATTTACCTCAACGAGATCTACCTCGGCGAGGGCTGTTACGGCGTGCAGGCCGCGGCGCGCAACTACTTCGACAAGCCCGTGGAACACCTGAACCTCGCAGAGGGCGCGTTGATCGCGGGCCTGGTGGCCAGTCCCGCGCGCTACAATCCTTTCAAGAGCATGAAATTGGCGAAGAGCCGTCAGACCTTCGTTCTGAAAAACATGCGGGAGGCGGGCTTCATCACCGAGGAGCAATACTCGGAAGCGCTGAAGACCGATCTCGTCATACGAAAAGAGATTCCCCGCCCCTTCGATCTCGTACCGGATTTCGCGGCTCACGTGAGGAAGCTCGTTATCGATAAGTACGGCGCGGACATGCTCTACAATCAGGGTCTGAAGGTCTTCACCACGTGCAAGGTCGACTACCAGAAAAAGGCGGTGGAAGCGGTCCGGAAAGGCCTTGACGAGATCAAGGCGCGCCATAAGCATCCCGAGATCCTTCGAACCGTGCCGGTGGCCGAGATTGCCACGCTCCTCGAAGAACGACCGGAACCGAGACTTCGGGAAGGAAAGCTCTATCAGGGCGTGGTGCTCAAGTCGGCCCGGACGGAAACGGGACTGCGTGTGCAAATCGGGCTCGGCGGTTCCGTGCGCGGTTGGATCGACCTCGAGAAGGCGAAATCGCCGTATCGAGCCGGCCACGTGGTCGCGGTGCGCTTCGACAAGTTCGAAGGCGATCGAGCGGTCTTCGTCTTGGACGACCGACCCAAGCTCCAGGGCGCGCTCGTCTGCATCGAAAACACGACCGGATATGTGCGGGCGCTCGTCGGAGGCGCGTCGGACGAGCATTTTCAGTTCAATCGCGCGACCCAGGCGCGACGTCAGCCGGGGAGCGCGTTCAAGCCGATCATCTACGCGACTGCGCTGGAGCGGAAGAGCTATAGCCCCGCCACGATCATCGTGGATGAACCGATCGTGGTCGATTTGGAGCAGGTCGATCAGGAATGGGAACCGAAGAACGCAGGCGGCGACTTCCTCGGTCCGATCAGTTTCCGCCGAGCGCTGGAGCTCTCCCGGAACATCTGCACGATCAAGCTCCTGATGGACGTGGGCTTCGACCCGGTGATCGAGACCGCGCGGAAGATGGGAATCACCGCGCCGCTCGGACGTAATCTCTCGTTGAGCCTCGGAACCTCGGAAATGAGCTTGCTCGACATCTCCGCCGCGTACACGGTCTTTCCCAACGGCGGCGTCTACTTGGAACCGATCTTCATCAAACGCGTCGAAGACCGGTTTGGAAACGTTCTCGAGGACAACACCGAGATACCCGTCTTGGAAGCCGATCAAATCCCGAAGCCGACTCCCAGGGAGGAGTTCGGTTATCTGTACGCCGACGACGAATCACCGTCAAAGGACGCGCGCCTCACCGCCGGGGTCGAGACGCCGCTCGATCCCGTGGCTCATCCGACGATGAAGGAAACCGACGTTCGATCCGAATCCGAGACGCCGACCGAGACGACGAAGTCGAATCCCGGGGAAGAAGGGAAAACCGCCGAAGATTCCGAGGAGAAGAAGTCGCCTTATGACGAGCCGAGAGTGGCTCGGGCCGCGGTCTCGCCGGAAACAGCGTATGTCATGACCTCGCTGTTGCGCGGGGTGGTCCAATCGGGTACCGCCGCAAGAATGCTGAGCTACATCAACAGGCGGGACGTGGGCGGAAAGACCGGCACAACCAATAACGCGGAAGACGCGTGGTTCATCGGATTCACCCCGGTGTACACCACCGGAGTGTGGGTGGGATACGACGAGAAGCGACCCTTGGGTCGGCGGGAAGCCGGCGGGCGAGCCGCTCTGCCGATTTGGGGATACTTCATGAAGGACGTCCTCGAGAAGACTCCCGAGCGGGAATTTTCCGTTCCTCCCAATGTCACCTTCACGGACGCGCTCACGTATGCGGGGAACAAGCGGGACGGTTTCACGCTCCGGTATGTCGAGGAGCCCGTCTTCTCGCGCTTTGTCGGCAAAACTCTGGTGCTGTCTCCGCTCGATCCGCCCTCGGTTCTGCGGCCCGACGACGCGCCGGGGTATCCGACGCCTTATCCGTACAATCAGGGGGTCTCTCAGGCGGGAATTCCGTCCCAACCGGGACCGTATTATCCGCAGGGCCCACCCGCCGGGTCTCAACAACCGGGATTCGTGCTTCCCGACAGACCCAACGACGCTGTTCCGCTCCAGCCGGGTCGGGGCGCCGGGTATGTTGGGCCGAACGACTATACCGAAGGCGATGCCGGCACATCCGATGAACGAGCTCAAAGACGTGGGCAAGCCTTCGGAGCGCCTCGAGCCCCGGAATTCGACGATCTTCCGCCTGTGGAGCAGATCCCCGGGCCGTTCACTCCGCAGTCTCCTTCAGGTTATCAGGGCCGCCCACAGTGGGATAATCGCCAAAGCCCGCCCTATGACCAGCGGAACGATCGGATTCCCTCGTACGGGTCGATCGATCCCCGAACCGGCGCGCCGATACGGTGACGACCCCGGAAGCTCGATCTCGGCGCGATTTTCGCCTGAATCGAGCGTGAACTGAGTCCTTTCATGCGGATCGCAACGGCAATGAGCGGTGGAATGGACAGCGCCGCGTGCGCTTATCTTCTTAAGGAGCGGGGCCATGACGTCCTCGGGCTTCACATGCGTCTGCGCGAGGGCTCCGAGGAGACGTGGGAGAGCGCTCGGAAGGTCGCCGACGCGGTGGATGTGCCGATTCGGTTGATCGACCTCCGCCGGGAGTTCTCCGACTTCGTGGTTAAGCCCTTCATTCGCGAATACGCCCGGGGCCGGACGCCGTCGCCGTGCCCGATGTGCAATCGTCTGGTGAAGGTCCGAAGGCTCCTCGAGGCCGCGGAACGCTTCGGCTGCAAGCGACTGGCTACCGGACATTACGCTCGCGTCGACCGCGACGCGGACGGACCGAGGCTCCGCATGGGGATCGACCGGAAGAAGGATCAGTCGTATTTCCTCTTTGCCCTGACGAGAGATCAATTGGATCGCCTCTGCCTCCCGTTGGGAATCTTAACCAAGTCCGCGGTCCGGGACCTCCTGAAGGAACAGGGCATCGGCGCGGCCGACTCGGAAGAGTCGCAGGAGCTCTGCTTCATCCCCGACGGGGATTATCGGGCGTTTCTGAGGCGGCATTGTGTCGAGAGGGCGGAGGGTCCGATCAGGGACATCCACGGAAAGCGCCTCGGGACCCACTCGGGAATCACCGAATATACGATCGGCCAACGAAGAGGTTTGGGAATACCGTACGGCGAACCGCTCTACGTGGTCGGACTCGATCCCGAGAACAACGCGGTTATCGTCGGAGTCAAGGCGGACACCTATGTGGAGCGTCTGATCGCGCGGGGGCTGAATTTCCCGTCCGGTGTGCGGCCGAACGTCGGGGACCGTTTTCAGATCAAGGTCCGGTCGACCGCCGAACCTGCTCCGTGTATTCTCGAACGCCTCGATGAGGATGAAATGGAGATTGCCTTCGAGAAACCCCAGTCGTCGATCGCTCCCGGGCAGGCCGCTGTGGTGTATTCGGGCGATCTCGTTGTAGGAGGCGGGTGGATAGAGCGCGCCGCGTAGCCGCGCCCCGATGCCGGAGATTTCAACGATGTCGACCGTGTCGAAATTCAGAAACCATGACGATTTGAGATCTCATCTTCGTGAGATTATCAAGAGGGCTGCGGGCGCCGGGCCTGTGATCGTCGGTTTTTCGGGAGGGACCGATTCGAGCCTGCTCCTGTGGGAATCGGTTCAGGCGTTGGGACCGGACCGGGTGATTGCAGTGACCGCGACGTCCCCCACATCGCGCAAAGAGGAGACCGACGAAGCGCGAGCGTTCGCCGCCGGAGCGGGCGTCGAGCACCTGGTCGTCGAATCGGAGGAATTCTCGGATCCTCGTTTCATTGCCAACGACGAGTTGCGCTGCTACTGGTGCAAGCGCATTCGTTATACAATGATGGATGGTCTACGCGTCGAACGGGGCGGAACCGTTATCTTTGACGGCTCCCAGGCCGACGACGATCCGCGGGATCGGCCGGGCATGCGAGCGCTTTCCGAGGTGGGCATTCGAACACCGCTTTCCGAAGCGGGTATGGGCAAAGCGGAGGTGCGTCGACTTCTCCGGTGCGCAGGCTTTACGGAAACTGCCGAAAAGCCGGCTCAGCCGTGCCTGGCGACCAGGATTCCCACGGGCGTCGCGTTGACCCGTGAAGCGCTCGAACGGGTGAATACCGCGGAACGGATTCTCCGGGAACGCGGATTGGAAACGGTCCGCGTCCGGGATCATTTTCCGGTAGCGCGTATCGTCACGGATGCGGACGGAATCGCCGCGATCGCGAACGATCCGACGATGCGGCGGGAGCTTGCCCGTCTGCTTCGCGAGGCCGGTTATACGCACGTAACGCTGGATTTAACCGAGTATCACGGATGATCCGGCCCGTGAATGAAACCGGCGCCGGCCGTCGTCACATTCGCCTCGAAAGCCGACTCGATGTGGGGGCCCCATTGCACGGCCGGCGGTTGGGAAAGAGGAAGTGAGCCGCGCCTACGCGCTCGGAAGCGCCTTTTGGAGCTTGAATCTGCGCGTATATCGGTCCGTGAAGAGGATTCTTCCGTTTATCCCGCAGTGGAAGGTGTGTCTCTTCTTGATCTTGGGAGCGTAAGCGGGTTAAAATATCATTGAAGAGGTGTAGGGTCCTGAAGATGATTGAGGAAGCCGGCTTTTCAACCCATATAACATGGGTCGACGAACCCTCGCTCAAAGCCCCGGCGCTTGTAGCCGGGTTCGAGGGATGGTCCAACGCGGGAAGCGTATCGAGCGACTCGCTGGAGTATCTCAGCGATACGCTGCAGGCCGGCGTCTGCGCGCGGCTGAGCAACGAGCCGTTCACCAATTTCACCGCGGACAGGCCGATAGCTCACATCCAGGACGGCATCCTCAGCGATCTCGAATCGGTCGAGACAACACTCACGTGGGCGTCGAATCCCGACGGCGAACATGATCTCGTATTCTTGTTGGGCAAGGAGCCCAGTCTGAACTGGGACATGTACGCCGGTCTGGTGATGAGCGTGATGCGACGGTTAGATGTCCGGCGACTCTATACCATAGGAGGAGTGCAGGACACGATCTCTCACGCGGACCCCGTCAAGGTTTCCGTGGTCGGCTCATCCGCCGGCGCGGTGGCGGGCGCGGTCGGGCTGGGTGAAGGAATCGAGCCGGCGGATTATTACGGTCCGGTAAGCATCCACACCCGTCTGATCAAGGCCTGTATAGAGTCGGGGATCGAGGCGGTAAGTCTGTGGGGGCACGTTCCGGCATACCTCCAAAAAAATCCCCTGGTGGTTGCCAAACTTGTTTCAATCGTGGATAAGGCGTCGGGCATGGACTGCCCGGTGGAAGAGCTCGTTCGGAAGTCTATCGAGTTGGAACGGAAAATCGACGAGATCCTGGCGCAGGATCCGAGCCTCAAGCAGTTCGTGGAAAGTATCGAAAGGAAAAACAGATCCGGGACAACCTCAAACGGCGATGAAAAGGTGATACGGCTCAACGATTTTTCGCGCAGGCATCCGGGCAAAGATTCCGACCAGTAATGCCGGGGGGCTGCGGTCCCGGGTCGAACGGACGGGCGATGAACTCGACGGATCTGGCCATCCGGATCATTCCCGATCTGACCATAGATGAGAAGTATACGGCGATCATTGAGGAAGCGCTGAAGCGTATCACCTCTTTCACCGACAACGCTGTGGAAAGAGGACGGGTGGAAGAGCTTTTCCAACTGGAGAAAAGCAAAATCACCGGCGAACAGGCTATCAAGCTCCTCAAAGTGAACGGTCGCCTGATGGTGGGGTTTCAGTTCGAGTCGAAGCCCGACGAAATGGAGAACAACTTCAGGGTCTTCGTCAAAAAGGTAATGCCCAAGAACAAGAGCATGAAATTCTACCTGACTCCCACCGTTCAGGAGATCATGCTGCAACTCATTTCCCTCGAGGATCGTCGAACCATCGCCATCTTCTCGATGCTCAACAGCTCCATGGACGTGGGCTATCGTATACTCTCCACCCTCTACGGCAACCAGCTCAAACGACTGTTGGAACGCGCGGCGCCCATCATACGGGACGGCATCGCCGCGCGCCTGGAAAAGCTGAAGGTTCAGCGCGACTCGGAAGATTCGGGTCTGTGGGAAACGGGTCCGGACAAGGAAGAGCCTAAACCGACCAACGGGGGCGAACATCGAGGAAAATCAGAAGATAATATCCTCCAGGTCATGACCGACGACACGGTCTTCGACGAAATCAACGAATACGTCCAAACCGTCAAGAGCAGAAACCAACGCATTCAGGAGAAACGCCGCAGACTCGAAGAAAATCCCGATATGCCCAGATCGGAAATCTATGAGAAGATGATCAAGGAAGACCTGGACCAGCTCGAGAATTGCTACGCCCGCATGCACATCTACCTCAAGGCCTACTACAAGAACAAAGACAAGCGGAACAACACCAGGAATTCCATCCTGCGGCAATTCTTCGCAGGCCAAATCGAAGAAATCACCGGCGAGACTTCCCTGCTCGAAGATCTCCTCGCCCTCAGCGAAGAAAACTACTTTAAGAATCTCGACCGCCATCGAGAACTCGAGAACTAGGCCGACGTTCTCAGGATCGTAGACGGGGAAGAATCAACCCTCGCTCCCGGACGACAAGACGTGTGTGGGAGTCCGACCTCTTCACCGGCCCTGAAGGGCCTGCGTCCAATCCGCCGTCCGTTTGGAGGCGCGTCGAGTCGTTCCCTACATAGACCATTTGCGATTCCCCCTATCCACGACTCTTCGTCGATTCATTGAAGAGTCTTGGCGTCGGAACCGAGGGCGGCGCAAACAGCAAGTCAACCCTGCTTCAGCAAAGGGACCATAATTCGGCACTCGACGCTTTTCCTCTGCGGAACGCGAAGGGGCCATCGCAACGCATAGGCCTTGTCTTTTCTTAAATGAAATGGTAATGTCCTTGTTGTCAAATAAGCTACCTTAAACTTTATAGTTAATACACGTTACGTGGTGAGAGCACGGCCCATGAGGACACTCATAGTTGAAAACATTCGGTGTTTTGGGAAACGTCAAGAAGTTCCGCTCAGAGCTTTAACGCTCCTCGTTGGTGAGAACAGCACTGGCAAGTCGACCTTTCTTGCAATGATGAACCTAGCAGATCAGCTCGGCTCAACGAATCTAGATCCGGATTTCAACCAAGAGCCATTCAGCCTAGGAGTTTGTCGTAGTCGGCGTGACTTCCGATCCAGAACCAAAGCAATCCTTCTTCCACTTCCAAGGCGAGAGCCCGGTAGTGAAGGCCAACCCTGATCGCCCGGTATGGGCCGATTTTCTTGAGTCTGAGGGAAGGATGGGTGGGATCAGCCTTAAGCAGCGTGAAGTTCCCGTCAGCCGATCGTCGAACGCGTGGCGGCAGACGATGATAACACTCCCAAAAACTCGGCGACGCAAAATGCTTCACAGTTCGGTCGTGTTTCCCGCTTCATGCTCCCTGAGCGCCCGCCGCGCCGGCTCATCCAGTCTGCCGGCGAGCGCGTCCTCCTCGATGCGCCGATCCCATTCGTCGGCGTTGTACTCCAGGAACCACGATCTGAACGCTGCAAGCTCAGCGGGGGTCAATTCCTCGATTTCCCGTTCGAGTCGCTCCACTCGATTCATAATGGACCACCTCTCGGCATATTTTACCGGAAGGTTGAACCCGCGTCCAGAAGAAGCCGTCAGAGGTTCTTTTCTCTCGGGCGAAGTCGGCGGCTTGTCGGGCTCTCGGTGTGCTTGAGCACGAGCCAGCGCCGGGCGTTCTTTTCCGTCCCGATGGGATGCCAAGACGAATAGGCGAAGAGTGGGTCGGTTTACCGGCCCTGAGGACAGGCCTACTCTCAGTGGCCCTGGCGAATCTCTCGAATGAATCACACCTGGGCGCCCCGCTTCTCATTCCGGAGGACCATAGGATCGGCCGGCCGACGCCGAGACGATCGACCGTTATTCGCAAGGGAAAGTCCAACGGTTATTGCCGGCGTAGCGAGGCAATCTCGACGCGCAACGACTCCTCAACCCCCTGAGATTGCTTCGTCGCTTCGCTCCTCGCAATGACACGGCCGCGGGGGGTTCGACCAGCGGTGGGATTGCTTCGTTGCTTCGCTCCTGGCAATGACATGGTTGGCCGGTCTCGCGTGGTGGCATCGTGCTCGATCGGAGGTCAGGCGATGCGGTGTAATTACCCGCAATATTGAAAGTTTTTGCGGGGAGGGGTTCGGGGAGGGGCGCTTTTTTCAAAAAGCGTTTCTCCCCGACTCTCTACCTCTTCACCTCTTCACCTGTCTCACGCCCGGCGCCTTACACGAACTTGCCGGGGTTGAGGATGCCGTTGGGGTCGAAGAGGTTTTTGATTCCTTTGAGTGTTCGGAGCGCGGTTTCGTCGAGTTCTTGGTTGAGGAAGGGGGCTTTGGCGAGGCCGATGCCGTGTTCGCCTGAGAGAGTGCCGCCGAGTTCGAGCGCTGCGGGTACGAGTTCCGCGAAGATCTTCTTGACTCGGCCGAATTCCTCCTTGTCCCGCTGGTCGAAGACCATGCACGGGTGGAGGTTGCCGTCGCCGGCGTGCGCGAGAACTCCCACTTTGATGCCGTAACGTTCGCAGATTTCGTTCACTTTGCGGATCATGTCCGAGAGTCTCGCGACGGGGACGGTGACGTCTTCGGTGGCGGTGTTGGGTCTGAGGCGCATGAGCGCCGGCGCGCCGGCTCGGCGGGCCATCCAGAGTTTTTCCGCCTCCTCTGCGTCCTTGGCGGTAAGGATATTGGCGACGTTGTTCGCTCGGAGGATTTCTTCGATCTGTTTGGCTTCGTCCTCGAGGATGTTCGGGTGTCCGTCCAGTTGGATGATGAGGATGCCTTCCATATCGACGGGAAGGCCGAGGTTGAAGGCTTTGTCCGCGGCCTGGACCACGAACTGATTCATGAGTTCGAGCGCGGCGGGGACGATGCCCGCGGCCATGATCGCGGAAACCGCGTTGGAGCAGTCTTCGAGGCGGGGGAAGTCCGCTCGCATGGTCTGGCTTGCCGGCGGTTTGGGCACTAGCCGCACGGTGATCTCGGTGATGACGCCGAGGGTGCCTTCGGACCCGCAGAGCAGCTGCGTGAGGTTGTACCCGGTGACGTTCTTGATGGTGCGGCCGCCGGTCGAGAGCACGTCGCCGTTTGCAAGGACGGCCTTCAGCCCGAGCAGGTAATCCTTGGTCACGCCGTACTTGAGCGTCCTCGGGCCCCCGGCGTTGGTCGCGACGTTCCCGCCCATGGTGGCCGCGCCCCAGGACGCGGGGTCGGGCGGATACATGAGATTGTGCTTGGCTGCTTCCCGCTGCAGGTCCATGTTGATGACGCCCGGCTGCACCGTGGTCGTCAGGCTGCCCGCGTCCAGGTCGAGGATCTTGTCCATACGCGTGAGCGTAAGCGCAATTCCGCCGCGAATCGGCACGGTCTCGCCGGCCAGGTTGGTGGCCGAACCCCGCGGGGTTACGGGAATGCCTTCGCGGTTCGCTATCCGCATGATCGCGGAGACTTCTTCGGTGGTCTCCGGGAAGAGGACAAGATCCGGAAGGTGTTCCTCTACGTATGCGTCATACGAATAGGCCACCCGCTCCTCGGGAGCGTCCGCGGCCCGTTCGGCTCCTACGATTCCGATGAGTTCGTTCTTGAGTCGATCGTCCATGTTCCGCGCCGGTTGGGATGTGCGCGCCGCGAGGCCCGCACGAAATTTTGTCCATTATAGCGATTTCGAGGCGCTTCACAAGGCCGCGGTCTCCC
>CAYLRL010000058.1:0-6916 GCA_964385875.1 uncultured Syntrophales bacterium
AGGGGGAGACTAATTCGAGGAGCGGTCCGCGGCGCCAGCGATCGTCGACTCGATGATTCCGATGAGTTCCTCGATTTCCACGGGTTTGCGGACGATTCGGTCGACGCCGGCGTCGGCCTTGTCCTCGGTTTGGTCTTCGACATTCCATCCGCTGAGAAGAATGAACGCGGGCTTCGGCTTATCCGTTTCTTCGCAGGTTTTCGTGATTGCTCGACCGACTTCCCATCCGTTCATGCCGGGCATGCCCAAGTCGCAGACGATCGCGTCGACGGACATGCGGGTGAGGATGTCGAGCGCTTCCCCGCCCGAGGATGCGGTCAGGACCCGATGGCCGTACGTTAACAGCCCGTTCCGAAGGGTGGTCAGAACCGAAGCGAGGTCGTCAACCACCAGTATGGTGAATGTGCGGGTGGAGGGCCGCTCCGCGCCGGAGCGTGCGGGCTTTGCGGGCGTGTCCGATCGCGGGAGGACCAGGGTGAATACGGCCCCGCCGCCGGGGAGATTGTCCGCGAAGATATCGCCGCCGTGGGCCTTGGCGAGTCCGTACGCGCTTGCCAGGCCCATACCCGGTCTCGTCAGCCCTTTGGTGGTGAAGAAGGGCTCGAAGATCCTCACGAGTTCGTGTTTTTCCACGCCCGGGCCGGTGTCGGAGATCCGCAGTTCCACCGTCTCGTCGTTGAGCGTGGTCTCGACTTTTATCTCACCGCCGTCGACCAGCGCTTCCGCCGCGTTTCTAATCAGATTCACCACCACCTCGATCATGTCGCTCTCGCGGCCTGAAACAAGACAGCCCGGTTCAAGACTGCGGCTCATTCGTATGTTGATTCCGTCGCGCTCAGGCTCGGACTTCCACCATATGCCGCTCATTTCCACCGCCTGATTCACGATCGCGGACAGGTCAAAGACCGATTCGGACGTCATGAATTCGCCGCTGCGCGCGAAGTGCTGTAGACGCTTCACTGTTTGGGACGCGAGCTTGGACGTCCGGAGGATTTGATCCAGATGGGATCCAACCGACTCGGTGTCGCTGTTCTCGAGGCTCAGCATGGCAAGTTGCGCGTTGCCGAGCACGATCTGAAGCATATTGTTGAAATTGTGGGAGACCCCGCCGGCCAGTTCGCCGACCGCTTTGAGACGTTCCGACTTCAACAACAGATCCTGGGTCCGCTTTCGTTCGGTTATGTCTATGCCCGAGCAGAGCACCTTCGAGAGCGATTCCCGGCCGTCGGGCGGGATGAACAGCCGAAGCGCGACGGTCATCCGTTCACCGGTGAGTTTCCTCAGCACCGTTTCGCTGTGCAATGACGACCGACCGTTCGCGAGGAAGCGTAGGCCTTCATTTAACGCTTCGTAGGTCTCATCGCAGAAGATTTCATGGCCGCACTCGAGAAGCTCGGCTTTGTCCGCCGCTCTGAACATCTCCGTCGCGGCGCGATTCGCATCGATCAACCGGATCTTGCGGACGCATTCCTCGAGTAATTCGGGATGGGCCTCGAAATGCGACTCGATATCGCTCACCCCTGAAGCCGTCAGATCGTCGAGAAACAGCTTCGCCTCAGACCAATCCTCGTACCAGAGCGCCACGGGCGAATCCTCGAAGAGTCTTCTGTACCGATCCTCGCTTGCCTTGAGGGCTTGTTCCGCGCGTCGCCGATCGGTTATGTCCCTGATATATTTAATGACTCCCGTGACTTTGCCGGTGGGCTGATCCACCAACGGCCAGGAATGCAATTCGAGCCATCCCGCTTCCAGCCCTTCACGATCGTACTTGGGACGCACATCGACGTGGGCCCTGCCGTTGCGCAGCGTTTTGACCGCGGGGCAGTCCTCGCACGGCGCGCTTTGCCGATAATACGCTTCATGGCACTTCTTCCCCACAAGGGGCATTGCGAAGGCGAACCACTTTTCCAGCGCGGGATTGACGCGGATTATGGTGAAGTCTTCGTCCACGATCGAGAGCCCGTCCTGAATGCCGGCGAACGTATCCGACAGAAGGCGCTCACTGAGTTTGAGGCGTTCTTCGGCGTGTTTCTTCTCCGCGATGAGTCTGCGTTTGCCGAGGGCTTGCTCGATGCGGGTCGGCACGAGCTCGAGGTAGCGCGTCGCGGTATCCTTGATGAGATAGTCCTCCGCGCCGAGTTTCATCGCTTCGACCGCAACGGCTTCGTTCCCCGCGCCCGTGATCATGATGATCGGGGGCGTCTCATGTTGCTCGGAGAGTTCCCGAATGACGTCGAGTCCCGACATGAGCGGCATATCGTGATCGAGGGCCAAGAGATCGTATGAGCCTGTGCGGCACATTTGGAGCGCCTCTTCGCCTTGAGAGGCCGTGTCCACCTCGTACCCGAGTCGTTGCAGTCTCCGTTGAAGCAGCCGAGCCGCGGCGGGATCGTCTTCCGCGTAGAGGATTCGGATGGGATTTGTGTCCGGCATGGAAACAGCTCTCCCGGAGGTTTGGGAAGAGTCCTCCTATCAATTCCCGTACGATTCGTCGACAATATGTGGCGCAATCACCGCCCGTTCAATGAGCCGTCGAGCGTTCCGGCCCGGACCGAAACCGGGAGCGCCCAATCGCCGCGCTCCCCCGGAAGTCCACTATATGCAAATCGGTCGATTTGTTCAATGGCTTAATTTCCAAACGGCGCGGAAGGCGCGGCTTTCGGCGTCGATTCCACTGCGCCTGCGGTTCACGGTCCTTGTGGCTGACCTTCACGCGGGAGCACGGCGGCCGTTGACACCCCGGACATTCGTCTTTATAATCCGACGCCGTTGTTCCCGATAATCCCCTCGACATTCAAAGGAGACGCCGTGCAGGCACGTATCGAATCGACGCCCATCCGGGATCTGACGGTTGTAGTGTGCGAGGCTTTCGAAGACCAACGGGGGTTTTTCACCGAAGTGTTCCGCAGCGACCAATACGGCGAACTCGGCCTTCCCCCGCAATTTGCGCAATTCAATCATTCCGGTTCGGTCAAGAATGTGGTCCGCGGCCTGCATTTCCAGTGGGAGCCTCCCATGGGAAAACTCATGAGGGTGACGGCGGGAACCGCGTTTCTCGTAGCCGTGGACGTCCGGAAGGGCTCGCCGACGCTCGGTTCGTGGTACGGCGTCGAGCTTTCCGCTCGCGATCATAAGCTCCTGTGGGGGCCGGCGGGCTTTGCCCGCGGTTTTTGTGTGCTCAGCGATTGGGCGGAAATCCAATACCTCTGCACCGGAACGTACAATCCTGCGTACGAATCGGGCATACTCTGGAACGACCCGAAGGTGGGCGTCGAATGGCCCGTGACCGATCCCATCCTCTCGGAGAAGGACGAACACGCGCAAACGCTCGCCCAGTGGCTCGAGCGTCCGGAGTCCGACAGCTTCGTCTATTGACCCGGGCGCCGGATCGCCGGCCCTACTCGGGAGCGCCGAGCATATTCAAACCGATCACGCCGATAATGATCATGGCGATGGAAACGATCTTGGCCGCGTGAACGGGCTCCTTGAACCAGCAGACGCCGATCACCGCGATGATCGCGGTGCCTAGTCCCGACCAAACCGCATATGCGACGCTCACGTCGATATGTTTGATCGCGAGGGTCAGGCCTGCGAAAGAGAGCCCATAGAAAACGAAGATCAGGATCGAAGGAACCAAGCGGGTGAAGCCTTCGGAGAGCTTCATCGACGTGGTGCCGCAAATCTCGAGCATAATCGCCGCCAACAAGATCAACCACGCTTTCGTCATCTTTGAGAGCCTCGTGTGGAGCAACGTGAGAATGGGTTAGCGGTCCGAGCGCGCCGGGGCGTACGTCCTCACTCTTTTTCGTCGGCGTTCGCCTTGCCCGCCGTGGAGAGCAGTCCTTTTGACGTGAGGAAATCCTCGGCCACCTCTTCCGGGGTCCGTTTTTTCTCGTCGACCAGATAGTTGAGCCGTCGCATCGACTCTTGATCCAACGCGCCGCTGAGAGGCGCCAGCGCATCGCGGATCTCAGGGTGTTCTTCGAGGATCTCGACGCGGGCCACGGGCGCGGCGTAATACGGCGGGAAGAAGTGTCGGTCGTCCTTCAGTGTCTTCAAGTTGTACGCCGGGATTCGGCCGTCGGTTGCGAATGCGCTGATAACATCCACTCCCTTGTTGGCGACCGCCTCGTACATGAGCGCGGGATCCAGGTCGTTCAATTGACCGAATCGAAAGCCGTACGCTTTGACGAGGCCGGGGTACCCGTCCGGGCGTTCCATGAATTCGCCGGTAAAGCCTGCCACAAGATTCTCCGCATGGGGCTCGAGATCGGAGATTGTCTCCCAGCCTTCTTCTTGGGCCTGTTTCCTTCGGACGGTAATCGCGTAGGTATTGTTGAAGCCGAACGGCTCGAGCCATTCCAGGTCGAACCGCTCCGGATAGGCGGTGCGCACGGTCGTGTACGCTTCGTCGGGATCGCTGATGACGTCCATTTCGAGGACACTCGTCAAGCCCGTTCCGGTGTATTCGGGATAGATGTCCGCCTCACCGCTGGTGAGCGCGCCGTGGCAGATCATGGTCCCGCCGAGGTTGAATCTCCGGTCCACGGTGAGATCGGTTCGATCCTCGATCATCTGAGCCATCAGTTCAGCGAGGATGAACTGCTCTGTGAAGTTCTTGGACGCGATGGTGACGACGCCGCCTTTTCCGTTTCCGAGGCCGATACCGCCGGACCCGATCATGTATGCGGGAATCGCGGTCAGCACGAGGAGCAACGGAAGGGCCACGGCAAAACGCCGCAGCCTCCCCTTCAACGTGCCTTTCTCTTCGCGGCGTATCGGGCGAAGACTCCATTCCGCGGCGGATATCGTTCCGTCGACCAGCAGAGCGAGAATGGCCGCGGGAATAGCTCCCAGGAGAATCAGCGACGTGTCGGCCAACGCCAATCCCCGGTTGATGAATTGCCCCAGTCCGCCGGCCCCGATAAACGCGGAGAGGGTCGCTATGCCCACGCCCACCACCGCGGAGGTCCGAATACCCGCGACGGTCACGGGGAGCGCCATGGGAAGCTGGACCATCCCGAGCAGTTGCCGGTCGGACATCCCGATCGCGCGGGCCGCTTCGACAACCTCTTTGGAGACTCCCTCGAGCCCGGCGAGCGTATTGCGGACAATGGGCAGCAGAGCGTACATGGTCAGCGCAATGATCGCCGGCACGATACCGATTCTCTGCAGAAGCGCCAGCAATATGGCCAGCATTGCGAGACTGGGAATCGTCTGAAGGATCCCGATCGCTCCGAGGAGCGGACCCCGTAACCACGAAACCCTCGAGGCGATAATCCCCAAGGGAATACCCAGGGCAATCGCGGCGCCGCAAGAGACGAAGGTCAAGACAAGATGTTCGCCGACACGGAGACTCAGCTCGGTCCATCGACCGGAAAGAAACTCAAACAGAGAGTCCCACATCAGGATTTCCCCCGGTACGCTTCCAACTGCTTCGCGGGTTTCTCGAAGAGCTCTCTGACGAAATCGGTTGCGGGATTGTTCATAACGTCGGACTGGGTTCCCACCTGCTGCAACTCGCCGTCGTGAAGAATCACCATCCGGTCCGCAATAATGAGGGCCTCGAATATGTCGTGGGTGACGAAGACGATTGTCTTGTCCAGCTGCTCTTTAAGCTTGAGCAATTCCTGCTGAAGCGCGTCCCTGGTAAGGGCGTCGAGCGCGCCGAAGGGCTCGTCCATGAGAAGATAATCCGGGTCCGTCGCCAGCGCCCGCGCGACGCCTACCCGCTGCTGTTGACCGCCCGAGAGTTCGTCGGGATAGCGATCCGCGTAATCGTCGAACGGCAGGCCCACCATCTCGAGCAGTTCCCGAGATCGCTCTTCCCGCTCTTCCGACGACCATCCCAACAGCCGGGCCACAATTTCCACGTTCTTTCGCACAGTCATCAGCGGAAAGAGTCCGATGCCCTGAAACACGTAACCCATCGAACGCCGCAATTCGACGGGATCGTGATTCATGACGTCGTCCCCGCCGACCAGGACCGTGCCCTCGGTCGCGTCGAGAAGACGGTTTATCATCTTGAGGGTCGTCGTTTTACCGCAGCCGGATGAGCCCAGTATAACGACGGTTTCCCCTTCCTCAACCGTAAAGGAGACGTCTTTGACCGCGAAGGTCTTGCCGCCGTCAAATGATTTGCCCGCGTTTTTGAATTCGATCACTGCGCAGAGCCTCCCGGAGAGGGGCGCCGAACCGCCGGGGCGCGAATTATCGTCTGAGGGGTCCCGCGACTAGAGGCCCAAATCGTCGCTCACGCCGTTCATCGCCTCGATACTCAGCGCAATGAATTCGTCCAGCGGAATCCCGATCTCCTCACATAAGCGAATATGATCCCGATTGACCGACCGCGCGAACTCCTTGGCTTTCATACGTTTCTTGATCGATTTGACTTTGAGGCTCGAAATCTTCTTGTCCGGGTGGACAAGGGCCGCGGCGACGATCATACCGGTAATGGTTTCACCCGCAGTCAGCGCGAAATGGACCGGCTCGGTGCGGGTCAGTCCGAGGTTCTCGGCGTTGTGGCGCTTGATCGCGTCGATGATGTCCGGATGGACGCCTCGTTCGGCAAGGGTCTCCTCGGTGACGAGGGTATGGCGATCCATCTGCTCTTTGGTTTCGTTGTAGTCGAGGTCGTGGAGAAGCCCTATCAGCCCCCACATCTCGGGGTCAGCGTCGAACCTCGGCGCCAGGGCCCTCATGATGGCTTCCGAAGCGATGCAATGCTTGCGCATACCATCCGCGTCAAGCCGCTCTTCCATGAGCCGGGCCGCTTCATCTCGGGTGATTCCCCATTGTGTTTCCGTCATGGCGGACTCTCATCTCCTTATGAACGGGGCCGTCCCGAGAAAGGATAATTCGCGCATCCGGCGGTCGAGACGCCTGTGGACGACTCAACGGCCTCGTCGATCTCTCG
>CAYLRL010000058.1:7016-31133 GCA_964385875.1 uncultured Syntrophales bacterium
AAATACGGGAATCCCTCGAGCATCCACAGCTTGGGAGAAGAAGTGGAAGACGACATGAACGAAGCGCGGGAGAAGGTGGCCGCGCTCATCAACGCAAATCCCGGCGAAATCGTCTTCACCTCATGCGGGACGGAATCCAACAATTTTGCGCTCAAGGGAGCGCTCCACGCAAACCGCACCCGCGGCGATCACTTGATCACCACGGAGATCGAACACTTTTCGATCATGCATGCAATCAAGACCCTCGAAAAACAGGGCTTTGAAGTGACCCGCGTTCCCGTGGACAAATACGGCATGGTGGATCCCGCGGATGTTGAAAAGGCAATTACTCCGAGGACCGTTCTCATCTCCGTGATGCATGCGAACAATGAAATCGGGACCATCCAGCCGATAGCCGATGTCGGAGCGATCGCGCGATCGCACGGCGTTCCCTTCCATACGGACGCGGTGGCAACCGCCGGTGTGATTCCCGTTGACGTAGAGTCAATGAATGTCGACCTGTTGTCGATGGCCGCGAATCCCTTCTACGGTCCGAAAGGTATCGGAGCGCTCTACGTGCGCAAGGGAGTGCGGATTGCGCCGCTGCTGGATGGAGGAATTCAGGAGCGTGGCTTGCGGGCCGGCACCGAAAACGTCATGGGCGTCGTTGGAATGGGTAAGGCCGCGGAAATCGCCATGTCCGAGATGCAGATGCGGATCGATCATCTGACGCCGCTCCGAGACCGGCTTATCAAAGAGATTCCCCAAGCGGTCGAAGAAACCGGCCTCGTGGGTCATCCTACGATCCGGCTTCCGAACAATGTGAGCGTCAACGTGAAGTATGTGGAAGGCGAATCCATGCTGCTCTTCCTGGATATGGAAGGCATCAAGATCGCCAGCGGTTCCGCGTGCATATCGCGGTCGCTGAAGGTTTCCCACGTGATGCTGGCGATGGGTATCGATGCGGGAACCGCGCAGGGTTCGCTGCTGATTACGCTCGGCAGGGACAATTCCGACGATGACATCGACTATTTTCTCGAGCATTTGCCGCCCATCGTGCAACGGTTGAGAGACATGTCGCCGCTGTATAAGAAGAAGGCGGCGGCTTCTTGAGCGCTTCCGGTCTCGGTGAGAATAAACCGATTGTTTCGGCTTCGACCAAATTACGCTACATGAGGAGACGCGCTATGGCTATGAAGTATAGTGAAGTTGTCATGGATCATTTCAAGAATCCCCGGAACGTCGGCGAAATCGACAACGCAGACGGCGTGGGAGAAGTCGGCAATCCCGCGTGCGGGGATATCATGACATTCTACATAAAGGTCAAGGACGACAAACTCGAGGATGTGAAATTCCAGACCTTCGGCTGCGGCGCGGCTATCGCGGTCTCGAGCATGGTCAGTGAAATGGCGATGGGGAAGACGCTCGACGAGGCGATGAAAATCGATCATCGCTCGGTTATCGACGCGCTCTCCGGACTGCCCCAAAAAAAGCACCATTGCTCGAACCTCGGGTCGGACGCGCTCCATCGGGCTGTAGAAAATTACCTGGCCAAGCGCAAAGGCGAGACCTACGAGAAGCCCGAGGATCCGCCGGAAGTCTGCGAATGCCCCGTGTGCGACGTCACAGATCCCGAGGAAGCGCCGTACTGTCAGGCGGCCTGCGAACGGCAGGCGGACAGCCGGTGAGCGCCGCGGCCCCGTATCTGTCGCCCGGCTGAAAAGAGATTCGACGAAAGGGAACGCGTCGGCCCCCACGCCCACGCGGCCGGACGGTTCTTCCTGCCGGGCGCAGGCGCGGGTCTCGTAATTATCGCTTTACTGCCGCGGTCGAGCCGCAATATGCCGGCGCCCTTCAAGACCCACGGCGTAAAGTTGGTTGTGCTTGCGCTGATCGGCGTGTCGCCGGGATACATCATGTTCCGCTGGGCGCTTGATTTCGCGTCGCTCGCCGCCATAGAGCTTTGCAACACCACCATATGCAGTTCTTGTGGATCCGCGGTCCGGCGGCAGCCTTTTTGGGCCGGCAAGTGACGGCGTGGCAGATTCCGGCGATCGCGCTGATCTGTTCTTCCGTCCTTCCGGAATTGCTGTGGCCGCGGATCAAGGCGCGACAAGCCGTTCCCGAGGTCTCGCCCTGCCTGAACCGGAGGGGGAAGCCCCGAACTAGACCTGATATGTCTTGAACGCCCGCTTCGCCCGGGACGCGTCCGGGCCTCCCGGCTTCTCGGAAGGGTGGTCCGAGAGTCCAAGCAGAGCCGCATACTCGGGGATCGGCGGGGATGTGAACGCCAACACCCGAATTTCATAATTTTTTCCGACGTCCGAATAACTGATGGGAAATCCGCCGGCTCTCAGAAGTCGAAACAGCGACTTGGCCGTGAAGCCGGTCTTGTGAGCGTAATAATCGACGCCGCTTCGTTCGATTTGTCGACCGTACCCGTAAATCACGTCTTTGATTGTGATCGGTCCCGCGGGCGACGTATACAGAACATCGTCGATGTCCATATCATTTCGGACCATCTGCCGAAAAACCGCCCCCAGGTCGGGAACTCGAATCTCGGCGAAACCGTCGTCCTTGAGAATGTGACGGATTCCCTCGACGACAATCCGCGCCTCATGGGCGTGGAAGTGTTCGAGATTATGTGAAGAGTAGACCGCGTCGAAGAGGCGGGGCTCCAAACTGGCAAGCTCGCGCGCATCCAGGAGAATGTCGGGCTCACACGCCGGGTCGATATCCAGGCGTCGGCGTTCCCAGTGGTCATAATGCTTCGGAATCGCGATTGCGTCGCTTCCGCCTCCAACGTTCAGGACTGTTCGCCGGCTGCCGGATTCCATAGGCGCCTCACGGAAAGGGAGAGTCGCATCGATTACGGGTTCGTGCGTCGCACGCCCGGGAACGAGCGCGTCGGGTGTCAGAATATCAGAAGCCGCGCGGCTACTCAATCATGTCCCCGCGGATTCGGTTGACGCGGCCCGGGGGTCGTCACCATATTTCATAGAACGATCATTGTTCGGTATACGCGGCATGATAAGCCGAGAAATGGTACTGCGACCAATTATGCAGGAGCGCGGATTATGCAGGACGAGTTTACGTGTAGAATCGACTTGAGCGGGCGGACAGCGATTGTCACGGGAGCGTCATCGGGCATCGGCGCGGGGATAGCTCGAGGCCTCGCCGCGGCGGGCGCAAACGTGCTTGTCAATTACGTGGGAAGTCGGGAAAAGGCCGAAGCGGTGACCCAAGAGATCGGAGAAGCCGGCGGTCGGGCAATCATCCACAGAGCCGACGTGAGCGACGAAACCGATGTGCGCGCCATGTTTCGCGCCGCAGTGGATCAATGGGGGCGCGTCGATATACTCGTCAATAACGCAGGCATACAACAGGACGCTCCGATCGCGGAGATGACCCTCGATCAGTGGAAGGCCGTCATTGACGTGAACCTCACCGGGAGCTTCCTCTGCGCTCGGGAGGCCGCGCTGGAGTTCCTTCGTAGGGAGGCGCCGGCCGGGTCGTCCGCGCTCGGTTCGATAATCTTCATCAGTTCGGTTCACGATACGATCCCCTGGGCCGGTCATGTCAATTACGCGGCGTCAAAGGGCGGGCTTACCCTTCTTATGAAAAGCTTGGCTCAGGAGCTTGGTCCGCAGAAGATCAGAGTCAATAGTATCTCCCCGGGGGCGATCAAGACGCCGATAAACCGGAAGGCCTGGGAAACGCCCGAGGCGGAAGCGCGGTTGCTGAAACTCATTCCGTACAATCGAGTCGGTGAGACTTCGGACATCGCCCGCGCAGCGGTTTGGCTCGCGTCGGACGCGTCCGACTACATCCACGGCGCGACCATCGTGGTCGACGGCGGCATGAGCCTCTATCCGGGATTTGCCGAAGGCGGCTAGGCCCCCGTATTCCTCACGAGCAGGGAATGTACAAAAAGATCAGTGAGTTCGGCATTATCGGCAACCTCCGGACCGTCGCTCTCATCGCGGACAACGGCTGCCTGGACTGGTTGTGCTTGCCCTACATCGATTCGCCGTCGGTCTTCGCCGCTCTCCTGGACGACGTTCGAGGCGGGATGTTTTCGGTCCAACCGGTGGAGGACTTCGATTCAGTCTCGGAGTATGTTCCCCGCACGAACATCCTGGTGACCCGTTTTCGCACCCGAACGGGCCTCATGAAGTTGACGGACTTCATGCCCATCGCGGAATACGAAGCCGACTCCGACGCTGAGCTTCGGCACGCGCTCTACCGGCTGATCGAGATCGAGAGGGGTCGCGTCGACGTCGGGGTCCGTTTTCAGCCCGCGTTCGACTATGCGCGCGAGGAAACGGTGATCACGGAAATCGATGACGGTGTCCGCGCTAAAGGGGGAAGCCACAGCGTGGGGCTGGTTTGCACGAAGCCGTTGCGGGCCGAGGGGAACGCTGCGGTTGGAGAATGGACGCTCGATTCGGGAGATAAAGTATGCCTCCGGATGGGAACCACGGGTGAAGAAACCGTCTGTTCTCTCGAGGATTGCCGGCCGATCGACTGGGAGACCGCTCAGGCGGCGCTGGAAGAAACCGCGACCTTCTGGCGGTCCTGGCTGGACAAGCGGGAGACCGGACGATCCGTGGTCGAGAGCCGATACAAGGATCGACTGGAACGATCCGCGCTCGTTCTCAAATTGCTCTTCTACGGTCCCACGGGGGCTATCGCCGCGGCCGCGACCACCTCGCTCCCCGAGACGGTCGGGGGTGTGCGGAATTGGGACTATCGGTACACGTGGATCAGGGACGCGTCCTTTACACTCCAGGCGCTCTTCAATCTCGGCCATCTTTCGGAAACCGAGGCGTACCTGGGATGGATTGAATCGGTCATAGCTCAGAGCGGCGGAGCGGCCGGCATGCAGATCATGTACGGCCTACGCGGGGAACGGGAGCTCGAGGAGATCGAACTGGATCACCTGGACGGATACAAGGGCTCTCGGCCGGTTCGGGTCGGCAACGGCGCGGCCCGACAGGTTCAGATGGATATCTACGGCGAGCTGATGGACTCGGCCCTGAAGCTTTCGGATTACGTCGGCAAGATCACGCCCGAGCAGTGGCGGTTTCTCCGCGAGATATGCGATTACGTCGCAGAGAACCACAATACCAAGGATTCCGGCATCTGGGAGGTACGCGGCGGCCCCAAACATTTCATTTATTCGAAAGTCATGTGTTGGGTCGCATTGGACCGAGGCGTGACGATCGCGGAACGGTACGGCTTCCACGCGGATTCGGATCGATGGCGCCGTGTCATGGCCGAGATCAAAGATGACGTTCTCGATAAGGGCTTCGATTCGGAGAAACAGGCTTTTGTCCAACATTACGGAAGTAACGCGCTCGATTCGAGCAATCTCCTTATCCCGATGCTCGGCTTCCTGCCCTTTGATGACGCTCGGGTGATCTCCACCGTCGAAGCGATCGTCGACGAGCTTTCCCATGACGGGCTCCTGTACCGATATCGATGCGAAGACGGGCTGGACGGCGAAGAGGGCGTGTTTCTGCTCTGCTCCTTCTGGTTAATCGACTGCTACACGCACATGGGGCGGCTCGAAGAGGCCGAAGATCTGCTTCTGAAGCTCGAACGCGCGGCGAGCCCGCTGGGGCTCTTTTCCGAAGAGTACGATCCCCGGTGGCGGGAATCTCTCGGCAACTACCCTCAGGCGTTCACCCATATCGGGTACATCAACGCGGTTACCCATCTATTGGACGCCAAGGAAAAGGCCGCGCGGGCCGAAAGACCGGCCGAAACAGCCGGTTTTGTCACCATCAAGGAGTTTGTCCGCAAGCGGCTCTGTTGGTCGCGGGTAACCCTCAACGGAGGCACGCCGCCGAAGGACGCTCCGGATCACGAAATCATTCGGGCCCTGAAAAAGACGATGAATCTCCTTCGCGGCGCGTTCTTTGACGCCCGGAAAGGACGGGTAGCGTACGAGCGCATGAAAGATGCGGAAATCTACCGCGAATACGTGGACGCGGCCCGAAATCTTCAAAGGTTCGACCCCGCTGAACTCACCTCGCGCGAGGAACAAATCGCCTTTTGGATCAACCTCTACAATGTTATCGTGATCCACGGGGTCATCGAGCTCGACGTCAAGAATTCGGTTACCGAAGTGCGCAACTTCTTCCGTCGTATCCACTATCTCGTCGGCGGGATGAAATTCACGCCGGACGACATCGAACACGGCGTGCTGCGCGGCAACCGCCGCCCGCCGAACGGTCTGTTCCGTATGTTCGGGAAGCGGGACCCCCGAATGCGCCACGCGATCGATCCAATGGACTCCAGGATACACTTTGCGCTCGTCTGCGCGTCGTCTTCGTGTCCGCCCATTGAACTGTACACCGCGGAACGCCTCGACGACGAGCTCGATCAGGCTGGACGGACCTTCCTCAACGGGGGCGGACTGACGCTCGACAAAGACAAGCGAATTATTTACCTCTCCCGAATCTTTCAGTGGTACGCTTCCGATTTCGGCGAGACCGACGAAGACCGGCTTCGCACACTGGCGAGATTCATGTACGATCCCACGGACCGGACGTACCTGGAGCGGAACGCAGGCGCCGTGCGTATCGAGTATCAGAACTACGATTGGCGTCTCAATCGCGGGACCATATCGCGGTGATCGAATCCGACTGAGGCGTCCCAGCGCCCGTCGATTGTTGTCTGTTCTCTTGCCGGCGGCTTCGGAATGCGATAACAGTGGTCCAAGAATGGGATCGTCGCCCCGGATTTCAGTCCGTTCGTTTCTCATGGAATACCGGGACGCTCCGGTTGTGAGTCGATTCTTTTCGATCTTTCCGTGAAGAGATTCCGAGCAGGGAGCGAATTCATCCTTGCCGCAAGCCCCGTCATCCGGATAGGCCGGCGGTGTTTCCGATCCCGGAGCGCTTTCTCTGATCGTTCCGTGGGGCGTTGACAAACCGTTGCAGGGTAACGCAGTCGGATGTCGGGGATCCGGGGATCTCACGAGACAACCCTATCGCAAACGGAATCGGCCTGGGCCGGCCGACGAGCCCGGGGGGAGACCACGTTCGAGGAGGCATGAACAATGGCGAGGGTACTGGTTATCGATGACGACCCTCTCGTGCGGGCCATGCTCAAGCAAACGCTCGAGAAGTCCGGATACGAGGTCGCGGACGCGGCCGACGGCGCCGAAGGGATCGGCCTGTTCCGTCAGAAGCCCGCGGACGTGGTGATCACCGACATCATCATGCCGGGAAAGGACGGCTGGGAGACGATCGTCGAACTCCGCCGAGACTTCCCCGACGTGAAGATCATCGCCATCTCCGGGGGCGATCGCATCGGGCCCACGAGCTACCTCATGATCGGTCGTCGGTTCGGCGCTCAGCGGATTTTCGCGAAACCCCTGAAGAAGGACGAACTGCTCAAAGCGGTTTCGGAACTCCTGCGAGGCGGCGATCGTCCCGCGCGCCGCGAAACGGCGCAAGAGCCGAAGACCGCGAAAAAATCGATTCTGGTGGTCGAATCCGATCCCGGCGCAACGCGGAGCCTTTTCCTCGCTCTCGGACGAGCCGGCCACACGGTTACGGATACCTCGAAGGCCGAATACGCTCTGAACATCCTCAAAAAGCGCCGCTTCGACGCCGTCCTCGTCGATATTCAAGGCAACGAGTCATACTATCAGGAGCTCATCGACGACCTCGACCGCGATTGGACCAATCCGATCATCGTGGGCGCGGCGGATTTCTCGATGCTCGCCGAGACGCCTCTATCGGTCTATCGGGGGGCCACGCATTATGTGGACAAACCCATCGACATGCAACGCCTGCTCGATCTGATTTCTCCCCCGGAGGATGCCGGCGAACCCGCCCAGGGCGGCGATATCCTCGACTTCCTCCAGAACCTCCTCCTTACCGAGAAGGACTGCGCGGTTACGATCGTCTCGACCGAAGGTCGCTCATGCAAACTCTTCCTCCAGGGAGCGAACATCGTTCACGCGGTCGCGGGAAACGTCGCGGGCGAAGACGCCTTCTACATGGGGCTCAACTTTCCGGGCGGCGTCATGACCATCGGTCCGCGGGAAAAGCCCCCCGAGCGGACCATCGCCAAGAGCGGAGACGAACTGCTCATGGAAGCCGCTCGGCAGGTGGATCAGGGGTAAGGGGCGAGAGATCGCCCGGACGTGCGAAAAAAAAAGCGGGGGCGATCGCCCGCTCGGTGATTCGCGGGCAAGCTCGCCGACGTATGGGGTGTCCGTCGCAAGAATGGTATCTTCCACCACGGCTCAGCTCCTCAAAAAAAAGATCTTCGCGGTCGGCGGGTCATTTTCCGGGCTCGAAACGGCCGCTCTGTTGTCCATTGCCGCGATCGTCACGATGTGCGGGTGTTTCTTCTTTCCCGGCCCGGCTTACGGCGACGACGGCCGAGCGTTTCAGGAGCGATTCGATCTCCCGAGAAACCCGGACGAGACGCTTAAGGAGATCCTCGCGCGCGATGAATTCCACGACGTGGACGCGCCGTCGTTCATCGAATTGATCCTCCGTCGCCTTCTCCATGAACTGGGCCGGCTCTTGAAACGCGTGTCCGGCTCGTTCGGTGACGGGTTTTCCCTCGATTTCGACACGGATATCGCGGTGATCGTCGTCTTTGCGTTGTTTTCGGGTCTCCTTGCGTTTGCGCTCTTTTTCGGCGGAAAAGCGTTGATCGGGTTCATTCGACGCGGGGGATTCTCCTTTCGAAGGGCGCCCAAACCCGACCGGGCCAACGCATCCCGGGAAGTCGCGGGCGCACAATTCGAGCGGGACGCGGCGGAGGCGGCACGGTCGGGCGATTACCGTCGGGCGCTCATCTTGTTGTTTCGATTTGCCCTGAGACGGCTGGATGAACAGGGACGGCTGAATCTTCGCCCGGGCCGAACCAACCGTGAGTTGCTTGCGGCAATGTCGTCCGGCGACCCCGCCCGAACCGCGCTCGAGGAAATGGTGTCCCTTTTCAATCCGATCCGTTACGGCGCGGCCGCATGTGAGAAGGCTGAATACGAACGTTTCCTCGCCCTATGCCGGGAAACCGTGGGAGGGAAGTGATCGTGTCGCGACGGGCCAAGATCCTCATGATCGTCGGCTTGGCCGCCGCTTCCGCGGTGATCGTCTTGGTGAGAGGGACAATCGTTTCGGGCGCCCAGGATATCCTTCCCTCGACCTACTCTTCGGGTCGACACGGCTGTAAAGCGCTCTACCTGGCGCTTGAGGCCCTCGGTCTGCCGACGGAAAGGCTCCGAAAGAAGTTTACGAGATTGGGCGCGGCCGGAGGTACGGTCGTGGTCATCGACACATGGCGCATTCCGATCGGCAAACGGGAAATAGCGAAACTCAAAGAATGGGTCGAGGACGGCAATCGAGCGGTCATCTTCGAGGGCCTGCGACGTGAGTCCGTCAAAACGGAGCAATACGGCCCCGTCGATCTAAAGAAGGAACTTACGACGCTGAGGACACGCTCCAATCACGTTTCAGGCGCGTTCGGCCTCAAGCTGAAACGCTTTCCGAAAGCGGACCGCGAGGTCATCCCGATAGCCGGCGACGGCCTCAAGGATGTGGATCGAATAGTTGTGAACGCCCAAACGCGATGGAATGATCTCGACCCGAAATGGACCGTGATTGCGGAGGACGACGTCGGCCCGATCGCGGTGACCCGCGCGTTCGGCCACGGCGCGGTTATCGCTGTCTCCGACCCGGGGATGCCGTCGAACGCCCGCATCGACGAGCCCAACAATTTCAGGTTCATCCTGGCGCTGCTGCTCAAAGGGGCTCCTCGGGGAGCCATCCTCTTCGACGAGTATCATCACGGCCGCTCGATTTCGGAGAGCTTCTGGTCGTACGTGGCGTCGTCGGCGGTGGGTTGGATTATTCTGCAGCTCATGGTCGGAGCGCTGATCTTCTTCTACGGCAGACGAGCTTCCCTCGCCGGTCGTTTTCGATCCCTCTCGTCTCCCTCGGGCCGATCGTCCACCGAGTATGTGGAATCGATGGCCAACATTTTTCAGTCAAGCCGGGCGGCCGGCGCGGCGCTCGAAGCTGTCCGCGCGCGGTTCATCGGCAAGCTCTCCCGCAGGGCGGGCGTCTCCCGAAAAGCGGTCGAGACCGACCCGCACGCTGTAGTCCGGTTGACCGGGACGGCGTTCGACGATCGCCTCGCCGGGTTGCTGACCGAATCCCGGGAAATCGCGGCCACGGAGCCGAACGAGACGCGGGCCCTGAAACTCGCGGGGGAGATTGCACGAATCGACGCGGATCTCGACCGCGTCCGACCGGAACGAATACTTCCGCAGCGAAGATGAAGCCGCACCGCTGCCGGCGCGGTCGAAGGCATGATCCGTCGGGTGGAGGAATGAATGCAGAATCCGGAACGATTTCAAGAGAATATGAACAAAATCCTCAAAAGGATGAAGACCGTTATCCTGGGGCAGGACCAAGTGGTGGAACAGTTCCTCACCTGCTTCATCGCAGGGGGACACGTGCTCTTCGAGGGGGTCCCCGGTCTGGGAAAGACGCTCTTGGCGCGGACCCTGGCCAAACTGGTCAACGCCGAGTACCGTCGGATTCAGTTCACGCCGGACCTCCTCCCGAGCGACATCACCGGGACGATGATCTTCAATCCGAAGACGGGCGAATTTAATTTGCACAAGGGGCCGATCTTCACCGAGGCGCTCCTCGCGGATGAGATCAATCGCACGCCGCCGAAGACTCAGGCCGCGCTCCTCGAAGCGATGGAAGAGCGTCAGGTCACCTTGGCCGGCGAACGCAATCCCCTGCCGGATCTCTTCTTCGTCATGGCCACCCAGAACCCAATCGAATACGAAGGGACGTATCCGCTCCCGGAAACGCAGCTGGACCGCTTCATGATGAAGGTGGTCATCGATTACCCGTCCGCGGAATCGGAGGCCGAGATAGTGCGGAGCTACGCGGAAGGGAAGGTTTTACACGATTTGGACACGCTCATCCCGTCGCCGATGGTGGACGCAAAGACCGCGCTCAAGCTGCGGGCGCTGGTCGACACGGTAACGGTGAGTGACGCGGTGGTCCGGTATATTCAGCAGATTATCGCTGAAACGAGAGACGATGTTTACGTGCAGCTGGGCGCCTCCACCCGCGCGGGGATTGCGCTCCTCAGAGCCGCTCGGGCCCTCGCCGCAATCCGCGGCATGAGCTTCGTCGGTCCCGATGAGGTCAAGGAGATCGCAATACCGGTCCTCCGCCACCGAACGATCCTCCGACCGGAAGCTCTGATCGACGGCCTGACCGGCGACTCGTTCCTGGAAAACATCCTCCAACAGGTCCCGGTGCCGCGCTGATGCGTCGAAACGTGCGGCGTTCGGGTTGAAACCGGTCGATCATGGCCTCAACGAAATCGTCTCGTCACAACCGCGACACGCTCAGGGCCCACCCGTTCTCCTTTACCCTGAACTTCTTCGTTCTGTTTGCAGGGGTGTCGGCGGCTCTCGCGATTGTGTACGTTGTATATCCTGCGGGATTGATCGTGCCCTTGGTCGTGGACGCGCTCCTGGTGGGCGTCACTCTATTGGATTATTTCGCTCCGCCGTCGGCTCGGGATGTGCGGATTACCCGCGCGCGGCCCTATCCCCTCGCAGTGGGTCATCCCAACGAGATCGTCCTGGACGTGATCAACCGATCCGGGCGGACCGTGTCTCTCACCGTGTGGGACGATATCCCCTTCCAATGTGAAAGCGACCAGCTTCCCGTACGAACCGAAGCCCCGCCCGGCAGCGGGACGCGCATACGATACCGCTTGACCCCCTTCGAGCGCGGCGACGGCGAGTTCGGCAATATCCACCATTGGCTCAGGGGAGCGCTCGGCCTCGTGTGGAAACGCGGCGAATCGCCTGCGGCGCAAACGGTCAAGCTCTTTCCCGGTCTCGCGCTTGTCCGGGAGCGACGTCTGGGGATTCGGCATCCCGCCGCGGACCGACGGATTCGTCCGATTCGACGGCGAGGCGTGGGCACGGAGTTCGACAGCCTCAGGGAATACACGGTCGGTGACGATTATCGACTCATCCACTGGAGCACCACGGCCCGACTGGGCAGGCCGACCGTCCGTCAGAACAGACTGGAGCGGAGTCAGAATATCTTCCTCGTGCTCGACGCCGGCCGCATGATGACCGCAAGGGTCTTCGGCAGGACCAAGCTCGACCACGCGCTCGACGCCGCGCTGCTCACCGCGTATTCCGCGCTGGAAATGGGCGACAAGGCGGGAGTCATGGTAACCGCCGCGAATGTGCTCAGCTTCACGCCGCCGGCCGCGACCGCGGGCCAGTTCGGCCGCATCCTGAATTCGGTCTATGCCGTTGAAGCGCGGTTGGAGGAGCCCCGCTTTCACCTCGCGCTCGCAACCATAACCGCGCGAGTCAAGCGCCGGTCGCTCATTATCATCTTCACCGATCTCATCGACGAACGAGCTTCCGCAGGATTGCTCAGATACACTCTCGGGCTGCTCCCCCGACACCTGCCTCTTGTCGCGGCCATGCCGGATACGGAAGTCCTCGAAATCGCCGATTCAATCCCCGAAACACCCCATGACCTCTACCGTAAAGGCGTCGCATCCAACCTGCTCGACCGCCGAGAATCCCTCATCGCCAAACTCACCACCGCCGGCGTCCACGTGCTGGACGTCCCGCCGGATCGGATTTCACCCGCTGTGCTCGATCGGTATCTCGAGATCAAGACCAAAGGGCTGCTGTAGGGGCGCGTCGGATGCGTTCGTGAAATCTCGTCTGCTGAACATTCATCTAACCCGCATGCAATCTATTTCCCACGAAATACCCGTTTTACTACGGTAGGTTTGGGGAGCGCAGGCGTGGGCCTTCCCGCGTTCAATTCATGGGAGAATCCGCGCCGCCGTCCGATATCAGACTCGGTCGCTCTTACGGGAGCGACAAGGGGATAGAAATGCCTGCAGCGGCGAGAAAAATCAACGGAAAAGAAGTCTTAGCCGACATCAAAGGAGGTATGACGCCCGACGACCTGATGCGTAAGCACGGGATCTCATCCAATCAGTACGACCTTCTTATAGCCCGCCTCCGCGAAAAAGGGCTCATCGGCCCCAGCGCTCAGCCGCAGCCTAAGACGCGGCCGACAACGGATCCGCGCGGCGGCGCGGGGAATTCGTCGCTGCATGTCGCCGCGGAGAAGAGCGCCCCCTCGACGGGTGAGCACGCGCCAAAAGCTCCGTCGACGCCTCCCGGGGCCAAGCCTAAGCAGTCGGAACAATCCGACCGCACGATACGAATTCCGGCCGTCACCCCGCGCCTGACCGCAGCGGCGGTCGTTTGGCTTGCCCTCGGCGCGGTCGGTCTCTTCCGGAGCGTCATGCGTTTCGACGCGTTCAACCTGGGCGCAGTTTTCCCGGGGCTGTTGGGACTCTGCTTCATCGCGGCAGGGCTTTTCTACCTCGGAATCGCGGCGGCCGGACCGGACCGCGGCCGAACGGAAGCGATCGAGGCCTTGGCAAAGAATTATCCCTTGCAATCGGACACGGTCTCGAGCTCGATGCGCTGGGGATCTGCGTTCCTTGCGACACTGTGGAACGGCGCTCTTCTCGTCATCGTAACAGCCGGGCCGACTTACCTTTGGGACGGAGGCGTTCTCGTCTCCGCGCTCTTGGCAATTGCCGGCGTCGTAGGCCTGATCTTGTTCATCCTCGCAGGCGCGTCGGCTCGGAAAGCGCTTCGACCCCGCATTCTTTCGGCGTTCGACAAGCCCTCATTGAAGCGCGGCCAAGCCGCGGAAGTGAGCTGGGTCGTCTGGGGACGGGTCGGGGCGGTCGAACGTCTTCATCTCAGCGTGGAATGCGTCGAAGAGACCGAAGAAGACGACAACGGCGGCGCGTCGGTCGAGTTGAACGTTCTCTACGAGTCTCCGATCGCAGAAGCTACCGAGGCGGACGCCGCACACGGTTCGGCTCTCGTTATCTTGCCCCCGTCGCATCCCGCCACGTCCACGAGCGAAACCAAAAGGATCGGCTGGTGGTTACGCGTACGCGCGGAGACACAGGGCATTCCTGAGATCGAAGAAGAGTTTCCCTTCACGGTCACGTGATGCGCTGCGTAGCTGTGCTCAGACCGTCGACGACTCCGCTCGGTGCGCGCCGCCGAGGCGCCCGATCGCCGCAAAATCGGTATTCGGACGGTTCTGGGTAGAAGTGTCGGAACCGCGCTCGATCGGGCGTCGTTTCGACGGATCTTTCCATTCGGCCGGCCGCCAATTCCTTGAGAACTCGCGGGAACTGTTGTCGTGGGTTGGGGAAGCGCACGCTTAGGCAGTAGAGTCAGGGAGATAGGTGTAATGGATCCCCGGAGGTCTCGTCGAGTGAGCGCTTCCCCATGGGAGCCGTGACAATGTTTGGAGAGCAAAAGCTGTGCCGAGTGGTGAATTTCGATCCTGCGGGACCGTAAGAGCCCAAAATGAGTAAGCTGGTGCGGCTCGGTTCGAAAAGATCGCGATTGGAATGAGGCGTTCGAGCGCAGAAAAAATGTTGCGCCTCAAGGAGGCCGGTTCGGGTTGGGTAAGGTTTGAAGCGACTTCTGCGGACTGCCCGAAAAAAGATGCGGCGCCGGGAAAATAGTGCGCGGTCTCGATGTCCGGCGCCGAAGCGCTGCGCCGGTTGATTGCCCACGGTCGAAGAGCCGGGCTTCCCCCGGGCCGTTTCGACGCGTCGCGGCTTCCTATCCCCCCGCGATGGGCGGAAAGACCGCTGCTCTGTCCCCTTCTTTGAGTTTCTGTCCCGGTTGCGCGTGAATTCCGTTGAGAAAGACGATCTTGGGCTCGTCGGGAGCGATGCTCAATAAGGAGAGCAGGTCCTCGATCGACGCGCCCTCTTCCACTTCCAGAACACACGAATTGCCCGAGCAATTCTCCGGCAGTCTTGAAGCAAGCGTGGCGTATAGGTTGACGTCAATCTTCATGCGTCGCGGCTCCCTTCCGCGATCATGCGGCGTTTCGGCGGTCCGGCAAAAACGTGACGGGCTCATGGTGACGAGCCGTACCGTCCGAATCCGCTTCCCTTTTCGTACTATAGCCGCGTTTCCGAGCGCGTCAATGGAAAGCCGTCGAGCAATCGCTTCGGTCGCCGTCGATGCGGCGCGCTCGCTGACGAGCCTTCATCAACGGGTATACCGATAGGCGGTTTCGATCGTGTTGATGACCTGTTGTCTCGCCTGTTCGCTGTTCCAGCCGTTTTGCATGAGACAGGTCAAATACTGCCGGGCCATCCGCCGCATTTCGTTCTCGTTTCGAGCTTTTGCGATCATCATGGGAAAACCGGAACAATCGGGTCGAGCCGGCGGTTGCCGAGACTGAGGAACGCCCGCAACTGAAGGATTCCGCGGAGGAGCCGGTGAGCGCCGCTGCCGCTGCCGCTGCGGCGGCGGCTCAGGGCGCGTCGGTCGTCGAACCCTTTGTCTTTGACGAGACCGCCGGCTGGAACGTTCCTCGTCATAGGTAGGCGCTTTCGGGGGGGCGTCGAGGCGAACGCCCCGGTCCCGACGCGGACCTTGGGAAGAGCGCGCGGAAGATGAACCGTCGTCGCCGTCTTGCCGAGGGCCTCGCGTCCGAACCGTTGTCGACCCCTCATCCGACGATCGGCTGCGGGAGCCTGAACCCACATAATCCCCACGAGAATTGAACTCCGGCGCCTCCGGCGCTGCGTAGGGGAAGACTTGGGCCGCCGAGGGGAAAGGATAGACGGCCGCGAGCAGAAGCGACAGAAACAGCATCGCCGGGGCACGGCGTTCCGGACGTGTCGAGCGGTGATCTTTCATAACGCCGCAAGATTATACCATGCGTCCAAGCCGAAAGCCATGAACCGTTTCGGTCTTCAACCCTCGCTCCCGTTCTCGGCGCGTGAAGGCGGCCCAAGGGGTCCGGCCGCCGATGAAAGGCGTTGACACCCGCTCGGCAATTGACTAATCTCATTCATAAAGGCCTTTGAGCTTGGCAGGACACGCCTGTGCTCGGTTTCGGTCCGGGACCGAAAGGATCGACGGCACGCCCGGCCCGACGCTCCGGCATGCGGAGGAAGAGCCCATGAGCGATCTCGACATTCTGAAAGGAAAAAGAATCCTCGCGGTCGACGATGAGCCGGACGTCCTGGATATCATCGAGGAAGAGCTGGAGCCGTGCGAGGTGGTCACCGCCTCGAATTATCAGACCGCTCACGAGATAATCTCGAATGAGTCATTCGATCTGGTGATCCTGGACATCATGGGCGTGGACGGCTTTGCGCTGCTCGAAACCTGTAGGAACCGCCGTATGCCCGCTGCGATGCTGACCGCGCACGCAGTCAACGTCGAGAGCCTCAATCTGGCGCTCAAGCTTGGAGCGGTCTCGTTCCTCCCCAAGGAAGAGCTCAGTCGGCTGCCCGAATTGGTCGCCGAGATATTGACGGAACTGCAGCAGGGACGGAGCCACTGGGGCAAACTCTTCGAACGATTGGGGCCGTTTTTCAAGGAGCGGCTCGGCGTAGTCTGGGAAGACATCGAGAAACCGCCCTATCCGCCGACATTTTATTGACGGACGCTTTATTGCCCACGCCGAACGTTTTTCTCTTTGCGCGGTCGGCGAGCCGCGAGGGGAGAAAACCGATGATGAACCCCCGCTGCGACCGCAGCCGGTTCAATAAAGGAAACGCGGTGGAGGTCGGACGGGAGGTACGGGACGGCGTCCGGCGCCCGATGAGGAAATAAGGTGTTGACAAGTGGACCGGGTTTGGCTACCATTTTACCAAATAATCAAATTGCCAAATAGGCGAGGCATGGCCATGACCCCTGAAGAAATCCAACGACTCCGACTGAAAGCCGATGTTTTCAAAGCTATGGGCAGCCCCGTCCGGCTCGGCATCATCGAACTTCTTGGAAAGGGCGAGCGCTGCGTATGTGACATCCAGGAGCATGTGGGGACGGATATATCAAATGTTTCAAAACACCTAACCGTGCTCAAGCAAGCGGGTGTCGTCACGGATCGCCGCGCCGGCATGAAGGTGTATTACGCGCTCTCCATGTCCTGCGCGATCGACTTCACCCGCTGCGTGGAAGGAGTTCTTCTCAATCAGTTCAACGGCCGCCGGGCAATCATGGAACACGCGGAGGCGGCTGCGTGCGAATGCTGAAAGGGGTGGGCGCGATGGGCGGCAGCGCAGCGGCGGGGAATTGCGGAAAAGAGCTTATGAGGACGGAAGATGACGTCTCGGATGAAGGAGAGTCGGGCGAGGATGAAGGCCGAAGGGGCGCCACGGAGGCACAAATGAACCATTTGACCAACTGGTCAAATGGTCGCTCCGCTACGGCCGCCGCCGCCGACGATGTAAAGGTTATTGGAGAGACCGGCCATTTGACCCAACGGCGGAAAACTAACAATCTTCGACGACTACACCATCCGTGCCGCCGGCCGAGAAAGGATTTCCGCAGGTTTGCCGCACCTGCACGACCGGCCGCCGCCGCCGAGGAGCCGAGGCGCCGTATGAACATGCTCCGACGAACAAAAGAAGTATGGACCTTCAATTCAGCCGGGGTCGGCGAACGCGGATTGCCACGCGGGGCGCGGTTATCGAGGCGGGATACGCAGCGAAGCGACTGCGGACGGTGAGGATTTGGCCAAATGGTCTAGTCGCTCTGCGGCATGGGCGACTCGTCCTGTATCGGGCGCCGTCGGACCAAACCTCCCCCATCGAGATATCAACGGCTTATCGCTATCCCGGTGAACGGTTACAACATGTCTCAAGAACCAAGGAAATATCCAATGCTTGATTGTGCTCGACCCGGCGCGAACGTATTGAAACGCGCTGAGGACGGCCGCTCCGCACAGGTCCGGCCTTTGTTGAACCTTCTCCTTGGGAAGCGTCTCGGGCGCCGATTATTGCCGTGGGAGTTTCCCTCATTTTTACCGGCTTCCCGACACCGACCGCAAGGTCGGGAACGTCTCGGGAACGAATCGTACTCTCGTCACACGTCGGCCGGTGTTTCGGGTCTCGGGCAAGCCGTCGGCGCAAGGTCGGCTTTGGGCCGAAACATGGTCGGCTCGGCCGCGCCGGCCGCCTACCGCGGGTTCGGAATCGTCCGGCGCTCCAGGGCAATTTTTGCCCGCATTTCCTTTGAAAAGGCGGAAGTGTCATGTTTCTAAAAGAAGAATGGAAGGCCCTTACGATAGGAATCGGGGTGTTCCTCATCGCCTATTTCCTGCCCGTCGGCAGCGACCGATTCCAGACAGCCATAGTCGAGGCCTTTGGACTGCTGCGATGGTACGCGCGTGAGCACGTGCTGCTCTGTCTCATACCGGCGTTCTTTATCGCGGGGGCTATTGCGGTCTTCGTGAGCCAGGAAGGGGTGATGAAGTATCTCGGCCCCTCTGCGCCGAAGTATGTCTGTTATCCGGTCGCGTCGATTTCGGGATCGGTGCTCGCCGTCTGTTCGTGCACGGTGCTGCCGCTGTTCGCCGGCATATCGAGTCGAGGCGCGGGATTGGGGCCGGCGACGGCGTTTCTCTATTCGGGACCGGCCATCAATGTGCTGGCGATAATCCTGACGGCTCGAATACTCGGTTTGGAACTCGGAATCGCGCGTGCGGTCGGCGCTATTGCCTTCAGTGTAGTCATCGGCTTGCTCATGCATCTGATCTTTATCAAGGAAGAGCGCGAGAAAGCGGCGTTGTGCATGCCCGAGCCGGAGGGGGATGATGAGCGGCCGTTGTGGAAGACCTCGATCTTCTTCGCATTGATGATCGGGATTCTTGTTTTCGCCAACTGGGGTCGGCCGGATCAGGCGGAGGGGCTCTGGTATGTGATCTACTCGTCGAAGTGGATTGTGACCTCGATTCTTGCCGCGGCCTTTGCGTTCGCGCTGGTCGCCTGGTTCGAGATACGGCCGTGGAAAATTGCCGCGGGCGCGAGCGCGACAGGGTTGTCGGCCTTCCTGTTTCCGGATATCTATGAAATACCGTTCGTCGTGGGGGTTGTCGCGCTGTCGTGGGCGGTTCTCACGACGGAGGGCGAACCGGAAGAATGGTTTGAGGAATCCTGGGGGTTCACCAAGCAGATCACTCCGCTCCTCTTCGGGGGAGTGCTCGTGGCCGGTTTTCTGCTCGGTCGACCGGAGGGTCAGGGGATTATCCCGTCTCACTGGGTGGCGCAGGCGGTGGGGGGTAACTCTCTGCAGGCGAACGCGTTCGCTTCGGTGGCGGGGGCGTTCATGTACTTTGCGACGCTCACGGAAGTTCCGATTGTGCAGGGGCTTTTGGGAAGCGGAATGGGGAAAGGGCCCGCGTTGGCGTTGCTGCTTGCGGGTCCCGCGTTGTCGCTGCCGAATATGCTTGTCATCTATAGCGTGATCGGCGCGAAGAAGACAGCGGTCTTCATTTCGCTGGTCTGTGTTATGGCCACGATATCGGGGCTTATTTACGGCTCGTTTTTCGGAGGTTGACGTGACGCCGGGCGAAAGAGCGCGGCGTCAAACCAACAAGACGGAGGAACTGTCATGAAGGTTGAAATTCTCGGCGTCGGATGCGCCAAATGTAACAAGCTCTACGACATGGTTCGGTCCTTGGTCGAAAAAGAGGGCTTGGACGCGGATGTGACAAAAGTTGAAGACATGAAGAGCTTCGCGGACTATGGAGTCTTCATGACTCCGGCGCTCGTGATCGACGGTGACGTCAAGGTTGCGGGCAAGCTGCCGAAGGAGAAGGATCTCAAGGCGTGGATGTCGGGGTAAACATTCCGCGCCGCCCATTTCCGGGGACGGGCATCCGTTTCCGGTAGCCTGAAGCAAGGGGTAACCGTTCAGCGGGATAGCGATAAGCCGTTGATATCTCGATGGGGGGGGACCGCGCTGAATCCGGTGCGTGCTCGTTATGGTTCCGCTGCTGATCGGTTGCATCCGCGGGAGGGGCGCGCGGTCTCTTGAATTCCGAACGGTTGCACACCGTGAATGCGGCGATCAAGCAGACGGCCGGGGCATTGTTGACGCTGACGGGCCTTTGCGTAGCCTTGAGCCCGCCCTTTTTCGACATGGGCATCGGTTTGTGATTTCGGGGTGTACGGAGTCCAAACTCATTTCTTACGGTAATCTCACTCGAACGTGAGGATTAATAGGAAAGAATTGTTCGATCGGTTTTCCGGGCGCCTTTCGACCGCTTGTGCCGGCGAAGCGCGCTCCAAGCGGAAAGGAGCCCCTTTATGGTTGGTAAGGTGAAGGTCCTATTTCTATGCACGCGCAATTCCTGCAGGAGCCAGATGGCGGAAGGATTTCTCAAACATCTCGCGCCGGGTCGGTATGAAGTGTTGAGCGCAGGCATGGAGCCGAAGCCGATCCATCCCCTGGCGATCAAGGTGATGGAGGAAGTCGGAATTGACATCGGCAGTCAGAAGCCCACGGATGTCAACAGCGTTATCGGTCGATACATCTTCGCGTATGTCATCTTTGTCTGTGAGCACGCGCAGAAGAATTGTCCGCGAATCTTCCCCGGTTTTGGGGACCACGCGTACTGGCCGTTTGAAGATCCCGAGGGATTCGAGGGTTCCGAGGAGGAGAAGCTCGACAAATTCCGTGAAGTTCGAGACCAAATCCGCGCTCGTATCGAGGATTGGCTGAAAGAACGAGACGAACAGAGTCCGTTTTGATCTCCGTTTGCGAATCTGCCGGGCGCGACTTCGCGGATGGGATCGCGTTATAGAGCAGGCGCTCCGGAGATTTGCCGACAACACGCGCGCTCAGCCTTGAGTGAGGGGAGGGTAACCGGTCATGGTCGGGCAGAGAGCTGGAACATGGTTGATGGCGGCGATTGCCGCGTTGCTTCTCAGCGGTATGGCGCTTACGTCGTCCGCTGCGGACAAAGCGATTGTCACGGTGCGGGGTTCGACGAGCATGGAGGGCCTCCTCCGGCAATGGGCCCAGGATTTCATGAAGGAACACCCCGACGTAAAGGTAAGCGTTGAAGCCCACGGCAGCCAAGTGGGACTTCGCGCTTTAAAGGCCGGCGAGGCGGACATCGCGATGGTTTCACGGCGAATCCATCCTCATGAAGCCCGGGATTTCATTGATAACGGGATTCGGTTGGTCGACACGCCCGTGGCTGTGGAAGGCATCGCGATTGTGGTCAACAAGAGCAATCCAATCGATGAGATACGGTTTGACGAGTTGGGAAAGATCTTCACCGGAGATTACACGTCCTGGAAAGATCTCGGTGGGCCCGATAAACCGATTGAAGTTGTAGTTCGACCCACCCTGAAGTCGGGAACGGCCATGACCATGCGGGAGAATGTGTTGGTATATCGTCCATTTGCTAAGAACGCGGTCGTGAAGAATTACTATGAAGGCACGCTTTTGGAAGTTGAGCGGCGCCCGGGGGCGGTGACCTTCGCGCCCTTGAACAAAGCCCTGGAGGCGGACGTGAAGATTCTGGCAATCAAAATGTCGGACACGTCCGTGGGGCTTAAACCGCAAGACGAGATTTTCAACAGACGTTCGTATCCTCTGACGCGATTCTTTCATCTCTATCACGACGCGTCCGCTCCTGCCCACGTGAAGCAATTTGTGCAGTACTGCTGGAGCCGCGGCCTGGGCGCGCGCTAGAAAGCGGAACTGCACCGCATTCGAGTCATCGGCCGGCTTGTCCCGAGGCCCGAGGCCCGGGACCCGCCGCGCCGCTTGAGGGAGGCGAAATCATATGGCCCCGAGGTTGAAAATTCTGTTTCTTTGCACGGGCAACTCGTGTCGCAGCCAGATGGCGGAAGCCTGGACCAGGCGGCTTAAAGGCGACCTGTTCGAGCCGTTTTCGGCAGGCGTTTCCCTCAGGGACATCGACCCCCGCGCGGTGAACGTCATGGCCGAGGCGGGCGTCGATATTTCGCGACACGAGGCGAAGAGCATCGAATCATTGGGCGATAAGGGGTTCGACCATGTGGTTACCGTCTGTGACAACGCCCGTGAAGCCTGTCCCTTCTTTCCAGGCCCCACAAAGCTGATCCACGCGGGATTCGACGATCCTCCCGCGCTTGCGGCCGATGCCGGTAGCGAAGAAGAAGCGCTGAATCACTACCGTCGCGTGCGGGATGAAATCCGTCGGTTCGTCGAGGATATGCCCGCCTCGCTCGAACAAGCCCGGCAGGAACGCGGATAAGTCGTAAACGTTCACCGGGATAGCGATAAGCCGTTGATATCTCGATGGGGGAGGCTTGGAGGGGGAGATGAGTCTCCCCCTCCATTCTCACCGGGCGCAGAGCCGCCTCAAGCCCGGTGAACCATAAGGATAAGTCGTATCCCCGCTCCCTCTGGGAGAGCGTCGGGGGGAAATCCCAAGTTCCTCCTATGAAGGCGCGCCTGTATTGAACCTCGCAACGGGTTCCATGGTCCGGCGTTGATTCTCGACAGTAGCCGGGAATTCTCGAAACATGCTAGAGAATAGTCGTATCCTTCGGCGCGGCGGTGATCCGGCGCGTCCGTGCGGGGCTGTGTCCTCATGACGTCTCCCTCTCCGACGAATCGACTCATTTCGACCGCGCGCGGCGCGATCGACCGCTACGGCATGATTGCGCGGGAAAGTCGAGTGCTGATCGGCGTCTCGGGCGGGCCGGATTCGACAGCGCTGCTCCATGCGGTCGATCGATTGAAATCGCACCTTGGTTTCACGCTCGCTGCGGCTCATTTGGATCATATGCTTCGTGACGAGTCACACGAGGAGGCGGAATTCGTCCGGGAAATGTGCGCGCGATTGGGTGTCCCGGCGTATTGTGACCGCCGGGATGTGCGGGAGTTCGCGCGGCGCGAGGGAATGAGCGTCGAGCAGGCGGGGCGAGTTCAACGATATGAGTTCTTCGAGGAGGCTCGGAAGCGAGCGGGAGCCGACCTTATCGCAACCGCGCATCACCGTGACGACGCCGTGGAAACATTTTTTCTGAGAGTGTTGAAAGGCTCTTCCCTGGCCGGTCTCGGAGGCATTCCCCCTGTTCGGGGACGCATTATCCGTCCGTTTATCGACGCGACGCGAGACGAGATCATCGCTTTTCTCGACGCGGAGGGCCTCGAATATCGCCTTGATCCTACCAATACGACGTCGGACACGGACCGCAACTTCATCAGGAATCGAATCTTCCCCGTCATCCGAGAGCGTTTTCCCGCCTTCGACGAGCCGCTCTCTCGGACCATCGAATTGATACGAGAAGAGAACGACGCGCTGGACCGCCGTGCGAACGCGCTCTACGAAAAGGCGGTGACACCGCGGCCGGACGGTGTGGATCTGAGCAGGGACGAGCTCCGCCGCGCGGGCCGAGCCGAGTCCGCTCGGGTCGTTGTCCGAGCCTTCTATGAAGCGGCGGGGCCGAATGCCCGGTTCACGCGCGAGCATGCCGAGCGATTCCTGGACCTTGTCTGCGGCCCGAATCCATCGGCGAAATTGCCCCTCCCGGCGGGCGTGGCGGCCGCTTGGGAATACGATCGAATTCGCCTGAGAAAAGGGGACGACACGGGCCCGCCCGGCGAGATGTTCGTCCGCGTGACCGGCCCGGGGACCGTGACCCTTGACGAGGCCGGCGTTACGCTCCACTTCGATCTCCGGCCACGGAATGCGGACGACCGGACGGATTACCGTTCGGAAAAGCGCGTCTTCTTTGACGCGGACGCTGCGCCGTTTCCGCTGACGGTCCGGTCGCCCCGACCGGGGGACCGAATAGAGCCCTGGGGAATGGAGGGAACCAAAAAGCTCGCGGATGTACTGGTCGACGAGAAAATTCCACGCCGGCGACGGTCAGTGGTTCCAACGCTCGTAATGGACGACACAGTTCTTTGGATCGCGGGTATTCGGCGGAGTCGATTCGCTCCGGTGACGGATGCGACGCGGCGCGTATTGCGGGTGACTATGGACCGTTCGTCAGGCCACTTCCTCGCCCGAGACGATGAGCACGCGGCCTTCCTGGCTTAACCGACCGCTTTCTTTCAATGTCTTCACGGCGCGTGTGATGCTTAGGGTATGTCAGCAAATAACAGTATCAGGTTAAGGGCTTCTCGGGCGGATGATATAGTTGCAATCTCCGTGGAAGTCGTGGCGGTGGAGTCGGATTTCCTTCATTTGTTTATCGGATATCTTTACGCCTTTTGGATAGGAG